>DAOTUU010000012.1:0-32751 GCA_034436555.1 Chloroflexota bacterium | reverse complement strand
AGTGCCAGTTCACCGCGCTCCGTCGCTTCGCCCTCGATGGCACCGACCACGCCAGCCACGCCGAGCAGGACGCCGCGATCCACGCCTACCTGCGCTGGCACAACCGCAACGCCCGGCCAGCCAGGCCCTGGCGCATCAAGGCCGAGGTCCATCATTCGCTCCCGAGCGTTGCGGCATGAGGCACTAGGTCGTCGCACCGCACCTGACCTGCCGGGGAGCCCGGGCCGCGAGGCCCGGGCTCCTTCGCATCTCGGTCGGCACCGCGACCGGCGACCCCGGAGCGGCGATCTTCGGACGCGCGTGCCATTGACAGCGGGCGCGCGCAGGTGGACAGTTCCGCCCACGGCTGCGGCGGCGGTCGGCCCCCATGACCGCCCGGGTCGGAGCAGGAGGGCGTGTCCCGTGCGACCGCATCGGATGCTTCAGGTGCCAACCATCCTCGCGCTGGCGTTCGGAGCGCTGATGCCCGACGGGGCGGGCGCGCAGTCCGACGTCTCCCGCCCATCGCCCGTCCCGACGGCGACGCCAGACCGGCCCGGGATCGCCGAGGTCGCCCTGTGCCAGATGCCCGAGCTGGGGCTTCCGGCAGAAGGTGCCCGATCCACGCTGATCGCGTCGGTCGCGGGACCGGATGGTGGCGTCGCGCAGGCGTTCGCCGTCGCCCAGGATGACGCCTCCGGTCCCACCGGTTCCGCCGGGTGCCGGGCGCCGAGCACCGAGATGCCCGACCCGCTCGGCCGGGGGGAGACCCTCACGCTGCACGCCGTCCCCGATCCCGTGGGTGACGGCGCCCTTGACATCACCGGCACCTCATGGGCGGAGGTGGCGCTCAGCAAGCAGGATGCCCGCAGGCTTCAGCGCGATGAGCGCGTCGTGGTCGCGGGCGCCCGCAACAAGGTGCTGAGGGCCGGTCCTCACGTCCTCATCAGCGTCGAGCACGATGGGGAGCCCGCGGTCGGCGACACCATCAACATCGCCACGGACGCCGCGGGCGATCCGCGGCGGCAGGTGCCATCCACGGTGACGGCGCCGACCTCGCCATTCGGGGGCCTCCGAGATCTGTACACCCTGTACACCGACGAATCGGGATCGCGGGCGCTGTCCAGCGATCTGTCCACCGGCGAGTACTACACGGGCAAGCATGGCTTCGCGGCCCTGCGCGACGGTCGGCTGACGCACTTCCTCATCCCTCGCACGGCCATCGGCGAGGCCTTCCGACCGGTCTCCTTCCGCGCGGGGGACGATGGACCGCCCGACTCGGCCGGCCTGGGTCCCGAGCCGGGCCTGTTGGACACCGACGGCGTGTTCGGCTGGGATGCCGACTGCATCGAGCAGCTGCTCATCCACGAGCCCCTCGTGCTCGACGGCGTCGAGGTCTCGTACTCGAGCGACTGGGCGACGTTCTGCTTCGGCGCGTCGGATTCAGACCTGGACCTCATCGACGAGTTCATCGACGACGTGGGCGATGACGATGGCGTGGCGCGCGGTCTGATCCGGTTCACGCTGCGGGAGGACGGCGAGGACGGGCAGCAGACGGTGCCGCTCGAGGTCTGGGTCCAGGACGAGCGCATCTATCTCCGCTTCCCGGTCGGTCTGAAGGCGTACGGGTTCCACGCCCTGGACGACGTGGCGATCCTGTCCACGGACCAGCCGCCTCTGGATGACCTGTTCGCTGAGGCCGGGCGCGCCATCGGGCGCAGGCTGAACCCGACCCACTTCGACGCCACGGCGGGCCGGCTCCAGGGCGCGGCCGCCTGCTCAGACCGCGCGCCCTGAGCGGGTCGGCGGTCCCCCATCCGGTCCGGCGTCCCCCGGACCATCGTGCGGCTCGTCCCGGACCACCGCGCGGGTGATGATGCGCCTGTCCCCGCATCGGACGCATGTCGCGCCGGTGACGGGACTGGACTCATCGTCGGGATGGCACTCTCGCCGCCCGGCCGGAGGATCCGATGCAGGAGCGCATGAACGAACACTTCGGTGTGACCATGAAGGAGCGGCCGCTCGGGATCACGGTGCTGGCCGTGCTCGCCCTCGTGACCGGCATCATCTCGCTCGTCTCCGGGCTCGCCCTGCTGGGCGTCGGGGGCCTGAGCATCTTCGGTGCGGGCAGCACCGGCGGGAACGTGCTCGCGCTGGGCGCGATGACGTTCGCACTGGCGCCCGTGGCCCTGGGCCTGGGATACGGCTTCTGGGCGATGAAGCCCTGGGCGTGGGCGGCTGGCCTCGCGGTCTACTGCGCCTCGCTGGGCATGGCGGTGTTCTCCGTGTTCCTGGCTGGCGGCAGCCTGCTCACCGTCTCGGTCCAGGTGGGCATCGCGGTCGCGGTCATCGCCTATCTGATGCAGCCGAGGGTGCGGCGCGTCTTCGGGCGCTGAACTCCGCCGCCCGACCCGGCCCCCATCCCTCCTCGCCGCGGCCCCGGTGCAAACCGGGGTCGCGGCGATTCCGAAGCGGCGCTGCCGACGCCACCTCCGATAGACTGCACGGGATGCAAGGAGGTTGGATCCACGTCATCGCGGGCTGCATGTTCAGCGGCAAGACCGACGAGCTGCTGCGGCTGCTCCGGCGCGCGGAGATCGCCGGTCGGCGGATCATCCTGGTGCGCCCCACGCTGGACGACCGGACCACACCGGAGCTCGTGGAGTCGCGCAGCGGCGTGGCCTTCCGGGCTCGCGCGGTCGTCGAGTCCGGCGAGATCCCCGCGATCGTGACCGCCGAGCGCGCTTCGGTGGTGGCCATCGACGAGGCGCAGTTCTTCGACCCGGGACTGCCGGAGGTGGCGGAGCTGCTCGCCGCGGAGGGTCGCGCGGTCATCGTGTCCGGCCTGGACCAGGACTTCCTGGGTCGGCCGTTCAATGCGATGCCCACGCTCCTCGCGCTCGCGGACCAGGTCACCAAGCTCACCGCCATATGCACCGTGTGTGGTGCGGATGCCACGCGCACGCAGCGCATGGTGGGTGGCAGGCCCGCCGCGGCGGACGATCCGCTCATCGTGGTCGGTGGGATGCACGACGATCGGTACGAGGCGCGCTGTCGTGCCCACCACGTGATCGGCAGCGCGCGCGGCGCACTGCCGCTGCCCCTCGTCCTGCCGGCCACGGCCTGAGCGTGGGGGAGGCGGACCGCCGATCCGGCCCTGCCCGGCCCACCGTTCCGGGTGGCGCGCGACAGGCTGGGTTCGACTGGGCGGACTCCGCGCATCCCGGGCCGCCTCCGGAGGCCCCGTCCTCGGTCGCGGACCATGATGACCTGGTCGTGGTCGCGCATGACGAGGACCTGGCCGACCCCCGCCGACCGGCCCGGGGCCGGCGATCCGCGATCGGATCGAGCGCTCCTCCGGATGACCCTGAGCACGACGCGGGCTGGTTCGCCGTGGTGGCGGGTCTCGGACCGGATGGTCCCGCGCGGATGCCGCGACCATCGGGTCCCGTCGCGCCGGAGGGGTCGGCTGCCCTGGCGGAGCGCATCCTGGCGCGCATGAACCCGGAGCAGGCGCGCGCCGTGAGCGCCACGGAGGGACCCCTGCTCATCCTCGCCGGCGCGGGATCGGGCAAGACGCGCGTGCTCGCCCATCGTGTGGCATGGCTCATCGGCGTCAAGGGCGTGAAACCCTGGCAGATCCTCGCGGTCACGTTCACGAACAAGGCGGCCGCGGAGATGCGGGAGCGGATCCTGGCGCTGGTGGGGGAGGGCGGCCGGGACGTGGCGATGGGCACGTTCCATGCGCTGTGCGCCCGGGTGCTGCGCCGCGACGGCATCGCCATCGGCATCCCGCCGCGCTTCACGATCTACGACACCGACGACCAGCAGGGGCTCATGAAGCAGGTTCTGCGCGACCTGGAGCTCCAGGGCACGGGCGAGCTGCGCCCGGCGGCGGTGCTGGCCGCCGTCAGTCGCTGGAAGAACGACCTGGTCGCGCCCGCGGAGGCGCGGGAGAGCGCCCATGGCTACCTGGAGCAGCAGTACGCGACCGCCTACGCTCGGTACGCGGAGCGGCTGCGGGCGGCGGGCGCCCTCGACTTCGACGACCTGCTGAACGAGGCCGTGCGCCTGTTCGACGCGTCGCCGCAGGTGCTGGCCCACTACCAGGAGCGCTGGCGGTACCTCCACGTCGACGAGTACCAGGACACGAACCGGGCGCAGTACCTGTGGGTGCGCCACCTCGCGGCGCGCCACCGGAACCTCGCCGTGGTGGGCGACGACGACCAGTCCATCTACTCCTGGCGCGGCGCGGACCTGCGCAACATCCTGGACTTCGAGAAGGACTACCCCGAGGCCGCCGTCGTGAAGCTGGAGCAGAACTACCGCTCCACGCAGCTGATCCTCGACGCGGCGCACGCGGTGGTGAGTCGCAACGAGTCCCGGAAGGACAAGCGGCTGTGGACCGAGAACCCGCGGGGCGTGCTCATCGAGCGCTTCGAGGCGGACCGCGAGGACGAGGAGGCGGAGTGGGTCGCGCGACAGGTGGAGGCGCTCATCGCGGGTCGCGGGTCCATGGGCAGCATCCTCGCCCGGCGCGCGGACGACGGCGACGAGCGCAGGGTGCGCGCCAAGGACATCGCGGTGATGTATCGCACGAACGCCCAGTCCCGCGCCATCGAGGAGGCGTTCCTGCGCTACGGGCTGCGCTACCAGCTGGTCGGCGGCACCCGCTTCTACCAGCGACGCGAGGTCAAGGACGCGCTGGCGTACCTGCGGGTGCTGCGTTCGGACACGGACGTGGCGGCGTTCGAGCGGATCATCAACGTGCCGGGACGGGGCATCGGCGAGCGCTCCATCGAGGTGCTCCGAGAGCTGACGGCGACCCGCGGCGGAGACGTCTGGGCGGGCATCACGGCGGCTGCGGAGGGCTACGGGGAGCTCGCGACGCGCACCCGCGGCGCGATCGCGGCGTTCGCGGGCCTCGTGGCGAGGCTTCGCTCCCGGGTGGGCCTGCTGGCGCTGCCGGAGCTGCTGGACCTGGTGCTGGAGGAGTCGGGGTACCGCGCGTCGCTCATGGACGGCTCGCAGGAGGGCGAGGACCGCTGGGCCAACCTGCTGGAGCTGCGCGAGGTGGTCGGCCGATACGCCGACCTGGAGCCGCAGGATGCGCTCGACCGGCTGTTGGAGGAGACCGCCCTGGTGGCCGACCAGGACGCCTACGCGGCAGATGCCGACGCCAGCACGCTCATCACGCTCCATGCCGCCAAGGGCCTGGAGTTCGACGTGGTGTTCATCGCGGGCCTCGAGGAGGGGGTGTTCCCGCACTCGCGCGCCCTGGACGACCCGCGCCAGATGGAGGAGGAGCGGCGGCTCGCCTATGTGGGCCTCACGCGGGCGCGTCACCGGCTCTACCTGACGCACGCCGCGCAGCGCGCCACCTGGGGGCGTGGCGGGTTCTCGGTGCCCAGCCGGTTCCTGCTGGAGATCCCCGCGGAGCTGATGCACGGCCCGCGACTGGTGCTCCACGACGACGATGACGACCAGCGCCCCGAGGACGAGCGCTGGAGCACCTACGACCTGGCGCCCATCCTGGGTGGGCGTGCGGGCGGATCTCGCATCGTGGGCCGGCGCGCGGGAGGTCCGGTCGGGCCGCGCCGGCTGCCGCCGGGCGGGGGCTACGCGCCACCACCGGGCGCGCCCAGGCCCGGCGAGACCTTCCGTCCCTCGCGCGACCTCGCAGCGAAGCGAGAGGCCTACTACGGCCGGCCGCCGGAGCAGGGCCTCGGCGGCGTGTCGCTGGGCCGATTCGGGCCGTCCGCCGCGTCGCAGGCGACAGCGCCTCCCGCCGAGGCGGCTCGCGGTGCCGTGCCACCCCGGTCGATCGTCCCGGGAGAGCGCCGCTACCGCGACGGCGACCGCGTGCGCCACGCGCGGTTCGGGGAGGGGACCGTGGTGACGTCCAAGCTGACCCGGGATGACGAGGAGGTCACCGTGGCGTTCCCCGAGGGCGGTGTCAAGAAGCTCCTCGCCAGCCTCGCGAACCTGGAGCTGCTGGGGTAGCGCCGATCTGCGGGGCGACGGCCAGGGACGGCAGGCCGGGAGGCGACGATGGGCTCGCCGGCAGGGCCTCCATCGCCGCAGTATCTTCGGTCGCATGAGCATCCGCCGTCGGGCCCTCGTCGGGGCCATCCTGATGACCGTCGTCGTCACCATCCCCGGGATTCCCGGAGCGGCCCAGGGGCCGTCCGCCCCTCCCTCGCCGTCTCCCTCCGCGGCACCCGCATCACCCGCCTCGCCGGCGCCGTCCGCCAGCCTGCCGCTGCTGCCCCAGGCCACGCCGTTCGTCGGCGGCCCGCGCTGGGCGCCCGTCCGCGCTCGCGCCGTGCGCCGCGCGGGGATGCTCGAGCACGCCGTGACCCTGGGCGAGGAGGTCATCGCGCTGGCGCCCACGACCACCCGTCACGGCGGTACCCGCCTGCGCGTGCTCGCCAGCCCGGACGGCTCGCACTGGACACGGCGGGGCGGCATCCCGATGACCGGCGACGTCGCGGACCTTGTCGCGGACGGCGCCACGCTCTATGCCGTGGGCTGGGACGAGCGCGCCACGATCTGGCGCTCGGACGACGCTGGGCGCACATGGTCGACCCCGGTGGACGGTGCGCCCTTCGCGGGTGGCGCCGATGGCCGGCCGGCACTGGACGAAGGCGCGCAGGTCGAGGCGATCGCGCGCGGACCGGCTGGCCTGGTCGCCGTGGGCTCGGTGATCGATCCTGACAAGCTCGCGCGGCGCGGGGCGGCCTGGCGCTCGGACGACGGGCTGGCATGGGTGCGGATCGCCGAGGCGGGCGCGCTTCCGCCGCTCCATGACCTGGCGGCGGACACGACCACCTACGTCGCGCTCGGGTCCTCGATCGGGGCCGCGGAGTCGCCGATGGGTGCGGATGTCCCGGTCCTGCGCTGGTCCGTGGATGGCGTGACCTGGACGGACGCAGGCGCTCCCATCGGCTCGCGGGAGTCGCTCCTCGGCGTGACCGCGCTCCCGGAGGCAGGATTCCTCGCCTGGGGAAGGCCGCTGGACGACCAGGCGGCCCCGGCGGTCATCCTGACCTCGGCGGATGGCCGGACCTGGTCCCGGATGCCGGACGATCCCACGCTGGCGGAAGCCCGCCTCGCCGAGGTGCGGGCGCTCGACGGGGGCGCGGTCACGCTGGCCGTCGGCGGGCTGCCCACCGGCGCCCACGTCTTCACCGACGTCGCCGGAACATGGAGGCGCACGCCCGTCCGACCGGGTGGCGCGATGTGCATCCGGGACATCGCGTCCGTGCGCGCGATCCTCGTCGCGGTGGGCGGGACGTGCGGCGCGCCGCGCCAGCACGGCCGGGCGTGGACCTCGCCGCTGGAGCCCTGACACGCACCATCCCGCGACCACGACGGCCGTCCCATCGACCGTCCTCGACCCGCGTCTCGGCCGCTATCCTCGCCCAGTGACCGACGAGACCCCCCCGCCCGCCGTCACCCCTGCGTCGGAGCCCGCCGCCCGCGCGGATGAGCTGCGCGCGGCCATCCGCCGCGCCAACGATGCGTACTACGTCCGGGATGCGCCCGAGCTGACCGACGCCGAGTACGACCGGCTGTTCCGGGAGCTGGTGGACCTCGAGACGGCGCACCCGGACCTGCGCTCGCCCGACTCGCCGACCCAGCGCGTGGGCGGCGCCCCGGCGCCCGGCGGCCGGTTCGCGGAGGTCACCCACCGGGTGCCGATGCTGTCGTTGGACAATGCGTTCAGCGCGGACGAGCTGCGGGCCTTCGATGCGCGCGTGCGCCGCGGCCTGGGCATGGCCGCCGCGGCCCAGGGCGACACGCTGTGGCGGACGGGGGAGGGCGAGGGGGAGGGCGAGGCAGCGTCGACGCCGGACGGGCCGCGCTACGTCGCGGAGCTGAAGATCGACGGCCTCGCCATCAGCCTGCGCTATGAGTGGGGCGTCTTCGTCCGGGGCGCCACGCGCGGCGACGGGACCACGGGCGAGGACGTGACCGCCAACCTGCGCACGATCGCGGCGATCCCGGCACGGCTGGCGGAGCCGCTCAGCCTGGAGGTCCGGGGCGAGGTCTACATGCCCAAGGCGGAGTTCGCGCGCATCAACGCGGAGCGCGAGGAGGCCGGCCTGCCGCTGTACGCCAACCCCCGCAACAGCGGCGCCGGATCGCTGCGCCAGATCGACGCGAGCGTCACCGCGGGCCGCAACCTCTCCGCCTGGTTCTACATCCTGATCGAGGACGGGCCGGACGGACGTCCGGTCGTGGAGCGCCAGTCGGACGCGCTGGCGCGCCTGGAGGCGCTGGGCTTCCCGGTCCAGCCGGACCGCAAGGCGGACCTGGACATCGAGGGCGTGATCGCGTTCACGGAGCGCTGGCTGGAGCCGCGGCATCACCTGGCATACGAGACCGACGGGGTCGTGGTCAAGGTGGACCGCCTCGACCAGCAGCGCCGTCTGGGCATGGTCAGCCGGGCACCCCGCTGGGCGATCGCCTACAAGTTCCCCCCCGAGCAGGTGGAGACCGTCGTCGAGGACATCGTGCCCTATGTCGGTCGGACCGGGACGCTCACGCCCGTGGCGCATCTCCGCCCTGTGAAGGTCGCCGGGTCCACGGTCGCGCGCGCCACGCTCCACAACCTCGACGAGGTGCGCCGCAAGGACGTGCGCATCGGCGACACGGTGATCCTGCACAAGGCCGGGGATGTCATCCCCGAGGTGGTCCGGCCCATCGTGGAGCGGCGCACGGGTGACGAGCGGCTGTTCGAGATGCCGGGCGCCTGTCCGGTGTGCGGCACCCCGATCGCGCGCGACGAGGGAGCGGTCCGGTTCTACTGCCCCAACACGGCCTGCCCGGCGCGCATCGGCCAGGAGCTCGGGCACTTCGTGAGCCGGGCCGGCATGGACATCGAGGGCGCCGGCTGGGCGGTGATCAGCCAGCTTCTGGAGCGCGGCCTGCTGCGGACCCGCGGTGACTTCTACCGGCTGACGGTGGAACAGCTGATGGGGCTCGACCGCTTCGCCCGCAAGAGCGCCGAGAACCTCGCGGCGGCGATCGAACGGGGCCGGGTGCGGCCGCTGGGCCGGATCCTGTTCGCGCTGGGCATCCCCCAGGTGGGCGAGCAGACCGGCATCGACCTGGCGACCTGGATCGCCGGGACCTGGCCACCCGCCGAGGACGAGCCGATGGGCGGGCCGGACGGCTGGTTCGCGCGGGTCGCCCGAGCGCTGCGGGGCGTGGCCGCGGACCGGTTCGAGGCGGTCAGCGGCATCGGCGCGGTCGTCGGGGCGAGCATCGCACGCTGGTTCGCGGACCCCGCGACGGCCGGCGTCCTGGACGACCTGGTGGATGCGGGCGTGGAGCCGGTCCGTCCGGCGACACGTCCTCCGGTCCTCGATGACGGCCCGCTGGCGGGCCGGTCGGTGGTCGTGACCGGCACGCTCGAGGCGTTCGACCGGATGGGAGCGGAGGAGGCGATCCGGGCCGCCGGGGGCAGGGTCTCGGGATCGGTCAGCCGCAGGACCGACTTCCTGGTCGCGGGCGCGAACGCCGGCTCCAAGCTCACGAAGGCGCAGAAGCTGGACGTGACCGTGCTCGATGAGGCGGCCTTCGTGCGGCTCCTCGCCGGCGAGCGGCGCTGACCGCGCCGTCCGCCGGGCGGCGCCGGTATCCTTGAGGGCATGGCCACGCTGTCCCGCGCCGACGTCGAGCACGTCGCCCATCTCGCCCGGCTGGGCCTCGCTCCCGACGAGCTCGATCGGCTCGAGGGGGAGCTCAACCACATCCTCGACCAGTACGCGATCCTGTCCCGCCTGGACACGGACGCGATCGCGCCCACCGCCCAGACGATCACGCTGGAGAACATCCTCCGACCTGACGTGGTGACGCCCAGCCTCCCCCCGGAGGCGGTGCTCGGGAATGCGCCGGAGCGCAGTGGTGAGCACGTGGTGGTCCCCGCCATCATCGACGACCGCGCCTCGTGACGGCCGGGGCCACCCTGTCCGCGCTCCCGGCGCACGCCCTCGCGCGGCTGCTGCGCGAGGGCGAGGTCAGCGCCTGCGACATCCTGGACGCGTCCGAGGCGTGCATCGCGGCGCAGGACGGCGCGCTCAACGCCTGGGTGTCCCTCGATCCCGGCGGAGCGCGCTCCGCCGCCATCGCCGCGGATGCTCGCCTCGCGGCAGCGCGGGCGGCGGGTCCGGACGCGGTCGCCGCGCTGCCGCCACTGCTGGGCATCCCGGTCGCGCTCAAGGACCTCGTCGTGACGATGGGTCGTCCGTCCACCGCCGGCAGCCGCATCCTGGAGGGATTCATCGGCCCGTACGATGCCCACATCGCGCAGCGGCTGGACGCCGCCGGAGCGGTCGTGCCGGGCAAGACGAACATGGACGAGTTCGCGATGGGCTCGTCCACGGAGCACTCCGCGCACGGACCCACGCGCAACCCCTGGGATCGGTCGCGCGTGCCGGGTGGCTCGTCGGGTGGCTCCGCGGTGGCGGTGGCGGCGGGCCACGTGCCGCTCGCCATCGGCACGGACACGGGCGGTTCGATCCGCCAGCCGGCCGCGCTGACGGGCGTCGTGGGCCTCAAGCCCACCTATGGGCGGGTCAGCCGCTTCGGCATCATCGCGTTCGCCTCGTCGCTGGACCAGGTGGGTCCGCTCGCGCGGGACGTGCGCGACGCGGCGACGCTCCTGGCCGCGGTGGCGGGCCGCGACGAGCGCGACTCCACCTCGTCGCCGCTGCCGGTTCCCGACTTTCCAGGTGACCTCCCCGCGGACGATGACAGGGCGGCGGCGGCCCTGCGCGGCCTGCGCCTCGGGCTGCCCCGCCAGTACTTCGTGCCCGGCATGGAGCCGGGCGTGGAGGCCCGCGTCCGGGAGGCGGTGGCGGCGCTCGCCGCGGCGGGCGCGGAGGTCGTGGACGTGGACCTGCCGCACACGGACTACGGCCTCGCGACGTACTACCTCATCGCACCCGCGGAGGCGTCTGCGAACCTCGCCCGCCACGACGGCATCCGGTTCGGGCGCGCGGTGCGCGGAGGTGACGTGCTCGGCAACTACCTCGCGACGCGCGGCGAGGGGTTCGGGCCGGAGGTGAAGCGGCGCATCATGGTGGGCACGTACGCGCTGTCCGCGGGCTACTACGACGCGTACTACCTGAAGGCGCAGAAGGTGCGCACGCTCATCAAGGGTGACTTCGACGCCGCGTTCCGGAGCGTCGACGCGATCGTGGCGCCCACCAGCCCCACGGTCGCGTTCCCCATCGCCTCGCGCACCGCCGATCCGGTCGCGATGTACCTCGCGGACGTGTGCACGATCCCGGTGAACATCGCCGGGCTGCCCGGGATGTCCATCCCGTGCGGGCTGTCCGACGGCCTGCCGGTCGGACTCCAGCTGATCGGGCGAGCGTGGGACGAGGCCGGGCTGCTGCGCATCGGCCGCGCCTATGAGGCCATCACCGCGGGCGCGGACTGGCGGGGCATGGCACCGCGGGACCTGGGTCCCGTCCGCTAGAGCCGGTCGAGCAGCTCCTTCTTCTTCGCCTCGAAGTCGGCGTCGGTGATCGTGCCGTCCTCCTTCATGTCGGTCAGGCTGGCGAGGGTCGCGCTGATCTCCCCGGGCGTCTCCGCCCGGGCGGGTTCGGGCGCGGCAGGCGCGGCGGGCACCGGCGGGGGCGCGACCGCGGGAGCCGGTGAGGCCGCGGGCGATGCGGGGACGCCCGGTGTCGCGGCGATCCCGGCCACCGCCGACGGGACTCCGCCCTGCGCGGCGAGGAGATGGGCGGCGCGCTCCCTCACGAGCTCATCCTGCTGGACCATGATCGCCTTCTTGAACTCGATGGCGTCGCGCAGCTCGCGCATGGCGAGCGGCGAGTTGGCCGCCGTCTCGATGGTGAGGTCCGCGTAGTTGAGCCGGGAGCCGATGAACGACTGGGCGTAGCCCACGTCGGTGATCTTGTCCAGGCTCGCGTCGCTGAAGGACTTGCGCAGCCAGCCCTCGGAGGTGAGCACCCGCCGGGACGTCAGCACGAAGCGTCGCGAGCCCCAGCGCACGAACTGGATGGGCAGCCACACGATGGCCACGATGAAGGCACCCGCCGTGAGCAGGCCGATCAGCCAGTCGAGCGCGCCCGCGACGCGCTGGAACGCCGCCCATGACCCCAGCCAGCCGCCGATGATCAGCCCCAGCAGGCCGAGGCCGAGGATCGCGATGGGCGTGAGCGCGAACCGGATGAGCGCCATCCAGTGCTGGCGGGCGTTCGTGATGATCCGCTCCCCGGGCGCCAGGAGCGTCTCGACGTAATCGGCCATGGTCCCTCCCCAGATCGATGATCGTCGCCGGGCGCGGCGCCGAGGCTGTCGTCGGCAGTGTGGCACGTCGGACGCTCGCACGGCGTGGGCGGGGCGGCGTCGCGCGGCTGGGCCGCTCGGCACGGCCCGTATACTTCGACGATGACCAGCCAGCCCGTCGCCCCCGCCACCCGCAGCCGACTCGCCCGGCGCGTGCTGGACGTGCCGCCGTCCGGCATCCGCAGGTTCTTCGACGTCATCGCCACGATGCCCGACGTCATCAGCCTGGGCGTCGGCGAGCCGGACTTCGACACGCCGCCGCAGGTGGTCCGGGCGGGCATCCGGGCGCTGGAGAACGGGCGCACCCACTACACCAGCAACTTCGGGATGATCGAGCTGCGTCGCGCGCTGGCGGACCACCTGGAGCGGCTCTACGGCGTGCGCTACGACGCCGCCACCGAGCTGCTGGTCACGGTGGGTGCCTCGGAGGCCCTCGCGGTGGCCATCGGGGCGGTCGTCGACCCGGGTGACGAGGTGCTGCTCCACGAGCCGTCGTACGTCGCGTACGTGCCCGGTGTCGTGTTCGCGGGCGGCGTGCCGGTCCACATCCCGACGTCCGAGGGCAACGGCTGGCAGCTCGATCCGGCCGCCGTCGAGGCGGCCATCACGCCGCGCACCAAGGTGCTGTTCCTGGGCTACCCCTGCAACCCCACGGGTGCCGTGCTGTCGCCGGAGACGGCGCGCGCCCTCGCGGCGATCGCGGAGCGGCACGACCTGGTCGTCATCAGCGACGAGATCTACGACCGACTGGTCTACGGCGGCCACCGCCACGAGGCGTTCAGCGGGCTGCCCGGGATGCGCGAGCGCACCATCCTGCTGGGCGGGTTCTCCAAGGCGTACGCCATGACCGGCTGGCGGATCGGGTACGTGGCGGCGCCCCGAGAGCTGCTGGACGGCGTGGTCAAGATCCACCAGTACCAGATCATGTCCGCGCCCACCATCGCCCAGGATGCGGCGCTGGAGGCGCTCGCCTCCGCGGAGCCGGATGTCGCGCGCATGGTCGCGGAGTACGACCGCCGCAGGCGCATGTTCGTGGACGGGCTGAACCGGCTCGGCCTGCCCACCGCAGACCCGAGGGGCGCGTTCTATGCCTTCCCGCGCATCAGCGGCACCGGCCTGACGTCCGACCAGTTCGCGGAGCGGCTGCTGTTCGAGCACCAGGTCGCGGTCGTGCCCGGCTCCGCGTTCGGACCGTCGGGAGAGGGCTACGTCCGATGCTCGCTGGCCACCTCGCAGGAGAAGCTGGGACAGGCGCTCGAGCGCATCGGTCGCTTCCTGGCGGCACTCGGGTAGCCGCATGTCCGCAGCGGTCGCCGCACCCGCGGATGTCGTGCTGGAGGCCGTCATCGGGGTCGAGTGCCACGTCCAGCTGAAGACCGCGAGCAAGATGTTCTGCGGCTGCTCCACGGACTTCCAGGACGCGCCGCCCAACAGCCACTGCTGCCCCACCTGCCTGGGACTGCCAGGCGCCCTCCCCGCGATCAACGAGCTCGCCGTGCGCCACGTGCTCGCCGCCGGGGTCGCCATCGGTGGGCGGCTGCTGGACGTGACCCGCTGGGACCGCAAGAACTACTTCTACCCGGACCTGCCCAAGGGGTACCAGATCAGCCAGTACGACCTGCCGCTCGTGCTCGGCGGGACGCTCACCGTGGACACGTCGGACGGTCCCTTCACGGTCTCCATCACGCGCGCCCATCTGGAGGAGGACACCGCCCGGCTCCAGCACCGACGCGAGGCGGACGGCCGGAGCGTGAGCCTCGTGGACTTCAACCGCTCCGGCACGCCGCTCATGGAGATCGTGACCGATCCCGTCATCCGCACCGGCGAGCAGGCGCGCCGGTACGCGGAGGAACTGCGTCTGCTGCTCATCGCGATCGGGGCGTCCGACGCCGCCCTGGAGAGCGGCCAGATGCGCGTGGAGGCGAACGTCTCGCTGCGGCCGGTGGGGGGGCAGGCGTTCGGGACGCGGGTGGAGGTCAAGAACATGAACTCGTTCCGCGCCGTGGAGCGGGCGATCGCCTTCGAGATCGACCGCCAGGCGACCGCCCTGCGGACGGGTGCGGCGCTGGTCCAGGAGACCCGCGGCTGGGACGACGATCGCGGCGTCACCTATCGGATGCGCGTCAAGGAGTCGTCGGAGGATTACCGCTACTTCCCGGAGCCGGACCTGCCGCCGCTGCACCTGGACGCGGCGTACCTGGACGGGATCCGGGCGGCGCTGCCGGAGCTGCCCGCGGCGCGACGCACCCGCTACGTCAGCCGACTGGGCCTGACAGCCGCAGATGCCGCCGTCATCGTGGCCGATCCGCGCGCGGGTGCGCTGTTCGAGGCGGCCGTCGCCGCCGGACCGTCGCTGCCGCCGCGCAGGATCGCAAACTGGGTCACCGGGGAGTACCTGCGCCTCGCCAAGGGCGAGGCTGGCGGCGACGCGGTCGCGGGTGCCTCGGGCGCGGAGGTGGCCGCGCTGGTCGCGCTCGTGGAGGCGGGGGAGCTGTCGGGCACGAACGCCAAGGAGGTGTTCGAGCGGCATGCGCGCACCGGCCGGCCGGTGCGCGATCTCGTGTCGGAGGCGGGTCTCCGGCAGATCACGGATGCGACGATGCTGCGCGAGGCGGTCCTGGCGGTGCTCGCGGAGCATCCGGCCGCGGTCGCCGACTATCGTGCGGGCAGGCAGCAGGCGGTCGGGTTCCTGACCGGCCAGGTCATGCGCCGGACGCGCGGACAGGCGAACGCGGGCGTGGTCGGCGATCTCCTGCGCGAGGCCCTCGGGGAGGGGCCGCGGGTCTGATGGCGCCGGCAAGCCTCGCGCTCTGGGTGTCCGGCCTCGTGCTCATCGTGGTGGGGGTGCTGCGCGTGCGCGGACCGCTGCGGCGCCGGCGCGATCTGGACGCGACCGCGGCGAACCTCCAGCGCTACGACGAGTGGCGAGGCAGCCGCCTGCGGCCGGAGCCCGGCGACCGCACGGGCGCGGACGAGATGCGCATCCTGCTGGACCGGCAGGTCCGCGCGTGGTCTGCGGCCGTCGCGGCCGGCGTCGGCCTCACCCTCGCGGGGTTCCTCGTCCGATGACCCGCATCCGCACCGGTCGCCCGCCCTGCCTGCGCGCCGCCCTGGCGCATCGCCTGCGCACGGTCGTCGCCGCATCGGCGGTCACGGCCGCGCTGGCCGCCTCCGTGCTCCTGCCAGCCGGCGGCACCACGGCCCTGTCGCCCGCGGAGGGCCTCGCCGGGGACCCGGAGCGACTCGTGGCCTGCGGAGATGGCCCGGCGTTCCCGGTCGGCGCGCTGGGCGGGCCGCAGGGTGCCGAGACGGCACCGGACGGGGCCGCGCGGCGGCTCGCGCAGGCGGCCACCACGGGCGAGGCGGGATACGTGCCGCGCGGCGGCTGGATCCGCGTCGTGGACGCGCCGGACCGGGCGGTCTTCGTGACCTGGCTGCATCTGCCGCGATCCCGGGGTGGTCCGCTGCTCCAGGTCACCCTCGCGGCGGACGGGCCGGATGTCGCGGGTGCCGCGGCATGGGACATCGCCGACGCGGGGTTCTGCTGGCCGCGCGCGGTGGCCCCGCCGGGCATGGAGGCCGTGGACTGGTCGCTCGCCGCCCCCGCCGGGGCCGAGGACCACCGGCTGCTGCTGCAGCCCGGACGGCCCGTGTGCGACGCGGCGACGCTGCCGGACCCGGTGGTGGTGCTGACGCCCGAGCACGTGGTGGTCACGCTCCTCGCCGCGACCGACCCGGCCGGCTGTGCCTCCGGCGCGCTCGACCCGATTCCCCTCCTGCTGCCCGAGCCGGTGGCCGGCCGGGAGGTGTTGGACGGCTCGGTGGATCCGCCCGGGACGGTCCAGCCGGCGGTCGTGCCCGCGCCGGCCCCGCGCCCGGTCCTCGATCCCGCGGCGATCACGGTCACGGCCGCCGCGACGCCGGTCACGGTCGCCGGAAGCCACGCGATCGCCGACGCGCTCGGCGCCCTGCCGGAGCTCGTGCCGGTGATCGTCATCGACGCGCTGGACCTGACGGTGCGCCTCGTCGCGGCGGAGGACGTCGTCCTTGCCGGCCCGCCCCGCCTGTGTCTCGTGGGCCCGAACTCCGCGCCGGACGACGCGGGACTCATCGACCGATGCTGGGGCGAGCCCGATCCGGGCGCCGCGCTGGCTCCCGTCCTCGCGCGCACGGCGGGCGGCGGGCGGCCCATGCTGCGGGCCGGGGAGCCCGTGGACCTTCGCGCGACGATCGGGCGCGGCGACGTCCGGTGCGACTACCCCCCGGGCGCGTGGCGCCTGGAGGTGGTCGTGACGCCGCTCGACGACGGGCACGGCTGGATCGACGTGCCGCTCGCGGACGTGCCCCTGGATGTGGATGCGACCGGCCTTGCGCCGTCGCGCGAGCTGGGTCGGATGGAGTCGCGCTACTGCGGCATGGCCACCCGCCCGGGGGCCTCGCGGGCGCCCTGATCGTCGAGCGCGCGGGCCGACGCGGCGGGTGGACGGGCGGCCCCCGTCAGCGGCGCCCGCGGAGCCGTCGCGCGTCCACCGCGGTGCAGCGGTCCATCACCACCGGCAGGCCCGCCCCATGGGCGATGGCGGCCGCCTCCCAGCTGACGATGCCCTGCTGGAGCCAGAGCGCCCCGGCGCCCGCGTCAACCGCGGCGCGTGCCACATCCGGACAGGCCTCCGCGCGACGGAACACGTCCACCAGGTCGAACGGTCCGGTCGCGGCGGTCGCCGCGGCCAGGGTGGGGTGGCAGGTGACGCCGTTGACGACCGCGGCGTTGGGGTTCACGGGCACGCAGTCGTAGCCCTCGGCGAGGAGGGCCGCCATGATGAAGCTGCCGGGACGCCGCGCGTCGGTGGAGGCTCCCACGACCGCGATCCGGCGCACCCGCGCCAGCAGCGCCAGCGCACCGTCCGCGTCGAGCACCGGCACCGACCCGGTTCCCTCCTGGAGGTCCAGCAGGTCCCGCGCGCGCCGGCGCTCCTCTGCCGTCACCCGCCCGTCATCCGGTGCCCTCGCGCTCGTACGGCCTGCCCACGGCCGCGGGCGCGATGCTGCGGCCCACCACGCCCGCCAGCACCACGATGGTCACGAGGTAGGGGAGGGCCGTCCAGAACTGCGAGGGGATGCCCGACAGGATGTCGCCCAGCGAGGCGAGGTCCCCCTTGGGCGGCTGGAACCGGACGGCGATGCCGATCGCCTCCGACGAGATGAACAGCAGGGCGGCCCCGAACGAGCCGAGCGGCGTCCAGCGGCCGAAGATGAGCGCCGCGAGGGCGATGAAGCCGCGTCCGTTGGTCATGCCCGACTGGAAGCTGTTGCCGAACTCGAGCGTGAACCAGGCTCCCGCGAGCCCCGCGAACAGGCCGCCCAGGATGACGTTGCGATAGCGCAGCCGGATGACGTCGATGCCCACCGTCTCGGCGGCCTTGGGATGCTCGCCCACCGCGCGGGTGCGCAGACCCCAGCGCGACCGGAACAGGAGGACCTGCATCACGACCACCAGCACCAGCATCGTGAGCACGATGGGCCCCTGGTTGAGCAGCGCCTTGAACAGCCAGCCCACGAACGGCAGCGAGGTGAGGTCCGCGGGCGGCACGAGGCGCTGGAACGAACCGGCCGTCTGGGGGGACTGCTGGCTGATGAGCAGGTTGAGGTAGGCCGTGATGCCCAGCGCGAAGATGTTGATGATGGTGCCGCTGATGATCTGGTCCGCGCGCACGGAGATCGACAGGAACGCGTGGACCGCCGAGGCGACCACGCCCGCCAGGAGCGCCGCGGCCAGGCCGACCAGCAGCGCGGGCGTGGCTCCGAACAGCCCGGCGATGGGCTGCTGGTCCGGCACCAGCGTGTTGACCACGACCGCCGTGGTCCAGCCCACGAACGCGGCCAGCAGCATCATCCCCTCGATGCCGATGTTGACCACGCCCGACCGCTCGTTCATGAAGCCGCACAGCGCGCCGAGGGCGATGGGGGTGCACAGCGCCACGATCACGGGGGCGATGGACGGCAGGACCGCGATGAGGTACGCGCCGAGCTGGAACAGCAGGCCCACGACCGGCAGGTCGAACAGGAACTCCATCAGGCGGAGCCCCCGTAGGAGCGAGTGACCGAGGACAGGTCAGACGTGCCCGCCGCGGCGGCGCGGAGGTGGAACCACTTCCGGATGAGCACATCGATGGCCAGGAAGAACAGGATGGTGCCGGTGAGCACATCCACCATCTGGACGGGGATGCCCGCCTGGATCTGCATCAGCCCGGAGCCCGCGCGCATCGCCCCGAACAGGAGCGCCGCGAACAGGATGCCGACCGGATGCGAGCGCCCCAGCAGCGCCACCGCGATCGCGTCGAAGCCGACCGTGGTGGCGTACGAGGCGGGCATGTAGCCTGACAGGCCCAGGATCTGGATGGCGCCCGCGAGGCCAGCGAGCAGTCCCGACAGGGTCATCGTGAGCATGACCAGGAAGCGCGGCCGCATGCCCGCGTAGCGCGCCGCGTCGGGGTTGGCGCCAACCGTCCGGATCTCGAACCCGAGCGTGCTCCGGTAGAGCAGCCACCACACGGCGGGCACCGCCAGGAACGCGACGGCGATGCCGATGTGGCCATTCCGCCGCGGATCCCCGAACACGACCGGCAGGCGGGCAGCACCGACATCGACGGTGCGCGCGAACGTGGCCAGCGGGTCACGCAGGGGACCCGAGACGAGGTACGCGATGATGAACACCGCGACGTAGTTGAGCATGATCGTGGTGACCACCTCGTGGGCGCCCGTGTACGCCTTGAGCGCGCCCGGCAGGAGCCCGTAGAGGGCGCCCACGATGAGGCCCGCGACGACCGCCGCGCTGACCGCGACGAGCGGTGACGCACCGGCCAGCACGCCGCCCACGACCGCCGCGGCCACGCCGCCCATGAGGAACTGGCCCTGCGCGCCGATGTTGAACAGGCCGCCCTTGAAGCCCAGTCCCACGGCGAGTCCCGCGAGGATGAGCGGCGTCGCCTCCACCAGGGTCGTGATGCGGCCCGCCTCGCTGCCGATCGAGCCGTCCCACAGGGCCCGATACGCGGTGAGCCAGATCGTCGGGTCCAGCTGGCCCTCGATGAGAGGGCTGGACAGGACCATGATCACCGCGCCGACCACGAGCGCCAGCAGGATCGCCAGGATCGGCACCAGCACCTGCGAGCGGATGCGCGCGACCATCAGGTCCTCCCGCCGGGGCGACCGCCCTGGGACCGGTCGCGGCCGCGCCGGTCGCTCGCGTTCGCGGTGGTGGACCGGGACGCCTCTCGCGCGGCCTCCCGGTCCGTGCCGCCGGTCGCCATGAGCAGCCCGACCTCCTCCTTGTTCGCGGAGGTCCCGTCCAGCACGGCCACGAGCCGACCGCGGTACATCACCCCGATGCGGTCGGACAGCTCCAGGATCTCGTCCAGCTCCGCCGACACGAGCAGCACCGCCGTGCCCGTGTCGCGCTTGGCGATGGTCTGGCGATGGATGAACTCCACCGAGCCCACGTCCAGCCCTCGGGTGGGCTGATCGAGCACCAGCAGCCGCAGGTCACGATCCATCTCGCGCGCCACGACCACCTTCTGCTGGTTGCCGCCCGACAGCGTGCCGGCGGTGACGTCCACCGAAGGGGTGCGCACGTCGTAGCGGGCGACCGCCTCCTCCGCGCGGGCGCGGATCGCTGCATCGTCACGAACCCAGCCCCGGGCATACGGCGGCGCGAAGTAGTCGGTGAGGATGACGTTGTCCGTGAGCGGGAACGACAGCACCAGCCCGAACCGGTGGCGGTCCGCAGGCACGAACGCGACACCCAGCCGGTGCAGCTCCCGGGGACCCGCGACGGTGATGTCATCCGCGCCCAGCGCGATCGTGCCGGAGGCCGGTCGGCGCAGTCCGGTCACCGCCTCCACGAGCTCGTCCTGGCCGTTGCCGGCCACTCCCGCGATGCCGAAGATCTCGCCCGCGCGGACCTCGAAGCCCACGCCGTCCACGGCGACCCTGCCGCGATCGTTCTTGACCACGAGATCGCGGATGACCAGCGAGGCCTCGCCCGGGTGGCTCTCGCCCCGGTCCACCACGAGCTGCACCTCGCGCCCCACCATCAGCTCCGCGAGATCGTCCTCGTCGGTCTCCGCGGGCAGCCGCTGGCCCACGACCCGGCCGCGCCGGATGACGGTGATGCGGTCCGCGACCTCCAGCACCTCGTACAGCTTGTGGCTGATGAACACGATGCTGTGGCCCTCTGCGGCGAGACGCCGCAGGACCAGGAAGATCTCCTCGGTCTCCTGGGGTGTGAGCACCGCGGTCGGCTCGTCGAGCACGAGGATCCGGGCGTTGCGATAGAGCGCCTTCAGGATCTCCACGCGCTGCTGCCAGCCCACGGACAGCCTGCCGACCTTCTCGTCGGGGTCGATGTCGAAGCCGAACCGCCGTCCCAGCTCCCGGATCCGCCGGGACGCCTCGCGCCGGTCCAGGAAGCCCGCCCGCGCCATCGTCTCCGCACCGAGCAGGATGTTCTCCGCCACGCTCAGCACCGGCACGAGCATGAAGTGCTGGTGGACCATGTTGATGCCGCGTGCGATCGCGTCGGTGGGGTCCGCGATGGTCACCGCCTGGCCATCGAGCAGGATCTCACCCGCGTCGGGACGGGCGAGCCCATACAGGATGTTCATGAGGGTCGACTTGCCCGCGCCGTTCTCGCCCAGGAGCGCGTGGATCTCTCCCGGACGGATCTCCAGATCGATGCCGTCGTTCGCCACCACTCCCGGGTAGCGCTTCGTGATGCCCCGCATCTCGAGCGCGGGGACATGGTCGACCGGCGCGAGCGGCGCGCCGCCGGGACCCGGGGCGGGCTGCGCCGCGTCGGGCTCCTGGCGGGGAGGGGTGGGTGGCTGGGCGGCCATGGGGTGGATGCGCGGACGGGCCGACCGGGATGGTCGGCCCGTCCTGGCTCACGCTCGGAGCGTGGTCGGGGTCAGGGGGTGCAGGCGTTCGGCGCGCACGGGTCGACCGTGCCGTCGATGAAGCCCTGGTAGGCCGCGTCGATGGCCGCCTGGAGCTCCGGCGTGACGAGCGCCTCGTTGCCGTGGAACGGCGACAGGCCGATGCCGTCGTTGGCGGCGCTGAAGAACACGTTGCCGCCCACGTCGGTGCCCTCGGACACGGCCACGATGAGCTGCGAGACCGCGTTGCTCAGCTTCTTCTCGGCGCTGGTCAGGATGCACGCGGACGAGTCCGGCGTGGACAGGTACTGGTCCACGTCCACGCCGATGCCCCACACGTCCTTGCCCGAGCCGCGCGCCGTGCACACGGCCTGGAGCATGCCGTTGCCGGTCTTGCCGGCGGCCTGGAAGATGAAGTCCGCATCCGGGACCTGCTGCATGAACTGCTCCGCGAACGCGGTGCCGCCGGCGGGGTCGTTGAACGCCTTGCCCAGGTCATCCGAGACGTACTGGAGATGGACCGTCGCGTCCGGATTGACCGACTTGGCACCGTTCTCATAGCCGCGCATGTAGCTCACGACCGGCGGGATGGTGCTCGAGCCACCGAGCGCCGCGATGACGCCGGTCTTGGACAGCGTGCCCGCCACGATGCCCGCGAGGTAGCCGGGCTGCGCCTCGTTGAACACGATGCCCTGGAAGTTGGGCAGCGGATCGAAGTCCTGGAACTGGTCCACGCCGATGAAGTGGACGTCCGGGTTCGCCTCGGCGGCGGCCTTCGTGTCCGCACCCAGCGCGAAGCCGATGGTCACGATGATGTCGTAATCCTGGTCGACGAACGTCTGGATGTTCTTCTGGTAGTCCGCGGAGGCGGTCGTCACGATCGCCTGGGGCTCCGCGGCGCCGATCATCTGGGCGCCGAGCACCGCGCCGTTCCAGGAGAACTCGTTGAAGTTCTTGTCGTCGAGGGTGCCCACGTCCGTCACGACGCCGATCTTGAGGTCGGACGATCCGGCGGGCGGGAACGAGGCATCCTGCGCCATCGCCACGTTCGCGGTCAGCAGACCGGCGGCGGCGAGGGCCAGCGCGGGCACAGACTGGGTCCTACGCATGTTTCCTCCTTGGCGGCGCACCCGAGGCCATCCCGGGACGCCTGTGCTGGACCCGCGGCCCGGCTCCTCCACCGGTACCGCGGACGATGCTCCAATCCTACTGGGTCCGACAGCACCTGCCCACCCCCGCGGCACACGTCGGGGCCATGGACCGCGCCCGGCGGGCTGCCGTCAGCGCAGCGTCACCCGGACCGTGTCGATGCCCGCCTCCACGGTCGCGTCGCCCCCGCCGTCCCGTGCCTCCACCACGATCGCGACGCGCCTCCCGGCGGTCGCCGGGGGCAGATCCACGGCGAGTCCCCACCAGCGGCTCAGCACCGTCTTCCCCGTCCCGCCCACCACGAGCAGGGGGTCGCCGATGGGCTCGCCATGCTCGTCGACGATGCGGATGGTCAGCCCGTCGGTCGGGTCGGCACCGGCGTCCAGTCCGGTCCAGTAGCGCAGGCGGAGCGTGGCCGTCCTCCCCTCGGGCAGCCGGAAGCGGGGAGAGCGGATGGTGGTCACGCCCCCGTCCACGTCCTGGCCCGCCTTGGGTCCCGTCACGAGCATGCCCTGGCCGGTCGAGGCATCGATGCGCTGGAGCGGAGAGCGGCGCGCCACGCCCCGCTTCCAGCGGCCCGCGGTCGCGTCGTCCCTGCCGTCGGCGTCGGGCGTCCAGCCGCGGTCGATCTCGAGGTCGTCGAAGAACGGGCCACACCAGCGGTCCGCCTCGCCGATCGCCCGGTAGGGGCATCCGGCGTGTTCCAGCAGATAGAGCACGGCGTCGCGGTTGCGGCGCGTCTCCGGACCGATGAGCTCGTCGGGCGGGTAGAACCGGTTCGTGGTCCGGATGTCACGCGCGGCCGGGTACAGCTCGAACGTGAACGAGAAGATGCGATGGCGCGCGTACATCCAGTCGATCTGGTCGCCGTCGGTCACGTACAGGTCGCTCGACTGCATCGGCCGGTAGCCGTTCGTGGCGGCCATGTCCCGGCCCATCCGCGCGAAGGTCCGCTGGTCGAGGCGCGTCATGTCCGCCGGCACGTCGCGGCGGGTGTAGCCGTATGGCCACAGGATCTGCTCTCCCGCGGAATGGAACGTGACGTGGGCTCGGATCCGCTGCCGGCCGTCGATCACGCGGCTGTCGACGAAGTCGCGCAGCGCGCGGACCTCGGGCGCGGACCACGGGGTGGGCCCGCGGTAGCTGAACGCCCGTGGACTGCCCGATGAGCCGCCGCAGCAACCCCAGCGATACCCCCAGTTCCGGTTGAGATCCGTGCCGCGCGCATTCGTGGCCGCATTCGGCTGGCGATTCTTGCGCCAGCCAGCGTAGAAGCGCGCGCCGTCCGGACCGTACAGCCGCTTGCGCTCGGGCGCTGACAGATCCCAGACCAGGCCGTCCGGGTTCAGCGCGAACACGATCCAGGTGACCTGCCCGTCCACGATGGCGGTGACCCGGCGTCCCAGGTCGGAATCCTCGCCGTAGCGGCCGACGAGCAGATCCAGGACCGAGAGCGCCATCTCCGGGGTGAGATGCTCCCGGGCGTGATGCAGCGCGTCGAACAGCACCTCCGGCTCGTTGGCCTGGACGGGATCGGCGACCTCGTCGGAGATCTTCGCGATCCAGATCGGGCGTCCCTCCGCCGACTCACCGATCGATGACACCGCGACGATGTCCGGGTGGGCCGCGGCGACCGCGTGGATCCGGTCGCGCAGCTCCGCGAGGGAGTGATAGCCCGCGTCCGCCTCCGGGTAGTCGGCCGGGATCTCGGCCAGGGTGCCGCCGCCCGTTCCCAGGACGCAGGCGAGGCCGAGCGCGAGCGGTGCGAGCGCCCTCGTCGGACGTGGCAGGGTGAGGCGCCGGGTCATGACGCGGTCACCCTGACGTCGTCCACGCCGACCTCCACGGTGGCGTCGCCATCGTCGCCGGCGTCACGGGCGCGCAGCTCGATCGCGACCCGCCGCCCCGCAGCGGCGTCAGGCAACCGGACCGCGATGCGCCGCCAGGCCGGGGCGCGGCCGGTGCCGTCGCCGGTGATGCGCACCAGCGCGCCACCGAGCGGTCCGCCCGCCGCATCCACGAGGCGGATCTCCAGGCCATCCTCGGCGCCGGCCGCGGCGTCGAGGCCCACCCACGCTCGAAGGCGGAGCATCGCCCCCGGTTGGTCAGGCAGCCGGAACAGGGACGAGCGGATCGTGGTCACGCCGGCGTCCACGTCGCGGCCGGCGCGACGACCGGTCACCAGCGCGCCCTGCCCGGAGTACGCACCCGCGAGCTGGCGGGCATCGCGCTTCGGCACCCCGCGCACCCAGGCTCCGTCGATGGCCGTGTCGCTGCCGTCAGGGTCCGCGGTCCAGCCACGGTCGATCTCGAGGTCGTCCGCGAACGGGCCGCACCAGGCAGCGGCCGCGCCCACGGCGCGCTGTGGGCAGTCGGCGAGCTCCATCGCGGTCAGCACGGCATCGCGGTTGCGGGCCGCCTCCCGTCGGATGCGCTCGTCGGGCGGACGCGCGCCGCCACCCACCTCGACCACGAACGGGACGATTCGCTGGACTCCGTACATCCACATGCTGGATGAGCCCGATGAGATGTACAGGTCGCTCGACTGCTGGGCTCGGTAGCGGCTGCTGGCGGCCATGGTCCGCGCGATCGCGACCAGCACCCGATGGTCGAGGCGGGTCATCTGGGGCGGAACGTCCCTCTTCGTGAAGCCGTAGGGGTACATCACCAGGCGGCCGAAGGTGTGGAACGACAGGTTCATCGTGATGCGCTGCCGCCCGTCCACGACGCGACTCTCGACGAAGTCCCGCATCGCCCGGGCCTCGGGGGAGGAGAAGGGTGCGGGGCCGGCATACCGCCCGCTCGCCGGATCGGCGCTGGCGCCTCCGCAGCAGCGCCAGCGGAAGGCATAGTTGCGGTTGACGTCCGTGCCGACCTCGCCGCTGCCCGGGGTCGGCTGCCGGTTGCGGCGCCAGTCGCGGTACGCACCGCCCTCGATGTCGAACTCGCCGCCATCGGGGTTGACCATGAACACGAACCAGACGCGCCGGCCATCCACGATGTCCGTGATCCGCGCATCGTGGCCGTATCCGTCCACCAGCCAGTGGAACGACGCCAGCGCGAGCTCCGCCGACAGGTGCTCCCGGCCGTGGTGCAGCGCGTCGACCAGCACCTCCGGCTCCCCCTCGTCGACGCCGACCCGGTCGGACACCTCCGCGGTCCACAGCTCGCGCCCCTCGTGCGACTCGCCGATGGAGAACACGCGCACGATGTCCGGGTGGGCTGCCTCCGCGGTGCGGATGTCGTCGCGCAGCTCCGCGTACGTGTGGTATCGCTCGTCGCCCGCAGGGAAGTCCGCGGCGGCGACCGGGGCGGCGGCGAACGGGGCGGCGGCGAGCGCCGCCAGCAGCGCCATGGCGCCCGAGAGGGCGCGACCCGGGCGCACCTGAACGGGGCGCGCGCGCATCGGGCGGGTGGGAGGCGCCGGGCGGGCGGGAGGCGGTGACATGATGACGATGGTGCTCCCTGCGACGGCCCGTGGGCGCCAGCGGATGGTACCGGACCGCGCGAAAGAGGTGGGGGACGTCGCGGACGCTGCGCATCGTGCGCGACCATTCCCCGTTCCGTGGATCCAGGGTACGCGGGCGGGCGAGCGACCACCCGCTATACTCCGCGGGGCGTCGGAGGGTTCGGCGCACGAGAGAGGGAGCAGTCCGTTGCCTGAGCCTGCCCGGCCGGCCCTCGCGGGTCCGCGCGTGGCAGTCATCGACGATGACGATGCGATCCGCCGTCTGTTGACGCGCATGCTGGGGGCCGCGGGCTACCAGGTCGTGGCGCTCGCGGACGGAGACGCAGGCCTCCGCGCGATCCACGAGCACCAGCCAGATCTCGTGCTGCTCGACCTCACGCTGCCGCGCATGGACGGGTTCGAGATGTGTCGTCGGCTGCGCGCCGACGTGCGCACCCAGACGCTGCCCATCATCGTGCTCACGGGCCACACGGCCATGGAGGACATGGTCGCGGCACTGGACGCCGGCGCGGACGACTTCGTGACCAAGCCCTTCCAGCAGGTGGAGCTGCTGGCCCGCCTCCGGAGCGCCTGGCGATCCCGACAGGTCGTGATGCGCATGGAGCAGGCGCACGGCATCGTGGTCGCCCTCGCCAACGCGGTGGAGGCGAAGGATGTGGACCTCAAGGACCACTGCCGGAACCTGGCCTACCGCGCCGCGCGTCTCGCGGCCTACGTGGGCCTGCGCGGTGCGGACCTGGAAGGGGTCGCGTACGGCGCGCTGCTCCATGACATCGGCAAGATCGCGATGCCCGAGCACATCCTCCACAAGCCCGGACCGCTCACGGAGATGGAGGTGCTGGAGATGCGCCACCACCCCGAGATCGGCGAGCGCATCTGCGGCCCCCTCCAGCTGGCCCGGGACTTCACGCCCATCATCCGCCACCATCACGAGCGCTGGGACGGGCGAGGCTACCCTGACGGGCTGAAGGGAGAGGCGATCCCGCTGGGTGCCCGGATCGTGGCCATCGCCGATGCGTTCGACGCGATGTTCCGGGGTCGGCTGTACCGGCCCGCGCGCTCGCTCGACGAGTCCGTCGCGGAGCTCGTGCGGAACGCGGGATCGCAGTTCGACCCCGGCCTCGTGCCGCTGTTCGTGGATGAGATCGAGCGCGTGGAGACGGGTGTCCCGCCGGCGGTCGAGCTGCCCGCGGTGGCCCAGCTGCCGGTCGCCATCCCCATCCGACCGGTCACGCTCGCGGCCCGACCGTGACCGCCGCGCCCGGCACCGGGCGCCCTCCGACGCGGCTCGGTCCGAGTCCGTTCGTCTACCACTTCGTGCGCCTGGGGCTGCGCTTCTTCGCGGGCTGCTACGTGCGCATCCGCGTGGAGGGTGGTGACCGGCCGCCCACCGACGGGCCCTACATCATCTGCTTCAACCACCCATCGTGGCTGGACCCGATCTTGCTCGCCGCGGCCTGGCCGGACCGGCGTCGCCGACTGTTCATCTTCGGGCCGCGCGAGGCGGACATGTCGGTGGGCATCCGCAACCGGATCATCACGTGGACCGGTCGGGGCGTCCCATTCAAGCCCCGTGGCGCGGACGTGGTGGACGCCACCCGGCGCGCCGTGGCCGTGCTGCGCGGCGGCGACTGCCTGGCGATCGCGGGGGAGGGGCGCCTCTCCGATCGCGAGGGCGAGCTGCTGCCGCTGGAGACGGGCCTGGCGCATTTCGCCCAGATGGCGCGCGCCGCGATGGTGCCCACCGCGGTGATCGGCACGCGCTGGGTGCGGTTCGGCAAGACGATCCGGATCGTCATCGGTGAGCCGGTGGCTCACGACGCCTTCCCGCGCGGCCACGCGGGCGCGCGGGCGATGACCGCGGAGGTGGAGGAGCGCCTCCGGGGCATGATCGCGGGCGTCACGGACGGGCCGCGGCCGGGCCCGTTCGGGGCGTGGCTATCCGACGCGTTCAACGAGCGGCCCTGGCTGGATGACCCCGACTGGAGCCCGAACCGCCGCTGAACGCGCCCGCGTGCCGCCGTCAGTCCGGCTTGCGCCGCGCGACCACCGGCAGCGTCAGGAGCAGAGCCGTGCCGCCCAGCAGCGCGCTCATGGCGATGTCCAGCGCCGCGAAGTCGCCCCACGCGGCATGGGGCACCACGCGATCCCAACGGTTCTCCTCGATGCCCAGGTCCCGGTCCCAGAACGGCGAGGCGCAGTCCGACCAGGCCCGGAACTCGGGGGACTCGTCCGACTCGTCCTCGGGCGTCTCGCCGCAGGCCTCCTGGATCTGCCGCTCCAGGTCCTCGTAGACGGCGCTCTCGTCGATACGTGCACCCGGCTCGCCCGCGACGCCTGGCTGCGCAGGATCGAACACCCCTTGATCCCCATATCCCAGCGGCCCGAAGCCTTCGCGCCAGTAGTCGCCGCTCCGCTGCCAGACCGCGCGCTGCTCGGCGAGCAGGCTCTGCGCGTGCGGCACGACCACCAGGCCCCAGCCGCCCAGCACCACGACCGCGATGAGGAACGCAGGCATCGTCCGGCCCACCAGCGCCCCGATGAGCAATGCGACCGCGATCGCCGCGAGGCCGCGCGCGACGAGCGCGATACCCTGGCCCGCGATCTCGGTCAGATCCGGGCCGCGCCGTGCCAGCGCCATCGCGTCGAACAGCGTGGAGCCCGCCCAGGCCACCACGCCAAGCCCCACGATGCCCACCAGCAGCACGGGCAGGAAGCGCGCCATCAGCCATCGCAGTCGGGCCGGGGTGAGCGCCCAGCTGAAGCCCGCCGTGCGCAGCTCCAGCTCGCGCGCGACGATGGGCGCCCCCAGGATGAGCCCCAGCAGCGCGGGCGCCACGGTCAGCGCCACGCGCACCAGGCCGCCCTGCGCCTCCACGCCCCAGTACAGCTCCATCATCCGGTCGCACGCCCTGGTCGCGTAGTCGCCGTCCTCCGTGCGCGGCCAGCACGCTGCGTCGCTGAGGCCCAGGCCCCGGATCTGGTCTGCGATGACCCA
This sequence comes from Chloroflexota bacterium, assembly GCA_034436555.1. Classification (GTDB taxonomy): domain Bacteria; phylum Chloroflexota; class Limnocylindria; order Limnocylindrales; family CSP1-4; genus JAFMJV01. The sequence continues at coordinate 3,893 of DAOTUU010000012.1, read as the reverse complement.
GGTGCTGACGCCCAGCAGCGCCGCGACCGCCAGCACGAACAGGATCTCGAAGCGGTTGATGCGCCAGGTGAGCCAGGTCGAGGTCCTCATCGGGCGTTCCGATCGGTGGCGCCGATGACCCCCGTGCCGGAGCCCCGGGCCGCGGAGAGGTAGCCCATGACCAGCTCCTCCAGGGTGGGCATGGGGAGCACGGGATCGGCCGAGCGCACCAGCGCCGCGGGCTCGCCGCCGGGTCGCGCGAATGACGCCACCACGGTCGACGGGTCGACGGCCCCGGGGACCGCGAGCCGGTGCGCCGCGAGGGCATCCGCGATGGGCGCCTGGAGCGTGACCCGGCCGGCGCCCAGCACCACCAGGCGGTCGCAGGCGGCCGCCACGTCACTCACGATGTGCGACGAGAGGAGCGCCGTGGCGCCCCGCTCCCGCACCACCGAGACCAGCAGGTTGAGGAATTCGTGGCGGGCCAGCGGGTCCAGCGAGGCGAGCGGCTCGTCGAGCAGCAGCACCGGCGCGTGGGTGCCGAGCGCGATGCACAGCGCGAGCTGGGATGCCTGGCCGCCCGACAGCGTGCCCGCCCGCTGGCCCAGGGGGATGCCCAGCTGGTCCAGTCGGAGCCGTGCCTCGTCCCCATCGAAGCCCCGTCGCAGGGTGCCCGCCATGTCCACGTGGTCGCCCACCGAGAGGCCGCGGTAGAGCCCGGTCGACTGGGCCACGTAGCCCAGCCGCTCGATCGCCCCGGCGCGGTCGGACGCGGGATCCGCGCCCAGCACCCGGACCGAGCCGGTGTCGGGTCGTTCGAAGCCCACCCAGCAGCGGATGAGGGTCGACTTGCCCGCCCCGTTGGGCCCCACGAGGGCCGCGATCGACCCCGCCGGGATCGCGAGCGTCACGTCGCACAGCGCCTGGGTGCGCCCGAAGCGCCGGGACACGCCGCTCGCCTCAAGGGCGGGCGTGCCGCCGGGGGCGTGCGGGAGGCGATCGGGCGGGCTGGCGGTCAGGGTCGGGCCGGCAGGCGGCATGAGGGGTCCTCCGGGAGATCAGATGGTCAGGGGCAGTGTCCCGCGCGCCGTCCCGCCGGTCGATCGTGGGTTCCCGCAGTGTGGGATCCCGCACCTGACGTCCGCCCCCGGGGGTGCTACGGTCCGACCATGCGTCGCGGCCTCTGGGACCTGGCTTGCTTCGCCGCCGCCGTGGGCCTGCTCGTCGCCGGTGTCGTGGGCTGGTGGCGGTCCGGCCCGCCACCGTCTCCCTTCCCGTTCGGCGAGGACGGCGGGCTGATGCTCGCGACCTGGTCGTCCGCGGCGGTCATCCTCGCGGCGTGGTTCCGACGCAGCGCGGCTCCCGAGGCGTTCGATGCGCCGTTCATGGGAGCGCTCGCCCTGGCGGTCAGCGCGCCGCTGTCCCTGCTCTCGCTGACGGGGGTGTCGGCGGCGGCTGCGATCGCTGCAGGCCTCTTCGCGGGCCTGACCGCGCTGCCGCTCGGATGGCTGCTCGCGGACGGCCTGGTCGACCCGCGCATCCGGCGGCGCTCTCGGTGGGTCGCGGGGATCGCCGCGGCGGGCGCTGTCCTGCTGGGCTGGCGGGTCGCCACAGACGGGACTGCGCTGGACGCGGCGAACACGCTCCGCTGGGCGCTCGCCTCCGCGACGGCGCTCGCGCCCGCCGTGGCCGTGGCCGGCGCGACGCTGCGCGAGGAGAGCCACGCCGGGGTACCCGCCACGGGCCGGCTCCTGGGGTCGCTGGCCGTGCTGGCGATGGGCGTCGCGCCCGCGGTCAGCGGGATCTGTCTCCTCGCCTGGCAGTGGCAGCTCCTGGTGCTGCCCGCCGTGGCGGTGCTGGCGACGCTCCTGGTCGTCGGGCGGTTCGCGATCGGCCCGCTCGCCGGTCTCGCGGGCCGGGCGCAGTCCGACCGGGATCGCGTCGTGGCCGCCGCGGACGCCGAGCGCGCCAGCCTCGCGTCGGCGCTCCATGACGGGCCACTGGCGGACCTCGCCCTGCTCATCACGCGCCTGGACGACCGGGGCGACGCGGACTCGGCTGCTGTCGCACACGCCATCGCCGGCGAGCTGCGCGCGATCGGCAGCGAGCTGCGCCTTCCGGTCCTGGACGACCTGGGAACCGGGCCCGCCCTGGAGTGGCTCGTCCGTCGGATGGTCGACCGCTCGGGTGCATCGATCGTCCTGGAGCAGCGAACGGCGGTGCGTCCGCCCATGGCGGTGGAGTTCGCCTTCTACCGGGTGGCGCAGGAGGCGCTGGTCAACGCCCTGAAGCACGGGTCGCCGCCGATCGCGGTCCGGTATCTGGCGGGCGTGGACGGCGCCGAGCTGTGGGTGGAGGACGCGGGTCCCGGCATCCGGCCGGGTGCGGTCGCGCGCGCGGAGCGGGCGGGCCGGCTCGGCCTCGCCTCGATGGCCCAGCGCGCCGAGGTCACGGGTGCCCAGCTGACCATCGGCACCGGTCCGGAGGGCGGCGGGCGCGTCCACCTCGGATGGCGCCGGCCGGCGTCGGACACCGATCCTGGTCGCGCTCGGACGATGGGCAGTGCGGGCGGCATGGGCGTCGCCGATGGAGCCGGCATGGCGGGTGTCGGGCCGTGATCCGGGTGGCCATCGTGGACGACCACCCCGCGCTGCGCGAGGGCACGGCGGCCCTGCTGGACCGCGAACCGGACATCGCGGTGGTGGCGCTGCCCGCCACGCTCGCGGAGGTCCGGGCGCTGCTGGCGGGCTCCGATCCCCCGGACGTGGTCATCCAGGACATCCGCCTGGGCGAGGAGAGCGGCCTGGAGCTCCTGGCCCGGCAGGCGCCCGAGGGCTCGACCGTGCCCATCACGCCCGCGCCGCGGATCGTGCTGTGGACCGCGTACGACCACCCGCAGTACGCCGCGTTCGCGCTGCGTGCCGGGGCCGCCGGGTTCGTGGTCAAGACGGCGCCCGTGGCGGACCTGGTCCACGCCATCCGGACGGTCGCCGCGGGCGGCACCTCCTTCGGCGCCTCCGCGGACCAGGGCGTCCGCCTCACCCCGCGCGAGGTGGAGGTCCTGCGGCTGGTCGTCGACGGCCTGGGTAACGACCAGATCGGCGCGCGGCTGGGCATCACCACGCGCACCGTGGAGGCCCACCTCACGCGCATGTTCGAGCGGACCGGCGCGCAGACCCGCACGGAGCTCGCGACCCGCGCCGTGCGGGAGGGCTGGCTGGACCTGCCCGACCGCTGACCCGAGGCCGTCCCGATGGCACCGCGCGGTCGGATCAGCCGCTCGTCAACCGCCGCCGTTCGGCCTGGAGCTCATCGATGCGCTCGTCGCTGATGCCCAGGTGGTGGCCCAGCTCGTGGATGAGGGTCGCCTCCACCCCGTCGCGCAGGGCCGCCGGCGTGCGGTAGGTGCGCAGCAGCGGGCCCCGGAAGAGCGTGATCCGGCTGGGCACCGCGGCGTGATCCGCACCGTAGGCGGTCCGCGGCACGCCCTCGTACAACCCCAACAGCCCGGCGGCACCCACCGATGCAAGCTGGTCGGCAGTCGCCTCATCCTGGATCACGATGGCCACGGTGGCGAGCTGCTCGCCGTACGGCCCCGGCAGCGCGCGAACCGACTCCACCGCGGCGTCCAGGGCCGCTTCGAATGGATCGTCAGATATCGCCGGTGGGCGCGATTCCATGGATGCGGAGTCTAGTGCCCCGATTCATAATGCCCGGTAGGTAATCGCACTCCCCCGAGGCCCGGCCGCGGGCCTCCCGAGCATCGGAGGTGACGATGGCCCGCCGGCCGGAGCTGTTCGTGCGCGAGCTGACCGATGGGGAGGCCGCCCACCTCCTCCATCTCTCGAAGCGGGGCGGGGACGCCGTGGTGCGCCATCGGGCGATGCTCCTGTTCGCCTCGTTCCAGGGCCAGA
>DAOTUU010000011.1:0-6368 GCA_034436555.1 Chloroflexota bacterium | reverse complement strand
TACGCGGGCTGGGCGGACAAGCTGGAGTACGCCTTCCCGGGTCGCAGCCCGCGGCCCCTGGGCGTGGCGGCCCAGGTGATCCCCTGGAACTTCCCGCTGCTGATGCTCGCCTGGAAGATCGCGCCGGCGCTGGCGGCGGGCAACACGGTCGTGCTCAAGCCCGCCAGCTCCACGCCGCTCTCGGCGATGCTGTTCGCGGACATCTGCCGCCAGGCGGACCTGCCGCCTGGGGTCGTCAACATCATCACGGGCCCCGGCGCCATCGGCATGGCGCTGGTCACCCATCCGGACGTGGACAAGGTCGCGTTCACGGGTTCCACCGCCGTGGGCAAGGAGATCGGCCGGGCGATCGCGGGGTCGGACAAGGCGCTCACCCTGGAGCTGGGCGGCAAGGCGGCCAACATCGTGTTCGACGACGCCCCGCTGGACCAGGCGATCGAGGGTGTCGTCAACGGCATCTTCTTCAACCAGGGCGAGGTGTGCTGCGCCGGGAGCCGGCTGCTGGTCCAGGAGTCGATCGCGGACACCTTCACCGACCGGCTGAAGGACCGCCTGTCCACGCTGCGGGTGGGCGACCCGATGGACAAGAACACCGACGTGGGCGCCATCAACAACAAGCCCCAGCTGGACAAGATCAACGAGCTCATCGCCGCCGGCGTGGACGAGGGCGCCGACCTGTTCCAGCCCGCCTGCGACCTGCCCGCGCGTGGCTGGTTCGTGCGGCCCACGCTGTTCACGAACGTCTCGCAGTCCAGCCGCATCGCCCAGGAGGAGATCTTCGGGCCGGTGCTCACGGTCATCACGTTCCGGACGCCCGACGAGGCGGTCGAGAAGGCGAACAACACGCCCTACGGCCTGTCCGCGGGCGTCTGGACCGACAAGGGAAGCCGCATCCTGCACATGGCCCGCAGGCTGCGGGCGGGCGTCGTGTGGGCCAACACCTTCAACCGCTTCGACCCCACCAGCCCGTTCGGGGGGTACAAGGAGTCCGGTTTCGGGCGCGAGGGCGGCGTCCATGGGATGCACGCGTACCTGGACCTGGGGGAGGGTGCCTGATGGGCCGACGACCCTACCTGCTGCGTCCCGGAGAACGGCCGCCCATCTGGTCCGTGGGCGGGCATTTCTCGACCAAGGCGGCCGCGGCGGACACGGACGGCGGGTTCGCGCTCGTGGAGGCGGTCGCCTACCGCACCACGGAGCCGCCGCTGCACGTCCACGAGCACGAGGACGAGGCGTGGTATGTGCTGGACGGCCAGATGACGTTCGAGGTGGACGGCGAGCAGCTCGTGGCCACCGCCGGCTGCTTCGTGCTGGCGCCGCGCGGACTGCCTCATGCGTTCACCGTGGACGTGGAGCCCACGCGCGTGCTGGTCCTCGCGACGCCCGCAGGCTTCGAAGCGTTCTCGGCGGAGCTGGGCGTCCCGGCCGAGAGCGAGACGCCGCCGGCGGACCTGGTGCTGCCCACGCCGGACGTGCTGGGACCCGTCGCGGAGCGCTACGGCATCCGGGTGGTCGGGCCGCCCATGCGGGTGCGCTCCTAGATGCCGCCCTCCCGGCGCGACGTCATCCCGGCGACCTCGGCCCCGCCCCCGGCGCCGCGCGTCGCCGTGCGCAAGACCTACAAGCTGGCCATCGGCGGCGGGTTCCCGCGCTCCGAGTCGGGGCGATCGTACGTCGTCCGCGGCGCAGACGGCACCCCCCTGGCCAACGCGGCGCGCGGCTCGCGCAAGGACCTGCGGGATGCGGTGCGCGCCGCTCGCGGGGCGTTCCCCGGCTGGGACGGCAAGACCGCCATGAACCGCGGCCAGGTGCTGTACCGCGTCGCGGAGCTGCTGGAGGGTCGCCGGGACCAGTTCCAGGCCGAGGTGGCGCAGGCCGAGGGCCTGACCGCCGCGGCCGCCCGCGAGCAGGTGGACCGGTCGATCGACCGCTGGGTCTGGTATGCCGGCTGGGCCGACAAGCTGAGCCAGGTGCTGGGCACGGTGAACCCGGTCGCGGGGCCGTATTTCGACTTCACCATCCCCGAGGCGACCGGCGTGGTGGGGGTGGTGGCACCGGAGGCGAGCTCCCTGCTGGGCCTCGTGTCGCGGCTGGCGCCGGTGGTCGTGAGCGGCAACAGCTGCGTGGTGCTCGCGTCCGAGTCGCGGCCGCTGCCCGCGGTCACGCTCACCGAGGTGCTCGCCACCTCCGATGTCCCGGGCGGCGTCATCAACCTGCTCACCGGCCAGCGCGGGGAGCTCGTGCCGTGGCTGGCGTCGCACCGGGATGTGAACGCGCTGGACACCTGGGGCGTGCCTGCGGACCTGCGGACGGCGGTCGAGGCCGCGGCGATGGACAACCTCAAGCGCGTCTCGCGCGGGCCGCGCGGCGCGGATGCCGATCGCTTCGACTGGCTGGACGACCGCCGCGCGCAGCGCCCCGAGTGGATCGCCGCGTTCCTGGAGATGAAGACCGGGTGGCACCCCATCGGCACGTGACCGGAGATGGCTCCACGGGTGCCGGTCGGGCCGGCGGTCGAGCGATCGCGGCGGTCGCTGGCCGGGAGTCGGCGGAGCGTCGCGGGGCCGCCGGCCGAGCGTCGCGGCGGTCGCCGGTCGGGCACAGAGCACAGGTTGACCTTGGAGGGGTCATCAAGGACACTTGACGATCGGGATAAAGGCACCTAGGCTGGCGCGGTTCCACTCGCCCCCACCCCAGGAGCCTCCAGCCGATGCATGTCCGAGCCCGCCGAGCCGCCGTCCCCCTGCTGGTCGGGGCGATCATCCCGATCTCCGTCGCATCGCCCGCCGCGGCGCAGGATGCGGAGGTGCGCGTCGCGGTGACGGTGTCCGACTCCGGCTGCGACCCGGTGGCGCTGACGGCACCCGCGGGCGTGGTCGTGTTCGAGGTCACGAACGCGGGCGGCGGCGTGGGCGAGTTCGAGATCCTCGACGGCGACCGGGTCGTGGACGAGGTCGAGAACATCGTGCCGGGCTTCGTGTTCAACCTGCCCACGCGCCTGGACGGCGGGGAGTACCAGACCGTCTGCTACACGCTCCAGTCGCCGCGCGGCACGCTGTCGGTCACGGGCGGGTCCGCGCCCACCGCGCCGCCCAGCGCGATCGTGGAGGCGGCGGTGCTGGACGGCTACCGCGCGGACTACCAGGCGTGGGTGAACCAGCGCGCTGCGGATCTGGTGGCCGCCACCGACGCGTTCGTGGCGGCGATCGCGGCGGGCGACCTCGACACGGCCCGCTCGCTGTATGCCCCGACGCGCATCCCGTGGGAGGAGATCGAGCCGGTCGCGGAGCTGTTCGCGGACCTGGACGTCGCGATGGACGCGCGCGAGGAGGACTTCGCGGGCGGCGTGGACGATCCGGCATTCACGGGCTTCCATCGCATCGAGCGGATCCTGTGGGTGGACGGCGCGAGCGGGCATCTCCCGGCGCTGGCGCAGCAGCTGGCCACGAACGTGCGGGACCTCCAGGGCCGCCTCGCGGCGCTGGTCATCGAGCCGCGGATCATGGCCCGCGGCGCGGGTGAGCTCATCGACGAGGTCGCCCAGTCCAAGCTCACCGGCGAGGAGGACCGCTACTCGGGCACCGACCTGTGGTCGATCCGGGCGAACCTGGACGGGTCGCGCCACATCGTGGACCTGGTGCGCCCGTCGCTGGAGGCGATCGCCGGCGAGTACCTGGGTCGGGTGGACGCCGCGTTCGCGGCCGTCGATGAGGTGATGGCCCGGTACACGCTCGATGGCGGGTTCACGCCCTTCTCCGCGATCGGCGCCGATGACCTGCGCCAGCTCCAGGCGCGGATGGCGGGCCTCGCGGAGGTGCTGGCGCAGCTGCCGGGCACGCTCGGACTGTCCGTCTGATGGCCGATGCTCGCGGGACTGCCGCCCTGTCGCGCCGTCGATTCCTGCACACCGCGGCCGGCGCCGGGACGACGGCCGCCCTGGGCGCCGCGGGCGCGTCGATGCTGTCGAGCGTGGCCGCCGCCTCGGCGTCCTCGGCGTCCTCGGCGTCATCAGCGTCGGGGGGCACCGCGCAGGGAGCGGATCCCGCGGCCCCCGGTGGACCCCGCCCCTCGCTCGTGCCGTTCGCGGGGATCCACCAGGCGGGCATCGACCGACCCGCGATCTCCCAGGCGGCCACGATCCACGCCGCCCTGGATGTCGTGGCGACCGACCGGCCCGGCCTCGATGCGCTCCTGCGGGAGCTGACCCGGCGCATCCGCCATCTCGCCGACGCCCAGCTCCCGCCGCCGTCCGACGCCTGGTACCCGCCCGACGAGAGCGGCATCCTGGGTTCCGCCATCGGGCCCGCGGACCTGTCGGTGACCGTGGGCGTGGGCGCCTCGCTGTTCGACGGGCGCTTCGGCCTCGCCGACCGACGGCCTCGCCTGCTGGCTCCCATGCCCGCGTTCCCCAACGACCAGCTCGACGCCGGACAGCTCCATGGCGACCTGTCCATCGGCATCTGCGCCGTGGACGCCGCGGCCTGCCTGCATGCGCTGCGCTACCTGATGCAGGGGACCCGCAGCTCCATGACGCTGCGCTGGATGGTCGAGGGGTTCCAGCGACCGAACACCCAGCCGGGACACGGCCGGACGACCACCCGCAACCTGCTCGGCTTCAAGGACGGCACGAGCAACCTGGTGCCCGGCACGGACGAGCTCGAGGCGCGCGTCTGGGTGGCCGAGGGCGATGACGAGCCCGCCTGGACGGTGGGCGGCAGCTACCAGGTCATCCGCATCATCCGGATGTTCGTGGAGCGCTGGGACCGGACCGCGCTGGATGAGCAGGAGGCGATCTTCGGGCGGACGAAGCGCACCGGCGCACCGCTGGGCGGCGGGCGCGAGGAGGACGAGCCCGACTACGCCGCGGACCCCGAGGGCCGCACCATCCCGCTCGACGCGCACATCCGGCTGGCACATCCACGGACCGCGGAGACGGCCGGCAGCCGCATCCTGCGCCGCGGCTACTCCTACAGCCGCGGCTTCGATGCGGCCGGGCAGCTGGACCAGGGGCTCCTGTTCGTGTGCTATCAGCGCGACCTCGCGGCCGGCTTCGAGACCGTCCAGCGGCGCCTGGACGGGGAGCCCCTGGAGGAGTACATCCGACCCGTGGGCGGCGGCTACTTCTTCGCGCTGCCGGGCGTGACGGGTGACCAGGGCAGCCTGGGGGACGCGCTGCTCGGCTGACGGCGGTCTCGGGCGCGCGTGGGGGTCCGCGCGGGGGGTCCGCGCGGCCACGCGGGGATCCACGGTGGCGCCATGAGCCGGCCGTGGCGGCGGGCGGCGCCCCTGGCCGTGCACGAGTCGGGGCGATCGCGCCCTACGACTGGCAGTGGCGGGATGTGATGTGGGTGAGCCGATCCGTGAAGTCGATCGCTGCGTCGTCGGTCCGGCCGCCTGCCCAGGAGCACGGATTGCCAAAGTCGTATGTGTACGAACCGGGATGGTAGATGTACGGAATGCCATCGCACCCGTATCGATACGGAACACGGCGCACCCACCAGGGCTCGTCGTAACACCCGGTGACGACTGAGGACCTGACGGCATCACCCGGTGCAGGCCTCGCGGGGACGGCCGAGCGCTGACGCTCGTGCGCCGCCAAGCCCGCCGCAGGTCCGCCGTGCGGCATGGCGCCAGCGGCGCCGGCCGCGGAGCCGACCAGGATGGCGAGCACGGATGACGCGGCGAGGGTGGTCCTGTGATGCATCTGTCTCTCCCGTGCTGCGCGAACCCGGACGCATGCGTCTTGCGCTGTCTGCGTCGCCTGGAAGGCTGGGCCAGACACGCAGCGGATTCGATCGACCCGTCCGGCCATTCGTGATGGTCGGAAGGTCATGGGGTCGGCGCTCATGAGCGGTCCGGTGGGCGACGCGCACCACATCGGCCGCTCGTGCGTACCGCTGGCATGCCACAATCCTGGAGGCGCCGAGGGCTGGCCGTCCGATGGCCGCCGTGAGGAATGCAGCGCTTCGTGGGCATCGACCTTCAGCATGGTCAAGGTGAGCATCGGGATGCGCTCGCCGTCGACGTCAATGCGCGGTTCGATCTGTCCGCGGCGATCCGTGTGGGGACCTGGATAAGCAGAACTCGCGGGTCCTCCGGGCGCTGCCCGTGTGCTGGTAGGGCGTCAGCGCCACAGCCCTTGGGGTGTCGTCGGACAGCGACTTTGTCACGACTTCGGACAGGGATTCCGTCATCGACGCTTCGACCCCCGACGCCACGGATGATCCGCGGCGGGACGCCAGGGACCGGTGCTGGGCCGCGCCGGCCGCGGCCCCACGGACGGGGCGTCCTCGTCGGAGGTGATGGGCGCTGCCCCTGATCGTGCGATGTGCCTGGCCCGCAGCTGACCGACCGATGGGGGAGCCGGC
>DAOTUU010000010.1:0-53515 GCA_034436555.1 Chloroflexota bacterium | reverse complement strand
GGGCGCGCCCTCGCCGGGGATCTCGCCGGCGTCCGGCAGCCCCTCGCCGTCGGCCGGGCCCACGCCGCCGGACCTGGGGGTGAGCCCGGACCGGACGCTGCCGCCGGGCCAGGCGACCTGGCCCACCTCGGTGGTCAGTGCCGCGATCTCGCTCGCCGCCGCGGATGGCGAGTTCATGAAGGCGGTGGGTGACTGGCAGGCCGGAGGACAGGCGAAGGACATGGACCTGCTGCTCGCCGCGGCCCAGGGGATGGCCTACCTCGCGGAGCAGTCCCTGGCCAACGCCCAGCGGCTGAAGGACTACCCGGAGCTGTCCAGCGTCGGTGCCTCGCTCGTGGATGTGTTCACGGTCATCTCGGCCGCAGGCCGGCATGTGGTCGACACGGCCCGGGCCGGCGACACCCCCGGGTTCGAGGGCGCGGTCAGGGACCTGGGCGCCGGCATGGCCGCCTACGCCAGCGCGCGTGAGCCGATGGTCGATGCGGCGGAGCTGGCCCTCATCATGCGCCGGGGCCTCCTGGTCAAGTAGCGCCCGCCGTGGCCGGCCGGTCCGTCACCGCGCGTCCACCTCGGCGGTCCAGGGCGGGTCGGCGCCCGGCCGGGTGCAGGTGAGGCCGGCCACGCGCACGGCGCGCTCCACGCACGCGATGACCGCGCCGTCGTCGTCGAGGTCGGCTCGGCCCAGCCCGCGGTCGAGCCACGACGCGAGGAACCCGCCGCCGAACGCGTCGCCCGCGCCGACCGTGTCCACCACGGACACGCGCGGCACCGCGACCTCGATGGGACGCATCCGCGTCACGGCGACCACGGCGGCGCCGCCCGCGGTCAGCAGCACCACTCGGACTCCGCCCGCCACGAGGGCGGCCGCCGTGTCGGCGGGCTCGCGACCGGGGTCCAGCCAGCGGGCGTCCTCGCTGGAGATCTTGACCACATCCGCGCGGGCGAGGATGCCCGCCAGGACGGCGCGGTACCGGGCCGCGTCGCGGATGGCGGACGGCCGCACGTTCGGGTCCACCATCACGAGCACGCCGTCCGGGGCCTCGGCCACCAGTCCCGCGAGGGCGCCCGCCATGGGCTCCAGGACGAGGCCCAGGGTGCCCACGTGGAGCGCCCGCGTCGTGGGGCCGACAGCGTCGCCGACGTCGTCGGGCGTCAGGCCGGCCGCGGCCGTCCCGTCGACCGAGAAGCGGTAGCTCGCCGACCCGTCCTCGCCCAGCTCCGCGATCGCCAGCGTGGTCGGGTCGTCCGTCCCCACCACCAGCGAGCAGTCCACGCCGTCCGCCTCGAGCGCCGCCCGGATCGCCCGCCCGTCACGATCGCGGGAGACGCGCCCCAGATAGGCCACATCGCCGCCCAGCCGCGCGATCGTGCGCGCGGTGTTGAAGGGTCCGCCGCCCACCGCGTGGACGGTCGTGCCGTCCGCCCGGACGATCCGATCGACGAGGTTCTCGCCCGCGACGACGACCCGGCTCACGTCCCGGGCGGACGTGGCTCCGCCGGGGCCTCGACGGAGGATGCCACCAGCCGGTCGCGCTCGATCGGGCTCCGGTCCACGAAGTGGCACGCCGCATCGTGATCGCCCTGCACCGCGGCGAGCGGCGGGACGGTGGTGGCGCACACCGCCGGCTCCCCGATGCGAGGCCGGAGCCAGCAGCGCGGGTGGAACGAGCACCCTGATGGCGGGTTGACCGGGCTCGGCACGTCGCCGCTGAGGATGATGCGCCTCGTGCGCCGAGTGGGATCGGGCACGGGGATCGCGGACATCAGGGCCATCGTGTACGGGTGCCGCGGGTCGCTGTAGATGGCCTCCCTGGTCGCCAGCTCGGCGACCCGCCCCAGATACATCACCGCGACCCGGTCGGAGATGTGCTCCACCACGCCCAGGTTGTGGGCCACGAACAGGTAGGTCAGGCCCAGCTCGCGCTGGAGCTGCTTGAGCAGGTTCAGGACCTGCGCCTGGATGGACACGTCCAGCGCCGAGACCGGCTCGTCGCACACGATCAGCTCCGGTTCCAGCACGAGCGCCCGGGCGATGCCGATGCGCTGGCGCTGACCGCCCGAGAACTCGTGGGGGTAGCGCCGGGCGTGGTATGGCTGGAGGCCCACCATGTCCATCATCCGGGCGACCTTCGCCTCGCGCTCCCTGGGCGTGCCCAGGCCATGGACGCGCAGGCCCTCGCCGATGGAGTCCGCGATGGGCGTGCGCGGGTCCAGCGACGCGTAGGGGTCCTGGAAGATGATCTGCATCCGCCGGCGGTAGGGCCGCAGGGCCGGGCCGTGAAGCGCGGTGATGTCCGTGCCGCCGAACCGGATGGAGCCGGACGTGGGCTCGATGAGCCGCAGCACGAGGCGGCCCATGGTGGTCTTGCCGCACCCGGACTCGCCCACGAGCCCGAGCGTCTCGCCCCGGCGGATGACCAGATCCACGCGGTCGACGGCCCTGACCTCCGCCACGGTCTTCTGGAGCAGGCCGCCCCGGATGGGGAATGTCTTGGTGAGCTGCGTCACCTCGACCAGCGGTTCGCCGGCTGCCGTCACCGTCGGCGGATTCGCGGGTGCGGCCGTCGTCATGGGACGTCACCGAGGACCGCGGCCGGGAGCTCGCCCGAATCCCAGGCGCCCTCGGCGACTCGCGCCGACCCGTCCACGCGGTGGTAGCGCCAGCAGCGCACGACGTGGTCACCGGTGGTGATCCGAAGGTCCGGGTGATGGGTGAACGCGGGCGGGCATCCCTCCCGCTCGCGCGTGACGCAGCGCGGCGCGAACCGGCAGCCCGCGGGCAGGGACAGCATGTTGGGCACCGCGCCCGGGATGGTGGCCAGCTCGTGGGCGATGAGCCCGGGCACCGGCACCGATCCGATGAGCCCCCGGGTGTACGGGTGCTGCGGCGAGGCGAACAGGGTGCGCACGTCCGTCTGCTCCACGATCTCGCCCGCGTACATCACGGCCACCCGGTCGCACATCTCCGCGACCACGCCCAGGTCGTGCGTGATGAGCACGATCGCCGTGCCGGTCTCCCGCTGGAGGGTGCGCATCAGGTCCAGGATCTGCGCCTGGATGGTCACGTCCAGGGCGGTCGTGGGCTCGTCCGCGATGAGCAGCTCCGGCTCGCAGGCGAGCGCCATCGCGATCATCACGCGCTGGGCCATGCCGCCCGACATCTCGTGGGGGTACTGCTTGATGCGTCGGTCGGGGTCGGGGATGCCCACCATCCGCATCAGCTCCCGGGCGCGATCGAGCGCGGCGCCGCGCTTCATGTTCCGGTGGAGCTCCAGCACCTCCGCCAGCTGGTAGCCCACGGTCATCACCGGGTTGAGCGAGGACGTGGGCTGCTGGAAGATCATCGCGATGCGGTCGCCCCGGACGCGCCGGATGTCCGCGTCCGACAGGGCCAGCAGGTCCCTGCCGTCGAACAGCACCTGGCCAGATTCGATGCGACCGGGCTTCGCGACGAGCCGCAGGATCGACAGCGAGGTCACGCTCTTGCCGCAGCCGGACTCGCCCACGAGGCCCAGCACCTCGCCGCGGTCGACGTGGAAGTCGACGCCGGTGACCGCGTTCACGATGCCGGCGCGCGTCGTGAAGGTGGTGCGCAGCCCCCTGACCTCCAGCAGGTGACCCGCGGCGGCGCCGGTGGTGGGGGCGGGGGAGGCGACGGACGCGGTCATCGGTTGAGACGGGGGTCGAGCGCGTCGCGGAGCCCGTCGCCCACGAGGTTGAAGGCGAGCACGACGAGCGCCAGCGCGACACCCGGGAAGATGAGCAGGTGCGGCGCGGCGAACACCTTGTTGCGCTCCAGCCCGATCATCAGGCCCCACTCCGGGGTGCGCGGATCGGCGGCGAGGCCGATGAACGAGAGCGCCGCGATGTCCAGGACCGCAGAGCCGATGCCCAGGGTGCCCGCGACGATGATGGCGGTCATGGAGTTGGGCAGGATGCGCCGGAACAGCACGCCGCGGCGGGACTCGCCCAGCGCCTGCGATGCGGTCACGAAATCCTGCTCCCGGACGGTGAGCACCGACGCGCGCATGATTCGGGCATAGATGGGGATGGCCACGATGCCGATGGCGAGCATCGCGTTGATGAGGCTCCGACCGAGCAGGGTCACGATGGCGATGGCCAGGATGAGCGACGGGAACACCAGCAGGACGTCCATGAAACGCATGATCAGGTTGTCCGACCGACCGCTCAGGTACCCGGCCACCGCACCCAGCAGGGCGCCGATGATGATGGCGAAGCCCACGGACACGAACCCGATGACGAGCGAGATGCGCGTGCCGTGGACCACCCGGCTGAACACGTCCCGGTAGTTGCTGTCCAATCCGAACAGGTGCTGGGGCAGCTCCGCCGGGCAGCCCAGCGCATGGATGCACGGCGCAGCGAGCGCCTTCGCGCCCTCCTCCTTGAGGCGCAGCATGCTCTGGTCCGGCCCGAACGGCGCGATCGCGTCGGCGAGGATGGCGACCAGCGCGAAGAACCCCAGGATGGTCAGGCCGATGACGGCGGACTTCTGGTGGAGCACGCTGCCCAGCGTGTCCCGCCACAGGCCGCCGCGAGCCTGCCTGCGAGTCGTGTCGGCAGGCTCCGCGACCTCGATCCCGACGGCGCTCGACTCGCTCATCAGCTGACCTTCACGCGCGGGTCGAGCCATGCGTACGAGACGTCGATGATGAGGTTCACGACGAGGAAGATGATGGCGATCATCAGCGTGAATCCCTGGATGACCACGTAGTCGCGCGCCTCGATGGCGTCGAACATCGTCTTGCCCACGCCCGCCAGGTTGAAGATCGTCTCGGTCAGGACCGCACCCGACAGCAGCAGTCCCACCTGGAGGCCGATGATCGTGGCCACCGGCAGGATCGCGTTCCGGAAGGCGTGGCGCATCAGCACCGTCCGGTCATCGAGACCCTTGGCGCGCGCGGTGCGCACGTAGTCGAGGCCCAGCACGTCCAGCAGGCTGGAGCGGGTGATGCGCGCGATGATGGCCAGCGGGATCGTGCCCAGGGCGACGGCCGGCAGGATGAGGTGACGCAGGGAGTCCACGAGCGCATCCGTCTGGAGCGTGATGAGTGACGTGAGCGTGTAGATCCCGGACACGAAGTCCAGGAACGCCCGGGGCAGTCCCTGAAGGTCCTGCAGATTCCACACCTCCACCAGCGGGATCACCTCGATGCCCCGCCCGTTCCGCCCGGATGGCGGCAGCGCGAAGGGCGTGTCCTTGAGCACGATCGCGAAGATGAACGCGAGCAGCAGGCCCAGGACGAACACCGGCGTCGAGAAGCCGATGTTGGCGAACAGCATCGTGCCCACGTCCGCGGCGGAGTTGCGTCGATAGGCGGAGATGATGCCCAGCGGCACGCCCACCCCGATGGCGAACACGAGGGCGAAGAACGTCAGCTCGATGGTCGTGGGCAGGCGCTGGACGATGAGGTCGGTGATCGGCAGCTTGAGCTGGATGGAGGTGCCGAGGTCGCCGCGGAGCAGGTCCGAGAGATAGCCCGCGAACTGGATGGGCAGTGGCTGATCCAGGCCGTAGCGGATGGCGAACAGGCGACACTGCTCCTCGGTCGCACGCTCGCCCAGGGCGCTGGTGCAGGGGTCGCCGGGCAGCACCCGCGCCAACATGAACACGATGAACACGATGGCGAACACCACCGGGATCGCGATCAGCAGGCGACGCAGGATGTAGGTGGTCATGAGGGGCGGAGCAGCCGACCTCTGGTGCGGCGAGGCAAGACGGGGGCGCCTCCCGCCAGGGAGGCGCCCCCGTCGTTCCTAGGACGGGAGGGTCACTCGGCCGGGGGTGGGTTGAGGAACCCGCCGCCGACGAGCGACGGCCAGTACTCGAAGGCGCCCGTGCGACCGACGTGCAGCGGCGACGCGGCGTCCCACTGCGCGGCATACGACAGGATCACGTCGGATGCGTCCAGGGTCGATCCGTCGTGGAAGGTCACACCCTCGCGCAGGGCGCAGGTCCAGACGGTGAGGTCCTCGCTCGCGGTGCAGCCGGTGGCCAGCGCGGGCACGGTGCCGGTGCTGCCGATCTCGTACGCGTACAGCGACTCCTTGACCTGCTCGCAGGCGCGGAGCGTCTCGCCGTCGGTCTCGTCGGCGCAGTAGAGGCTGAGCGGCTCGGCGTTCTGCATCCAGGAGAGGATGTCCCGATCGCCCGCCTTCATGACCGCGAACTGCTCGTTGCTCAAGGGGGAGGAGTGGGCGCCCTCGACGTCCGCCTTGAAGGCCGTCGCAGAACCGCCATGGGCCACGACGACGACCGGCACGGTCTTCGCGATGAGGTCGTTCGCCTCACCGTAGGCCGCCGCGCGCTCGGCCTCGTCCGCGCTCTGGCCGCCGCGGATGACCGCATCGACGAGCGCCGGATCGAGCGTGCCGAACTTGTCGCCGGCCGCCGATCCGAAGTGGTAGTCGAGGAAGTTCGACGCGTCCGGATAGTCCGCGCCCCAGCCCAGGAGGAAGATGCCCTCCAGCTTGCCGGCGGCGTTGTTGTCCAGGAAGGTCCCGGACTCCTGCTCCTCGAGGGTCACCTTGATGCCCAGGTTCGCCTCGAGCTGGCTCGCGATCTCCTGCGCGATCGTGGGCGGATCGGGCAGGTAGCCGCGGACCGCGGCGCGGTACTGGAGCTTCGTCTCGAAGCCGTCCGGGAAGCCCGCCTCGGCCAGGAGCGCCTTGCCGGCCTCCGGGTCGAACGCCGGCAGGTCGACCGAGCCCTCGCAGCCGAACGGGATGGCGCACGGGGTGAAGTGGTCGGCCACGCTCGACCCGGGCGGATAGAACGCGTCGACCAGCAGCTGCCGGTCGATGCCCATGGCGACCGCCTGGCGGACCTTCTCGTTGTCCCAGGGCGCGTACGTGTTGTTCATGCCCAGGTAGAACACGTTGAGGCCCTCGCGCGGGTACAGCGCGAGGTTGCTGTCCGCCTCGATGGCGGGCATGTCGTCTTTGCCGGGGTTGTCGATGCCGTCAACGGCGCCCGACTGGAGCTCCACGAGGCGCTGCGCGCTCTGGTCGCTCCAGCGGAACTCGAGGTTCGGCGTGAGCGCCTTGTCGCCCCAGTAGCCGTCGTTCGCCACGAACGTCATGCGGTTGCCGCGGTCCCAGGCGTCGAGCTTGTAGGGACCGGTGCCGTTGGGGTGGTCCAGGATCGAGCCGTCGGCCACGTGGTCGATGAGGTACTGCGCGTCGTCGATGCCCAGGGCGCTGAAGGCGACCTGCGACAGGAACGCGACGTTCGGGTTGCAGAACGTGAACACCACGGTCTGCGCGTCCGGCGCGTCGATGCTCTTGAGGTTGCCGGAGTACGGCGAGCCGTTGAAGGTGCCGGCCTCGCAGTCCACCCCGCCACCGTAGTTGGGGTAGCTGGTGATGTCAGCGGTCGGCGCCGGTACGGGCTCGCCGGCCGGCGCGGCCGGGCTCTGCGCGAACGCCGGGGCCGCCAGCGAGGCCGCCACGGCCACGCTCGCACCCAGGGCCGCGAGGACCCGCGTGGGTCGTCGGGACATGCTCCCTGTTCC
The DNA here is from genome assembly GCA_034436555.1 of Chloroflexota bacterium. Classification (GTDB taxonomy): domain Bacteria; phylum Chloroflexota; class Limnocylindria; order Limnocylindrales; family CSP1-4; genus JAFMJV01. Next base: position 45,983 of record DAOTUU010000010.1, on the reverse strand, counting down.
TCCTCTGCTCCGTGTCTGGACGGACGGCTCTCCCAGGAGGCGTCGCCAGCGGCGCCGGCAGCGAGAACCTCGCTCCCGCCGACCGTCTGCGCGGGCTCCTCCAGCCGCTGGCGGGCGCCTCCGTCGCCGTCGTGGGACGGTCATCCGGGGGGCGCCCTGCACGGGTCCGCCGGAGCGTAGCACCGGGCGCCGCGCGTGTCACGGCCCTCGGCGACCCGTGGACCCGCGGTGTGGCCGCAGCGCGGACCGCGGTGTGGCCGCGCCGCGTCGGGCGTCCGGTCGGGCGGGGCCGCGGGTCGAGGCTGGCGGCGTGGCCGTTCAGCGGCCATGAACGACACCGATCCGAGCGCGTCACGTCGATCCGGGCCGCTCCGTGGACCGGATGGGTCCGACCTGGTCGGGATGGTCCGCCCGGTGGCCCGGATCGACGTGGTCAGGGGCGCGACCGGGCGCTCATGGCCGCTCAGAGGCCCGGGCCCCGGGCCCCGGGGGTCGGCCAGGTCGGCCAGGTCGGCCATCGGTGGTGTCGCGACGGGCACGCATCGGTACACTCGGAGGATGTCATCCCTGCGCGTCGCGCTCGCCCAGACCGCGCCGCTCCTGGGCGCGCTCGAGGACAATCTCGCGACGCACCATGACTGGATCGAGGAGGCGCGGGGACGGGGTGCGGACCTGGTGGTGTTCCCGGAGCTGGGCCTGACGGGGTACCTGCTCCAGGACCTCGCCGCGGAGGTGGCGCTGCGCCGTGACGCGCCGGAGCTGGGGCGCCTCGCCGCGGCGACCACGGGCATCTCCGCGGTCATCTCGTTCGTGGAGGAGTCGGACGACCACCGGCTGTTCATCGCGGCGGCACTGCTGGAGGATGGCGCCCTGCGCCACGTCCACCGCAAGGTGTACCTGCCCACCTACGGCCTGTTCGACGAGCGCCGCTTCTTCGCGCCGGGGAACGCCTTCCGGGCGGTCCGCTCCGAGCGCCTGGGCCTGACCCTGGGAATCTGCGTGTGCGAGGACTTCTGGCACCTGTCCAGCGCGAACCTGCTCGCCCTCGACGGCGCGCAGCTGCTCGTCAACGTGTCATCCTCGCCGGGTCGAGACGTGGCGGTCGCGAACGAGGACGGCCTCGGGACCGCCGGATCGTGGCGCACCCTCAACCGCGCCTACGCCCAGCTCACGACCAGCTTCGTCGTGTTCGTGAACCGTGTCGGCGTGGATGAGTCGATCACGTTCTGGGGTGGCTCGGAGGTCGTCGCACCGTCCGGCGCCACGGTCAGCCAGGCGCCGCTCCATGATGAGGGGCTGTTCCTGGCGGACATCCACACCGCCGACCTGCGCCGCGAGCGCATCGCCGTGCCGCTGCTGCGCGATGAGCGTCCGGAGGTCCAGCTGCGGCAGCTGGAGCGCATCGTCGGGGAGCGCGCGGGCGGCGAATCGGCGGGGGCACGGTGAGCGGGGGAGCCGGCACTGGGGTCGGGACCGCGGCACCGGCATTCGAGCTGCCGCCCGAGCTGGCCATCGACACGGACGTGGCACGCCGGATCATCGCCGGGTTCATCCGCGCCCAGCTGCGCCAGGCGGGGTTCGAGCGGGCCGTCCTGGGCCTGTCGGGCGGCATCGACTCCGCGCTCGTGGCCTATCTCGTGGCCCAGGCGATCGGCGCGGAGCGGCTGCTCGCGGTCATGATGCCGTACCGCACATCGTCACCGGACTCTCGCGGCGACGCGGAGACCGTGGTCGCGGACCTGGGCTGCGCCTCGGAGCTGGTCGAGATCACGCCCATGGTGGACGCCTACTTCGACGCGCCCGGCCGCGCGGACGCCGCCCCCCTGCGGCGGGGCAACCTCATGGCGCGCGCCCGGATGATGGTGCTCTACGACCACAGCGTGACCTGGCGGGGCCTGGTCGTGGGCACCGGCAACAAGACCGAGGCGCTCATCGGCTACACCACGCTGTTCGGCGACAGCGCCTGCGCGTTCAACCCCATCGGCGACCTGTACAAGAGCCAGGTGCGCCAGCTCTCGGCGGCCGTGGGGGTCCCGGACGCGATCATCCGGAAGGCTCCCAGCGCCGACCTGTGGCCGGGCCAGACCGACGAATCCGAGGTGGGCTTCAGCTACGCGGAGGTCGACCGGATTCTGTTCCGGCTGGTGGACCGGCGGCGCTCCATCGACGAGGTGGTCGCCGACGGGTTCGAGCGGGCCCTCGTGGAGCGCATCGACCGGATGGTCACGGGCGCCGAGTTCAAGCGCCAGGTGCCTCCCATCGCGAAGCTGGGCACGCGCACCACGGGCGTCGACTACCTCTATCCTCGCCGCCGGCCGCGCTCCACGCGTGGCTGAGATCGCGCGCGACGAGGCTGCGGGCCGAGGCGGCACCCTGTACGTGGTCGCGACGCCCATCGGCAACCTGGGCGACATCACGCTCCGGGCGCTCGAGGTGCTGCGCTCTGTGACGGTGGTGGCCGCGGAGGACACCCGCCTCACCCTCCGCCTGTGGGCGCGCCACGGGGTCACCACGCACCTGGTCTCGTATCACGCTCGAAGCGCACCCGCGCGCGAGGCGGAGCTGCTGGGCCGTCTCGACGCCGGGGAGGATGTGGCGCTCGTGACGGACGCGGGCACGCCCCTCGTGAGCGACCCGGGGGAGGGGCTCGTCGCGGCATGGGCGGCGAGGGGCGGGCCGGTCGTGCCCATCCCGGGTGCGTCCGCCGTGCTCGCGGCGCTCGTGGCGAGCGGCATCCCGGCGCCGCGCTGGGCCTTCGAGGGGTTCCTGCCCCGGAAGGGCGCCGAGCGTCGGGCGCGGCTCGCGCGCATCGCCGCCGACGACCGTGCCACGGTCCTGTTCGAGGCACCTGGCCGGACGGTGGCGACACTGCGTGACCTGGCCGCGGCGTGCGGTCCGGGGCGCCGGGCGGCGGTCTGCCGCGAGCTCACCAAGCGCCACGAGGAGGTCCGGCGCGGCACGCTCGGCGAGCTGATGGCGGACGAGGGAGCGGTCCGGGGCGAGGTCACGATCGTGGTGGCCGGCGCGTCCGAGGCCGCGAGCGGTCCGGACGCCGCCGTCGGCGTGGTGACCGCGCCGGCGGACCCGGGCTTGGCGCTCGCCGAAGGCCGCGCGCGCGTGGCCGCGCTCGTGGCGGGCGGGACGCCCCGAGCCGCCGCGTCGCGCCAGGTGGCGCGCGAGACGGGCCTCTCGCGACGCCTGCTCTACGGTGCGGACGCGGAGCCATGAGCACGATCGGGATCCTGCGGGACCTGACGCCCGCGGGCCGCATCGCGGTCCTGGTGACGTTCGCGATCAGCATCGTCGCGGTGCTCATGGAGTGGGTGCTGCACATCACCGGCACGCCCATGTTCCTCGTGGCCGCGGCGGGCATCCTGGGCCTCGCCTACGTCGTGGGCATCGCGACCGAGCGCCTGGGGGCCATCGCGGGGCCCCAGGTGGGCGGCATCCTCAACGCCACGTTCGGCAACATCGCGGAGCTGATCATCGCGTTCTTCGCGCTCGCCGCGGGTCACATGGACGTGGTCAAGGCGTCCATCACCGGGTCGATCATCGGCAACCTGCTGCTGGTGCTGGGCGCCAGCCTGTTCTTCGGCGGCCTGCGCAACGGCACCCAGCGGTTCAGCGCCAGGGTCGCCTCGATGGATTCGACGCTGCTGGTGCTGGCGGTCGTGGGCCTGTTCGTGCCCGCGGTGTTCGCGTTCTCGCAGGGTGCGCGCCCCGGGGCCGGCCACCGGGTCGAGGAGAGCGTGGTCGTCTCGGTCGTGCTGCTGCTGCTCTACTTCGCGAACCTGGCGTACCGCTTCCGCCACCCGGCCGAGGTCCTGGGCGGCGGCCAGGCTCCGGAGGGTCACGCCGGGCCGCCGTGGTCGCCCAAGGTCGCCCTCGCGGTCCTGGGCGTCACGGCCGCCTTCCTGGCGGTCCTGTCGGAGGCGCTGGTGGGCGCCATCGACCCGTTCATCGAATCGTTCGACCTGACGCCCTTCTTCGTGGGCGTCATCCTCATCCCCACCATCGGCAACCTCGCGGAGCACATCGTGGGCGTGCAGCTGGCCATCAAGGACCGGATGGACTTCTCGATGTCGGTGTCCATCGGATCCAGCCTCCAGGTGGCGCTGTTCGTGGCGCCGGTGCTGGTGTTCCTGGGCATCGTGGTGGGCCAGCCGATGGATCTGGTGTTCGCGCCGCTGGAGGTGGCGGCGGTGGCGGTCGCGGCCGCGGTCTGCGCGCTGGTGTCGCTCGACGGCGAGTCGAACTGGCTGGAGGGCGCGCTGCTGATGGGCGTCTACGGCATCCTCGCGGTCAGCTTCTTCTACCTCGCATGACGCCCCGCCAGCCGGCCGACCACCTGGAGCGGGCCCGCGCCTGGATGGAGACGCTGACCGTGGGGCTGGAGACGGGCGACCTCGACGCGGTCGGGCGTGGGATCGGCGTGCGCGGCACCTGGCAGCCAGGCCCGTTCGCCCCGAGCCTGCGGGGTCGGGCCGCCATTCTGGGACACCTCGCCGCGCGGCTCGGATCCATGCCCGCACTGAGCACGCGCGCGGAGATCCTGGGCGCGTCGGCCACCCACCTCGTGGCGCACTGGACGCTGGCGTGGAGAGGGGGTGGCCCCGGGGAGCGTGCCGACGGCGTGCTGCTGGTGTCGCTGGACCCGATGGGTCGGGCCGCCGCGGTCCGCGAGTGGACCCTCGCCGACTCCGCGTCCGATCCGGCGACGGCGACGGTGACTGCGACGACTCCGCGCTGACGCGGGGCCTGCGGTTTCACGAGGCACCACCGCACCACGTCGCCCTGGCACGCCGCTGGTGCGCGCCGCGATCGGTCTTCCGCCCGGCCGTCGCTCTTTCGTCGGTGCTCCTGGCGCTCTCCGCCGGGGGCCCGAGCGCGGCACCGGTGCAGGACGCCGCCTCGCTGCCTATCCTCTGGGCCTGAGCTCGGAGGATCCATGCGCGCTGCCCTTGACCTCGGAAACCATCTCGTGGCCGTGATGGATGACCACGCGGCGGCGGTCCGCGCCGCCGGGGCGCTCGTCGACACGGGCATCCCGGCTGGAGACATCCGGCTGCTGCACGGCGACGAGGGGCTCCGAGCGTTCGACGCGGACGGGCACAGCCGGACCTGGCTTCGCCTGTCGCGCCTGTCCCAGTACTTCTCGGCCGACCAGAGCTCCGACCTGCCGATGTATGACGCGGCCATCCGGGACGGTCGGACCGTCCTGGCGGTGCGCATCGCGCGGCGCGCCCGGAAGGCCGACGCGATCAGGGTCGTCGCGGAGGCCGGCGGGCACTTCCTCAACTTCTACGGCCGCCTCCAGACGGAGGAGATCTCGCGCTGGCGCGGCCCGGAGCTGGTGCTGCCCCCGTTCCTGCCTCGCTGACCACCCCGTCCCCGGAGCCGCTCGCACGCTCACGCCCCAGGAGGAGCCCGCCATGAACTCGACGGCCCGCTCGACCCTGCTGCTGGGCGTGGATGTGGGCACCAGCGGCCTGAAGGCGGTGCTGCTCGACGCTGATGGCGCGACCGTGGATGAGGCGACGGTGGGCTACGGCCTGCGCAGTCCGCGACCGGGCTGGACGGAGCAGGATCCGGAGGACTGGTGGAGCGCCTTCCGTGAGGCACTCCGGATGATCTGGAGCCGCGGGCATGCGCCGGCCGACGTCGCGGCGGTCGGCCTGGCCGGGCAGATGCACAGCCTCGTGGTCCTCGATGCCCGCGGGGACGTGGTCTGTCCGGCGATCCTGTGGTCGGACAACCGGACGGGAGCCGAGTGCGCGGAGATCACCGAGGCGCTCGGGCGGGACGGTCTGCTGGCGCGGACGGGGAACCTGGCGCTCGCCGGCTTCACGGCGCCCAAGATCCTGTGGGTGCGGCGCCACTGGCCGGAGGCGTACGCGCGGGCGGCGCACCTGCTGCTGGCCAAGGACTTCCTGCGCCACCGGCTGTCCGGTGACCGCCGTTCCGACATGTCGGATGCATCCGGGACGGTGCTGCTGGACGTGCGGGCGCGTCGCTGGGCGGATGACGTCATCGCCGAGCTGGACATCGATCGTCGCCTGCTGCCAGACCTCGCCGAGGGCAGCGAGGTCACGGGCGTCGTGTCGGCGGATGCCGCGGCGGTCACGGGCCTGGTCGCGGGCACGCCCATCGTCGGCGGCGGTGGTGACAACGCGGCGGCCGCGGTGGGCCTGGGCGCCGTCGACCCAGGGGTCCTCACGCTGTCGATCGGGACGTCGGGGGTGATTTTCGCGCCGCTCGCACGGTATCCGGACCGGGTCGACGGATCGCTCCACGTGTTCTGCCACGCGCTGCCCGATCGGTGGCATCTGATGTCGGTGACGCTCGCCGCGGGCGGATCGCTGCGCTGGCTGCGCGACGCGCTGGCGCCCGTCCTGCCGAGCGCGGGAGACGCCGCGTACGACTGGCTCATGGATCGCGCCGCCGCCGCCGCGCCGGGATCGGGCGGCGTCGTGTTCCTGCCCTACCTCTCGGGAGAGCGCACTCCCGTGAACGACCCGAAGGCGCGCGGCGCCTGGGTCGGGCTGCACCTGGGGACGGGCCTGGATGACCTGGTCCGGTCGGTCCTCGAGGGCGTCGCCTTCAGCCAGCGCCAGGGCCTGGACCTGATGCGTGCCGCGGGTGCCGCGGCGTCCGTGGCGCGCGGAGCCGGTGGCGGCCTGACCAGCCCCGTGTGGCGGCAGATCCTGGCGGACGCCCTGGGGGTCGGGCTGCAGCTCGCCTCGCCCGGCCAGGGTGCCGCGCGCGGGGCGGCCGTGCTGGCCGGGCTGGGCGTGGGCGCATATGGGAGCGCCGAGGTGGGCGTCGACTGGAGCGCCCAGCCGCTCCAGATGCCGGATGCGACCAGGTCCGCCGAGCTCGAGCCCGGGTTCGCCACGTACGCCGCGCTCCACCCGGCGCTCGCGGGGGTGTTCGCGGCAGCCGCCGACGGATGATGTCCGACGAGCCTCCCGCGCGGGACCGGCAGGCCGGGTCATCCGATGGAGACCGGGTCGACCGGCTCGCGGTCGTCATCGCCTTCCTGGTGGCGACCGTGTCCATCATCTCCGCGGTGGTGGCGGGCCGCGCGGCCGTGTGGTCCAGCACGGCGTCCGACATCGACAGCCTGGTGCTCCAGGAGTCGATCGAGCGCGAGCAGCTCGAGAGCAACCTCACCACCTCGGCGGCGGCGGACCTGCGGCTCGCGGCACGCTATGACGCGGCACAGTCGCATGCCGTCGGGTCGCAGCGGCGAGCGGACGAGCTGCGGGCCACGGATCCGGCCGCAGCCGCGCGCGCTGACCTTGACGCACAGGCCGCGTGGGGCGTGAATCTCGCCCTGTGGCCCTTCTTCCGGGTCACGTACCCGTCCTACGACACGGACGGCGCCCTCGTGTTCGATGCCTTGAAGGCGGCATCCGCGGCGGCCGCCGCCGATGCGCGGCTCACGGAGCTGCGCGCGTCGCGGACCCCGGGACGTGCCGCGGAGGCGCGCACGCACACCCTGACGCTAGTGGGCGTGGCCGTGCTGTTCGTGGCCGCCCTGTTCGCGCTCACCATCGCGGAGGTGGGGCGAGGTCGAGCGCGTCTCGCGCCGCTGCTGGTCGCCCTCGGGCTGGCGGTCGGCGCGACGGCCGTCACGATCCTCGTCGAGCCGGAGACCGCGCAGCTGATCATGGGCATCGTGGCCGTCGCGGCGGTGGCCATCGTGCTCGCCCTGCTCGCCCTCGAGCGGCGGAATCGCACCGAGACACGTGCCGCAGGATCCGACGATCCGGCGCCGCCGCCGGACTCGGAGGGTGGCGCCGCCCGACTCCGAGGCGGCGTGGCGGTCGTGCTCGCCGCGACGACGCTGCTCGGCGCTGGCGTGGGCTACCTCCAGAGCCAGGCGAGCGATGCGGGCGTGGCCGCCACGCGGGAGGCCCAGGACCAGGCGCTCCTGGCGCTCGCGGAGCACCAGCGCACGATGGCATGGGCGACGGCGCAGGTTGAGGTGTGGTCGATGGTGGAGGAGGCCCGCGCCGGGGCGATCGGCGCCCGCCAGGCGGCGACCTACCTCGCCGCGAGCGGTGACGCGGCGGAGGCGGATGCGGCGACGGCCGCCGCCGAGCGCGAGGACCGCATCGCGGCCGCCGCCGATCGCCTGACGGTGCTCGGTGACGAGCATCCCGACGGGCCTCGGGCGGATCCAGCCTTCCCGAGCCGGTTCCTCCTGGCGCAGCAGGCCATCCGCACGGCGCGCATCGCTCGCCAGGACCTCGCCAACGAGGCGAACGCCGTATGGGGCGGGCAGGTGGCCGCGTACGTCGCGGTGCTCGCGACGCTCGCCATCGCCGCCTATCTGCTGGGCCTGTCGCTGGTCCTGCGGACCCGTCGCCTGCGTGGCCTGTTCGCGCTCACCGGGCTGTGCCTCGTCGGCACGGCAGCCGGCGCCGCCGGACTCACCGCGCTGGCACCCGCCGCGATCCCCTCGGTCACCCAGCGCGCGGCGATCGCCGCCGCGTATGCCCGCGCGTCGCTGCTCGACGACACCGCGGTGACGCATGCGGACCATGTCCGGGCGGTCGCCGCGTGGCGGGAGGTGGTCGCGCTCCACCCGACGCTCGCGCGCGCGCGTGTGCGGCTGGCGTCCGAGCTGTTCGCGGAGGGGTCGCCCCAGACGACCGGGTACTCCAGCATCGCGACGCTGGATGCGACCCGCGCGGCGCTCGCGGAGCTGGAGGCGGCAGCCGCGCTCGGCTGGGACGACCTGGGCACGCGGGGCGATGCCGGCTTCTTCCGATTCCTGGTGGGTCTTGCGGACCCCGCCAGCGACGCATCGGCGAGGGCCGTGCTCGACGCCCGGGCCGCGCTCGAGCTGGCACCCGGACTGCCGATCCTTCGATACAACCTGGCCGTGGCGCTGCTTGCGGACGGACGCCTGGACGAGGCGCGCGCGGCGTATGACGCGGCGATCGCGGCCGCGCGCGCCGTCGGCGGCGACGGCGTCCCGCTGTTCAGCGTCGGTGAGGTCGTGGAGGTCTCGTCGGGCGCCCTCACGGACATCGAGCTCGTGACCGCGGCGCGCGCCGATCGGCCGGAGGTGCTCGCCGCCATCGGGGCGATCCGCGCCGCCATCGTGGAGGGCATGGACGACCGGCCTCCGACCGCGTCGCCCGGGCCGGCGGCATCGCCCGGGCTGGCGGGGTCGCCCGAAGCGGGGTCCTCGCCCGGGACCGCCGCATCGACGGCGAGCGTCAGCGACCTCCAGCTCCTGTGGACCCCCAGCGAGCTGTGGTGGCAGGCGCGCATCGACGGGTTCGATCCAGAGCACGATCGACTGAGCGTCGTCTGGCTCCAGGAGGACCCCGCGGTGCCCGGCTGGCACGTCCTGGCCCGCCACAGCGGTCCGCTCCGGCTGGGCCAGGTCACCTGGGCCGGCGGGTTCTACGAGAACGGCGCCGCGCCCGACTACTTCGCGTCCCAGGGCTACCTCATGACGAGCGATCCCTCCAGCTGCGTCCCGGATGGTCGATACCGCGTGGAGCTGTACCTCGACGGGACGCTCGCGACCGAGCCGGTGGTCGCGGAGGTGGACGCCCCCGAGCTCACGACCGAACGGAGGACCGACCTCGGCCTCGTGTTCTGCCGCCCCGATGCGTGGACCGCCGGCGCGGCCGAGCCGGGTCGGGCGCTCCGGTTCCAGGACGAGGACGGCACCACGGTGCTCCTCGTGGACAGGACCTTCCGGCCCGACCCGGACAGCGACGCGGGCGCCGCCGAGGTCCGCGCGGTCATGGATGGCGTCGCGCACGGGTGGGACGCGTCGGCGGCGCCGGTCGCGGACGAGACGGTCCCCACGTCGTTCATGGGACTGGACCACGCCCAGGTCCAGTGGTACGACGGGGTGGCGGGCCGGCTCAAGGTGTTCGCAGGGGCCACCGACCTGGGCACCGTGCTCTCGGTCGCGCTGGCCGGGACGCCGGAGTGGGTGGACGGCGAGGAGGCCAGCGGCATCGGGTACTCATTCCTGCTCCAGTGACGCGCGCGACCGACACGCGAGCGACGGGCGGCCTGCGGGCGCGGCTGCGCACCGATCCATCCACCGGATCGTTGACGCATGCGCGCGCCCGCGCTACCGTCCGCCACGCGGGCCCCCATCCTGTCGCTCGGGGCCCCAGTGGAGGCACGAACGTGACCCGCCGACCCGCCCGCCTGGTGGCCGTCCTCGCCCTGGTGGCACTCGGTTCGGGAGCGCTGGCCGGCCCGGCGGCGGGTGCCCGGCCCGCCGACCGGCTGATCACCCGGCTGGGTGACGGTGTCCGCGTGTCCCGGAACTCCGTGACCGGACTGGTGGGCTTCCTGGGCGGCACGGAGGCCCGGCCGCTCGCGAGCGCCGCCTCGCTCGGTGGCGCCGGATCGCCGCGTGCCGCATCGGCCGCGTTCCTGAACCGATACGCGGCCCTGTTCGGTGTGACGAACCCGGCGCGCGACCTGCGGGTGAGCGGCTCCTCGCGGGCCATGGGTCGGACGTTCGTGCGGTACCAGCAGCTGCACCGTGGCCTCCCGGTCGTGGCCGGAGAGCTGATCGTCCAGGTCGGCCCCGGCAACGACGTCATCTCCGTGAACGGCGAGGCATCCCCCGGACTCGCGGTGGACACGCGGCCCGCGATCTCCGCGAAGCGGGCGCGCACGCTGGCCATCGCGGCCACGGCGCGCCAGGAGAAGGTGAAGGCCACGACCCTGCGCGCCGGACCCGCGCGCCTGGTGATCTACGACGCGGCACTGACGGGCGACCCGCGGGCGCTGCCCGGCGGGCGTCTGGCCTGGCGCGTCGACGTCCGGAGCGCCCGCCGCCCCATCGACGAGTGGGTGGCCATCGAGGCGACCCGGGGCGGCGTGCTCGCCGCCTTCAACCAGGTCGCCACCGCGGTGCCGCCTGATGCCGTGCAGCGCGTCTGCGACATGGCTGGTGCCCGCGCCACCGGTGGCGAAGGGACGAGCGACGGGCTCCAGTGCGACCCGACGGGAGAGCCGACCCTCGTCGTGGATCCCGGCGGGTCTGCCGTCTCCGACGTCCGGGACGTGTTCATCGGCGCGGAGGCGACCTACGACTTCTACGCCAACCATTTCGGTCGGAACAGCCTGGACGGCGCGGGCATGATGCTGGTGTCCACGGCCCGCTACTGCCCCGAGGCCGTGAGTCAGTGGTGCCCCTGGCCGAACGCCATGTGGAACGGCACGCAGATGTTCTACGGGGAGGGGTGGACGGCGGACGACATCGTCGGCCACGAGCTGACGCACGGGGTGACGGAGTTCACCTCGGGCCTGCTGTACTGGTTCCAGTCGGGGGCCATCAACGAGGCGTTCTCGGACATCTTCGGCGAGTTCATCGACCAGGAGGACGGGCTCGGCACGGATACGCCGGACGTGCGCTGGCTGCTCGGCGAGGACATGCCGACTGGCCCGAACCGCAACCTGAAGGAGCCGTCGCTGTCGGCGCAGGGATCGTCGCCTGACCGCATGCGGAGCCCGCTGTACAACGCGGACCCTTCCCTCACCGATCGAGGTGGCGTCCATTACAACAGCGCGGTCGGAGCCAAGGCGGCGTACCTGATGACCGACGGCGCCAGGTTCAACGGCCAGAGGGTCAGGGGAATCGGGCTGGACAAGGTCGCGGCGATCTGGTACCGCGCAGGCACCCGGCTGCTCACCAGCGGCTCCGACTACAGCGACCTGGCCGCAGCGCTCACCCAGGCCTGCAAGGACCTCACCGGCACCACCCCCAAGGACATGCACGGCGCGCCCAGCAGTTCGGGCAGGGTCAGCGCGGCGGACTGCGCGCAGGTGGGCAAGGCGATCACGGCGACCGAGATGCGCCTGGACGCGCTGGTCGCCACCGTCAAGCACACCGCGTTGTGTGCCACGGGCTCGCCCACCAAGAAGCCGCTGAAGGACGCGATCACCGACACCGCGAGCGGCTGGCTCACGAGCGGGACGTCAGACGTGTGGTACGTCGGTGACTGGTTCAGCACGAGCGGCAAGTACGCGCTCTGGGCCACAGACACTCGGTATCAGTCCCGCGGAGCCATCCGCAGCCGGTCCATCAAGATCCCGGCATCCGGCAAGACCTATCTCGCGTTCCGCAACTACGTGAACATGCAGCAATGGAACCTGTCCCTCGGAGGCGGGATCGTCGAGTACGCGACCAACCCCGCGGGCCCCTGGAAGGACCTCCGCAAGAAGTTCCTGTTCAACGGCTACAACGGCACGATCGCGACCGGCTACGGCAACCCGCTCGAGGGCCGGAAGGCGTTCGTGGGCATGAGCTACGGCCTGGGCGTGAGCAAGGCCGACCTCACGTTCCTCAAGGGCAAGACCATCTACCTGCGGTTCACCATCGCCACGAACGCCGACGTCACGGGCTTCGACGGATGGGTCATCGACGACGTGCGGGTCTACCAGTGCAAGTGACCGCGGCGCACGGCGCCCGGCTCGCCCTGAGCCTGATCTCGAGCCTGATCTCGCCCTTCTCCACATGCCCGCAAGCCGCGGTGCAGCGGCGATGAAGGCTCCGCCAAGAGGCCGGAGCTAACGTTCCTCCCGTCATCCGATCGGTCCTCGTCCGGACCGCGGCCGGAGCCCCGGTCGGATGGCGCCATCCCGCCGGTCCATGACCCGCCGTCCGCCGACGACGCAGACCGCTGTGCCCGCGTGCCCAGCGGACAGGAGGAACGATGAACCGAGTCCTGCTCACCGGCCGTCTCACGCGCGACCCAGAGATGCGCAGCGTGTCCAACGGCAAGACGGTCACCACCTTCTCCATCGCCACCAATGAGTACCGCGGCGGCCAGGAGAAGGCGGAGTACCACACGATCGTGACCTGGGACCGTCTCGCGGAGATCTCCGCCCAGTACCTGGGCAAGGGCCAGCTGGTGGCGGTCGAGGGTCGGCTCCAGACCCGCCAGTGGGAGGATGAGCGCAAGCTCCGCCACTGGAAGACCGAGATCGTGGCGAACCAGGTCGAGATGCTCAGCGGCCGCCGCAAGAAGGACTATGCGTCCGAGTCGGCGGCGGAGGCGCTCGCCGCCCAGGCGGCGCAGCTGGGCGTCGCACCTCACGAGCTGGCCGCGGCCACGCTGGACCAGGAGCTCGACGACGACGATCTCGCGAGCGAGCCCGATGACACCGAGGCGGAGGAGCCGGTCGCCCTGGCGGCCTGAGCGGCCCCCGATCCCACAGCCTCCCTCCACGGCGGGCGCGGTCCTCCCTCCCGCGCCCGCCGTCTCCCGTTGCGTTTCGGCCTCGCGCTGACATTGAAGGGTCAGCGAGGATGGGGCTGGGATGACTCTTCGATCTGCCGACCGGAGTGAAGGGTCATCGGATCGGGGGACGGGACCGACCCACGCCATGGCATCCACGGTGGAGCGACGCTGGGAGGCGGATCCCGGGGCCATGGGCGGGCGCCGGGCGAAGGCGGCGTCCCGCTGTCGGGCGTTCGTGCCCGATCGCGTGGCGCATCTCGACCCGACCGTGGCATTCGAGGTCGCCGATCGGGCGGCCGACGCTGAGGCCGCGATTCGTGCTCTGAACCAGCGTCGGTCATCGGGCGGGAGGCGATCGGGCCACTGCCACTTCGATCGGAGGCGGTGTAGGCGGTCGCCTCGTCGCGTGTCCGACGGCACGACGGTCACGACCCTGTCGATCGCCGATCCTGCCGGCGACGCTGGCCGCCACCCAGTGTCAGAGGACGCCGTGCGTGTCGTACACCTCGCGCAGCGACTTCCCGGCCTGAAGCGCCACACGCGACGCCGACTCCTTGTCGATCCTCTGGAACGCCTCCCGCAGCACCTCCTGCTCGACCGCCCGCGGGATGACGACGATCCCGTCGAAGTCCGCGAAGACGAGGTCGCCAGGATGGACGAGCACCTCACCGCACCTGACCGGGACGTCATAGGCCATGACGCGCCCGCGGCCCTGCGAATCGACGGGGCGGATTCCCGCGGAGTACACGGGGAACCCGAGCCCGATGATGCGCTCGCAGTCGCGGATCTGGCTGTCGCAGACGCAGCCGACCGCGCCGTTGCGCTTGGCGACCGTGCTCATGAGCTCGCCCCAGGGTGCGTTCCGCTGGCCGTAGTCCGTGGAGTGGACGATCACGTCCCCCGGGCGCAGGGAGTCGACGGCCTCGATCTCGACGCCATACGGGTCGTCGGGCACGAGATGATCGATGTCCATCCACCGGAACGTGCGCGCGCGTCCCGCGAATCCGCACGACGCGCGGTCGGGGAGCAGCGGCCGGAGCCGGTGGTGCATGGCCTGGTCCCGGAAGCCGAGCTTGTCGAGGGCGTCGCACACGGCGGCGACGTACAGGCGGTCCCGGATGCGCTGCAGGATGTCCAGATCCGGCCCTGGAGGCACAGGAGTCTTCATAGCCGTCCTTTCTCGGCGCGCGTCACGCGCCTATGCGAAGCGCCTGGTCATCGCCGCCGATGGTTCCACGCCCAGTCCCGGCCCTCCCGGCAGGGACGCACGACGTCCGTCGATGGGCACCGGGCTGCGGAGGATGTCCTCGTCGTAGTAGAGGTGTCCGATGATGTCGCTGGGCAGCGCCGCGAGGGACGCCGCCGCGCAGGCGACGTGGATCTGCGCCGCCGCGCCGAGCCCCATCTCGCCGTTGCTGCCCACGATCCCGCCGATGCCCAGGGACGCCGCGAGGTCGAGCTCGTGGACGGCAGCCTCCATCCCTCCCGCCTTCCCGACGTAGACATTCACGAGGTCGGTCGCGCCAGCCTCGACGAGCCGCCTGACATCCGCGGCCGTGTACACCGATTCATCTGCCATGACCGGCAGGCCGAGGCGGATCGCGGCGGCCCGGACGGCAGCCATGCCTGGGACGTCGTCGGGCGCGACGGGCTGCTCGATGAAGGCGGGTTCGAACGGCGCCAGGGCGCCGACCGCACGGATCGCCTGGTCGGTGGTCCAGCCGCCATTCGCGTCGGCACCCAGGAAGGTGTCGCGTCCCAGGAGCTCGCGTGCGCGGGCGAACCGGGTGACATCCGCCGCCACATCCAGTCCCACCTTCACCTTGAACGCCTCGACGCCCAGCTCACGGGCGGCGGCCACCACCCGGTCGAGCACCTCACCATCACCGCTGAGGGACATCTTGATGGGCACGGAGGTGCGCCGGGCGCCACCGAGGAGGTCGACCACGGGACGTCCGAGTGTCCGTCCGAGGGCGTCCCAGCAGGCGATGTTGAGACCGGCCTTCGTGAACGGGTTGCCTGCGAGGGCCCGACCCATCCGATACGAGAGGTTCGCGATGGGCTGGACCGGTTGTCCGACGACGGCCGGCGCGAGGACCTCCCGGATGAAATGCTCGGCGGTCACGCCATCCTCGCCGCTCCATCGTGGCGTGGCGCTCACCTCGCCGCAGCCGGTCGCACCCAGGCTCGTGTGGACCCGCACGAGCAGGAAGTCCGACCGATCGTGGGCGCCCGCGGCACCGCGGACGACCAGGGCGGGGTTGGGCATGAGGCTGACGCGGGCCGTCTCGACCGCCACGACCGTTCCGGCGCTCGGCAGGTCATGCCGAGTCTCGACGGGAGCGGGCGAGCCGGCCTCGACCGGATCGTCGTGAGCTCCGGCCATCGACCCGGTCACCCTCTGAGGCGCCGTGCGCGACGTGTCGGCCGACCCATCCCGACTCACCGGGGATCGGGTGTGGGAAGGGTGAGGCCCAGGGCCGTCAGCGCGTCTCGCTCCACGATCTCCTCGATGGCCTCGTGCGGGACCGCCGGCAGTCGGGTGCCGGCCACGATGTCATTGACCGCCCGCAGACCCGTGATCGTCTCACCCGGGGTCGTCACCGGGTAGTCGGATCCGAGGAGCAGCTTGCCCATGACGCCCCACTCCGCCGCAAGGCGCAGGCTCTGGTAGAACGACCAGGGCCGGTAGAAGCCAGCCGACACATCGGCCCAGACGTGCGGGTGCTTGCGGATCACGACCAGCGTGTCCACCTGCCACGGATGGCCGAGGTGCGCCATGACGATGCGCAGCTCCGGGAACTCGATGGCGACCTCGTCCATCAGCAGGGGATGGGCGAGGCGGAGGGGTGCTCGGCGGATGGGCGAGGTCCCCTGATGGAACACGATCGGAAGGCCACGCTGCTCGGCGATGCCATACAGTCGCCGTGCGGCGCGGCCAAGGGGATCGAAGTGCTGATAGTTGGGACCGAGCTTGAGTCCGACGAGGCCGAGCTCGTCGACGCACCGCTCCAGCTCCTCGAACGCGCCGGGCCGCTCCGGGTTGACGGAGAGGAAGCCGATCCGACGCGAGGGATCGGCTGCCACGAACGCCGCGGTCGCGTCGTTGACGCCGGTGGCCGTGCCCGGGATGCCGACGTCCTCGGCCGGCGAGTCCACCGCGAGCCCGAAGACGATCGACGCATCCACCGGGGCCATGTCGCGCTCGTAGTCCGCCCAGCTCGTCGTCTCGACCACGGGACGATCGGGCCGCCGCACGGTCGATTCGACCACCTCGTCCGGTGGCACCGCATCACGATGGGACGGGGTGTGGGTATGGACGTCGATGATCACGGTCGCCCTCGCTTCGATGGCCTGTGCGGCTGGTCATGTCCGACGGGCGCGGCGGTCCAGGCCGCGAACTCGCGCAGCGCAGCGGCGACCTCACGACCCGCGGCCTCCAGATAGGCCTCGCCCAGGAGCGCGTCGGCCCTGGCCGGGTCGTCGGTGACCCCGTCGATGGCGTCCCAGAAGCCGTGGCGCTCGAGCCGGTACAGGGCGCGCCCGGGCACCAGGGGCGGGCCCGCATCGTGGGTGGCGACGGGCACCCGCACCAGGTCCGGCCTCGTGGCCAGCATCAGCGACGTCTCGAACGCCCCGGCATGCCCGGCGTTCGGGACGCCGAGCTGGGCGAGCGGCGGCGCCGCGATCCTCCACCACGTCCCGATGCCGACATCGATGCCTTCGGCAAGCGCGACATCGCGTCCGGCGAGCTCCGCCAGCTCGTGGTTGCCGCCATGGCCGTTGAGCAGGAAGGCACGGCGGAAGCCACCCCGGACGAGCGATCCAAGGAGGTCCTTGAGCACCGCGAGATACGTCTCCGAGGTGAGCGACAGCGTGCCCGGGAATGCGAGGTGGTGATCCGACGACCCGAACGGGACCGTCGGGGCGATGACGAGCGGGACCCCGGGCTCGAGGCGGGCGAGCGCCGCATCCAGCACGGCCTCGACGCCGAGCGTGTCGGTGGCGAACGGAAGGTGGGGACCGTGCTGTTCGTGTGAGCCGAGCGGGAGGACGAGCACATGCTCCGGGGCGAGCCTGGCCGCCTCGACGCGCGTCAACGTCGCCAGCCGCGGTACGCCCGGGTGCGGGGAACGGTCGCTCGTCATCGTTCCGCTCCTCGATGGGAGACGGGCTGCCAGGTGCCGCTCGCCATCGCTCGCTCGATGGCTTTGGTCAGGGCGAGGCTCGCGATGCCCTCCTCGGGACCGGGAACCGGCTGGCGCCGGGTCTGGATGGCATCGACGAACTCCTCGAGCTGCAGCCGGAAGGCCGTCTCGAGGTAGTCGCCTGTCAGCGTCCGGCGATCGATGCGGCCCCGGTCCGACATCCCCACCTCGCGCCTGTCCCGGTCGAACCATGCGCAGCCGGCCGGTCCGAGCACCTCGAACTGGCCCTTCGGCAGCTGGGGCAGCAGCCAGCCGATCTCGACGCTCGCGCGATCGCCGTTCTCGAACTCGACCCACGCGAGATTGTGGTTCGGTGCGGCGAACTCCGGATCGGTGGCGGTGCCGGCGGCCCAGACGCGGACCGCCCTGGACCCGGTGAGCAGGTTCAGGTGATCGGCGACGTGCGCGCCGTCGTGGATCGCGGGCGGACCGTGCCGAAGCGTCGCGAGCATCCGGTCCGCATGTTCGGGATTCCCCTGCGGGTCCCACCGCTCATCGAAAATGCCGAGCCGGAAGATGAGCGGACGTCCCAGGCGGCCATCGGCGATCCAGTCGCGCAGCTGCAGGATGAGCGGATCGTGCCGATACGTGAAGCCGATCTGAAGGAGCCCGTGAGACGCGTCCGCCGCCGCGGCGACCCGCTCGGCGTCATCGAGCGACACCGCCATGGGCTTCTCGGTCAGGACGTCCCGACCGGCCTCCAACCCGGCGATCGTGATCGCGGGGCTGGCCCACGGCGGCGTCGCGACGACGAGGGCCTCCACGGCGGGATCGGCGAGGACATCCTCGATCCGGGCCGACGACCAGGTCGCGCCGAACGCATCCGCCGCATCCGCCGCGCGCCTGGCATCCAGGTCGCACGTGGCGACGAGGCGGACCGCCGGCTGCGCCACGATCGCGGGCAGGTGGCGCGTGACGGCGATGTCGCCACAGCCCACGACCGCGAGCCCGATCCTCTCGTTCCTCATGCCACGACCGGCTCGCCGAGCAGGTCCGCCAGGTTGTCGGCGAGGACCCTCCGCTGCGCCTCGGGGGGCAGCAGCTCGCGCGTCTTGCGGACCTCTCGCCCCTGGTCGGAATACGGCGCGTCGCTGGTGAAGACGATCCGGTCCGGACCGATCGTCGGGTGGTCCAGGAGCGGTGCCAGCCCGTACGAGTAGGCGGTGTCGGCCCACACGTTGGGGGCGCGCTCGAGCGCCGGGATGACGTCGAGCCAGAAGTCGGTCGCGCCGCTGCGACCCATGATGAACCGGGCGCTCGGGTGCCGGCGAGCGAGCTCCGCGAGCTGGAGCGGCAGGCCGCGTATCGGGGTGCCGGTGCGCACGTAGACGGGCCATCGGGCGCTGGTCGCGAACTCGACGAGCGGGTCCGCAAGCGGCCCGAGCATCTCGAAGCCCTGCACCGCCGGGTCGAGCCGCAGCGCTCGGGCGCCCTGGTCGCGGGCTGCGGCAAGGACGTCGAGCGCCTCGCGTTCGAGCCATGGGTTCGCGGTCGCGAAGGCGATCAGCCGGTCCGGGTGCGCGGCCGCCATCCTCGCGATCTGCGAGTTCCCGATCGCATTGGCGACGGCCAGGAACCGGTCGGGTGGCGCGACGACCGAGCGCTCGATGGAGTGTCGGTCCATCGCGGCGATGAGGTCGTCGCCCGTCAGGTCGGCGTCGAGCCCGTGCCCGAGCGTGACGTGCCCGTCCCAGGTGCGCATCACGCCGACACCGGGCGATGGGCGGCCAGGAGGCGCCCCGGGTTGTCGTGCGTGATCATCCGCCGGACGTCGGGCGCCATCTCCAGCTCGGCGAACGCCTCGATGCGGTCGCGCACGTAGGGTTGGCGCGCCTCGGAGCTGACGCCCGCATCGCTCCCGAACAGGATCCGATCCGACCGGGCCTCGGCCAGGATCCGGTCGGCCGCATACCTGGGCGTCCCGCACAGGCAGGCATACATGTTCGGATGCCCGTTGACGGCGGCGATCGCCTCGCGCCACAGGTCGTGGAGGCCAGCGTGACCCAGGACGAACGGGACATCCGGGTGACGACGGGCGAGCACGGCGATCTGGAGCGCCGTGCTGTACGGCGGCGTCCCGTCATGGAAGACGAGGACCCCCTGATGCTCCGCGGTGAGCTCGGCGATCTCGTCGAGGTGGGTGCCCGGTTCATGGGGCGCGAAGCCCTGAAGCCAGGGATGGAACTTGAAGCCCGCGAGACCGAGTCCCTCGAGGCACCGGCGGGCCTCCCCGACGGCACCGGCGGAGCGAGGGTCGACCGTGCCGAACCCGAACAGCCTGGTCGGCGCCGCGCGCACGAAGTCCGCGACATCGTCGTTCGTGGCCGGGGTCGGGCCCACGAGGCCGTCGTTCGTGAAGATGACGCTCGCGTCGATGCCGACCTCGTCCATGAAGGCGACGTAGTCCGTGGCGGCGTACCCGCGCAGCCCCCACAGGCCTCGACGGGACGAGCGATGGGCGTGGAAGTCGATCATCCGTCCGCGACCTGGCGGCGGCTCCGGGGCTGGTCGTGGTATCCGAGGAGGGCCGAGACCCGGGCCGCGGCGGCCACGAGATCCGCACCGAGCCCCTCGAACCCCCCGCTCGGCAGGTCACGCTTGAGCCCGATGACGCCGATGGCTGCGACCACCTCCGCGTCCGCAGCCCGGATCGGGGCGGCGACGCAGTACACCCCGGGCACGTCCTCCTCATCCTCGATCGCATACCCGGACCGGCGGAACCCCGCCAGCTGCTCCTTGAGCTCGAAGGGTCTGGTCGGCGAGCGTCCGGCACCCCGCCGGAACGTGGCGTTCAGGATCGAGTCGACGCGCTCCTCGGGCAGGTCGGCGATCATCGCCTTGCCGAGGGCCGTCAGGTTCACCGTCGCCCGCTTGCCGACGTACGTGTCGAACTTCACGAACCCGTCACCGTCGACCTTGTCGACATAGACCACATCCTGTCCGTCCAGGATCCCGAGGTGCGTGGTCAGTCCCGTCCGGTCTGACAGGTCCTCAAGGTGCGGGCGCGCGACCTGTCGGATGTCCAGCTGGCTCAGCAGCCGGTTCGCGAGCTCGAACAGCTTGAGTCCCAGGCGGTACGCGCCCGCGAGATCCCGATCGACGTAGCCCCGGGCCTGGAGCGACTCCAGGATGAGGTACGTGCTGCTCTTGGGCATCCCGAGGGCCCGGGCCACGTCGATCATGCGCAGGCCGGCCGGCTCCTCGCTGAGCAGCTCCAGGACGCTGAGCGCCTTGTCGACCGACGGTGAGCGGGACACCGGCGCGCGCTCCCCGGCGGTCGCCGCAGTCTGCCTCCCCTTCATCTCGTCGCCCGCCTCGGCCGACCCGCGTACGCGGCGCCTGGTCGGCAGTTCGTCGTGCTCCGGTTCCGCCATCTGTCTCATGGTCCGTCATGATGCACCATCCGCTGCTCCTTGCCAAGCCCCAATCCATTGCGGATCATCGGAGTCTCGGTCGCACAGAGGGGATTGACAGTCGGCTGGTGTTGGCTAGACTCTTGCGCGAGGACGGCCCGACAAACGGTGGTTCAGCCCACTGAACCGTCATTGCGCACCAAGGCCGTCGATGGCAACCGACATGGGGAGAAGAGAGCCATGGTCAGTCTCCGTCGCAGGACGAGCCTGCTCGCTGCCGTCGCATCGGTGGCAGTCGCCGCCGGGAGCCTGGGCGCAGCCGCCAGCTCGCCGGCGCCCGACGGGTCCGCCGCGCCGCTCCAGCCGGGATCGATCGAGGTCGGCGTCCTGTACCAGGAGGGGACGCCCTACTTCGAGGCGATCCAGCGGGTCGGCGACGCGGTGATCGCCGCGATCCCGGGCTCCGAGATCCGCTACACGTTCGCCAACTCCGAGGCCCGGCCGGCCCTCCAGCTGCGATGGCAGAACGGGACGCCGCCCGACGTCGACTACGTGTTCAACTCCGCTTCGCCCGACACCCTCCACTTTGCCCAGGACGGCCAGCTGCTCGACCTGACGCCCTGGCTCGATCAGGCGCCCTGGCCGGATGGCGGGTCGATCGCCGATGCCATCCTGCCCGCCTTCCGGAACTTCCTCCAGCTCGACGGCGCGTACTATGCCGTGCCCGAGTCAGCGGTCGTGTTCGGCCTGTACTACAACGAGCAGCTGTTCGCGGACAACGGCCTCCAGCCTCCCGCCACGTGGGACGACCTGATGGCATCGTGCCAGACGCTCCGCGCCAAGGGGATCAGCCCGATCGCCGTCACCGGCACCTATGATCCGTACATGGGCATCTGGTGGGATCATCTGCTGATGCGGGAGGTCGGGCCGGACACGGTCATCGCCGCCCTCAACAACCAGACGAAGCTCGCGGATCATCCAGGGTTCCTGCGCGCCGCCCAGAAGCTGCAGGACCTCGTGAGCAACGACTGCCTGCTCGATGGGTTCGAAGGCACGGACTTCACCGCCGCCCAGGCGGACTTCTTCCAGGGCAAGGCCGCGATGATCACGATGGGCTCCTGGCTGCAGAGCGAGATGAAGGACGTCATCCCGGCCGACTTCCGACTGGGCATCACGCCGTTCCCGACGATTCCCGACGGCGAGGGCCAGCAGGATGGCATCCTCGGGACCGTGCTCGGTCTCAGCGTGGCGTCGGCGACCAAGGCACCGGACGTCGCGGTGGAGTACCTCCTGCAGCAGAGCTCCAAGGCAGAGCAGACGCAGCGCGTGCAGGATCTCGGCATCCTGTCGGCGTTCGCGGGCGTGCCGGGTCCGACCGGTGTCAACGGCATGGACTCGATCATGGATCAGGCCAAGACCGGTGTCGTCACGAACTACTACTACGGCATCGGCACCAACGAGCCCCTCAAGGGGGCCTGGTACACGCCGGTCGCGAAGCTGTTCTTCGGGAAGATCACGCCCGAGCAGATGATCGCCGAGATCGACCAGAACATCAGCGAACTTGGCGGCTGACACGGAACGACCATTCCTGCGCGAGCGCCGGCGGTATTTCTGGCCATTCGTCCTGCCGGCGCTCACGCTCTACGCCCTGGTCTTCGGCATCCCGATCATCGGGACGGTCATCTACTCCTTCGCGCGCGTCGGGCCTCGGGGCGAGCTGACGTTCCGGGGCCTCGACAACTATGTCCGGGCGCTGCACGACGACGTGTTCTGGTCGTCCCTGCAGCACACCTTCGTGTTCGCGGCCGAGAGCACGCTCGTGCTGTTCGTCCCCGGCCTGTTCATCGCATGGTGTCTCTCCCAGAGGATCCGCTTCCGGCGGTTCTATCGGATCGTCGTCTTCGCGCCGGTCGTGCTGTCCGTGCTGGTCGCGGCGGTCGTCTGGCGCTTCATCTTCAACCCCAGCTGGGGCCTCCTCAACACCATCCTCAGGGACATCGGCCTTGAGGGGCTGGCCCTGCCCTGGCTTGGTGACGATCGGACGGCGATGCTCGCCGTCGTCATCGCCGCCGTGTGGCAGAACATCGGCCTCTGGGTGGTGCTCATCTCGGCCGGCCTGGAACGCATCAGCCCCGAGATCCTCGAGTCTGCCCGCATCGACGGCGCGTCCGCCCGGACCGAGTTCTTCAGGATCTCGCTGCCGCTGCTGTGGCCGGTCCTGCGCATCCTCATCCTCCTGTGGACGATCGGCGCGCTCCAGCTGTTCGCGTTCGTCTACGTCATGACGGGTGGCGGGCCGGCGGGTGAGACGCAGGTCGTGGCGTCCTACATCTATGGGGTCGCGTTCACGTCGCAGTCCTTCGGCTATGCGGCCGCGCTGGCCACCCTTGTCCTCATCATCGCGGGCGTGGTGACGCTCCTGCTGAGTCGGGTGCTCGTCGAGCGCGACTTCGAGGACCCGCGCTGATGCAGGACGTGGGCACCCGATCCGCGACCTCCGCACGGGACATGCGCCGCGGCCCGCCCTCCAGCAGGCTCCTTGCGTACCTGACGCTCAGCGCGATCGTGCTGTTCAACCTCGTGGTCTTCGCATGGCTGGTGCTGCAGGCCCTCAAGTCGAATGTGGAGTTCCTGGGCAGTCAGCCGTGGGACCTCCCCGCGACCTGGGAGTGGGACAACTTCGTGAAGGCGTGGGACCAGGCCAACATCAGCGAGTATTTCGTGAACAGCCTCATCGTGAGCTTCGGGGCCGTCCTCGTCTCGCTGGTCGTGTCGGTCCCGGCGGCGTACGCGCTGGGACGCTTCCCAGCAGGACGCCAGACCACCGTCGTCCATGCCGTGTTCATGGCGGGACTCCTGGTGTCGCCGGTCATCCTCATCGTGCCGCTGTACTTCGAGTTCGTGACGCTCGGGCTGCTCGACTCGCTCCTGGGTCTCGTGCTCCTCTACTCGGGTCTGTCGATCCCGTTCACGGTCTGGTTCCTGAGCGCATTCTTCCGGGCTCTCCCTCGCGAACTGGAGGAGGCGGCGGCGACCGAGGGTGCCGGCGTGGTCCGATCGTTCCTGGGCGTGTTCCTGCCCAACGCCCTGCCCGGATGCGTGGCGGTCGGTCTCGTGAACTGGCTGTGGGCATGGAACGAGTTCTTCTTCGCGCTGACGTTCCTGAACTCGCCCGGCAACTTCACGGTCGCTCGCGGGGTGTTCAACCTCCAGGTGAACTCCCAGTATTCCGCGGACTGGGTCACCCTGTTCGCGGGCGTGCTCATCACGACGATCCCCGTGCTGGTGGTCTACGGCTTGCTCTCAGAGCAGATCACGCGGGCGATGGGACAGGGGGCGGTCAAGGGCTGACGGGGCGGGGACCGCGCGCAACGCCATGCCGGGTCTGCTCCTGCGCCGGACCGGCGACATGGCGCTCGCCGCGATGCCCTCGATCGCCGGTCGCGACCGCGCCATCCGCTCGCCGTAGACTCGCGTCATGGGACTCCTGACCTTCGGCCTCAACGTCACCCTGGACGGCTGCGTCGACCACCGGGAGGGGATCGCCGACGACGAGACGCACCGGTTCTTCACCCGGCTCATGGACGAGCACGGGGCGATGCTCTGGGGCCGCGTGACCTATGAGCTGATGGAGGGCTTCTGGCCGCTGGTCGCCCGCGGCGAGGTGGAGGCGCCGCCGGCCGTGCGCGAGTGGGCGGTCAAGCTGGACGCCAAGCCGAAGCACGTGGTGTCGTCGACGCGGTCGGTCTTTCCGTGGACCAACAGCCACCACCTCGCGGGCGACCTGCGCACGGCCGTCCAGCGACTCAAGGACCAGACCCCCGACGGGGTGGCCCTGGGCAGCGGCAGGCTCGCGACCGAGCTGGACCGGCTGGACCTGATCGACGAGTATCGGTTCCTGGTCCACCCCCGGATCGCCGGTCACGGCCCGACGCTCCACGAGGGCGGGCTGCCTGGCACGCGACGGCTGGAACTGGTCTCGGCGCAGCCGCTCCGCAACGGCGCGGTCGCCATGCGCTACCGACGCGCCGGATAGGCGATCACGCCTCCCTTCGCGGCCCCAGGACGGCCTCGCCACCGGCACCGCAACGTCACGGCCCCGGCGGCGCCGAGCACGCGCCCATCGACCGCTGCGGTACCGTGCGCGCATGGCAGGCTCCGCATCGAAGGACGAGCGTCCCGACGAGCCCCACGACGAGCGCCGCGACGCGAAGGCGGAGCGCCGCGCCGCCCGCCACGAGCGCGCGCTCCGCGGGATGCAGGTCACGAACCGGGGCCTCAGGACCGTGCACCACGACCTGGACGCGCAGCGCCGGCGGAACGCGGCCCGCGGCCTCGGGCCGATCACCGACGACGAGGTCCGTCGCCTGGGGCGTGACCGCTGAGCCCGCTCAGGACAGTCGCGCCACCACGATGTCGCCCACCGTGCGCGCGAACGCGACCGGGTCCACGGACGCCGTCGAGGCGGCCCCGTCCAGATAGGGCATGATCGTCAGCAGCCCGTTGCCCAGGTCCACCCAGGTGCCGTCCGGCGTGGCCCATGCGGGCATCCCGCCGATGGTCACGTCCTGGCCGTCCGTCCACACCTGCTTGATGAACTCCAGGTCACCGTCCTCGCGGTAGATGGACACGTTGTAGTACTCGTCCGCGGCGTCGGAGTCCCAGGAGCAGCCGCCGTCGTACGGGGTCGCGGAGACGAACAGGAGGCCGGTGGCGGCGTTCAGCTCCGCCGGGGTCATCAGGTCGCACAGCGGGTCCACCGGCGGCGGCAGGGAGGCGCCCGGGTCGAACGAGGCACCGGGATCGTCGACCAGGTCATCGCACACGCGCCAGTCGCCGGCCTCGCGCGTCACGTCCACGGTGGACGTGAGGTCCGAGCCCTCCTCCATCGACTCCAGGAAGAACGCCAGGAACTGCTCGACCGTGGTGTCGTCCGTGGGCTGGCCGGTCGCCTCCAGGCTCTGGCGCACCCATTCGCGCGCCACCGCGGCGTCCACCGCGATGTGGAGCGTCCCCCGGAGCTGGACGGACGCGGTCCCCTCCACCTCGCTCAGCAGCGACACGGCACGTCCGTCGATGCGCAGCGCCATCGCATCCACCAGCGGTCCGGCGTCGATCCCCTCGCCACCGTACACCTGCGTCAGGTCGAACTGGGCGGCGACCTCGTCGCGCTTCGCCTCGCACACGAGCGGCGCGAGGCCATCCCAGTCCTTGGCCAGGATCGTGTCCAGGAGCGCATCGACCGCGCCCTCCGGGGTGTCTGCGGCCTGCGCCGTGAGACCGGCTGCCAGCGACGCGGACACCACGAGCATCGCGGACAGCAGCAGCGACGAGCGACGCACCAGATCGGATCCTCCTGCGCGCCAGTCTACCGGCACAGGCTCACGCCCCGCGACCCGCGGACTCGCTGGTATCATGGCGCCGACTGACGTGGCAGGCACAGGGCCTGGCAACGCCAGAGGAGGCAGCGATCGTCACAGGCGTCGCCGCCGGTCCGGGTGGATCGGGGCGCACCACGGGGTTCGCACTCCCCGTCCGGGGAGCACAAGGCCGCACTGTAACCAGGTCCCAGCCGGTGATGGCTGGGGCCTTCGTCTGTCTGGAGCGCCGCTAGTGCCCGCCACCGTCGTCGTCGGTCTGCAATGGGGAGATGAGGGCAAGGGGAAGACCACCGACCTGCTCGCCGAATCGGTGTCCATGGTCGTGCGCTATCAGGGTGGCGACAACGCCGGTCACACGGTGGTCATCGGCGACGCCGTGTTCAAGCTCCACCTGGTCCCCAGCGGCGTGCTCCACCCTGGCATCACCCCGGTGATCGGCAACGGCGTCGTGGTGAATCCGGAGACGCTGCTGCGCGAGATGGCCGGCCTGGAGGAGCGCGGCATCGACGCATCCCGCCTGCGCGTCGCCCGCAACGCCCACGTGATCATGCCGTACCACATCGCCCTGGACGGAGCGACGGAGGCCCGCCTCGCGGGGGACGCGGTCGGCACCACCCGTCGGGGCATCGGCCCCACGTACGCGGATCGCGCCTGGCGGACGGGCATCCGGATGGTGGACCTGCTGTCCGCGGAAACCCTGCGCGCGCGCATCGGCCAGGTGCTGCCGGAGCGCAACCGGATGCTCCAGGCGTTCGGCCAGCCGGGCTTCGAGCTGGACGCGCTGGTGGCACAGGCGACCGACTGGGGCCGCAGGCTCCGCGACCAGATCGTGGATACGACCCTCCTGGTCCAGGATGCCCTGGCCGACGGCCGGCACGTCCTGATGGAGGGCGCCCAGGGCACGCTTCTCGATCTGGACCACGGCACGTACCCCTACGTCACGTCCTCGAACCCGATCGCGGGCGGCGCGTGCACCGGAGGCGGCGTGGGACCGCTCCAGATCGGCCACGTGATCGGCGTCCTCAAGGCGTACTCCACGCGCGTGGGATCCGGACCGTTCCCCACGGAGCTGGACGATGCGACGGGCACGCACCTGCTCCAGAAGGGCCACGAGTTCGGCACCACGACGGGCCGCCGGCGCCGCTGCGGCTGGTTCGATGCGGCGTTCCTGCGCCACGTCGTCTCGGTCAACTCGGTCAGCAGCATCATGCTCAACAAGCTGGACATCCTGTCGGGCCTGGACGAGGTGCTCCTGTGCACCGGCTACTCGGTGGATGGCGCGCCCGTCCGCTGGCCGCTCACGCTCGACGAGCTGGAGCGCGCGTCCCCCGTCTACGAGCGGTTCACGGGCTGGGAGGACGATCTGACCGGGATCCGGCGCGAGCAGGACCTGCCCGTCGAGGCCGCCCGGTACGTGGACGCCATCGAGCAGCTGGCCGGGGTGCCGGTCTCCATCGTCTCGGTGGGCCCCGAGCGGACACAGACGATCCTGCGGACCGGCAAGGTCCCCGACGGGCCGGGTCGCGGCCCGGCGCTGATGCCGAGGGCCTGACGATGGGACTCCGGGTCCTCGTGATCGGCTCGGGTGGCCGCGAGCACGCCCTCGCCTGGAGGCTGGCCGGCGAGGCTGGCGTGGAGCGTGTCCTCGTGGCGCCCGGCAATCCGGGGATGCGCGATGTGGCGGCCGTGGTGCCGGGTGTCGTGGCCATGGACGCGGACGCGGTCGCCCGGACCGCGCGCGACGCGCGAGCGGACCTGGTCGTGATCGGGCCCGAGGCGCCGCTCGTCGGGGGCATCGTGGACCGGCTGTCCGACGCGGGCGTCGCCGTGTTCGGCCCGCGTGCGGCCGCCGCGCGGCTGGAGGGCTCCAAGGCGTTCTGCCGGGAGGTCGCGGAGGCGGCGGGCGTGCCCATGGCGCGCGGGCGGGCGTTCACCGACCCGGCAGCGGCGATCGCGTTCGCGGCCGAGCTGGACGGCCGGGTGGCGGTCAAGGCGGACGGCCTCGCGGCCGGCAAGGGCGTGATCGTGTGCGAGGACCCGTCCGCCGCGGAGACGGCCATCCGAGAGGCGATGATCGGGGGCGTGTTCGGCGGAGCCGGCCGGACGGTCGTCGTGGAGGAGGCGCTCGCGGGGCCCGAGGCGTCCGTCATCGCGGTCTGCGATGGCGCCACCTGCGTGGCCCTCCCGGCCGCGCGCGACCACAAGCGCATCGGCGAGGGCGACACGGGGCCGAACACCGGCGGCATGGGCGCGGTCTCGCCGCTCCCGGACCTCTCCGACGCACACGCGGAGGCCATCGTGGAGCGGTTCCACCGGCCGGTGCTGGCGGAGCTGGCGCGCCGCGGCACGCCGTTCACGGGGGCGCTCTTCGGCGGGTTCATGCTCACCCGGGACGGGCCGCGCCTGCTCGAGTTCAACGTCCGGTTCGGGGATCCGGAGACCGAGGCGCTGGTCGTCCGCCTGGATGGATCGCTGTCGGGGCTGCTGCTCTCGGCGGCCCGGGGTCGCCTGTCCGGGGAGCGCGTCGCCGTCCGCCCCGTCGCCGCCGCCGCCGTCGTGCTCGCCGCCGCGGGCTACCCGGGAGCGGTGCGCTCCGGGGACCCCATCCGGGGGGTCCGGGAGGCCCGTGCGGCCGGCGCCCTGGTGTTCGCGGCCGGCGTCACCGGCGAGCCGGACGCGCTGCGGACCGCGGGCGGGCGCGTGCTCGTCGTGGTGGGGGAGGGACCGGACGCGACGACCGCGGCCGAGCGTGCCTACGCGGCCGCCGATCTCATCCGCTTCGAGGGCCGCCAGCTGCGGCGGGACATCGGGCGCACGATGGTGACGCCCGGGGCCGCCGCATGATCCCGCGCTACACGCTGCCGGAGATGGGTGGCCTGTGGAGCGACCAGGCCCGGTTCGAGGCGATGCTGCGCGTCGAGATCGCCGTGCTCCGGGCGCTCGTACCCGGCGGCAGCGTGCCGGCGACGGCCGTCGAGGCGATCGTGGCGCGCGGGCGGGTGGACGTGGCGCGCATCGCGGAGCTGGAGCGCACCACCGACCACGACGTCATCGCGTTCGTGAGCCAGGTCGCGGAGACCGTGGGCCCGGACGGCCGCTGGCTGCATTACGGTCTGACCAGCTCGGACGTGGTGGACACCGCGCTCGCGCTCCAGTGTGGCGACGCGGCCGCCCTGCTGGTGGACGCGACGGACGCCGCGATCGCCGCCCTCGTCGGCCGGGCGCGCGAGCACGCGGACACGCTCCAGATGGGTCGCACCCACTCGGTCCATGCGGAGCCCATCACGTTCGGGCTGAAGCTGGCCTCGTGGGCCTTCGAAATGGACCGGGACCGCGCACGGCTCCGGGCCGCCGCCGACGACCTCGCCACCGGCAAGATCTCCGGGCCGGTCGGCACGTACAGCCAGCTGGGGCCGGACATCGAGGCGGCGGCGCTCGCGGAACTGGGCCTGCGACCGGACCCGGTGAGCACCCAGATCGTCCAGCGCGACCGCCACGCGGCGTTCCTGGCCGCGATCGCGGTCACGGGCGGCACCGTCGAGCGCATCGCCACGGAGGTGCGCAACCTCCAGCACACCGAGATCGCAGAGCTGGGCGAGCCGTTCAGGCGCGGCCAGAAGGGCAGCTCCGCGATGCCCCACAAGCGCAACCCCATCCTGTCCGAGCGTCTGGGCGGCCTGGCGCGCCTGCTGCGCGGCTATGCCCTCGCAGGCATGGAGGACCAGGCGCTGTGGCACGAGCGGGACATCAGCCACAGCTCGGTGGAGCGGGTGGCGCTGCCCGGCGCCACGATCCTGCTCCACTACATGCTGGTGAAGCTGCGTGGTCTGGTGGAGGGCCTCGTGGTGCGCCCCGAGCGGATGGCCGAGAACATCGAGCGCGGTCTTGGGCTCCACGCCAGCTCGCGGCTCCTGACGGCGCTGCTGGACGAGGGCGGTCTGTCGCGCGAGGAGGCGTACGCCATCGTCCAGGGACATGCGCTGCGGGCGGCGGACGAGCGGATCGCGTTCCGCGGACTGGTGGAGGCGGACTCGGCGGTGACCGCCGTCCTGGCGCCGGAGCGCATCGCCGCCTGCTTCGACGACCGCCACCACCTGCGCCACGCGGCCACGATCCTGGCGCGCCTGGACGCGCTGGTGCCGAGGGCCGCAGCTCCGGCGGCCGCAGCGCCGGCGGCTGCCGTGCCGGCGGCTGCCGCTCCGGAGCCGGTCGCGTGACCGCCGCCTCGCATCCCGCGGGCTTCCTCCGCTCCGGCAAGGTGCGCGACCTGTACGCGCTCGACGACGGCCGCCTCGCGCTCATCGCCAGCGACCGGCTGTCGGCGTTCGACGTCGTGCTGCCCACGCCCATCCCCGACAAGGGCCGCGTGCTGACCGGCCTGTCGCGCTTCTGGTTCGCCCGCACCGCGGCGGCCGGGATCGTGAACAACCACCTCCTGGACACGGACCCGGGTGTGCTCCCCGCGGACTGGTCGCCCCGCGTCGCCGAACTGCGCGGCCGCCTGATGGTGTGCCGACGAGCCGCGCCACTGCCGGTGGAGATCATCGTGCGCGGCTACCTGTCCGGCAGCGGCTGGAAGGACTACCGCGCGTCCGGGATGCTGTGCGGCATCCGCCTGCCGGCGGGGCTGCGCGAGAGCGATCGCCTGCGGGAGCCCATCCTCACGCCATCCACGAAGGCGGACGAGGGACACGACACGAACATCGACTTCGATGCGATGGTGGCGCTGGTGGGCGCTCCCGTCGCCGAGCGTGCCCGCGCCATCGCCATGGCGCTCTACGCGTTCGGAGCGGCCCTCGCGGAAGGCGCCGGGATCCTCCTCGCGGACACGAAGTTCGAGCTGGGCATCCTGCCCGCGGCGCCGGATGAGGACCCGGAGGACCCGGGCGGCCGCGCGGCGCGGCTCATCCTCATCGACGAGGTCATGACCCCCGACTCGTCGCGCCTCTGGGAGCTGGCGGCCTGGGAGCCCGGGCGCGCCCAGGCCTCCTACGACAAGCAGTACGTGCGCGACTGGCTGGAGTCGACCGGCTGGGACAAGTCCCCGCCGGGCCCCGCGCTCCCGGACGAGATCGTGGCGGGCACCCGCGCCCGCTACGTCGACGCCTTCGAGCGCATCACCGGCGCCTCGTTCGGGCGCTACCTCGAGGAGGACCGGATCGCCCCATGAGCAGCTACCGCTTCGTCGTGTCGGTGATGCCCAAGGAGGGCATCCTGGACCCGCAGGGACGCGCCGTGGAATCGTCGCTGCCGCATCTGGGTGTGGGGGGCGTCCACGGGGTGCGCGTCGGACGGCGCGTGGAGCTCACCGTGGACGCGGCCAGCGAGCCGGAGGCGCGGACGGTGGTGGAGCGGCTCGCGGGGGAGCTGTTCGCGAATCCGCTCATCGAGACCTGGTCGGTCGCATGAGGATCGGCGTCGTCGTCTTCCCGGGCGCCAACTGCGACCGAGACGCGCTCCACGCCGCCCGCCTGGCGGGGGCGGACGCGGTGGCCCTGTGGCACGAGGACCCCGACACGCGCGGCGCCGACCTGGTCATCCTGCCGGGCGGCTTCGCGTACGGCGACTACCTGCGGGCCGGGGTGCTGGCCCGGTTCAGCCCCGTGATGCGGGCGGTGACGGACCATGTCGCGCGGGGTGGCCTGGTGCTGGGCATCTGCAACGGCTTCCAGGTGGCCGCCGAGGCGGGTCTGGTGCCCGGGGCGCTGCTGCGCAACGCGAGCCTGCGCTTCGAGCACGGCTGGGTGCGCCTCGCCGTGGAGCGGCGCGACACGCCGTTCACCTCCGCGATCCCGGAGGGGCGGCAGCTGCGCATGCCCATCGCCCACGGCGAGGGCAGCTACTTCCTGCCGGACGCCGACCTGGATGCGCTGGAGGCGGCTCGAGGCGTCCTGTTCCGCTACGCGGCGCCGGAGGGCAATCCCAACGGCTCCGCGCGGGACATCGCGGGTGTGATCTCCGCGGATGGGCGCGTGTGCGGGCTGATGCCGCACCCGGAGCGTGCCGCGGAGGCGATCCTGGGCTCGGATGACGGGATGCTCCTGTTCCGGTCGATCATGGAGAGCGTCGGGGCGGCCACGGTGGGTGCCGGCCGATGACCTCCGCGGCGATCCCGCTCCACCGTGCGCTGGGCGTCACGGACGGCGAGCTGGACGCGATCGTGGAGCGCCTGGGCCGTGCCCCCAACGACCTGGAGCTCGCGATGTTCAGCGTGATGTGGAGCGAGCACTGCTCCTACAAGAGCTCCCGGCCGCTGCTCCGGACGCTGCCCACGGGCGGCGCGGACGTGGCCGCGGGACCGGGCGAGAACGCGGGCGTCGTGCGCATCGGGGACGGCCTCGCGGTCGCCTTCAAGCTCGAGTCCCACAACCACCCGAGCGCCGTGGAGCCGTACCAGGGTGCCGCCACCGGCGTGGGCGGCATCCTGCGCGACATCTTCACGATGGGCGCGCGACCGATCGCGGTCCTCGACGGGCTGAAGTTCGGCGACCCGTCCACCGCCCGGACGCGCCACCTGGTGCGGGGAGTGGTGCGCGGCGTGGGCGGCTACGGCAACTGCGTGGGCGTGCCCACGATCGGCGGGGAGCTGGTGTTCCATCCCAGCTATCAGGAGAATCCGCTGGTCAACGTGATGGCGGTGGGCCTGCTCGAGGAGCGGCTGCTCACGCTCGCGGCCGCACCGGGCCCGGGCAACGCCTGCATCCTGTTCGGCTCGACCACCGGCCGGGACGGCATCGGCGGCGCCAGCATCCTCGCCAGCGCCACGTTCGGGGAGGGCGAGCAGAAGCGACCCACGGTCCAGGTGGGCGACCCGTTCGCGGAGAAGCTGCTCATCGAGGCGAGCCTGGAGCTCATCGAGCGGGGCCTCGTGGAGGGGCTCCAGGACCTGGGCGCGGCGGGCATCACCTGCGCCACATCCGAGACCGCGGACGGCGCCGGCACGGGCATCCTCGTGGACCTCGACGCGATCCCGCGCCGCGAGGAGGGCATGGCGCCCTTCGAGGTGATGATCTCCGAGTCCCAGGAGCGGATGTTCGCGACCGTCCTGCCCGCGAGGGTGGAGGCGGTGCTGGAGGTGTGCCGTCGCTGGGGCCTGCCGGCCGCGGTCATCGGGCGCGTCACCGCGGACGGAGACATCACGATCGTCACCGGGGGCCTGGATGCCGAGGGCAACCCCCGCCCGGGCGCCCGCGAGCTGGCGCGCGTCCCGGCCCGCGCGCTCACCTCGGACGCGATCGTCCACCAGCGCGTCGGCCTCGCCCCGACCCATCGCCGCAACGCGCCCGCGCCGGGCCTCCCGGACGCGGTCGAGGGCGGGCTCCCCGAACGGGGCATGGACCCTGGCGCCGTGCTCCAGGCGCTCCTGGGCGACCCCAACCTGTCGTCCCGGGCGTGGGTGACCCGCCAGTACGACGCGACCGTGGGCACGGACACGGTGGAGGGCTCCGAGCGGGCGGCCGGGGTGCTGCGCGTGAAGGGCACCCGCAAGGCGCTCGTGGTGGCCACGGACGCGAACGCCCGGGTGGGGCTCCTGGACCCCTGGCTGGGGGCCGCGATGGCGGTGGCCGAGTGCGCCCGCAACATCGCGGTCACGGGCGCCCGACCGCTGGGCGTGACCAACTGCCTCAACTATGGCTCGCCCGAGCGACCCGAGGCGTTCTGGCAGCTCCAGGAGGGCGTCCGCGGCCTGGGCGACGCCTGCCGTGCGCTGGGTCTCGCGGTGACCGGCGGCAACGTCAGCCTGTACAACGAGTCCGCGGCGGCCGGTGCCATCGCGCCCACCTGCCAGGTGGGCATCGTGGGGCTCCTGGAGGACGTCGGGACGCTCGTGCGGCCGGCGTTCCGAGGCGAGGGGGACGTCGTGCTGCTGCTCGGTCGCACCGCCCCCGGGCTGGCGGGCTCCATCTACGCGGAGCTGGCCGGGGCCGCCCCCGACGACCGGCCGCCCGCGCTGGACCTGGTGGCGGAGGGCGCGCTGGGGCGTCTGCTGCGCGCCGCGGCCGCGGCGCGCGTGCTCCGCTCGGCACAGGACGTGAGCGGCGGCGGACTGGCCGTGGCCCTCGCGGAGTGTGCTCTCTGGGGCGGCGTCGGCGCGGACCTGAGCGTGACGGTCGCTGCGGAGCCCGCCGTGGAGCTGTTCGGGGAGGCGCCCGGCCGCGTGGTGATCAGCGTGCGTCCGGAGGACGTGGAGGCGATCGCCGACCTCGCGGCGGAGCACGACGTGCCCATCCGTCGGCTGGGCGAGACCCGTGGCGATCGTCTCCGCATCAGGCTCGCCGGCGAGGGTGCCACGGGTGCGGCGGAGGAGCGTGGCGCCGGCGTGGCGGACGCGCTGGACGAGTCGATCGCGGCGCTCCGCGATGCCTGGGAGCGCGGTCTGCCGCGCGCGCTGGGAGAGGACGGGTCGCCGCCCACCGCCGCGGAGGAGCGCTGACCGATGTGCGGGGTCGTGGGCGTCCACTCGCCGGGCCAGGAGGCGGGGCCGATCGCCGCCCTCGGGCTGTTCGCGCTGCAACACAGAGGCCAGGAGTCGGCCGGCGTGGCGGTCAGCGACGGCGAGGGCGTGATGGTCTACAAGGACCTGGGGCTCGTCGCCCAGACGCTCGCGGAGTCCCGCATCGGGGCGCTTCGCGGGAGCCTCGCCATCGCACACTGTCGCTACTCCACGACCGGCTCGACGCTCTGGGAGAACAGCCAGCCGACGTTCCGGCTGGGCCCCAGGCGGACCGTCGCCATCGGCCACAACGGCAACCTCGTGAACACCCGGGAGCTGCTGGAGCGCCTGCCGGGCGGACGGGCGCGGCTCGTGGGCACGACCGACACGGAGGTCCTCACGGCGCTGCTCGCGGACACCCCCGGCGATGACCTCGTGGATGCGCTGTGCGCGCTGCTGCCTCAGGTGAAGGGCGCCTACTCCCTGGTGGTCATGGACGAGCAGCGGGTGGTGGGGGCGCGCGACCCATACGGCTTCCGGCCGCTGGCCCTGGGCCGGCTGCCGGCGGAGCCGATCGTGGGCGATTCGATCCCGCGCGACCGCGGCGAGGCGCCGAGCGCGCCGCTGCCCTGGGGCGGTGCCGGGATCGAGCCGCAGCCACCACACGGCGGCTGGGTGCTCGCCTCCGAGACGGCGGCGCTGGACGTCCTGGGGGCCGACTTCGTGCGCGACGTGGAGCCCGGCGAGCTGGTGGTGCTGGGCGAGCCCGGCGGACCGCGCTCCATCCGGTTCGCGCCCGGCAGGGAGCAGCTGTGCGTGTTCGAGCTCATCTACTTCGCCCGACCGGACACCTACCTGCTGGGCCGGAATCTCTACGAGGTCCGCCGTCGGATGGGCGAGCAGCTGGCGCGCGAGGCGCCCGCGGACGCCGATCTGGTGATGCCCGTGCCGGACACCGGGGCGCCTGCCGCCGCAGGGTATGCCGAGGCGTCGGGGATCCCGTTCCGGGAGGGGATGGTCAAGAACCGGTACGCCGGTCGGACGTTCATCCAGCCCAGCCAGTCGATGCGCCAGCGGGGCGTCAACGTGAAGCTCAGCCCCCTGCGCGAGGTGGTCCGCGGCAGGCGCCTGGTCGTCGTGGACGACTCCATCGTGCGCGGCACCACGACCCGTCAGATCGTGTCCCTGCTGCGCCGCGCCGGCGCGCGCGAGGTCCATGTCCGCATCAGCGCGCCGCCCATCTTCCATCCCTGCTTCTACGGCATCGACACATCCATCGAGACCGAGCTCATCGCATCGCGCATGAGCGTCGACCAGATCGCGGAGTTCGTGGGAGCGGACTCGCTGGCCTACCTCTCCATCGAGGGGGTGCTGGCGGCCATCGACCTGCCCCGCGACCGGTTCTGCTTCGCCTGCTTCGACGGGCACTACCCGGTGCCCGTGCCCTATGACGTGGCGTCCCACAAGTTCGTGCTGGAGGCGGCCCCCGAGACCGCCGGGGCGGGGAGCGGCGGATGACGGCCGCCGAGGGTGGCGCCGACCGAGGCGCGTACGCGGCGGCCGGCGTGGACGTCGAGGCGGGCGATCGCGCCGTGGCGCTGCTGCGCGGCAGCATCGCGGGTGCCGGTGCGGCGGGCGCGGACCTGCTGGGCGGCCTCGCGGGGGTGGGTGCCTTCGCGGCGGCTCTGGCGCTTCCCGCGGGGATGCGCGAGCCGGTGGTGCTGAGCGCGACCGATGGCGTGGGCACGAAGACGGAGATCGCCCGGGCGCTCGGCCGGCGCGACACGATCGGCCAGGACCTGGTCGCGATGTGCGTCGACGACCTGGTGTGCCATGGTGCGCGGCCCTGGTTCTTCCTGGACTACCTCGCGGTGGGTCGCGTGGTGCCGGAGCACGTCGCGGAGCTGGTGGGCGGCATCGCCCGCGGCTGCGCCGTCGCGGGGTGCACGCTCGTGGGCGGCGAGACCGCGGAGCACCGCGCCCTGATGGCGGACGACGCGTTCGACCTGGCCGGGTTCGCCGTGGGCCTCGCGGAGCGCGAGCGGCTGCTGGACGGAGCCGCGGTGCGCAGCGGGGACGTCATCGTGGGACTGGGGAGTTCCGGGTTCCATGCCAATGGCTACACGCTCGTGCGCGGGGTGCTGGCCGGCGAAGACCTGGCGGCGCCGTTCCGGGAGGTCGTGCGGCGGGTCCTGGGGGCCGCCGCGGCCACGGACCTGGAGGGCGCGGACCGGACGGACACGCTGGGCGAGGTGCTGCTGCGCCCGACGCGCATCCATGCCCCGGCCGTGCTGGGCGTGCGCGAGGCCGTCGAGGGGCACGGACGCGGCGTCGTGGGAGCCGCCCACATCACCGGCGGCGGGCTGCCGGGCAACGTGCCCCGCGCGCTGCCGCCGGCACTGGGCGCGCGCCTGGATCCCTCCGCGTGGCGTCCGCCCGTGGAGATGCGGCTCGTGGCGCACCTCGCGGACATCGGAGAGGCGGAGGTGCGAGCCACGTTCAACGCCGGCATCGGCATGGCGATCGTGCTGGATCCCGCGGCCGTGGAGTCGGCGCTCGCGTGGCTGGCCGGCGCAGGGCACGCGGCGCGCGTCGTCGGCGCGGTGGAGCCCGCCCGTGACACGGGTCGGTACCGCGAGGCCGGCGCATGACGGCGTCGGGCGGCGGCGCCCGGATCTCGGTCCTCGTGTCCGGCGCGGGCAGCAACCTGCGCGCGCTGCGGGTCGCCGAGTCGCGCGGGCTGCTGGGCGGTCGGATCGTGCTCGTCGCGGCCGATCGGCACTGTCCGGCGGTCGCGTGGGCGCGGGACGCGGGCATCGCCACGGCCGTGGTGCCGCCGGGCGATCACGGGGATCGCGCGGGCTGGGACCGCGCCATCGTCGACGCGCTCGGCCGGCACGGCACCGACCTGGTGGTGCTGGCGGGCTTCATGCGGGTCGTGGGCAGGGCGGTCACCGACGCGTTCGCGGGGCGGATGCTCAACGTCCATCCATCGCTCCTGCCGGCCTTCCCCGGACGTGACGCGATCGGCGACGCCCTGAGGGCGGGGGTCACGGTCACCGGCGTCACGGTCCACCTCGTCGACGAGACGCTCGACGGAGGTCCCATCGTCGCCCAGGAGGCCGTGTCCGTGGAGGCGGGCGAACCGCGCGACGCGCTCGCGGCGCGCATCCATGCCGTGGAGCATCGATTGCTGCCGCGGTCGGTCGCGCTGCTCGCGGCGGGCGCGCTCGCGGTGGATGGAGCGCGGGTGACGCTCGATCGGGCGGTCGCGGCCGGCCTGCCCCGGCCCCGCCGGGCGCTGCTGTCGATGTCCGACAAGGCCGGGCTGGCCGACCTGGGCCGGGAGCTCGCGGGGTTCGGCTTCGAGCTGGTCTCGACGGGCGGCACCGCCCGGGCGCTCCGCGAGGCCGGCCTGCCGGTCACCGATGTGGCGGCCGTGACCGGTGCCCCCGAGATGCTCGATGGCCGCGTCAAGACGCTCCACCCGCGGATCCACGGCGGCATCCTCGCCGACCTGCGCCTCGCCGACCACCGGGAGCAGCTGGCGACCGCCGCGATCGCGCCGTTCGAGCTCGTGGCGGTCAACCTCTATCCGTTCGAGCGGGCCGCCGCGCGACCGGACATCGCGACCGATGACCTGATCGAGGAGATCGACATCGGCGGCCCCGCGATGGTCCGCGCCGCCGCCAAGAACCACGCGAGCGTCACCATCCTCACCGATCCCGCGGATGCGCCGATCGTGCTGGCGGAGCTGCGCGAGCAGGGCGCCGTGTCGGACGCGACGCGCCGTCGCCTGGCCGTGGCGGCGTACCGCCTCACCGGCGCATACGACGCGGCGATCGCAGCGGAGCTGCCCGCGCGCCTCGCGCTGCCCGCGCGCCTCGCGCTGCCCGCGCCGTCGGAGCGGTTCCCGGACCGGCTGCGGCTCGACCTGCGCCTCGAGGGCCGTCTCCGCTACGGCGAGAACCCGCACCAGGCAGCCGCGGTCTACCGCGACCCGTCCACGCGCGCCGACGCGGGTCCGTTCGGGAGGGGCGTCGCGCCGCTCCAGGGCAAGGCGCTCTCGTACAACAACCTGCTCGATGCGGCGGCCGCGGCGGGCGTCGCGCGCGACCTGCGGGGCCCCGGCATCGCCATCATCAAGCATGGCAACCCGTGCGGCGCCGCCGAGGGACCGGACGCCCTCGCGAACTGGGATCGGGCGCTGGCCGGGGACCCGGTGAGCGCGTTCGGGGGCGTGGTCGCGGTGCGCGGCCCGGTCGGCGGCGCGCTCGCCGAGCGGTTGGCGAGCCTGTTCCTGGAGGTCGTCGTCGCCGCCTCGTTCGACACCCAGGCGCGTGCGATCCTGGCCGCGAAGTCCGGCCTGCGGCTGCTCGAGGACCCCTCCATCACGCTCCCGGCGGTGGCGACGGTGGACCTGCGGAGCGCGGGCGGCGCGATCCTCGTCACCGACTCGGACACCGCCGCCGACGACCCGACGGCCTGGACCGTCGCGACCGAGCGTCCCCCGGACGCCCGAGAGCGGTCCGACCTGGACCTCGCCTGGCGCGTCGCTCGACATGTGCGATCGAACGCGATCGTGCTGGCGCGCGACGGGGCGGTGGTCGGCGTCGGGGCGGGGCAGATGAGCCGCGTGGACAGCGCCCGGATCGCCGTCGCCAAGGCGGGTCCCGGCAGGACCGATGGCGCGGTCGTCGCGTCGGACGCATTCTTCCCGTTCCCGGACGCCCTCGAGGTCTGCCTGGAGGCGGGTGTGACCGCGGTCATCCATCCCGGCGGGTCGCGGGGCGACGCAGAGGTCGTCGCCGCGGCCGACCGGACCGGAGCCGCGATGCTGTTGACCGGAACGCGCCACTTCCGGCACTGAGCGGTCATCGATTCGGGCCGTTCGGCGCTGGCGGCGACTCCAGCACGGGGTGCAGACTGGAGTCCCGCACACACAAGGAGGGCCATGTCATGGTCGATACCCAGACCGTCGTCGGGGCCGACGCCCCGCCGGTCCACGAGGAGCCACCCGCCGGCGGCACCGGCGGTCGGACGGGCATCGATGTCCAGGGGATGCTGAGCCAGCTCCAGGGCATGATCGCCAAGGTCGCCGCGGCATCCGAGCCCCGCCTCCGCGAGGTCGCCGCCAAGGCCGCAGAGCTCGCCGCCGTCGCCGCGGAGCACGCGGGACCCATCGCCCACACGCTTGCGGACAAGACCGACGAGGTGAGCCACGCCGTGGCGGAGAAGGCGACGGCCTACGCCGCGTCGGTCCGCAGCCACGGGGAGTCGGCCTCCGCCGAGCCGCAGGCCGTCGATGTGGCGGAGTCGCTGGAACCCGCGGAGGACTCGCCCAGCGACGGCGCCTGACCGCCGGGGGGTGCCCGGCGTCCTGACGCGCGCCTGCCCGGGCCCGGTCAGCCGCGGGCAGCGCCCGCGCCACGACGCCCGCGATGTGCGGCGCGCCCGCTGGGCGGCCATTCCGGCCGCACCCGTCGGGCTGAAGGCGATCCTCGCCGCGACCGCGGACCCGCCGGAGTGGCCGTCCGCCGCGTCCCCGCCCGAGGGGCTACCATCGGCGGTCCATGACCGACCGACGTCGCTACTACCTCACGACCGCCATCGCGTATCCCAACAACCGTCCGGGCCTGCACACCCTGTACGAGGTCATCGGCGCGGACGTGA
The DNA here is from genome assembly GCA_034436555.1 of Chloroflexota bacterium. Taxonomy (GTDB): domain Bacteria; phylum Chloroflexota; class Limnocylindria; order Limnocylindrales; family CSP1-4; genus JAFMJV01. The sequence continues at coordinate 5,693 of DAOTUU010000010.1, read as the reverse complement.
TCGCGCGCTGGCATCGGATGGTGGGCGACGACACCCGCTTCCTGACGGGCACCGACGAGCACTCGGTCAACATCCATCAGCGGGCGCAGGAGCTGGGCCAGGACACCCGGACGTTCATCGACGGCATGGTCCAGCTGTTCCGGGACGCCGAGGACGCGCTGCTCATCGCGCCCGACCGGTTCATCCGGACGACCGACCCGGACCACCGGCGCGCGTCGCAGGAGATGGTGCGGCGCGCGTTCCGCAACGGAGACGTCTACCTGGGCAGCTACGAGGGCTGGTACTGCCCCAGCGAGGGGTTCAAGGCGACCAGCGACCTGATCGAGGACGCCGCGGGGTCTCATTGCCCGAACCATCCGACCGTGCCCCTGGAGTGGCTCGCGGAGCACAACTGGTTCTTCCGTCTGTCGCGCTACGCCGAGCCGCTGCTGGCGTACTACGAGGCGCACCCCGACTGGGTGCAGCCCGAGTACCGCCGCAACGAGATGCTCGCGTTCATCCGGGACGGGCTCCAGGACATCTCCATCAGCCGGGAGACCTTCAGCTGGGGCATCCCGTTCCCCATCCGGGAGGATGGCTCGGAGGCGGTCCTGCCGGATGGCTCGCCGGACCCGGCCGCGGGCATCATCTACGTCTGGTTCGACGCGCTCATCAACTACATCACGGGCGCGGGCTTCCCCGACGATCCGGAGTCGTTCGCACGCTGGTGGCCCGCCGACCTGCATGTGATCGGCAAGGACATCAACCGGTTCCACACCATCATCTGGCCCGCGATGCTGATGTCCGCGGGCATCGAGCTGCCCCGACGCGTGTGGGTCCACGGCTGGCTGCTGACCGGCGGCGAGCGGATGTCCAAGAGCCGGGGCAACTTCCTGGACCCCCACGACGTGGTGCGGGCCTTCGGTGCGGACGGGGCGCGTTACGTGACGCTCCGCGAGGTCGCCTTCGACAGGGACACCGAGGTCTCCTGGGACTCGTTCGTGCGCCGCTACAACGCCGACCTCGCCAACGACTTCGGCAACCTGCTCAATCGCACGCTGTCGATGACCGCGCGCTACCTCGACGGCGAGCGCCCGGATCCGGTCGCGACGGGACCGCTCGCGGCCGCCTGGCCTGCCATCGTCGCCGGCTATCTCGAGAAGCTCGAGGGCTGTCGCCTGCACGAGGCCCTCGCGACGCTGTGGGAGTTCGTCGGCGCCGCCAACCGGTTCGTGGACGCCGAGGCGCCCTGGGTCCTCGCGAAGGGCGCCCGCGCCGGTGACGAGGTCGCGCAGGGGCGTCTTCGGTCGGTGCTCGGGGACCTGCTGGAGGCATGCCGACTCATCACCTTCGCGGTGGCGCCGTACCTGCCATCGGCGGCGCCGCGCGCCGCGGACCAGCTCGGCGTGCCCTGGCCATACGCGCCCGATGGCAACGGCGGCCCTCCGCTGCTCGACGTCCTGCGCTGGGGCGCCGGTCCCGCGGGGGGGCGCGTCGGCGGCGCCGCGCCGCTCTTCCCGCGCCTGGAGGCGGAGGCCGCGCCGGAGACCTGACCGGCACGGCGGAGCGGGGTCCATGCAGCTCGTCGATTCCCACGGCCACATCCAGACGCGCCCGTTCGTCGCGGACGCGGATGCCGTGCTCGCGACGGCGCGCGCGGCCGGACTCGCGAGGCTGCTGGTGCCCGGGTTCGACCGGCACACCTCGGTGGCCGGCATCGCGTTCGCGCGCGCACACCCGGGGGTGGACACCTCCGTGGGGGTCCACCCGCACGTCGCCGCCGACGTGGACGACGCGACATGGGCGTCGCTCACGTCGCTGGCGGACCAGCCCGAGGTCGTCGCGATCGGCGAGACCGGCCTGGATTACGACCGTGGATTCTCGTCCCGCGAGGCCCAGCTGCGGAACCTGCGTCGGCACCTTCGCCTGGCCTGGGACCTGCGCAAGCCGCTCATCCTCCACTGCCGCTCGGGCGCGGGCAGGCGCGACGCACAGGACGAGCTGATCGCGGAGCTCCGCTCGGCGGGCGTGGGCGGGACGACCTGGGCCGATCGGTTCCCCGGCCGGCCGGCGGCGGTGCTGCACTCCTTCTCGGGACCCGTGGACTATGCGGAGGCGGCTCTCGCGCTCGGGTGCGCGGTGAGCTTCAGCGGTCTCGTGTTCCGGAGAGGCGAGGAGGCATCCGCGGAGGTGGCGACCCTGGTGCCGGACGACCGCCTGCTCACCGAGACCGACAGCCCGTACCTCTCGCCGCCGGGTGCCGACCGACGGCGCAACGAGCCGCGCTGGGTGGCCGTCACGTCGCGCTGGCTTGCGGAGCGCCGCGGCGTCGACCCGGTGGCGCTCGGTGAGGTGCTCGTGGCGAGCTACGATCGCTTCGTGGCGCGCGCCGGGTCAATCGATGCGCGCCCGCAGCAGGTCGACTGACGCATCCTCCTCGCGCACGGTGACCGCCAGGCCGGCGTCCACCGGCCAGGCTTCGACGCGCAGGCCCATGCCGGGCAGCGCCGGCCGGAGGTACTCGAGGCGCAGCAGCGCGTCGGCCCCGATGGGGCGGCCGGCGGCCATGGCGGCGTCGGTGACGAGGTCAAGATAGGCGGCGTTGTTGAGGTGGCCCATCGGATCCACGTCCGCGGCGCGCACCGCCGCCGTGCGCGAGACCGCGCCGCCGCCCGGATCAGGCAGGTCCACGCGGGTGGGCGTGAACGGGCGGGCGCCCGGCGCGAACGCCTCGATCGCGGGCGGGATGCGGACGGGCCGCCCGCCGGCGTCCAGCAGCACCCAGTCGGTCCAGGCGCGCGCGATCGATCGGCCGTCGCGGTCCTCGACGGTGGCCTCGCGCCGACACCACATCCGCCGCCAGCCCGTGATGCGCGTGGTGACGTCGAGCGTCGCGCCGTGGCGTGGAAGGGACCGCACGTCCAGTCTCAGGCCGCGCACCAGCCATCCGAGGCCGCGCGCCGCGTACCAGGCGCGATCGAAGCCGGCGGCCTCGCTGTGGAGCCAGGCGCAGTCCTGGACATACCGGATGAGCGTGCTGGGTCGAGCGGCCCCGTCCGCGCCCGCCTCGTCGAAGCGCACCCGGTAGCTGGCGCGGAACGGCAGGGATGGCTCCATCCGACGGAGTCTACGGGCATCGTCGGTGAGGGGGGATCGCGACGCCGGTGGCCGGTGATGACGCCGGCGTACGGCGCCCGCCCGCCTTCACAGGCGTCGGGTTGCCTGCGCCCGGACAGGGTGCGCTTGACAGCCGGGAGCCTCATCCCCTACATTCTTGGCACTCTCAAGGCGAGAGTGCTGATCGGCCGCAGCGGACTGGTCCGGCGGGTCATCTCCATCGCGTCGCTCGCGCCAACCACCATCCGGCGCCAGGGTGACGGAACCCGGAGACGTCGTCCCGTCGACCACCGCGAGCCACCCAGACACACGCATACACCACCAGGAGGGAACCGCGTTGGCAGCCGCCACTGCGACCAAGCTCCGCCCGTTGGGCGACCGGGTCGTCATCCAGCCAACCCCCCGCGAGGAGATGACCAAGACCGGCATCGTCCTTCCCGACACGGCGAAGGAGAAGCCGCAGGAGGGGACGATCATCGCCGCCGGTCCGGGCCGCCTCAACGACGAGGGCGAGCGAGAGCCCATGGATGTCGCGGTCGGCGACAAGGTGCTCTACGCGAAGTACGCCGGCACCGAGTTCAAGGTGGACGGCGAGGAGTACCTCATCGTCAGCCAGAAGGACATCCTGGCGGTCGTCGAGGGATGACCTCCGATCCGCGCCGCCTCCGGCCGGGGTCCGCCGTGGACCCCCGGCCTCGAGGTGAGTCCGCGATCGCATCATCGCCCCGACCCCAGCATCCCGGAGGACAACCCCACCCGTGGCAAAGCAGCTCATCTTCGACGAGACCGCTCGTCGCTCCCTCAAGCGGGGCGTCGACAGGCTCGCCGATGCCGTCAAGGTCACCCTCGGCCCCAAGGGCCGCAACGTGGTCCTGGACAAGAAGTTCGGTGCGCCGACCATCACCAACGACGGTGTGACGATCGCGCGCGAGGTCGAACTCGAGGACCCCTTCGAGAACATGGGCGCGCAGCTCCTCAAGGAGGTCGCGACCAAGACCGATGACGTCGCCGGCGACGGCACCACCACCGCGGTGGTCCTGGGCCAGGCGCTCGTCACCGAGGGCCTCAAGAACGTGACCGCGGGCGCCAACCCGATGATCGTCAAGCGCGGCCTGGACAAGGGCGTGGACGCCATCATCGAGCGCGTCAAGGAGAACGCCCGACCCGTCGAGACCCGCGAGCAGATCGCGGCCGTCGCGGCGATCTCGGCGGCGGATCCCGAGGTCGGCGAGCTCATCGCCGAGGTGATGGACAAGGTCGGCAAAGACGGCGTCATCACCGTCGAGGAGGGTCAGTCGATCGGCCTCGAGAAGGAATACACCGACGGGATGCAGTTCGACCGGGGCTACATCTCGCAGTACTTCGTGACCAACTCCGATCGGATGGAGGCGGTCCTCGAGAGCCCCGCGATCCTCATCACCGACAAGAAGATCTCCAGCATCCAGGAGCTGCTCCCGGCGCTGGAGAAGGCCGTCGGCCTGGGCAAGCCCCTGTTCATCGTCGCCGAGGACATCGACGGCGAGGCGCTGGCCACCCTGGTCGTGAACAAGCTCAAGGGCACCATCTCGGTGCTGGCCGTCAAGGCACCCGGCTTCGGCGACCGCCGCAAGGAGATGCTGCGCGACATGGCGATCCTCACGGGCGCCCGCGTGATCTCCGAGGAGGTCGGCCGCAAGCTCGACTCCGTCACCCCCGAGGACTTCGGGCGCGCCCGGCGCGTGGTGTCCAGCAAGGACGACACCACGATCGTGGACGGCGAGGGTGACGCCGAGGAGATCAAGGGCCGCATGACGCAGATCAAGGCCCAGATCGAGGAGACCACCTCGGACTACGACCGCGAGAAGCTCCAGGAGCGGCTCGCCAAGCTGGCCGGCGGAGTCGCCGTCATCAAGGTCGGCGCGGCCACGGAGGTGGAGCTCAAGGAGAAGAAGCACCGCATCGAGGATGCGCTCTCGACCACCCGCGCGGCGGTCGAGGAGGGCCTCGTGGCGGGCGGCGGCACCGCGCTGCTGCAGGCGCTCCCCGCGCTGGACGCCGTCACGCTCGAGGGTGACGAGGCGATCGGCGTCTCGATCCTGCGGCGCGCCCTGGAGGCGCCCGTCCGGCAGATCGCCGAGAACGCGGGCCAGGAGGGCTCCGTGATCGTGGCGGCCGTCCGCGGGCTCCCCGTGGGCGACGGCTACGACGCGCTCAAGGGCGAGTACGGCGACATGTTCTCGAAGGGCATCGTCGATGCCGCCAAGGTGACCCGCTCGGCGCTCCAGCACGCCAGCTCCATCGCGGGCATGGTCCTGACCACCGAGACGCTGGTCACCGACCTGCCCGAGAAGAAGGAGCCCGCCGCTGGCGGCCACGGCCACGGTCACGACGACTACTAGTGCCCCGATTCATAATGCCCGGTAGGTAATCGCACTCCCCCGAGGCCCGGCCGCGGGCCTCCCGAGCATCGGAGGTGACGATGGCCCGCCGGCCGGAGCTGTTCGTGCGCGAGCTGACCGATGGGGAGGCCGCCCACCTCCTCCATCTCTCGAAGCGGGGCGGGGACGCCGTGGTGCGCCATCGGGCGATGCTCCTGTTCGCCTCGTTCCAGGGCCAGA
>DAOTUU010000009.1:0-43678 GCA_034436555.1 Chloroflexota bacterium | reverse complement strand
CACCGTGACCGCGTTCCCGTCCGGCGCCAGGACGCTCCTCGCGGACGCGTGCGCCAGCATCTGCGGCGACCCGGCCTCGGCGCTCGACCTGCGCGTCACGACCGCGGAGCCCGAGGCGGCCCTGGCCGCGCTGTCCACGGGCGAGGCGGACCTCGCGGTGCTCCACTCCTACTCGAACGTCCCGCGGGACATGCCGCCGGGCATCACGTCCCGGGTGATCGGCGCCGAGCCAGTCTGGCTCGCGGTCCGGGGCGGCGACCCCATCCCCGCCGGGGCGGTCGTCCGCCTCGAGGACTACGCAGGACACCCCTGGATCGTCCCCACCGACGACGTCACGTGCTTCGTGATGGTCGAGCGCGCGTGCGGGCTCGCCGGGTTCCGGCCGCGGATCGTCGCCGAGTCGATGGACTTCGGCGTCCAGCTGGCGCTCGTCGCCGCCGGCGCCGGCGTCGCGCTCGTGCCGGACCTGACCGTCGACCGCGTCTCCGAGGGGGTCGAGCTCGTTGGGCTGGCCGCGCCGATCGAGCGGACGATCTACCTCGCCGCCCGCGCCCCCCGCTTCGCCGACCCCGGGATCGAGCGCCTCGCCTCGCTCATCGAGGAGTCCGCCCGGCGCTGGCTCGGCGCCGGGCGGGAGCGGGTGTCTCCAACCAGGACGACGAACTGAACCCGAACCCGAGGACCGCGGCGATGCCCATGACCGATCTCGCGTAGCGCACCCGGTGCGCCTTTACCGCCACCTCGCCCAGTCCGGCGCCGCGTGCCGCGAGCCCGGACGGGGCCAGCGTCTACGGCATCAACACGGCGCACATCGGCTTCGCCTACGGGGTGCTCGGAGCCAGCGAGAGCACGCAGGGACGCGGCGTGTACGGCAACGCGTCGGCCGGCAGCGGGGACGCGACCGGCGTGCTCGGGACGAGCAGCAGCACGGGTGGTGTGGGGGTCCTGGGGATGGCATGGGCGACCAGCGGCGAGACCTCCGGCGTCGCGGGCCTGGGCAGCAGTCCAACCGGCGCCGGGGTGTCGGGGTGGTCCGCCGAGGGCACCGGGGTCCTGGCCTACAGCGGTCCGCCTCCCCGGCCGAGCGCGCCACCGATGACCGGCGTCTTCGGCTTCGCCGGCCAGGACGGCGGTCGCGGTGGTGTCTTCGGTGGCGCCGCGGCCCAGATCCGACTCATCCCGGCGGCTGGACCCCACCCGACCACCGGCGAGCTCGGAGACCTCCACCTCGACGACGGCGGGAGCCACTGGCTGTGCAAGGGCGGCACGGCCTGGAAGCAGCTCGACTGACGGGACGACGCATCCGGCGTCTCAGGGACGCTCGGTCCCGATCCGGCGGTCGCCGCGGATGCGCCACAGCGCGACCAGCGTCAGCGCGGGCACCAGACCAAGGACGAGCGAGGTCGGGGACTGGCGGCCCAGCAGCGCGGAGGATGCCCCCATGACCGCCACGACGACCAACGGCGATGCGACGAGCCACCCCAGCCAGCGCCCCCAAGCGGCGGCGGGCCCCGATCGCTCGGGCGACGACCAGCAGGAGCACCGCGATCATCACCGCGATCATCCTGAGGAGCGCGAGCACGTACGGCCCCCCGCACCAGAAGCCGGAGCAGGCGCCGGGATCGTCGCGGAGTCGGATGATCCCGGAGAGGCCGCTGAGGGCGAGGGAACCTCCCGGCAGGCCCACGAAGCCCGCCAAGAGGACGAACAGCGCGACGCAGATCCGTCGCCAGCGGTCCATGGACACCTCGCTCCCGCCGTCCCCCGCGTCCGGCCCCGTCATCAGCACGGCGCGTTGGCTCTCACTCGAGCGTCCGGACGCGACTGGCGCCAGGCGAGCGCCACGAGGTTGGCTCCGGCGGCGACCACCACGGGCGCCACCCACGGGCGGATCGCCATCACCGCGAGCCGCCCTCGAGCGTCAGCAGCAGCGGGCCGGTCAGCTCGACGGTGTCGGAGTAGCCGCATCCCGCGGGCTCGTTGACGATCGACAGCCCGCCGAACACGCCGAGCGCAGATTCCGCCGCCAGGGCAAGCAGTGGCTCCTCCATGGGCGCCGGCAGCTCCGGGCCATCGAGCCAGGCGCCCGTCGCCGGGTCCACGATGATCGCCCGAGCGGTCGGCCGGTCCCCATCGCAGGCGTCCTGGATGGCTGACAGCCGGCCGTCCGGCATGGCGACGATGGAACGACCGGCCCCCGACGGCCAGCGGGGGCCCGGCGCCCAGTGGTCGGCGACCGGGTCGTAGGTCCAGATCCGATCCGTGTCGACGAGCAGGAATCGGCCGTCAGGCAGGCTCACGACCCGTTCGATCTGCTCGCCCTCGGTGGCCGATCCCGGGAACGGCGCGAGCAACCGGGTCCGTCCCGTGGCCGGGTCGTAGCGGACGACCCGCCGCCGATCGGGGTCGCAGCAGGTGGCCTCGCCGCCGAACAGGTAGATCCGGCCGTCCCTGCCTCCGGCGGCCGCCGTCCTGGGCGGCACCGCGAGATCAGCACGGCGCTGCCAGTGGTCGGAGACCAGATCGTAGCTGAAGACCCCACCTCGCCGGCCGAACGCGTACACCCGGCCGTCGCCGCCCGATGCGGCGGCGATCACATCGTCGCGCTCAGGCTTGGAGGTGATGCTCGTCCAGGTCGCCGACGACGGGTCGAAGATCGCGCCCCGCGTCTTGCGTGGCCACCGGGCGAGCATCAGGACGCGCCCGTCCGGCAGCGTGAGGGCCTGGTCGTGGCTCTCGAAGGCCCTGGGGCTGGGCGGTCCCTCGCTCCAGGTCCCGGGCAGCGACCCGGCCGCTACCGCATGGGGCGGTGCCTCCACGACCGGGTCGAACGGTGGCTCCGTGAGCGACGGGCTCGTCCACGCGAACGGCCCGCCTGCGAGGAGGACGACCCGTTCGCCGTCGCTCGCCGCCGGGCCAGCCACCAGCCCTTCCGGGGACCACTCGCTCCAGGCATCGCCGTCGGGTGACCCCAGGACGATGGCCGGTGCGTCCTCCTCGAACGTCCCGCCGACGATGAACGCCCCCGTCCCGACCGGGATGACGGCCGTCACATGGCGCAGGTCCTGAGCGGGGCGGAAGGCCTCCGTCCACGTCCGGCCGTCCGAGGAGGTCCAGACCGACAGTCGCGGCTCCTCCTCGTCGGGCTCGGCATCCGCCGCGACCCCCACCGCCACGAACCCGGAGTCTCCGCCGGCCCGCGCGACGAGGGACAGGTACGGCGTCTCCACCACCGCCCAGTGCCGGCCGTCCACCGACAGCAGTCCGCTCGCCGGGACGTCACGCGGGGCCTCCCAAGCGCCGTACCGCCGGTACGCGAGGTACCCGGGACCGCCCACGATGTCGTCGACGAGGACGTCCGGCATCCTGATGGAGGCCCACCTGCGGCCGCTCTCTGACCGCCAGGCCTGCGAACGGGCGCAGCCATCGATGCTGCAGTGCGCACCACCGAGCGCGATCGGCCCGCGGGGACCCTCCGCGACCGCGGACATGAACACCGGGGCGTAGCCCGGGTGCTCCACGCGCTCCCATTCGATCCCGTCGCGCGATACCCACGCCGTGGCGCGAGACACGAATCCCTCGCCGGATGCGCCCGTCTGGCCGACCGCCACGAGACCCGGACCGCCCGTGGCGACGTCGGCGATGTGGGCGTCGCGGAAGGTCCGGCCTGTCGGGACCGGTGACCAGCGTGCCCCGTCCGGCGATGCGAACAGGATGGTCTGCCACCCAGACCCGTCGGTGCCCCGAGGGCCACCGCCGAACGCGACGAATCCGGGGCCGCCGGCCACGACCCGGTCCATGCCGCGCCCGATGCTGCCGACCTCGGTCCAGCCGGACGCCATGGGCACCAGGCTCCAGTCGACCCCGGCGGGCGCCGGCGTCCCCGCGTCAGTCGCCGGCCCCACGACCGTGATCGCCGACGCGCCCAGGACGAGGACACGGCCGAGGCGTCCGATTCGGTGCGTGGTTGGAGACCTCGAGCTGCGTGCGGACATCGACCCCTCCCGTCAGTTCCCGTGCACCGGCTCGACCGACGTCACCACGAACTGCGTGCGGCACTCGGCGACGCTCATCGGGCCTTGGCGCGCCGCGCGGCCGGGTCGTCGAAGTGACCGGTGATGCGCACCCACCGGCCCGAGCCGAGCTTGGCGGGGAGCCCGGAGCCGGGCGCGACGTGGAGGATGAGGAAGTCGCCGAGCCAGCCGATGATCCGGGCAGGGTACGCGTAGCCCGCCGCGAACACGGTGGTGAGCCAATCCGGCCTCGACGCTATCTCATCGCCGTCGTACGGCGCATCCCCGAGCCACGCGCGGAAGCTGAGCGGCCGCCGACCGAAGCACCGGATCCGGAGATCGGGCCTGAGGTCCAGGATCCCGGCGAGGCGTGCGCCCCGCCCTGGGCAACGCGTCCGCCACTCCTCCGGCTCGCCGGCGTCGGGTGGCGCCGGGCTGGTCCACACGGCCGCTGACCAGCGTCGCAGCCCTTCGTACGGGTACCCCACGTCCGGATAGCTGCCCACGATGACGGTCCGATCGGTGCCCGCGGCGATGTCGGCCGGCTCGTAGGTGCCACCCAGATCCGGATCCTCGACGGGCATCGCGACCGGTTCCCATGCCAGTCCGTCCGCCGAGCGCCACGCGACAATCTGGCCGTCGACCCCCGGCCCGGTCGCGACGAGGTCGCCCTCCGGCCGGACCGCCACAGCCTCCACCCAGACCGAGCGTCGGGGCGTCGACCAGCTGTCGATGGCGGGAGCCTGCAGCCAGGACTCCCCGTCGACCGACCGCCAGGCGGCGCCGGATTCGGGTTCTCCCTCGCCCATCGCCCCGACGGCCACCCAGCCGTCGCCGAACGCCGCGACATCCTGGATGAACGTCTCGCTCGCGGGCTCGATCGGTGAGGGCAGCCACTCGACGCCGTCGGTCGATCGCAGGACCACAGCGCGTCGCCCGACGTCCTCGATGAACGTCTCGCCCGCAGCGACGAGCCCGAGCGGGCCCGCCGCGAGTGAGGTGATGCCGATCCCGTCGAGCGTCGCGACCGCGGTCCAGGTCTTGAGATCGCCCGACGCCCAGATGCGTGAACCGTCCTCGTCCCTGTCTGGTCCCGCGGCGATCAGCACACCCCCGGCCGACACGATGGTGGCGAGCCCGGGCCCGAGCCCGGCCGCGAGCCGCTCCCAGCTCCGCCCGTCCTGGGACCCCCACACGGCACCGGACCCGGCCGTCGTCCGGCCGACCACGACGAACCCGGCATCGGTCGACACGATGTCCGTGAGCGTGGGGAACCGCCAGGCGGTCCGCGCCCTCCAGTCCTGGGGCGTCCGTGCTCGATGCCAGTCCAGCCCATCTGTGGACCACCAGGCCGCGGCGCCGAGCGGCACCTGCCCGATGGCCACGAAGCCGGACGGCCCAGCGGCCACGGCATCCATCCCCGAGATGCCCAGCGGCGCGCGGAGGCCGTGCCGGAAGGGCACCCGACCCCAGCCGGAACCCTCCGGGATCTCGGGCGACTGGGCGTGCACCGGGATCCCCGGCGCGATCGACAGGAGAGCGCCCAGCAGCGGGGCGAGGGGCCAACGGACGCGCCGGTCGATCCCTGCCAAGCTGCCACCACCCGGTCGAACGAGAGTGGACCTCCCGGGTTCCAGCCATCGCGACATGGCGACACCCCCAGCTGTGGTTCATCTGCCTCAGATGACGCCTCGGCCCGACGATCGTGACAGCCGGGCACCCGGTCTCCCCCTGAACTTGCCCGGCGGTCCTCCATCCCGAGCTGCAGACATATCAGACGCTCTCCTGGGTCGTGATGCGTCGTTGCTTGATCCTACCGGCGTCCCCGGCGAACGGACCCGTGCCAGAGGGGAAGGTCCGGACGATCGGGAGCATGGCCTCGGGGAATTCCGCCAGTGAGGCGCGGTAGTCACCGCTGAGCGCCGCCAGACGCTCGCTGATGTGCACCGCCCGCTCGGCCCGCCAGGCGTCATCGACGGCCAGGTCGTCCTCCAGTTCGAGCAGGACGCCGGGCCGCGGCGTCCCGTCAACGTCATGGACGAGGGCGACCTGGAAGGACCGGATGTGGGCAGCGATCGTGTCGTCGTGGATCGCTGCCTCGACGTCCTCCGGGTAGATGTTCGCCCCCATGATGCTGATCGTCGCGTCCCGACGTCCATGAATCCAGAGGAAGGGCAGCGGGATCGGCTCCGTCCATGGGAGCGGACCGCGTGGCCCGTACGTCGCCGGCTCCTGGCCGAGACGCGCCAGCTCATACCCGAGATCCCGCAGGACGCACTCCAATCGCCGGTACGAAGCGACGCCACCCTCGTCGTGGACGTTGTAGCGGATGCGGGGAGCCAGCAGGTCCAGACGGCTCACGGTCGCCACCACCTCCGATTCTGGGTTGACCTCCAGCCAGTGGATGAGCGGGTTGTACTGGAACACCATCGGCAGGCGGGAACGCTCGCCGAACAGGGCGGCGCAGACGTCGGGACGCGCTCGGGCGAGGCGCCGGACCGCGACGCTGGCCGGCGACTCGGCCGCCATCCCCACCTCGAGGTCGGTGGCGCCGTAGCCTGAGTAGACCGTCCGGAAGCGGATCAGGAGGCGGTCCCGCAGCTCCTCGGACATCCCCTCACCGCCCACCAGCCCGTGGAGCTCGTACGGCTCCCACTGGAACCCCTCGCGATCCCCGACATCGAGGAGCCGCTTCAGGAACGGCGGATATCCACAGATGGCGAAGCGATACCGCGGGCCCAGCAGCCGCAGCGTCGAGAACACCTTCTCGAGATCCGGTCCTGTCGACTTGACGACGCCATGCCGGTTCATGCCCTGAGCGGTGTTGACCCCGGCCGCCCACGCCCCCATCGAGAACGCGTTGATGGTGACGAGCGGCTCGGGGCCGAGGATGTACCGAGCGAAGAAGCCGATGTTGCGGTGCGCCACGGTCCGCTCTCGTCGTGATCGGATCCAGTCGTACGGCCTGCCCGTGGACCCACTGGACTCATCGATGGTGGTCCCCGCGAACGGGAACGTGCCGTCGACGCAGCGGTCCTCAAGGGTGTACGGATCGATGTAGCTGCGCTTGTCCGTCTCCGGAAGCGTCGCCAGGATGCCCAGTGGCATGCTTCTCGTCGCACGGACGCCCTGCTGCTCCAGGAAACGGCCGTAGGCGGGCACCCGGCGGATGGCGCGCCACGCCGCGCGCTCGGCGCGTCGCCGGCCGAGGGTCTCGAGCATGACCGGAGGCGCGTGGACAAACAGGGCTTTCAGCCACCCGTATCGGAGGCCAAAGGCGCGGAACGCGACGTCCAGCGGGAACAGCCAAGCTCCGCGGAGCACCCCGGCGCCCGACGCCACCGTGCGCAGCGCTCGATCCAACGATGGTTCTCGGAACCGGATCGTCACGTGCGGTCCCTCGCGCTCAGGGCCGTCCCGGTACCGTCGCCGGACCGGCCACGGCGACGGAGTCTGCACACCATAACGCGTGGACGTCGCGGCCGTGACAGAAGGCACCCAGCTCGTGGGCCAAAGACCTCCTCCTGTGCGGAGCGCGGACCTCTCCGTCACCGAGCTGCGTCGCCATCATCGGCGGCATCATGCCCACACAGGGGTGCCGCCTACACGGGGAGCGGGATGGCCTCGATGTGGCCCTTCAGCAGCTCGATGTTCGTCGCGCCGGCCTCGGCGATGTGCGCTGGGCGAGGGCGAGCATCTCGTCGGTCATGTCCAGGCCGAATACACGCCCCAACGGCGATGTCGCGCATCGTGCGCCCCTCCCGGCGCAGGTCCGCCAGGCGGACGCGCTCGTCCTCGGACAGGCAGCGGGGGGAGTACCGCTTCGCGGCACGGGCTTCGGGGGCGATCACGGGCGGCAGGTCGACCACCCGCCCGCCCGTCACGATGCGCCGGCCGTTGCGCCAGCGCCTGCCCGTCCTCGGGTCGATGCCGACCATCCGGGACGCCCGCAGGGACGCCCCGCGGACGCCTGGTCTGAACCCTCCGGTCAGCGGAGCCCCAGTTCGCGCAGTCGCCGCGAGACGGCCTGGACCGTCGCGTCGAAGCCCGGGATGCAGTCCGGCTCGATCCACTCGCGGAGCGTCGGCTCCCACAGGGCCTCGATGTCGCCGAGGTTGGTCTTCCAGAGGTCGTCGCGCCAACGCTTGTGACGGGTCGTCTCGAGCTTGACCGCGACCGCCTTCGCCAGATCGCGAGGCTCGAGGTACCAGCCGGATTCGGTCAGGTACAACCGAAGATCGAAGAGGTCGCGGGGCTGTGCCCGCTGGATCAGGGCGCGGAGCTTCTCCGCGACGAGCTCGACCTCGGCGAGCGCGGGCAGGGTGAACGGCGTCAATCCTAGGTCCGACACATCGAACATCGCTTCGCGGACGGCGAACACCAGGCTCTCCCGGACGCTGATCTCCATCTTGGCCGTGCCACCATCGATGAGCGAATCGAAGGAGAGGCGGATGACGTCGCCACCTGGCGTCCGCGTCGGCTCGCCGTCGGCACGGACCCTGAACCGGCGGCCGGCCTCCCGGAGCTCGTCCATCACGCGATCCGGGTCGACGCGCTTGAGATGCCCGCTCGTCAGGTCGACATCGGCCGAGGTCCTCGGCGATCGGAGCTCACCGGCCATCAGGATGCCGCCCTTGAGCGCGACCTCATGGATGAACGTGCCCGGATCCGAGGCGAGCCGCTCCAGGACGGTCAGGAGGACGAGACATGCCTCCTGGTTCTGGTACCGGGCCATGCCGTCGTGGTCCCCGGCGTCCCGCGCGGCCTGGTAGTCGCGGGAGATCGCCTCGATGGTTCGAGGCTCAGCCACGGACCCGCCACCGCGTCGAGAAGACGCTCAAGCGTCCACCGGGGTTGAGGTTGACCGCCGAGGAGGGCCGCAGGGCTCCGAGTGCGCTCGGCATCTCGGCCCCGGCGTCCTCGATCAGGTACCCCAACCGCTGCGCCGATGCCTGGCTCGTTAGGAGCGCCGCCGACGCGAGTCGCTCCAGCTCACCGGTGTCGAACGATCGCAGCACCTCAGGTAGCAGCGTCCGGTGCGTCATCCTGCGAGGGTCGTCGAGAGCATCGAGGACGGCCTGGACGCGCGACGCGAGATCCACCCGGAATCCGTCCAGGGTGGTGCGGTAATGATCGGCGCGGTGGAACTGGGGCTCTGACATCCTGGACACCTTGACCAGTGCCTTTCCGACCTGGAACGGCGTCGGCGCTGGGCGGCGCATGATCACGGTGATCGTGGGGATGGGCTGGTCGATCAGGCCGTGGAACGCGAGGGCCGCGTCCGTGCTGACGTAGTGATCCAGGTGCGCGTAGGCACCGCTGGCGATCGCCACGGCCGGTGCCTCCCGGGCAGGGTCGATGACGACGTACAGGCCGCGCCGGACCCGTCGGAGCAGGCCATGGTCGACCATGCGGGCGAGGCACTTCGCCTGGGTGATCCCGGGACTGAGACCGACAGATTCCCTCGCCTCCTGCCAGTCGGGGCTCGCGACGTCAATCACGGGCAGATGCCGACGGAGCAGGAATCGGTGGATGTCAGCGCACGTCACCTGGTCGCCTCTTGGTGTGGTCAAGGTGGCGAAAGTGTATATCGATGGGTAGTATCTAGACCCGTAGCACACCGGATCGCCGTCGACTCTGCCCAGCGACGATGCAGCATCGAGAATCGATGACATGGCGGCTGGCAAGCATCATCCGCGCGCTGGGGGACTGCTCGTCGCGCTCGTCGTCGATCAAGTCCAAGACGCCTCGGATCGTGCCGGTACCATCAGCTGAGTCCCAGCACCTTCATGGCGGCCGTTCGCGGATCGCCGTAGAAGATCGGGTCCACGTGCTCTACGACGTCACCCGGGACCTCCAGGAACGACCGCTTGTTCTCGATGGGGATGAGGGCGCGCCTGGCGCCGTTGTCCTTGGCGACCTGGAGCGGCTCGGTCAGCGAGCGCATCGGCTTGATGTTGCCCTGCACGCTCAGGTCGCCCAGCACCAGCAGCGCCGGCGCGACCGGTGCACGACGCAGCGCGGACCACGACGCCACGAAGAAGGCGACACCCACTTCCGCCTCCACCCGGTTGCCCAGCAGGTCGATGACCTCCACGTGGAGGTCGGATGTGTCCAGATCGCGCGACAAGCCCAGCTCGGAGGCATGGGTCTCCATGTACGAGAACGCCCGTGCCACGGACTCCTTCATGGCGCCCGCCACGCCGCCCGCCAGCCTGAGCTTCCCGGACCCCGCCGCCACCGACACCTCCAGCCGGTACAGTCCCACGGTGCCATCGGACGTCACGCCCCCCGTATAGACGGTCCCCGGCGCCAGCGGATCGAGGGAGATCAGGTCCCGACCGCCCTGCTCGGGCACGCCCACGAACCGCTCCTCCCCCGTCGCGGCGTCCGAGTACGAGAAGGACGTGTGGTAGTACTCGAAGCTGCCCATCTTCTTGAGCTGCTCCTTGACCCGGCGCCGGCCCTCCATCGCCAGCTCCAGCAGCTCGGCGAGCTCCTCGCGCGTCACCTCGCCGTGCGGGTGGAGGATCTTCATCAGCCCGGACACGGTCTTGCGGACGGCCTTCCGGTCCCGCGCGTTGAGGTGTGACCCGAGCGAGAACTCCCGGTCGATGACCTCCGTGAAGTTGTGCTTGCGCAGCTCGCGCAGCGCCTCCGCGAGGTAGTCGACCACGAAGCCGTAGTGGTCGGTGAACAGGTCGTTGCGCATCTTCGGCAGTTCCCACCCGGGCAGGTAGCAGTGCAGCCGGTCGATGAACGCCATGTCGTCGCGGATGATGTCCGGCATCGGCGCGAACAGGTGGCCGGTCTGGACCATCACGTCCACCGGCTGGTTCGTGTTGCCGAACATGGCGATGCTCGCGTCGCCCGAGACCGCCTCCTGGCCACGCTGGTACGTGCCGCTCTCGCAGTACGTCTTCATCGTGGTCACGACCTCCTTGGGCATCTTCTGGAGGTCGGCGACCTCGTCGAAGCCGACCACATCCCAGATCTGGACCATGCCCTTCTGGCGGCCGCTCATGTGCCCGAACAGGTTCGCCACGGTGGTCCCGCCGGTCAGCAGCGCGGCGTACGGCGACACCTCCTGCACCACGTACGACTTGCCGGTCCCACGCGGTCCCAGCTCCACCAGGTTGTAGTTGCGCTCCGCCAGGGGGATGAGCCGGGTCAGGAAGTGCAGCTTGAGCCGGCGCTCCATCACGGACGGCTCGTAGCCCATGGAGCGGAGCATCAGGTCCAGCCACTCGTCGGACGTGAACTCGCGGCGGACCCGCTGGTACTCCGCGAGGTCGAACGTGGCGATCTGGATGGGCACCATCCGCTCGATCCAGAACGGGTGCTTGCCCTTGGTCTCCTCGTCGTACTCGAACCGGAGATCCACCTGCGCCCAGATCCCGCCCATCGCTGAAGCGACGGCTCCCGATCAGCTCCCCGCAGTGCGCCAGCACGACCCGCTCCTCGAACCGGAACGTGTCGATCGCGCCGAGCGCGTCCGGCGGGACCACATCCGGTGATAGGCCCAGTTCGGCCTCCACGCGATCCGCGATCGCCGGGTAGTCGACCGGGAAGCTGGTGCGCAGGCGCTGCGCCAGGTCCCGGATGGCCGACTCGTCCTGCTTGCTGCGCGGGCTGGGCACCGAGGACAGGCTGGCTGGCGCGGGGGCCAGGAGATCGAGCCGGAACTCGCTGCCGAGGACGTACCGCAGCGTCGCGGACCGCGCCCTGGCGAGGCTCGTGTCACCGACCAGCTCGAGGCCGAGTCGTGAACGGATCAACGAGGTGAGCTCCGCGGTGGCGAGCTTCGCCTCGATCTCGGCATCGCGGTCATCCGCGACCAGCCATGCCGAGAGGATCCCGTCCGTCCCGCTCACGCCTGCGTAGATCGTCTTGAGCAGCGAGGAGCCGGCGCCCTCATCCGCGGCAAGGCGGGAAAGGTCGTCGTAGGTCAGCGAGTCGGGAGCGAGCAGCTCATCGATCCTGCCCTGCGTGAAGCGGCGCTTCAGGGTGTTGATGGCGAGCTGCTTGAGCTTCGGCTGCCAGGTCTCGCCGGCCAGCTCGGCCTCCATCAGCACCGAATGCTCGTGGCGCGCGACGCCGGGCAGATAGACCACCACCCGTTCGGGCGCGTCCCCGGCGATCAGCGGCTCGATGGCGGCGCGAAGCTCGAACATCGATCCATCGAACTGGATCAGCGAGGCCGGACCGCCAGCCACCGTGGTGGCCGCCACCGCACCCGGCTTGGACGGCGCCCCGCGGAGCTCATCGACGAATGGCTGGAACTCGCCGCGCGCGTCGTACCAGACGACGACGGAGCGCGCCTTGACCCTCTCCCCCAGCAGCCGAGCGATGTCGTCGTGAAGCGGATGCATCAGCGATAGACCTCCCGCCGGTGCCCGACCTCGACGACCAGGACCACCATCACGTCGTCCCGGATGAGGCACAGGATCCGGTAGTCGCCGACTCGGTAGCGCCAGAGGCCCTCGCCGCGAAGGGGACGGCCGGCGGCGCGGGGGTTGTCGGTGCCCTGGACACGCTCGGCCACGAAGCGCACGATCGCCCGGGCGGCCTGCCGGTCGAGCTTGTCAAGCTGGCGAACGGCGCGCTCCGACCATTCGACCCGGAACACCTCAGGCGTACCGGTCCAGCAGCTCCTTGGTGGAGATCGTGCGTCCGCCCGACGCGAAATGCTCGTCCACGGCCTCCTGGGCGAGGTAGGTGTCCTCCAGGTCCTCGAGGTGCTCCAGGATCGCCTCGCGCGCATAGAAGGACTTCGAGCGCCCCGTCCTGCGGGCGAGCGCGTCCAGGCGCTCCTCGATCTCCGGGGGGAGCCGAAGCGCCAACGTCCCGCTCATCCGTCACTCCTTCTTCGCTCGCTCCGCAGCTGCTATACAAGTATCGCACGCGTGCGTGGCGGCCCTGTCCCGCCCCCGTGGTGCGGCCGCGGCCACAGGCGGCCACCGGCGCCGATGCCTCCGTCACATGTTGCCCCACCACGTACCATCGACCGACCATGACCACTCGTTCCGAACCGGCAGCATCGGCGGTCACCGCGCGGGCGGGGATCGAGTTAGGCACGGAGCGCCTTGACCCGGGGGTCGTGGCCGAGTTTGCGGAGCGGCACCACATCGCCCGCATCTCCCTGTTCGGGTCCGCCCTGCGAGGGGACGACCGGCCGGACAGCGACATCGACCTGCTGGTCGAGTTCGAGCCTGGCCAGACGCCGGGCTACCTGACGATCGCCGGCATGGAGGCCGAGCTCTCGACCCGCCTGGGTGGGCGCAGGGTCGACATTCGTACCGCGGCAGACCTCTCGCGTCACTTCCGGGACCGGGTCGTCCATGAGGCGCGGTTGCTGCATGCTCGCTGAGGACCGTGTGCGGGTCCAGCACATGGTTGAGGCATGCGAATTGATCGCCGCGTTCATCGCGGGTCGTGTCCGGCCAGATCTCGACACTGACCTGCAGCTGCTGTATGCCGTGGTGCGTGCCATCGAGGTCGTGGGCGAGGCGGCATCGCGCGTGTCACCGGAAGGCCGATCTCGCATGGTCGATGTGCCGTGGCCTGCGATGATCGGTATGCGCAATCGCTTGGTCCATGGCTACTTCGACGTGGATGCGGACATCGTCCGGGCGACGGCGACCACGGAGATCCCGGCCCTGCTACCGAGACTGCGGGCTGCCGCCGCCCTGTGATACCCGGATGGCTCGGGCGGTCCCCGGCGTCACTCGCCTTCGGAGCCGACCTCACGCCTTCCTCCGCCCACGGCCACCGGCGCCCGCCGGTGCCGGGGCCTCCAGCAAGCTGGCCAGGGCAGCCTCGACGGCGGGGCTGGTGCGCTCGGCGAGGGAGTGTACGACCCAGGGGGACGCGATGCGACTCCAAGGCCGACACGTCCGAACCCATCCAGGCTCGTACTCCGCCGAACGGTGAGCCACGGACGAATTGCCAGGCAGGATTGATGGCGAGATCCGGTCGCGGACAGACAGCATTCCACAGGATGACTCATCGACGCCGCGCGATGCCTCGTGGGTCTGGGCACCGAATCTACGGAATCATCAGAACGTAGGCTCCCTGACCGCCCCGACCTCGCCGATCTGGCCCGCGAGCTCGGGTGTCGCGATCACGACGAGGTGATGCTTCGCCCGGCTCGCGCCGACGTAGAGAAGCTTCGCGAGCCGCTCATCGTCCGCGCGCAGCTCGACGAGCACGATGACATCACGCTCCAGGCCCTTGAAGCGGTGGATGGTCTCGCATAGGATCGTGCCGGGCGGCTGTGGCGGGATGGAGTCGAATGGCAGGCGACTCGAAGCGCCCGAGTCGTCGACGCTGCCGTTCCACAGCACCAGGTCCCCCTTGAACCGGCGCTGCTTCCAGACCGCGCTCCGCTCGAGCGACACGCCCGTGAGCACCGCGATCCGCTCGCGCTCGACGCCCTCGGTCTTGACCAGGCCATCGAGGACCCCGCGGAGCGCATCCAGCGTCGGCTGCCCGGGCTCCGCGGTGACGACCTGCGGATCGCGGCCGTCCTCCCGGAGCGGCTCGGAGACGAGGGCACCGCCGTACCAGCGGAAGGCGAAGGCGTGGATCGGGCGAGCGTTCCGGCAGTTGTCCGGCAGCGGGAACTCCACGAGGCCGAGGGTGTCGGTGGCATCGGTCCGGTAGATCGCCTGGGCGGGATCGTGGAAGGCGTAGAGGACATCCTCGTCGGGGTCGTCCAGGAGCAGGGCGAGGGTCATCAGCCACTCGGGGGCGAAGTCCTGGCCCTCGTCGATGACGAGCGCCTGCCACCGGCCGCCGACGGTCGGGATGGCCTCCTCGAGCGCGCGCGGGAGCGCCCCGCCGAACCATGTGCCGTCCGGATCGGCGGGCTCCGGTGGCAGGGTGCCGGCCTCGCGGCCGAGCCGGCGGCACAGCTCGTGGAACGTGCCGACGGTGAGACGTCCGGACGCGACGTGCGGTGCAAGGACCGGCTCCGCGGCCATGGCGCGGGCGAGCGGGGCATTGAAGCAGACGAGCAGCACGTTGAACCCGCCCACGGCGAGCTGGCGCGCCTTCTCGACGGCCAGGAGCGTCTTGCCGCTGCCGGCCGCCCCCACGATCGAGGCGCGGCGGACACGCCGCAGCGTCGTCAGGAGCGAGAGCTGGTGGTGCGTCGGGACGAGCAGCTCGTGCTCGCCCAGCGCCAGGTCGCCCCGCAACAGCGGTCGGAGCTCGACGGTCGGCTCGATGACGTCCGCGATCGTCGCCCGCGCCTCGGCGGAGAGCGGCCACGCCCGGCCCGACGTACCGGCCCAGAAGCTGAACACGCGTGCGAGCGCGCGAGTCGTCGACGCGGGGTCCGCGAGATCGGCTCGATCGATGACCAGCTCGAGCGGGGCGTCGGGCCCCAGGTCCATGCGCCCGGTCCGCAGCAGGCTCGCCCGGTCTGTGTCCGGGAAGGCCACCGCGTGGAGCATCCGCGGCGCGTCACCGCGCCACGCCGGGTGGGCCAGGATCCGATCGCGGATGGCCCACTTGCTGTGCTCGGCCTGCTGAAAGGGAGACTCCGGAAGCGCCCGGCGGCCGGCGTACCAGCGACCGTAGCCATCGAGTGAGACCGTGCCGTCTTTCACCTCGATGGCGAGGACGCCGTGCTCGGGATGGACGACAAGCAGGTCGATCTCGCCGTTGCGGCGCGCCCCGCCGTCACGCGTCGCGGCGAGCCAGGTGATGTTCGGATAGGCGGCGCCGCCCGCTGGGAGGCAGGCGCGGACCCGCTCCTCCACCAGGCGTTCGCCTCGCGGCCGCGCGGCGACCGGGTCGCGGAGTTCGATCATGGCCCGACCCTAGTGCGGCGCCAGGTGGTGGCACACTCCTCCAGTAGTCCTGTGCCGGCGGAGCACCCCCTCCTGGGCTGTCGCGCTGCCTCGCCCTCCGTATCTCGCGACGTCGAGCGTTTCTGGCTTCGGCGAAGGCAGCGAATCGGGTGCTGCATCGGGTCGCGGCCGGCATCGATGGGCGGCGTGTCCTCCTGCTGACATTCGACCGATCTGCCGCGTCGGGGCCCGCGGTGACTGCGGCGACCACGTCCTCAACGGCCTGGACCACCGCATCGGGTCGGTCGTCCTGGATGAAGTGGCCGGCGCCCTCGACCGTCCGCTGGTCGCCACGGGTCGATAGCGATGCCAGCTCAGCGTGCATCGTCCGCCATGCGAGGTAGAGGCGATCGCCGTAGGGTTCGGGGAGCTCGAACCACGGGCTCATCTCGAACGCGGAGGTGAGCACGACGACGGGCCGGTCACCAAGGTCGCCGCTCTCGCGCACCTGCTGCTCGCTCGTGGCGAGGTCGACGAAGCCGATGTCGGGGTTGTCCCAAGGGTATTCCGAGAACGCGAAGCCCTCTCGATAGTCGGCGAACTCCCAGTACTCGCCCGGACGCTTGGGCGGGATCATGGCGAGGAAACGCTTCTCCTGGTCGGGGTGCGAGGCATCGATGAAGACCAGGCCGACGACATCGTCGGGGTAGGCGGCCGTGTACGTGCGCACGTACCAGCCGCCGAGGGAGTGCCCGACCAGCACGTAGGGTGGCATGACCCCTGCAACGGCGAGGAGCGAGCGAAGGTCAACGGCCGCATCGGCGGTGGTCACCGGGCCGGACGGTCGGTCGCTCCGACCCAGCCCGATGCGGTCGTAGGCGCAGGCACGTAACCCGGCCGCCCCGAGGCGTCCGATGAGGTCAGTGAGCGTGGAGGAATCGGCGCCCATGCCGGCCTCGGCGATGATCGTGGGACGCGAGGGATCCGATCGGCCCTCGCACTCGAGGAACATCGACCTTCCCCCAACATCGAACCGACTGGCGAAGGCAGTGGAAAGGTCCGGGCTCGCCGTCGCGCCCTGCGCTCGGACCGTCGGCGACGCAAGGAGCGCGGCGAGCGCGCAAGCCGCGACTGCGGCGCGGATCGTCATCGGTACACCTCCGCGGTGACGGTCGGGCCGCTGCAGCCACCTCCAGCGACCAGCACGTCGCCGTCGTCGAGGAGCGTGGCGGTGTGGGACGAGCGAGCCAGCGTCATCACCGGACCCTCCCCGAACGTCCCAGGTCCCGGGTCGTAGACCTCGGTCGTGGCCAGCATCGGCGGGCAGCCCTGGCCGAACTCCTTGCGGAGGTCGCCCCCGCCGGTCACCAGCACTCGCCCATCCAAGAGACGGGTCCAGGCTGCGCCGACCCGTGGGACGATCGGCGGCCCAGTGGGCTCGAAGGACCCGGACGCGGGGTCGAACCGGACGGCAGGTGCCGAGCGATAGTCGGTGTCAACGATGAGGACGGTGCCGTCCCCGAGCGGGGTGACAGCGAGAGCGCAGCACGCAGCCGTGAACGGCGTGTCGACAGGCGAGAACGTGTCCTTGGCCGGATCGTAGAGCTCGGGGGCGCCCCCGGTGCCTCCCAGGACCAGGACCCTGCCATCCTGGAGACGCACCGCGCTGTGTACGGCGCGAGCCGTGGTCATCGCGGATGTCGGGGAGAACCTCCCGGTGGTCGGGTCGAATAGCTCGGCCGACCCCAGGTCGGTCGTGTCGTTCGATGAGGCACGCCCTCCGGCGAGAAGGACACGCCCATCCTGGAGCAGGGTGGCGGTGTGATCCTGGCGTGGCGTGGTCATCGAGCCCGTCGGGGAGAAGGCGCCGGTGCGCGGGTCGTACAGCTCGGCCGAGTCCATGACGCTCCCTGCATCAGCCCCGCCTGCCACGAGCACGCGCCCGTCCCGGAGGAGCGTGAAGGTGCCGCTCGTGCGCACCGTCGACATCGAGCCGGTCGGGGTGAAGGCGCCGGTGCCCGGGTCGTACAGCTCGGCGCCGGTGAGGTCGGCTCCGGACGACGACCCACCCACGATGAGGACTCGGCCATCCTGGAGCGGGATCGCCGCATGACCCGCGCGGGCGACGGACATGGGGCCGGTGACGGTGAACATGCCGAGGGGGACCCTCGTATCGACCTTCGGAGGACTCCCGGCCAGCATCGCGACGAAGAGGCCGAGTCCGACCAGGAGGGCCACGAGCGCCACCCACACGAGCGACCGACGCGGACGCAGCGGCGCCGACCACCCGAGCCACCGAGCCTGGGGCCTGTGGCGAGCATCCGCGAGAGCCGCCAGCAGCACCTCCCGGCGCAGGACCTGGGCGCCGTCCTGCGTGAGCCAACCGGCGAGCAGCCGGTCGAGGTCATCCGAACTGGTCATGTGAGGGCCCTCGGTCCGGCCGTGACGCGCGAGTCTGCATCGAGCGCGGCGCGCATCTGCTCCGTGGCGCGGTGGAGGCGGGAGCTGATCGTCCCGGCCGGCACCCCCATAGCCTTGGCCATCTCGGCGTGCGAGAGCCCGAGGTAGTGGTGCAGGACAAGGACGGCCCGATGGTCGGGCGAGATGTTCCGGAAGGCGCGCTCGAGCTGGTCGCGCGCACTCACCCCGTCCAACTCGTCATGCGGCTCTGGGACGTCGGCCGAAATCGGCTTGACGACCACACCGAGCCTTCGCTGCCGGCGCGCCTCGGCGAGCGAGAAACGAACGACGAGTCTGTATGTCCAGACCTCGAACCGGTCGGGGTCGCGGAGGCGTGGCAGCTCCGACCACATCGCGACCAGCGTCTGCTGGACCGCATCCTCCGCGGTCGATGTCGCGCACGATGCGATGAGCGACAGCCATGAGTCGATCGCCCGCCTCGAGCGCGAGCCGCTCGTACGCGTCGCGATCGCCGCTTCGTGCCCGCTCGACCAATGCCCGATCCGCCACGCGTCAGCCCCGTTGGCCTCCATGACGGCGGCCGCTCGTGGCCGCTTACCCTGATAGAGGACCGAACCGCTCGGATTCGTCCATCTTGCCCGGACACTGGGTGCGGCGGTAGGGCCCTGTCTTTCTGTTCGCCTTCCCGAACACCTGTACTGCGCATTCCACGGTTTCCGATCACCGGTCCGGGGTTTCCGATCACCCTGGCCGGAGGCCGCGGGACGGCCGGCGCGGAGGCGCTGCTCACCCCCCCCCCCCCCCCGAGGCTCGCCTCCTCTCGGTCGTGGGTGCGGAGTCTGCCAGGTCCGCGATCACCTCCGTGGCCCCGGCCCGGGGCGCGGATCTCCGGCGAGAGTCACCCCTGAGCTCGAAGCGGCGAGCTCGGCGACAGCTAGGGCGGGACGGCGCCGTGAGAACGCCCCCTTGTATGCCCGAGATCTGTCCGCTTGAGTGACGGGCATACGCTTCGCCCGTTCCCGCCAAGGCGCCGCTGAACTTCCAGCACCTCGAGACCTGGCGCGCGGTGCTGGCGAGGATCGCCACCAGGATCGCGGTCACAGGATCATGACCAGCCAGGCAGTCAAGCGCCTCAGCGAGGCGATGGAGCGCACATCGATCGACGCGGCAGGCGTCGCGCGCATCCTCAATCGCGACCCGAAGACGGTCAGTCGCTGGCTTCGCGAGGAGACCATCCCCAGATGGGATGCCCGTGAGCAGCTGCTCGCGCTGGACGTCGTCCTCGAGCGGCTCGCGGATGTCGTCCCTCCCGATGCGGCCCAGGAGTGGTTGTTCACGCCGGTCCCGGCCCTCGACTACCACCGTCCCGTGGACCTTGTGCGGACGGGGAGTACCGGAGGGTGCTCACGCTCATCGACGCCGTGGGTGAGGGGGTCTTCGCATAGACGAAGGTCCGGCCCGTCGGTTCATCGCGGCGCTCGATCAGCTCGGATGGAGCAGCTACACGGGAGTGGTCTTCCGTCACCACGCCCCGGCCTGCGGACCCCTCAGCGGCGAGGGGGCACGCCGCTTCGGTGGTCGCTGGAACCCGCCGGACAGCTTCTCGGTGATCTACACCGCGTCTCCGGTCGAGACGGTGGATGCCGAGTTCCGACGCCTGCTGGCATCGGCGAGCCTGCCCGTGGTCCGACCCCGCGAGCTCGCCACCATCCACCTCGATCTGGCCCGGGTGCTCGACCTGCGATCGGCCGAAGCACGGAGTGCGTTGGGCATCGAACCCGAGGACATCCTTGGGGAGGACCTGTCCGTCCCCCGCGCCATCGGGGAAGCTGCGCAGTACCTGGGCTATGTGGCCATCGTGGCCCCATCGGCCACCGGCGTTGGTGACGTGGTGGCGGTGTTCCTCACGAACCGCGCCCCCGAGTCGACGCTGGTGGACGGGTCAGCCTCCTTCGGGCGGGCCGGATGCACCACCTGGGCGTGGGCGCCGCTCATGCTCGGACGCGCGTCCTCGCGATCGCGGACGAGCAGGAGGTCAGCGTCGTCGCACTGGAGACCGGCGAGATCCTGTCGACGCACCGCATCGACCCCGAGCGCAGCCACTGGCGCAACCAGCGAAGAGACCCCGGCCGATGGCCGGGACCCCGAGCGACCGGGTGACGCCTGCCAGGTGCATCGGCATCACCGATGTCCCGACTCAGGTGTCACCCATGTCGCGACTCAAGACAATGGTCGGGGCGAGAGGAGTTGAACCTCCCGGTCCCATCACTCGCATCATCGCCCCGACCACATCGCCGAGGTCCTGCGCGATGTCGCCTGAGCTGGTGGCTCTCTCCACCCCGGACGGTGGCGCCGGGTGGCAATCCCTCGTACAGTGCGCTCATGCCCGCGACGACCCAACCGCTGACGGACGACATGCGCACCGCCGTGCTGCGGTTGGCGGCGCAGCACGGGGCGCGGGACATCCGCGTCTTCGGGTCCGTGGCGCGGGGTGATGCTGGCCCGGAGAGCGATCTCGACCTGCTGGTGGACTTCGAGCCGGGCCGCAGTCTGCTGGACCAGGTCGCCCTGGCCCAGGACCTCGAGGCGCTTCTCGGTCGGCCGGTTGATGTGGTCACGGAGGACGGGCTGTACTGGCTGCTCCGGCGACGGATCCTGGGCGAGGCTCGCCCGCTGTGACCAAGGATGCGCGGGTGTACCTCGCGCACATCCTCGAGAGCATCGACAAGATCGCGCGGTTCACGGTCGACGGCAAGCTGCGCTTTCTTCAGGATCCGATGGTCCATGACGCCGTTGTCCGCAACCTCGAGATCATCGGCGAGGCCGCCAAACGCGTCGACGATAGCTACCGCACGGCCCACCCCGAGGTCCCGTGGCGGGCGCTCGCCGGACTTCGGGACGTCCTCATACACCAGTACGAGGGCGTCGACCTCGAGCGCGTGTGGGCGGTCGTCGAGCGCGACCTACCGCGGGTGCGACTCGGTGTCTCGTCGCTGCTTCCGAGCCTGGACGCGCTGGAGCTCGAGATCTCGGGCGACGAGCCCGAAACAGCCGCCGTCGGCGAGGATGAATCTGGCCCGGTCTGAGTTTGGTCGGGGCGAGAGGGATAGCCCCTTCGTAACTCACGTTCCTGCCGGGCCGAGATTCGTGCTCGTCAACCGGACTCGGACGGCATCGAAGCCTCGGCTGGCCGTGGCACGGAGCGCGTGACCGTGGCCATGGTCCGCCAGCGACCGACCCGTCGGCAGCTCGAGGTGCTCCGCTCCTACATCGCCACCGGTTCCATCACAGCGGCTGCGCACGAGCTGGACATCGCCGAGTCGACCGCGAGGCAACACCTCTCGGGGCTCTACAGGCGGACGGGGTGCCTGAGTGTCGCGCAGGCGGCGTACCAGCTGGGAAGGGTCGACGCTGCCGGCACGCCCCCGAAAGGTTGAGGCGCTGTCAGAACGCACAAGGCGCTGAATCGTGCTGCTCGAGCTTGACCCTGGGCGAGGGATAGACTGCCTGTCATCGGGAACGGGAGCCAGCCGTCAACTGACGAACCGGCTGGGCCGCTTGATCGCTCCCGTCGGGGAGCCCCCTGGAAGATGCCGGTGCCCACCGGTGATGAGGTCGCCATGCACCGCTCCATGCCTGCTGGTCACACTCCTCGGACGAAGGTCCGGTGGCATCGATCATCGAGGGGTGCACCATTCGCCCTCGGCATCGTCGCCATGCTCATGTCGGCCACGCCGATGGCCGCCGAGGCGGCAAGTCCGTCCCCCTTGCCATCGACGTCCGCAGAACCGGCGCCGGGCGACGCCGTCAACGTCACCGTCCACGCCCGCTCCGACGACCCGTGTCCCGTCGGGCCCGACTGCACCGTGGGTGTGTCGATCAGCCCAGCGGGGTCGACGACGCCCGTGCTGGAGGGCACGCTCGACCCGGCCGCCGACGCCTCCGATCCGGCTTCGGCACTGACGGCAGCCCTCGCGCCGGGCACCTACGCCGTGACGGTGACCGCCCTCGAGGTGACCGAGGACGCGTTGTTCGAGAACCCCGATGACCCGACGCCCGTGACGGTCGGCGGCTGTGGGGCCATGCTCGAGCTCGTCGCGGGGCAGCCGATCGTGACGGTCACCGCGGCGATGGCCTGGGAGCAGCCGGCCTGCGGCATCGTGATCGACCCGCGGGCTCCGAAGGAGGTCAGGCGCCTGACACTGGCCGACCCGATCCGCCCGACGGGCGAGCCACCCCGCTTCCGCCCGCGCGGCGCTCCGGACGTGACCGCCACCGCCAACGGCGTCAGGCTGGACCTGTGGGTGCAGGACGCGACCCTGGATCAGGGCCAGTGGCTCCTGGCTCATCTGCGCGTCACCAACGTGGGCCGCAAGGCCATCACCTACACCGGCCGATTCGCGGACCTCGATTGCCCTCCGTTGCGCTTCACCGCGGACACGAGCGCCCTGTTCGACCCCGGTCAGACCTGGACCGGCGTGGCGGCGGAGTTCAAGGAGCGGTTCTTCAGCGACGGGCTGCTGATGCGTACCCCGCTGGAGATCCCGAAGCACGACCGGGGCGACGGCTGCGATGTCGGCTACACCAACCGGCTGCAGCCCGGCGCCGTCGTCGAGGTGCCGCTGGCTGGCATGCCGGCGTACTCGCTGCGCGCGCAGCCCCTCCCGCCGGGCACGATCCACGTGTCGGCCGCCTTCCAGGGACGTCGGTTCCGGGGTCCCGACCTCGCCACGGTCACCACGGACATCACGCTTTCGGGCGACCCGGTCGGCTATCCGTCACCGGGCCAGCTGGCGGATGTCGCGCTCTCGACCCCCGGGTTCATCGAGGCGTTGGAGCTGGCACCGGATCCGAACGCGTGGATGAACGCCAACGATGCCTGGTGGCCGAAGCGACCCTACCCCAGCCAGCCGCGCCTGGAGGGCGCCGTCGACGCGCCTGACGGGATCCTGGAGATCGGGCAGTTCGTGGGCTCGGACATCGACCGGCCGTTCGTCGTGGGGGCAGTGGTCGACCCCTGGACGGGCGAGTCGTTCGGCTCGTACTGGTGGTAGGGGCGTAGACGGGTGGCGCGAAGCGCGTGACCGCGGCCACCGTTCGCCGGCGCCAGCTCGAGGTGCTGCTGGCCCGCTCGGTCGCCTCCGCAACCCGCGAGACCTGACGCTATGCTCCGGACGACCCGGAGCGTTGGAGGTGGTGTGGCGGTTGCGGCGGCACAGGAACCTGGTACGACCACGGCGGCATCGGGGGCGATCGCACTCGAGACGATCGGCCTGTCCAAGCAGTACCGGCGGGGCGGACCCTGGGCCCTTCGCGATGTCGACCTGGCGGTGCCGCGGGGGACGGTCACCGCCCTTGTCGGCCCGAACGGCGCCGGCAAGTCGACGCTCATCCGGACGTGGATGGGCTTCGAACGACCGACCCAGGGCAGCGTGCGCGTGGGCGGCATCGACCCGCAGTCCGACCGTGCCGGCGCGCTCCGACAGCTGGGGTACGTCTCGCAGGCGACCGCCCTCTACCGGGGGCTCAGCGTGGAGGACCACCTGGACCTCGCGGTCGGGCTGCGCGGCGGGTTCGATTGGGACTCGGCACGCGAGCGCCTCGACCTGCTGGCGATCCCGCTGGGCCAGAAGGCTGGGTCGCTGTCGGGCGGCCAGGCCGCGCAGGTGGCCCTCTGCCTCGCGCTCGGCACCGGAGCCCCCGTGCTACTGCTCGACGAGCCGCTCGCGTCGCTCGATCCGTTGGCCCGCCACGACTTCCTGAACCTGGTCCTGGCGACCGCGCGCGAGGACGGGGCGACCGTGGTGCTCTCGTCGCACATCGTGAGCGACGTGGAGGCGATCTGCGACCGGCTGGTGGTGGTCGGGCAGGGACGGGTGACGCTCCAGGCACCCATCCGCGATGCCGTCGCCGGGCATCGGCTGGTGGCTGCGGGCTCGGCCGCTCCCGCCGACCTGGTCGCGACCTTCACCCGACCGGGCGGGGAGCCCACGGCGCTCATCCGCTCGACCGACCCGGACCTGAAGCCGCCGACCCTGGAGGAGCTCGTGATGGGCTACCTCGCGGCGGCCCGCCCCGGAGGCACCAGCCACGACGGCAGGGGAGCGTGATGATGCGCGGCATCGTCCTGACGTACCGGATCCACCGCTTCGAGGTGGTGTTCTCCGCGGCCCTGCTGGTGCTGTTCGCGATCTGGGTGTGGATGGTGAGCCAGCAGATGCTCGACCTCGACATCCCGGGCACGTGCTGGCCGCGCACGGTGAACGGCGACTGGGCCTCACCCGGCTGCGACGAGCTGATGCAGACCTTCTGGGGCCACCAGAGCGGGGCCGGGTATCCCCGGGTGGGTCTCGCCCTCCTGGCGCCCGTGGTCGGGCTGCTCCTGGGTGTCCCGGTCGTGGCGCGCGAGATCGAGATGCGCACGACGGAGCTGGCCTGGTCTCTGGCGCTCCAACGCAGCCGCTGGCTGCTGGCGCGCCTGCTGCCGATGCTGGTGCTGGCGATCGTCGGCTTCGTGGTCCTGGGCTGGCTGGGATCGCGGTTGTTCACGGCCATGGAGGTCGGCCGGGCGAGCCCCGACCTGACCGAGGTGGCGTCCCAGGGTCCGACCCTGGTCGCTCGTGGGCTGATGGCCCTCGGCATCGGACTGCTCGTGGGCGCGCTCGTCGGTCGCACGCTGCCGGCGCTCGTGCTCGCCGCGGTGGTCGTGCTCGCCTGGAGCCTGGTCGCCGTGCCCTCGATCCAGCAGTCGATGTTCGCCGAACGAGCGGTCTGGACGAGCGACAACGATTCGGGTTGGCGCGACGGGGCGGGGCCGATCGCGTATCTCGACAGCGGCACGTTCGACCCCTCGAAGCCCGGACAGGACGGTGAGCCCGGCGCCCGCCTCGATCCGGAGATGGACTTCACCCCGATGGTGGAGGCGGCCTGCGGGCCGGAGCCGGAGGTCTACGACGACTCCCCCGAGGTCCGCGTGTACGAGGAGTGCAGCCAGCGGACATGGGGCTCGATCCAGTGGAACCTCGCCGTGCCCGCGTCCGCCTATGGGCACTTCCAGACGGTCGAGGCGATCCTCGGCCTGGCCATCGGTGGCGTGGCGATCCTGCTGACGGTCCCCGTGGTCGCACGCCGCCGTCCAAGCTGACACGACCCGGGGCGCGAGGGCGGGCTTGTCCCTATCGCTTCCGTACGGCATCCCGAACATCCGTACGGTCCCGCGCTTGACCCGCGGCTGACCCGGCCGTAAGACCGGGGATGTGCACGGACGTCCCCTCGCCACCACCACGCGTCAGGCCGGGTCGGTGCCCTCCGCCCGGCCGACGCATCCCGCCCGATGAGCGCCGTCGAGCTGCTCCTGTTCGGCGCGCTTTGCTACGTCTTCGGGCTGGTCAGCGGTGCGGTCCTCATCCCCTGGCTCGTCGACCGCGGCTGGTTCCCGGTCCGCCGGCATCGCCGACGTGAGCGATGACCGTCGTGCGCCGGCCGAGTACCGCTGGGCGCGCCAGGTGTCGGCAGTCCTGCTCATCGCGGTCGTCGTGGTGATCGTCGTGCTTGACGTCATCGCCGATGACTACGAGGTCAGCCCGCCCGTGCTGATCCCGCTGCTCCTCACCGCGGCAGGACTCCTGTCGGTGGACCTGCCCCGGGTGCGGCCATGAACTTCGCCTCGCAGCCCATCCCCTACCCCGCAGCGAAGGACTACGGCCCACGCGACCGCTGGCCGACCCTGGCCGTCGTCTGGCACATGGCGGAGGGACGGAACGTCGCCCAGTACCTCGCCCGTGATCCGCTGCGGGGCGTGGCGGTCCACTACACGGTCGAGCAGGCGACCGATCGGTGGAAGGACGGCGAGGTGGTTCGCTGCCTGCCCGAGGCCCGCATCAGCGGCTCTATCAACCCCCGGACCATCCGCAGCTCCGACGACCCGGGCGGCTACTACGGCGCATCCCACGCCAGGGCCGCCCTGGGCACGTACTGGCCGGACACCAGCCCGAACTGCCTGGTGATCAGCGTCGAGGTGGCCGGACGCGCGGCCGAGGGCCCGACCGAGGCGCAGGTGCGCTCGATGGTCGCGCTGTGGGACGAGCTGAAGGAGCGATACCCGAAGGTCGTGCCGCTCGGGCACCGGGACTTCCAGGACGTCAAGGCGTGCCCGGGCAGGACCGCGGCGATGAAGGCGGCGTTCGCGGCCATGGGCGGCCACGGGACGAGCCA
Organism: Chloroflexota bacterium; assembly: GCA_034436555.1. Taxonomy (GTDB): domain Bacteria; phylum Chloroflexota; class Limnocylindria; order Limnocylindrales; family CSP1-4; genus JAFMJV01. The sequence continues at coordinate 17,232 of DAOTUU010000009.1, read as the reverse complement.
CACGGGGGTGAGGGAGATGTCGAGCCGGGACTACCAGAGCGGGCGGATCTGCACCGTCCGCGACGACGCGAAGCTTCACGACTTCCCGGGTGGGCCGGTCATCGGCCAGGTGAACCCGCCGCTCGTGCGCGACTACCTGGGCAAGGACACGGGCGGCGACTGGGCGCTCATCAGCTCCGAGCTCGACGGACGCTCGCGGACTGCGTGGGTGCGCATGAAGTCCGTCTCCGACATCCGGCCGGTGCCCGTCCCCTCCCCTGACTGCACCGACGCGGTGGCGGCGGAGCGCGAGCGCATCGCGACCGCCGTGTTCGCCGTGATCAGGAACTGAGAGGCAACTGATGGAGCGTTTCCTCCGCTAAACCACGCAGAAGGAGCCCGCCCTCACCGCCAGCTTCCTGGCCGCCGTCCTGCTCGCCATCGTCGCCAGGTACCTGCAGCTGACCGACGACGATCTCGCGATCCTGGGACCCGTGATGCTGGTCGTGGCGGGCGTCGTCATCCGCGCCGGGGTGTTCAGCCCGTCGACGGTCAGCGGTCTGCTCGACGGCGAGGAAGCAGGAGGCTCCTGACGCCGGCGCACCCATGCCCTGGCTGCCTGCGCGTCACGTCGCGTCCCGGACGCTGCGTCGCCTGTGGTGGCGGGACGACGACGCAGCGCGGGTACGGTTCCGACTGGCAGCGTCGACGGATGCGGCAGCTGCAGCGCGAGCCGAGGTGCGAGTGGATCGAGGTCGGTTCACGGTGCGTGAGTCGTGCGACCGACGTCGATCACATCCGGCCGAAGGTGCGCGGTGGCGCGGATGACGACGAGAATCTGCGGTCGCTCTGCGCTCGGCACCATCGGGTGAAGACCGCGATGGACCGAAGACCCGCAGGGGTCGACACCGTCGGCGAGCGAAGCGCACCTCGTGCAGTTGCTCAGACGATCTACAGTTCACCGATGAGGCGGGCTCTTGGCGCGATCGCGATCTGTCTGCTGGCGCTGGTGGCCACCGGTCCCGAGCGCGCGGACGCAGCGATGGACGTGGTCGTCACCGTGTCGCCCGCCCGCGTTGCCACGGGCGACACGGTGGAGGTTCTCCTTCGGACGTTCGTACCCATCGAGCTGGACGTTGTCGCGATGCCGACGCCGTCAGGCCCCTATCCCGTGCCGTCGGGCTTCTGGGCCGTCCTGTATCCGTTCCCGGACTATCCCTTCGACGTCATCGCGACAGCCGAGGACGGCACGAGCATGAACATCACGATGGCCCTGGATGAGAGGGATGCGACGCTCTGGCGGGGCACATTCACGCCCTGCGCACCCGGGGAATGGACGCTCATGGTCGCGAACTTCACCGTCGACACGCCCGGAGCCTCGGCCGTGCTGCTCGTGGCCGACCATGCAGGGGGGATGGCGGCGTCCATCACTCCATCGCCGCCAGAGGCGTGCGCGCTCTAGTCCGGGGGCCTGTCCAGGCACCGCGCCACAGGGCACTCGCGTTGCACGAGACTGACCCGACCAATGCGGGTACCCGCGCTTGGGCGGCGGACGCCACTGCGGACGGCGCCTCGGATGAGTCACGCACAACCGGTGGTCCCGGCTCGCGGCCAGCGCTCTACCCGGCCATCGGCCAGGACGACATAGACAGCGGCGCGATCCCGGGCCATCCAGAGCTCGTCATCGCCTCTGCGGAAGCCCGTGTCCGTCGCCGTGGCGGGCAGCGACGTGTCGCTCGTGAACGCCCGCCCCGGCGGCGCGTCGACGAGGTGACCGGGGTCGCGGACGTACACCGTGGCTCGCCGCTCGGAGAACAGCAGGTTCGTCAGGCGCTGCTCCCCGCAGTGCCTCGACCCGGAGAAGCCGAACAGTGTCCGACCGTCTGGGTGCACCCATGCCTCGCGCTGGGAGGGCAGGTCGGCGTCCGGCCCGAGCTCCGCGAGCGCGCACGTCCTGATCTCGGTCACTGCCCAACCGGACCCGTCGGACAGCAGGGTCGCGAGCACCGCGGTCCTGACCCTGCCGCCCGCCTCGAACCCGAACAGGACAGCGTCATCCCGGCGTTCGAGCTCCCGGTACCCGGAGCCCGGGATCGTGTACCCGGATCGCAGCGCGGCGGCGAGCGCCGCCTCGGGGGTCGGGCTGGCTCCTTCGACATCGAGGTCCGACCCACCCGTCGGGGAGGGCCTCCCGTCGCATCGGAGCGCGGCGAGCGCGGTCGGCCTGGCGGGCGCCTGGGACCCGGTGTCGCCTGGCGATGCCGCGGCTGATGGCAGCACCTCGATCACGACCGCGGCCTCGAGAGACCGGGCCGGTGCATTGTCGTCCGGCCCCCGGTAGTCGAGGTGTGCCGTGATGCGGTAGCGACCGGCCGGGAGGCGCAACTCGGGGTCCGCGAACCATGCGCGCCAGAAGCTGGCCATCGGATCGTCGCCATCCCATCCACCCGACTTCTGGAACGGGACGTCCTGTACGTCGCCACGCCGGTAGGTGAACGGCGTCGCGCTCGCGTCCCACTCCGGGCCGTTGTCGACCGGCCCGTCGAGCTGCTCGACACCGAACGAGACCGGCCCGCCTCCGTGACTGACGATCGTCGTCTGCTCGGACTCGCCGATGTAGCGCAGCGTGGTCGCGAGGTCGATCGGTTCGTCGGCGAAGGCCTGCGTACCCGCGGTCACGATCGCGAGGTCGAACATCTCGTCCCGGGCCTCTCCACTGCTTACGAGGGCGAGTGTCGGCGCGGCGCTGGGCGATGCTGTGGGCAGGGCCACGAGAGGCGAGGAGACGGCCGTCGGCGACTGGGCAGGCGATGGGGACTGGCCGATCGTCTCGGTTGGCATGCCGATCGCCAGCGCCGCGACCACGCTCACGATGAGGATCCAGCCGCTTCGTTGACCGACCCCACAACCACGTCGACGCATTCCGCGACCTCCCATGGTCGTCCGGTGGGCTCACGTGGGCAGCGAGCGGCCCGCCTGCTGACGTGATGCTACACGGCCCCGGCTAGCGCCTATCACTTCCGTACGGCATCTCGAACAGCCGTTCGGTCCCGTCCTTGACCCTCGACCGGGCAGGTGCGACAACCTGAGTGTGCTGACGACGCCAGACCGGTGGGGTACCCACGTTCCCGGAGCGCGCGTCCCCGCTGACGCCGCGGGTAGCGTGTGCGAGCGGACGAGTTAACCGAGTCTGGTCACAGCCCCCGTGCGACAGGCGGACGCGTATGACGCGCTGAGTGCGCGATGGCGAGCATCGGGACCACCGGGTTGGTACCCTCCGCGCCTGCCCAGGAGGAAATCGCGATGGACCTTTTCCGGCACCTTCGACGGGTCACGGTCGCGGGAGCCGTGCTCGTCACCCTGGGCGGCGTGGCGGTGCCCGCGATGGGCACCGATGCCAGCGCGTCCCCCTCGATCCCGCCACCGCCACCGCTCGTCGCCTGGACGCGGGTCCTCGACGCGGACCTGGCGGGGCCGGGTGCCCAGCGGATCCACGGGCTGGCCGCGGACGGCGGGGTCGTCCTCGCCTGGGGCGAGACCCTGGTGCCCATCGGCCCTGACGCAGGCGATGTCGATCAGGGTGGCGCGACCTGGCGCTCGACCGATGGCGTCGAGTGGTTGCCCAGCCTGGTCACCGATGGGGTGCCGTCCGGCGATGCATCCTGGGTCACCGACGTGGTGCACGGCCCAGGTGGCTGGGTGGCGATCGGATATGTCTGCTGCGGCACCGAGGAGCCGGCCGTCTGGGTCTCGGCGGATGGCACCGAGTGGCTGCGGACGGCCTTCCCGACGGCTCCCCTTCCCGACGTTCCCGCCGATCGCATCGATCTCGAGGCCATCGCCGCCGGTCCCGACGGCTATGTCATCGCGGGGGCGCTGTTCGTTGGCGGAGACCGGGTCGTCGTGCCCGCGGTCTGGTCGTCACCCGATGGACGGACGTGGGCCGCCCAGGCGGCCGCCCTGGGCGAGGATGCCGGTCAACTCCAGGACGTGGCGTGGGATCGTGAACGGTTCGTGGCCGTCGGGAACCTCGGCGCGCCGGATGCCCCGGACCTGGATGGCCTGGTCCTGTCGTCCTCGGATGGGCAGTCCTGGGCGCCGGCCGCGGATGTGAGCGGGCTGCTCGCCGCCCCTGACGACATGCTCCTCACCCAGGTGGTCCCGTTCGCCGGTGGTCTGCTTGTCACCGGTGCCCGCGGCGACTCCGCTGACCGCTTGGCCTGCCTCGGTCGGGACTGCATCACCTTCCGGTCCGCGGCCTGGATCTCGGCGGACGGGGATGGCTGGGACGAGGTCAGTGGTGACGTGCCGTCGATCGTGACCGCGCGCGACGACGGGTTGTTGGGCATCGACGGACGCCGGCTGCTCGCCTCCACGGATGGCCACAGGTGGACGGCGATGCCCCACGAGGGCGGACCCGTGACGGACGAGGTCGTGGAGACGGTGGTCGCCTGGGGCGACGGGCTGCTCGCCGCGGGGTCCGGGCCCGACCCGCTCGACGGGAGCGAGGACGGCGATGGTCGACTGTGGCGGATCGCAGCGGCGCTTGCGCCGGGATGACCTCTGCGAAGCGATAACCCAGGTCGTGGCGGCCCGGGGCCCGCCCGTCCGTGATGGTGATTCAGAAGGCGTGGCGACCGCCGGACAGGGACGGCATCGGCACTTCTGGATGCGGACCTCACCGGAGGTACGTGCGTCGTTGGCGACGAGTTGCCATCCGCGGAGCGGCTCGCGGCATATCACCGGAAGTGCGCCGGCGTCCGGCTCGTCCGTGAGCCCCTCGGTCGATGCAAGCGTGCCGTTCCGAGGCGATCGTCCGCCCCCCAACCTGCGGTCGAGCGCGGCCCGGTGGTCCTGAATCAAGGCACCTCGCTGCCGACCTCGTGACGCGCTGACCCGCGGCGCCCCGCCCGTGGGCGCCACAGGGCGCGCGTGTAGCGCGGCTTCCCCGCGGTGGCGCGTCCATGCCACCGGACGGACGAAGGCCCCGGACCTTCGCCCGGGGCCCGTCGTGTGGCGGATGGGGGAGCTATGCAGCGACGACTTCCGGCTCCGGGGTGGCCTTGGCGCGGCGTCCCTTGCGCGGTGTCGGGGCGTCGGCGACCGGCTCCGTGGCGGGCTCGGCCGCAGCATTCCGCGCGACCGAGGCCTTGCGGAGCGCCCGGGTGTACTCGGTCCAATGGGGGCGGCACATCCGGCCGAGCCCGTCCTTGGCGCTGGCCTGGACGGGGAAGTCGTCGATCGGCGCCTCGTGCGCCTCGATGCCGAACGTGGCGCTGCCGATGCAGCGACGCATCCCGGTCGTCGCGGGCTGGGTGGCGGTGTCCTTCTTGGTGGCCATCGTGGTGCTCCTTGGTCCCCTGCCTCGTCAGCGCCGGGCGGGGTCTCCGGCGGACCGGGCGATCGCCCGGTTTCGGCGTCAGGCGGCGTGGTCCTCGAGGCGTCGCCCGCACTTCGCGCAGGCGCCCCAGGCGTTCTCGCCCGTGAACCCGTCGCAGGGGGCGTCGGCGCCGGCGGCCGCGTTGAGGGCCTCCGCGAGCGCAATCGCCTGGCGACGCGTGAGGCGGGTCGGCGCCGAGAGGGTGATCTCGATCGGCCAGTCCTCGTCCCGGCGGTCGGCCTTGACGGTCGCGGTGTCCCAGCCCTGCCCGTCGTCGCGGCGGACCTCCCAGCGCGGGACGTCGCGGTAGACCGGCCCCTCGGTGGTCCAGGTCTCGAGGGCCTTCTCGTCGGCGCGGACGGGGGTCCAGACCACCGCGTCGAGCTCGTGGGCCTCGACCCGCGCGGCCTCCATCCGGATGGCGTCCTGCTCCCGCTTCGCGGCTCGCTCGGCGTCGCGCCGGACCTTCGCCTCGGCCAGGCGCGTGGCGATCGCGTCGACCACCTCGGGCGTCAGGTCGACGAGCGTCCCGCCCGGCCAGCGGGTGCGCTTGATGATCCCGGCGTGCTTCGCGCAGCGGGCCTCGATCCGCTCCTTGCCGTCGTGGGTGGTGGTCCTGAAGGCCATGGTCGCGGGGGCGCCGCAGGCGTGGGCGCGGGTGCTGTACCGCCCGCTCGTGTCGGCCTCACAGGTCAGGGTCGTCGTGGTTGTCATGGCGGGTCTCCTTCCGTGGCTGGTCGGCCGGGTGGGTCAGTGGGCGCTGCGGTAGTGGGCGTCGAGCTCGGCGCTCGTCCCGAAGGTCGCGGGGCACCGGAGACAGGCGACCTCGGCGTACTCGCCCTCGGAGAAGAGGCGGTCGCTGATCTCCTGGAGCGCCTTCCGTGTCTCGGCGATGTCGCCCACGTGGCCCCAGTCGATGTCGCTGTCGGGATCCTCGACCGGCGCGTCGTCGTGGTTGGCGAGGTGCTCGCTGATGCGCGCCAGGAGCGCCAGCGTGGCGGCGTGGTGCGCCCATGTAGGCCTCGAGCGCGGTGCGCGTGTCGCGGGGTCGGGTCGTCATCGGGGTGGCTCCGTCGGTGGTGGCGCTGCTGGTGTGCATGCGTCCATCACTCACTCCGGTCGCGCCGTGATGCAAGGCCTCTGGGCGCGATGAGCCCGATCGGACACCATGTGTTCGGATCCGTTCGGAAGGCTCGGCAGCGGCCATCCGCTTTCTGTTCGGGTTCCCGAACATCCGTTCGGTGCCGCGGTTGACCACGCCCCGGCGCGGTGAGACAACCGGGTCGTGCCGAACCCTGCCGCGTCCGTCGTCCCCGCCTGGCGTTCACGGATCGTCGGCTCCGGGGAGGAGGCGCCGTCAGCGATCGTGCTGAACGATCGAAACTGGAGAACGCATCCGAAGGCCCAGCGACAGGCGCTCGCGGGCGTCCTCGACCAGGTCGGGTTCGTCTCTCCCGTGATGGTCAACCGCCGCACGGGGCGCCTCGTCGACGGGCATCTCCGGGTCGAGCTCGCCCTCGCCCGGGGTGAGGCGACGGTCCCCGTGAGCTACGTCGACCTCTCACCCGAGGAGGAGGCGATCGTCCTCGCCTCCCTCGACCCGCTCGCGGCGATGGCCGGCGTCGACGACGAGAAGCTCAGGGCACTGCTCGCGGACGTGTCGGTGGACTCCGAGGCGCTCGCCGCGATGCTGTCCGGCATCGCGCCGGTGGCGACGAAGGCGGGCCTCATCGACCCCGACGACGTCCCGGCGCCACCCGACGACGCGACGACGAGACCCGGCGACCTGTGGGTCCTTGGCGACCACCGCCTGCTGTGCGGGGACGCCGGGAGCGTCGCGGACCTCGACCGGCTGCTCGACGGCACGACGGTGGCGCTGCTCGCCACCGACCCGCCGTACAACGTCAAGGTCGAGCCGCGGTCCAACAACGCGATCGCCGCGGGCCTCTCGTCGTTCCGCCCGTCGACCACCCACCACCAGGCGCTCGACCTCGCCCGGCATCCGGAGAAGGCGCAGGCGACCCACCGGAAGCTGCGCGCCAAGGACCGGCCGCTCACGAACGACTTCGTGACCGACGACGAGTTCACCGCGCTGCTCGCGGCGTGGTTCGGCAACGCGTCCCGGGTCCTGCGTCCCGGTGGCGGCTTCTACGTCTGGGGCGGCTACGCCAACGTCGCCAACTACCCGCCCGCGCTCCGCGATGCCGGCCTCTACTTCAGCCAGGCGATCATCTGGGTCAAGGAGCACCCGGTCCTCACGCGCAAGGACTTCATGGGCAACCACGAGTGGTGCCAGCCGTCCGGGACGAGCGTGCTCACGCCGGACGGCCGCGTACCGATCGAGAGTCTGCGCGACGACGACCGGGTGGTCAGCCTGAACCTCCAGTCGTCCGCGATCACGGGACTCCGTGGCGGGCTCGGCATCCGGACCACGAGCCGCCCCTATGCCGGAGACCTCTACGGCGTCGCGGTCGGCGGGGCCGAGACCTGGTCGACGGACGGTCATCCCTGGACGGTCAAGCTCGCGCCGGAGGCGGCTGGCATGTGGTGCGTCTACCTGATGCGCCGCGGCCCCTGGTGGCGCGTCGGCAAGACCAGGCTGCAGACGACCTGGGGCTTCGGGCTGAAGGGCAGGATGATGACCGAGGGCGGCGAGGAGGGCTGGATCCTGAGCCTCCACCACACCGACGTCGACGCGGGCGTCGCCGAGCAGATCGCCTCGGTCCGCTACGGCATCCCGACGACGTTCTGGCGAGGCTCCGCGAGGGACGGCCGGAGCGACGCGGACATCGCGCGCATCTACGACGCGCTCGACCCCGACGAGCTGCAGCGTGCCGCGGAGCGGGCCCTCGCGGACCACGGCCGGCGCCTGGAGTTCCCGTTCGTCCGCCACGGCGCGACGCGCACCAAGGTCGGGACGCGCGTCCCGGTCCGCGTCCGGGCGTGCAACCTGCTGCCGGGAGCGATGACGGTGCCGGTCCCGGGTCGCGGCCACGCGTTCAGCTGGGAGCCGGTCCGCAACGTCGACATCCAGCCCTACGACGGACCGGTGTACTCGATGGATGTCGAGCGGCACCACCACTACGTCGCCGACGGGATCGTCACCCACAACTGCTTCTACGGCTGGCGCGAGGGCGCCGCCCACCGGTTCTTCGGGCCACCCAACGTGCCCGACGTCTGGTCGGTCAAGAAGGTGAACCCGGCCTCGATGGTCCACCTCACCGAGAAGCCGGTGGAGCTGGCCCGCCTGGCCATCGAGTACTCCTCGCTGCCGGGTGACGCGGTCCTGGACCTGTTCGCCGGGTCGGGCAGCACGCTCATCGCGGCCGAGCAGACCGGGCGGCGCGGGTTCGGCATGGAGCTGGACCCGCTGTACTGCGACGTCATCGTCGCCAGGTTCGAGGCGTTCTCGGGGGCCAAGGCGGAGCGCGTGCCGGCGGCCGCGAGCGAGGCGGCCTGAGATGGGCCGAAGAGGACCGGTGCCGGCGCCCACGGGCGTGAAGCTGCGGAACGGTGAGACGCGCCCGTCCCGGGTGAATCGGATGGAGCCGCTCCCGCGCCGGGGCGTCCCGCAGATGCCGCGCGGCATGGACGAGACGGCCCAGAAGGTCTGGCGCCGTGTGGTCCGCGAGATGCGCGGGTCGGACGTGATCCTGGGCGCCGACGCCGACGTACTGCGCTGCTACTGCGAGGCCGTGGCCCGGTATGCCCAGGCGGCCGAGCTGTACGCCAAGAGCGGTCCGATCGTCCGGGGTGTCCACCGGGGCGCCGGCGAGCTGGTCAAGAACCCGCTCCACCAGGTCGTCCGCGATCACGCCGACCAGGTCCGCCTGTTCGCCCGCGAGCTGGGCCTGACTCCGTCCGCTCGGGCGGGCCTGCGGGTCGAGCCTGGCCCTTCAGCCGGCGACATCGACGACGTCCTCGGCCCGCCGCCAAGGCTGCGCGTGGTGGGCGGCGGCGATGAGTGACGTCGGCACGGTCTACGCGTTGTGCACACCAACCGATGGCGCGATCCGGTACGTCGGCTGCACCCGCGAGTCGGTGATCCGACGGCTCCGCCGACACGTCTCGCGGGCCCGGCACGATGGCATGACGCCCAAGGACCACTGGGTCCGGACGCTCCTGGACCAGGGACTCCGGCCGACCATCCGGGTCCTCGAGGTCGTCCCGGCCGAGGAGATGTTCACGGCCGAGCGGCATTGGGTCGGCCGACTGTCCCGGCACGGTCTGCTGAACGCCACGCGTGGTGGCCGGGGCATGGCGGGCTACTCCCCCAGCACCGAGACGCGGGCCAAGATCCGCGCGGCATTGGTCGGACGCGCGCTCCCGCCGGAGACGCGAGCGAAGATGTCGGCATCGCGGACGGGCGTCCCGCGCGGGCCATTCACCGACGAGCACCGCGCGAACCTCTCCGCCGCGCAGCGTCGTCGCTTCGGGGACCCCGCCAAGCGTGCGCCCAGCGCCGTGACGGTCGGTGACCCGCGACATGGCCCCGAGTCGAGCCAACGGAGGAGCACCGCACCCAGGGCTCGACGAGCGGTCGCGAGTGATCCCCGATGAGCGCAGCGGCGGCCCTCGCTTCGCAGCGTTCTGCGAGCGGTTCGTGGTGCACACCAAGGGGCGCTGGTCGAGATTGCCTCTTGTCCTCGAGGACTGGCAGCGCGCCTTCTGGTGGGAGGCTCTGGAGGTCGATCCCGTCACCGGTCTGCGCGTCTACTCCGAGGTCGGCCTCGGCCTGCCGCGCAAGAACGGCAAGTCCGTCCAGGCATCGGCCGCCGGCCTGTACTTCCTGGTCGCCGACGGGGAGGCCGAGCCCGAGGTGTACGTCGCCGCTGCCGCCCGCAACCAGGCCGGCATCGTCCTCGGCCAGTCCCGGCGCATGGCCCAGCAGAGCCCCCGTCTCTCCCGCCACGTCACGGTCCGGACGACGCTCATCGAGTGCCCCCGCAACGGCGGCATCATGCGCAGCCTGTCGGCCGATGCCGCGCTCCAGCACGGCCTCAACCCCTACGCGAACATCATCGATGAGCTGCACGCCCACCGGACCGCGGACCTCTACACCGCGCTCACGACCGGTACGGGCGCCCGCGAGCAGCCGTTCACCCTCTGGATCTCCACGGCCGGTGTGGATGCCCCCGGCATCCTCGTCGAGCTCCACGCCTCCATGTTCGACGGGCCCGGTGAGCTCGAGGACCGCGGCAGCCTGCTCATCTACCGCGATCGTGCCAACGGCGTCCTCATCTGGTGGTACGGCGCACCCCGGGATGCCGACATCGAGGACCCGGATGTCTGGCGCGCCGCGAACCCAGCCTCCTGGCTCCAGGACGGGAGGTACCTGGCACAGGAGCACGCCCGCCTCCGTGCCCGAGGCGCGCTGCTGGAATGGCGCCGGTATCACCTCAACCAGTTCGTGGGCACCGAGGAAGCATGGCTGCCCGACGGAGCGTGGTCCCTCTGCCGCGACGGTGATCCCGATCCGGACGACCCGCTCCACGGACTCGACCCATCCCTCCCCGTCGGTGTCGGCATCGACAAGGGCCAGACGAGCGACCTGTCGGCGATCGTCGTCGCCCAGCGCCGGGGGGACCGCGTCGTGATCCGCTCGCGCGTCTTCCCGCCGCATCCGGCCACCGGCCGGGTGAACACGGAGTCGATGCGCGCATACCTCCGTGACCTGCGCGGTCGCTTCCCCGTGCCCCAGGCCCGGGACGAGAGGACCGGCCGCGCCCTCCAGGGGCCCGCGTTCGCCTACGACCGCTGGGCGTTCTCCGAGAGCGCCGAGACCCTCGAGCAGGAGGGCCTCGCGATGGTCGACTTCCCCCAGAACGCGACGACCATGGGACCGGCGTCCACCCTGTCGTTCGAGCTCATCACCACCGGGCGCCTGGCGCACGACGGCGATCCCGTGCTCGCCGAGCACGTCGCCAACACGACCGCGATCCTCACCGAGCGCGGCATGAAGGTGACCAAGCCCAGGAAGGTCACGCCCCGCAAGAACGACGCCTGCGTCGCGATGGTCATGGCGGTCGCCATGGCCATGCAGGAGGCCCCGAAGCCGTTCGTCCGCACTCCGCGTGTCCCGGTGGGCTTCTGATGCCGGACACGATCGACCTCCGCACCGCGGCCGGCGGCAGCCCTGAGTGGTGGCTGGCCCGCCTGCTGGCGCGCCTTGATGACCGGCGCACGGACCTCGAGACCTACGAGGCCTACTACGACGGGCACCAGCCGCTGGCGTTCGCGAGCCAGAAGTTCCGGGACGCGTTCGGGTCCCGCTTCCGGGAGTTCAGCTCCAACTTCATGTCCCTCGTCGTGGACGCGCCGGCGGAGCGGCTCGAGGTCCAGGGCTTCCGGTTCGCGGATGCCGAGGGTGACGCGGACATCTGGCGCCGGATCTGGCAGGAGAACGATCTCGATGCGGGGTCCCAGCTGGCGCACACGGAGGCGCTCATGAAGGGCGTCGCCTACGCGATCGTCGAGCCCTCTCCGGACGGGACGCCGGTCGTCACGGTGGAGGACCCGCTCGACTGCGTCGTCGAGGTCGCACCCAAGGACCGCCGGGAGCGCGTCGCGGCGCTCAAGCGCTGGGTCGACGACGAAGGGCATCTGGTGGCGTTCGTCCACCTGCCCGACGCGGTGTTCAAGTACCGCTCGCTGGGCAAGGCCGCGCCGGTCGTGACCACCGACCTGCCGACCGGCGAGCTGCCGCTGGAATCGTCCTCGGTCCGCTGGACCCGGCTCGAGGTGCCCGACGAGCCCTGGCCGCTCCCGAACCCGCTGGGTGTCGTGCCGGTGGTGCCGCTGCCCAACCGGCCGCGCCTGTCCGGTCGCTCCTGGTCGGTGACCGGCGTCGCGGTCCGGCTCGACGGCCGGTCGGAGATCGCGGGCGTCATGAGCAACCAAGACGCCATCAACAAGTACCGCGCGGACGCCCTGGTGGCGTCGGAGTTCGCGGCGTTCCGTCAGCGGTGGGCGATCGGCATCGACATCCCCGTGGATCCCGAGACCGGTCGTCCCATCGAGCCCTTCAAGCCCGCCGTCGACCGGCTCTGGACGTTCCCGCGCCCGGACCCCGAGGATCCCAACCAGGCGTTCCCGCAGGTGGGTGAGTTCGCCGCCACGGATCTCCTTCCGTACAAGCTGATGATCGAGACCGAGGTCGGCCACATCAGCTCGATCAGCCGCATCCCGTACCACTTCTTCCTGGGCCAGCCGCAGGCCATCCCGCCGTCCGGGGAATCGCTGAAGTCGAGCGAGGCCGGGCTCGTGCGGAAGGTCGGGCGCATCGCGCTCCACCTGGGCGAGGGCTGGGAGGAGGTCATGCGCCTCTGCCTGCTCGCGATGGGCGATGCCCGGGGGCGGGTCCGCTCCGCGGAGACGATCTGGCGCGACCCCGAGACCCAGAACGAGGCGGTGCGGACCGATGCCGTGCTCAAGCAGTTCCAGGCCGGCGTCATCGACCTCGAGTCGGCGCAGGAGCAGCTGGGCTACTCGCCCGAGCAGGTGCGCCAGATGCGCGAGCGGCGGGCCACCGAGTCCACGCCTCCATCCGCGCCCGTCCCTGACACGTCCACCCCGATCGGCGCCGGGTTCACCGACGCCGTCACCAGCACCGGAGAGGTACGATGAGTGACAGCACCAGCGCGACCCACGGCCAGGAGCCGGGCGCGCAGCCCCAGGCGGGCACGACCACATCGGAATCCCCGACGCAGGCCCAGGCGGCCGCCGGGACGACCGACCAGCCCACCCCGACCACCGTCGATGTCGCCGTGCTCCAGCGCGAGCTGGCGGAGGCGCGACGGGAGGCGGCGAAACACCGCACCGACCTGCGCCGGTTCAGCGACGCCCAGCTGACCGAGACCGAGCGCCTCCAACGCCGGGTGACCGAGCTGGAGCAGGAGCGGGCCGCGAGCGCCGCCCGTGACCGGGAGCGGGCGATCCGGCTAGCGGCCCTGGAGGCCGCGGCCAGGCTCGGCTTCCGGGACCCGGACCTCGCCGTCCGGCTGGTGGACCCGGCCGCGGTGGAGACCAAGGACGACGGGACGCCGAAGAACGTCGAGCGCCTGCTCGCGGACGTCCTCGCCCGCAGTCCGTACCTCGGCCGCGCGGGCGCCGGCGCCGACTTCGGTGGGGGCCAGCGGGGCGCCTCCACCTCCGGCACCGACATGAACAGCCTCATCCGTCGCGCCGCCGGGCGCGCCTGAACAAGGAGACCCTCCCATGCCGCCCGTCTACAACTCGCTCATCGACCGCAGCGACGTCGGTGCCCTCATCCCCGAGGACGTCAGCCGCACGATCATCCAGGGCCTGCCCGCGAGCTCGGTCGCACTGACCAGCTTCCGCCGCGCCACGATGAGCCGGGCGCAGCAGCGCCTCCCGGTGCTCTCGGTCCTGCCCGTCGCCTACTGGGTGGACGGCGACACCGGGCTCAAGCAGACGACCGAGCAGAACTGGGCCAACAAGTACCTCGACGCCCGCGAGCTGGCGGTCATCGTGCCCATCCCGCAGGCGGTCCTCGACGACGTCGACTTCGACATCTGGGGCGAGGTCCGGCCGCGCCTGGTCGAGGCGTTCGGGGTCAAGATCGACGCCGCCGCCATCTTCGGCAACGACAAGCCGTCCGGCTGGCCGGACTCCATCGTCGAGGCCGCGGTCGACGCCGGCAACGTCGTCACCGTGGGTGACTCCGGGGTCGACATCGCGGGCGATGTGAACCTGCTGATGGGCAAGGTCGAGGAGGACGGCTTCGACGTCAACGGCTTCTGGGCCCGGCGAGGCATGAAGGCCGCGTTCCGGGGTCTCCGGGACGAGGTCGGCCAGCCCATCTTCCAGCCGTCGCTCACCGCGGGGACGCCGGGCACCCTCTACGGCGAGTCCATCCTGTACCCGAGCAACGGCGCCTGGGACGCGACCCAGGCGGACCTCATCGCGGGCGACACGTCGGCCGCCATCCTCGCCGTCCGCCAGGACATCAGCTACAAGATCCTGACCGAGGCGGTCATCAGCGACGCCGACGGCAAGGTCGTGCTGAACCTGGCGCAGCAGGACGCGGTGGCCATGCGTGCCGTGATGCGCGTCGCGTTCCAGGTGGCCAACCCCATCAGCCTCCAGGCACCGACGGAGGCGACGCGCTTCCCGTTCGCGGTCCTGGCGCCGGCCGGGAGCTGATCGGCCCGATGACCCGTCCCGCCCGCATCGACGCCCTCGCCTCCGAGCGCCACTTCGTGGATCACCTCGCGCCCGTCTGGTCCGCCCTGCCGGACGAGCTGCGCGGGAGGTTCCTGGTGGCCGACCGGACGCTGGTGCGCCATGCGGCGGGACGGGGCATCGAGGCCACGCCCACGTCCCGCATCACCAACCCGCTCCTCGTCGCGAGCTACGGCGACCAGAAGCGGGGCCGGCGCCTGGGCGCGACGTCGTTCGTGACGATGGAGCACGGCGCCGGCCAGTCCTATGGCGGCGATCCCCGGAGCGCACGGCATGGCAGCTATGCCGGCGGTGTCGACCGCGACGACACGGCGCTGTTCCTCGTCCCCAACGAGCAGGCGGCCGTCCGTTGGCGACTGGCCTACCCGTTCACGCGCGCGGCGGTCGTCGGCTCCCCCAGGCTGGACACGATGCCCTCACGGGATCCGGGGCCTGGCCCGGTCGTGGCGCTCGGTTTCCACTGGCCGTGCTCGATCGCGCCCGAGGCACGCACGGCGTTCCCGCACTACCGAGCCGTCCTCCCGGCCCTCGCCCGACGCTTCACGTTGCTCGGCCACGGGCATCCAAGGTTCATGGGCCGCCTTGCGTCGGTCTACCGCTCCGCGGGCATCGAGCCCGTCGAGTCCTTCGATGACGTGCTCCGGCGCGCGGACCTCTACGTCTGCGACAACAGCTCCTCGCTGTTCGAGTTCGCGGCGACCGGACGCCCGGTGGTCGCGCTGAACGCTCCATGGTACCGGCGGGACGTGCACCACGGCGTGCGGTTCTGGGACGCCGCGTCGGTCGGCCTCCAGGTCGACGACCCGGCGCACCTGGCGTCCACAATTGAGCGGGCGCTCCTGGACCCGCTGGAGCAGCGCGCCGAGCGCGAGCGGGTCGTGGCCACCGTCTACGCCCGACCCGCCGGCGGTGCTACGCGTGCCGCGGCCGACGCGATCGCCGCCTGGCTCGCGGCGAGCGCGATCCGGAGGGCCGCCTGATGGGTCTGCTCACCGTGGACGAGCTGCGCGAGCACGTCGAGACCGCACTACCGGACACCGCCCTCGAGCGGATCCTCGCGTCCTGCGAGCTGGTGATCGCGCAGTGGGCAGGACCGCTCGTCATCGATCCCTTCGAGGGCACCGTCGAGGACGTGACCGAGACCGTGAACGCGCCCGGCCGGACGCTGCTCCTCCTGCGCCAGGCGCCGACCGCGATCACGAGCGTGACCGACGTCCACGGAGGCATCGAGACCGACGTCGACCCGACCGACGTGCGCATCGAGGGCCGCTACCTCCGTCGCCTCGGCATGGCGCTCTGGGGCGACCGGACCGTCGTGATCTACACGCCGACCGACGACTCGCCGATCCGCCGGACGGTCCTCGTCCAGCTGGTCCAGCTGGAGCTGAACGTGCAGCCGGGGATGGCCTCGCAGGGTGCCGGTCCGTGGTCCGAGTCCTACGGCAAGTACCTGCGCCAGCGCAACGAGCTGCTGCGCGCGATCCGTCCCGCGGACCCGCCGGTGCCACGCTCGGTGCCGTATGCCCCGGCGGGAGCCCGCTGATGCGCTACCGCACCCGTGTCGCCATCCAGGCGCCCACCGAGGTCCGCGATCCCGCTGGTGGCGTCAGCCACGCCTACGAGACCGTCCCTGACCTCACCTCGGTCGCCGCGACGATCATGCCCGCGGTAGAGGAGACCCGGGACCCCGAGCTCGTCACCGTCGAGGACCGCTTCGACATCGTGCTCGCGGGGCATCATCCGGAGGTCCGACCCGAGATGGTCGTGCTCGACGGCCTCGCGGTGTACGACATCGTCCGGGTGGCACCCACCCTCGGTCGCCGGGAGACCGTGCTCGTCGCGCAGCGGGTGGCCCTCTGATGGGCCGGGCCGTCCGGATCAGCAACGTCGTCGGGCGCCGGGGTCGGGTCCTGTCCACGAGGTTCCAGGCGACCCTCGAGGGTGGCCCGGAGCTCGCGGCCGCCCTGACGCGGCTCGACGACGCGGTCCGGGTGAAGGCCTCAAAGGACGCGCTCCAGGCCGCGGGCGGCGTGATCGCGACCGAGTGGCAGGGCCGCGTGCCGGTCCTCGACGCGAACTACCAGCACTCGCTCGACGGCGCCACGCGCGCGGCGAAGACGAAGGCCGGCGCATCGGGGTCGGTCGGGCCCCGGAAGGTGGCGGGTCTCGACGACGCCGACCAGCCGGTCGCCTACGCCGCCCGCCTCGAGTTCGGGGACGCCGACCGCCCCGCAGAGCCGTCCGCCCGACCGGCGTTCGACGCCTCGTCGGAACGCGCCGTACAGGCCGCCGGCGTCGTGCTCGCCACGGCCGCGGAGGGGGTGGCGCGGTGACCCTCGGAGACGGCCTCTACGCCCACCTGTCGTCCGTGCTCTCGGTCGGCGACCGGGTGTACCCCCTCACGCTGCCTCAGGGCGCGGTCCTGCCAGCCGTCGTGTACCAGCTCGTGGGGGGCGAGGGCCCCCTCCACAGCCACGGCGACGCCCAGGGTGGAGAGGGACCGGCGCGTCCGACCTTCCGGCGGTCCCGCGTCCAGCTCGGCTGCTGGGCCGACAGCGCCCGCGACGCGGAGGTGCTGGGCCTCGAGGTCGAGTCGGCGGTCGATGGCTTCACGGGGCCCTGGGGCGACATCTGGATCGCGTCCGCGCTTGTGGAGACCCCGATCGACG
>DAOTUU010000008.1:0-21801 GCA_034436555.1 Chloroflexota bacterium | reverse complement strand
GACTCGCTGGTGCTCGTGCTCGACCGATCCGGCGCCATCCTGCCTGGTCAGCCGGACCCACGCATGGCCGGCCTGCCCGACCGGGATGCCGTCCGCGCCGCGACATCGGGTGGGACCGACGAGCGCGAGGTCACCATCGACGGCGAACCGCTGCTGGTGCGGACGCGCGCCGTGACCTTCCCGGGCCACGATGACGACCCGGCGGTCGCGGGCTTCGCACAGGCGGTCCAGCGACTCTCCCTCCATGTGCGCCAGGAGACCCTCCTGCTGTGGACGATCGCGATCGTGTGCGGCGTGGGTCTCATCGGCGCGGGCGTCGTGACGGTGCTGGTCACGCGTCGGGCGCTCCGGCCGATCCGTGACGCGTTCCAGACGGAGCGCCGCTTCGTGGCCACCGCCTCGCACGAGCTGCGCACCCCCGTCGCGATCATCCGGGCGTCGGCGGAGATCCTCGAACGGGAGCGCCTCGTGGGCGACGAGGGTCGATCGTTCGTGACGGACATCATCGCGGAGGCCGATCGGACGGGCCTGCTCGTCGCCGACCTGCTGACGCTCGCGTCGGCCGAGGCAGGCGCCCTGCCAGTTCGACGATCGCCGGTGGAGCTCGCCGGGTGGCTGCGCAGCGTCGTGGGCCGCACGGAGACGATGGCCGCATCCGCCGGGCTCCACATGGTCGCGGACCTGCCCGCCGGGGCGGCGGCGGTGGTGGAGGCCGATGCCGACCGCCTCGATCAGCTGGTGCTCATCCTGGTGGACAACGCCATCGAGCATTCTCCGCCGGGGGGCACCGTGCGCCTCGGCCTGATCAGCGGCGACCGATGGGCCACGCTCGTCGTGGAGGACCAGGGACCGGGCGTCCCCGTCGCGGACCGGGAGCGGATCTTCGAGCCCTTCGCGCGGCTGGCGGGCCGGCGCCGGACCGCGTCCGGGAGCGGGCTCGGACTCGCCATCGCGCGGCAGCTCGCGGAGCGCCACGGCGCGCAGCTGACGGTCACCGATGCGGTGGGCGGCGGGGCCCGATTCCTGCTGCGGATGCCGCTCGCTTCGGGCGGCATGGCCAGCCGGGCGACGTCCGAGGCGCGCGAGGCCCACGGGTGACGACCGACTCCCCGGGGTGATGGATCGGTGCGCCCGGAGTGCGTACACCGGGAGCCTGCCGCGCGAACCCCGGCGCGGCCCGATCGGTGCGTGCCGGGCACCGACTCAGGGGGGGTGTGACGTCAGCCCCGGGCCGGGGCGGTGATCCCGGCGCACCATGGTCCGGAGACCGCGGACGAACTCCCTTCCTGCTTCCGGTGGTCGTGCACCGTGCGCACCAGGCCCGGCACACGCAGGCGCGGAGGGGGTGCCGCGCTCACCCCCCGGCCATCAGCTCCCGCTCCAGGGCACGCATCGCGGCCTCCTCCTCGGGATCGGCGTGGTCCCAGCCGCACAGGTGCAGCGCACCATGGGTCAGCAGCAGCCGCAGCTCGTCGGCGGGGCTCCACGAGACGTCCCCAGTCTGTCCACCCCTGCCCTCGTCCGCCTGCGCGCGCGCCCGCTCGCACGAGACCACGATCTCGCCCAGGTGGACCGGCTCGTCCGGCGGCAGCACGAACGCGGGACCGACCGACGCGGCGGTCCGCACGGCCGGGTCCTGGCCGGGATGCGGCGGGTATGCGCCGGGCGGCAGCAGCGGGAACGAGAGCACGTCGGTGGGGCCCGCCTTGCCCATGTGGGCCTCGTTCAGCGCGGCGAGCTCCTCGTCGTCGGACAGGATCAGCCCGACGACCGCCCGCGGGGGCGCCCCGGCCGCGGCCAGCGCCCGGCCCAGGACCGCGTGGATCTCAGGCGCCCGCAGCATGGGGTCCACGCCGTCGCGCACGACCACCTCGATGTGCCGGTGCGGCGGCGCCGGAGTGGGGTCGTGCGGTCGGTCGGGCATGTCGTCACGATAGCGACGCCGCCGCGACACCGAGTGGCGTTCGCGCTCGCGCGCCCGCTCGCGCGGCCCCCGCTCGCACCCTCCGCTCGCGCAGCCACGTTCCGACCGCTCACGCGGCTCCGTCAGCTCGCGCGGCTCTCTCCGTCCCCGGCCGCGCGCCGCGACTCCAGCTCCACGATCTTGTTCTGGGGGTACTCGATCCGCCGGTGGTACATCCCCAGCAGCTGCTGCACGAACGCCTCCCGGATGCGCTCCAGGTCGCGCAGCGTCAGGTCGCACTCGTCGAACTGCCCGTCGTCCAGCCGCTCGTCGACGATCCGTCGCACCATCGCCCGGATCGCCGCCTCATCCGGCGCGGTCAGCGAGCGCACCGCGGCCTCCACGCTGTCGGCCATCATCAGGATCGCCGCCTCGCGGCTCTGGGGCTTGGGGCCGCCATGGCGGAAGCGCCGCTGGTCCACGGTGGCCGCTGCCGCCTCTGCCGCCGCCGTTCCAGGCAGGGCCCCGGCAAGCGCCACGGCGGAATCCTTCGCCTTCGCGTAGAAGTAGCTCATCAGCGCGGTCCCGTGGTGCTGGGGGATGAATGCGATGAGCGGCGTGGGCAGCCTCGCCTCCTGGGCGATGTCGATCCCGGCGCGGACATGGGCCGCCAGGAGCGCCGCTGACTGCTCCGGGGTCAGCTCGTCATGGATGTTGGCGCCGCCCGCCTGGTTCTCGATGTACGCGGCGGGGTTCGCCAGCTTGCCCACGTCGTGGTAATACGCGGCGACGCGCGTCAGCAGCGGGTCCGCGCCCACGACCTCCGCGGCCCGCTCGGCGAGGTTGCCCACCATCAGCGAGTGGTGGTACGTGCCGGGCGTCTCCAGCAACAACCGGCGGAGCAGCGGCTGGGACGGGTTGCCCAGCTCCAGCAGCTGGAACGTGGTGGTGATGCCGAACAGGTTGCCCAGCAGCGCGAACGTGCCCGCCGCGGCCACCGCGCTCCCGGCGGCGGCCAGCACCGAGGCGCCCAGGAGCTGGATGAAGGCGGTCAGGTCGGCCCCGCCCAGGAGCGCATGCGCCGCGATCACGAGCGCCCCCACCACGGCCATGGCGACCGCGGCCTGCGCGAACTGGATGAGCCGCTCGCCGCGCCGGATGACGATGAGCCCGGCGAGTCCGGTCAGGAACGTGAACGCGACCAGGCCCGGCGACCCGGCCACCGCGCCCGCCAGGAGCGACAGCATCACGGTCATCACGAGCGCGACGCCCGCGTCGAGCAGCACCGCCAGGACGAGCGCGACCGTGGCGGTCGGCACCAGGTACGGCAGCAGCGACCGCTCGGCCGTGAGGCGCAGCACGAACGCCGCGACGAGCAGCATCACCGCCAGCAACGCCAGCGCCCGATTGCGATGCCACAGCTCGGGTCGGAAGCGCCACACCCAGGCCAGCAGTCCGCCCACGAGCAGCCCCGACAGCAGCAGCCAGCCCGCGATCTCGGCGAGGTCGGGCCTTGGCGTGGGCGCTCCTCCGGGCAGCAGGTCCACCGAAAGGACCAGGGCCATGCCCAGCACGAGCAGGACCGTCGCGACCGTCAGTCGGACGGCATCGCGTCGGGTGAAGGCCAGCAGACGGCCGGAGCGGCGCGCGAGCATCGCCGGTCGGACCCCCGGGGGCGGGGTTCAGCCCCCTGCCGATGCGGCCGCGGCGACGCGCGCCAGTTCCGCGCTGACGATGCCGCTGACGACCCTGCCGTCCGCGCGACCCTTCGTGCGCGGTGCGACGACGCCCATCACCCGACCCATGTCCCGGGGGGTGGTGGCGCCCGTCTGGGCGATCGCTTCCACGACGATGGCGCGGACCTCCGCCTCCGACAGCTGGGCGGGCAGGTACCCCATGAGGATGTCCGCCTCGGCACGCTCCCGGGCGGCCAGGTCGGGGCGGCCGGCGGCCTCGTACGCCTCGATCGATTCGCGGCGGGTCTTGACCTCGCGCGCGAGGACGCCCAGCACCTCCTCGTCCGTCAGGGGACGGCGGGCGGCCTTCTCGGCGTTGTAGGCGGCGGCGATCGCCATCCGGAGCGTGTCACGACGCAGGTCGTCGTGCGCCCGCATGGCGTCCTTCAGCGCGGCCTGGAGCTGCTCGTTCAGGGAAGTCATGGGTGGAACCTCCCCGGTGCCCCGTCCTCGCGAACGGGGCCCGGTGCCGGCGGCCGGAGCGGACGACGCGTCCGACCGCCGAGCGGGACGCCTAGTCCTGGCGGGTCGCCTTCTTGCGCTTCGCTTCCTTGCGCTTGCGCTTGACGCTGGGCTTCTCGTAGTGCTCGCGCCGACGCGCCTCCGCGAGGATGCCGCTCTGCTGGATCTTCTTGTTGAACCGACGCAGCGCGCTCTCGAAGGTCTCGTTCTCTCCGACTCGGACCTCAGCCAACCTGGAATCACCTCCCGCCGGCGGACATGCTCGCCCGACACCTGACCCGGTGCCGGTGGCCGGGCGTGGAGCGGCGCTCGTTGCGGTGGGTCCGCCGCCGACCGATGCAGGACGGCACGCGACGACCCAGAGCGCCTGGGCCCGCGGAGCATACGCCATGGAACCCCGATCGGCAACCGATGCGATCGCCCGATCGCCCGCCGTCGCAGTCGCCCGCCGTTTCGCGGTCGCCCGCCGCGGTCCGGCATCGTGGCAGACAAGCGGGCGCGGCGGTGCCACGGGCGCGGCGGTGCCACGGGCGCGGGTGGGCATCTGGACAGAAGTCGCCCAGGGGAACCCAGCGGCGGCGATTCCTGCCAGATGTCCTGCCTGCGCGACGTTACCGGCCGGAGAGCGCCCAGAATCCTGACACATGTGCCGACGGCCGGACGGTAGCCGGGTGGGGACCCGGCATGTGTCGGACCGTCGCGACATCTGGCATGGTGGATGATCCTGAACCGCGCTCGCTGGCGCGGCCCGCGCCCGCCGTCGCGTGGCAGATCCCCTCATAGAGTCTCCCTCGGGGACAATCGGCCCGCACGCGTCGCCCCGCACCGGCCCGCACGCGTCGCCCCGCACCGGCCCGCACGCGTCGCCCCGCACCGGCCCGCACGCGTCGCCCCGCACCGGCCCGCACGCGTCGCTCCGCACCGGCCCGCACGCGTCGCCCCGCACCGGCCCGCACGCGTCGCCCCGCACCGGCCCGCACGCGTCGCTCCGCACCGGCCCGCACGCGTCGCCCCGCACCGACGCGCGGCTCTACACTCCGCCGGTGACCCAGTACCCGGACCCTGCCACGTTCGAGTCCCTGGTCGACCTGCTCGACGATGCCGCGCGTCGCTGGCCTGAGGACCACCCGATCGTGGCCCTGCGCACCGACGCCGGACTCCAGGACGCGTGGTCCGCGGCGGAGCTGCGACGCCGCTCCCGGATCGCGGCATGGCGCCTGCATCTGGCGGGGCTCACCGCCGGCGACCGGCTGCTCACCTGGTCACCCTCCACCCCGCGCCTGCCCGCCGTCTACTGGGCGGCGATGCGCCTGGGCGTCATCCTGGTGCCCCTGGACCTGCGCATGGCGCCCGCCGTGCTCCAGCGCCTCGCCGCGAAGGCGGACACCCCCTGGCTCGCGCTCGGCACCGGCGGCCAGGACGCGCCCGACCCCGTCGCCGCGGGTCTCGACCACCTGTCGGCGCTGACGCTCGACGACCTGACGGCGGATCCCGACCCGGCCGACCCCGCGTTCCCGACCGACTGGGAGGCCCGGCTGGACGCCTGGCCCCGACCCGGGCGCGGCACGCTCGTGGAGGTCATCTACACCTCGGGCACCACGAGCGCGCCCAAGGGCGTGATGCTCACCCACGGCAACCTGCTGTCCACACTCCAGGTGTGCGGGGTGCTCCTGCCGCCCCGGCCCCATCGCGCGGTGTCATTGCTGCCGCTGTCCCACCTGTTCGAGCAGGCGCCGGTCCTGTTCTACGGCACGATGATCGGCGCCCGCATCGTGTACGTCCGGTCGCGCAACCCGCGGGTCATCTTCGAGGCGCTGCGCGAGCTGCGGGTGACCACGATGGTGGTCACGCCCCAGCTGCTGGAGATCTTCTGGACCGGCATCATGCGCGAGGTCGAGCGCCAGGGGAAGGCGGCCGTGGTCGCCCGTGCGCGCAGGGTCGCGCGCCGGCTCCCCTACCGGGCGCGCCGGGTCATCTTCCGCTCGCTCCATCGCCAGATCGGCGGCGAGCTGTCGCTGTTCGTGGTCGCGGGTGCCTACCTGCCGCCCGAGCTGCAGATGGCCTGGGAGGACATCGGGGTCGTCGTCCAACAGGGGTACGGCTCCACGGAGGCGGGGCCGGCGTCGGCGAACACGGAGGCGGACCACCCGGCGTTGTGCGTGGGCCGGACCATCCCGCCGGTCCGGCTGCGACTGGACGAGACCGACCAGGAGATCCTCATCGCAGGACCGACGGTCAGCCACGGCTACTGGCAGGACCCCGACGCGACGGCGGCGGCCTTCAGTCCCGAGGGCTGGTACCTCACCGGCGACATCGGCCGCATCGACGAGCGGGGACGGCTGGTGCTGTCCGGCCGCAAGAAGAACATCATCGTGCTGCCCAACGGCCTCAACGTGTTCCCCGAGGACATCGAGAACGTGCTCCAGGACCACGGGCTGAACCAGGCGGTGGTGCTGGAGACCGCGCCCGGGCGCATCGAGGCGGTCGTGATGCCGCCCGGGACCATGCCGCTGCTGGCGCCCGGGCGGGGCGGCCAGGAGGCGCGCGACGAGGCGCAGGATGCCCTCGTGCGCGCGGAGATCGACCGGATCGTGCGGGCGGCGAACCGGCAGCTGGGGTCCCATCAGCGCATCGACGGCTGGCGGCTGTGGCCGGAGCCCGACTTCCCGCGCACCCACACGCTCAAGATCCAGCGCGACCGGGTCCGCGAGTGGGCGGCCGCGGACGTGCCGCTCGCGGTGCGCGAGGGTCGCTGAACCGGCTACTTGACGACCGGGATCTCCGTGCCCACGCCCGCGATCGCGTCGAACGCGGTCTCCGCGAGCTCGTCATCGGCGGCCTTCTCGCGCGACCACCACGTGAGGATCACGGTCGTGCCCAGGGTCGCCACGTGGAACTGGGTGTCCACGGGGAAGTTCGTCTGCCCGAACCCCGATGCGAGGTGGTCGGCGAGCGCGGCGCCCGCGGCGGTCGCGCCATTCGCGTCGGGCAGCTGGTAGACCACCACGTACCCCACCGACGGATCGCCGACGCCCGCCTGGAGCACCGCGCGAGGCACCTGCGTGAGCGACTCGGGCTCGGAGGGACGAGCGGGCGTCGTGGGCGGGTACAGCGGGATGCGGACCGCACCCAGCGCGGCGGTGAGATCCGCGACCGTGCCCGCGACGCCCGTGGAGAACGAGACCTGGGGTGTGGGCAGCGGCGGGCCGGGATCGGATCGCGCCGTGAACAGGCCGCCGCACCCCCCGAGCAGCACGCCCCCGAGCACGAGGGCCGCGACCGGGCGGCGCACGCTCGACACCCTCATCCTGGCGGCCATGCCATCGGCCTGCCGCCCAGCAGATGCCAGTGGAGGTGCGCCACCGACTGGCCCGCGTCGGCCCCGGTGTTGCTGACGAGGCGATACCCCGAGGCCGCGATCCCCTCCGACTCCGCGAGCCGCGCGGCCGTCGTCATCAGTCGCGCCAGCAGGTCGCCATGTCCGTCGGTCAGCGCCGACACCGACGACACATGCTCCCTGGGGATGAGCAGCACGTGCGTGGGCGCCTGGGGCGCGATGTCCCGGAACGCGACCACCAGGTCATCCTCGTGGACGACCGCGGCCGGGATCGATCCCCCGGCGATGCGGCAGAACAGGCAGTCGGGTTCGGCCATGCGTGCTCCCTTCGATGTGCTCGGATGCTACCCGGTCCGGTCCTGCGGTCGCGCTCAGACGCCCGGCTTGGCCATCATCAGCCAACCGATGAGACCCACCGCGGCCGCCATGCCGTAGCTGATGTAGCGCTGCCGCACGGCGCGCGCACGCCACTTCGCCTGCTCCTCGGGGCCCGCGTCCCGGGAGATGCGCAGCAGCACCCGCAGCCCGGGGCGCTGGATGAAGAAGGACACGATGAGCACGCCCGCATAGATCGCGATGCCCGCCAGCAGCCACGGCTGGTTGGCGAAGGCGGAGCCCAGGATGCCCAGCATCAGCAGCCCCGTCACCAGCACGCCGACACCGATCACGAGCGTTCCGTTGCGCTCCAGCCACAGGAGCGCGCGCACCCCCGGGCCGGGCGGATTCTGGCCGGGTCCCCCGTCGCGCGTCCGGGCGCGCATCGTGAACGGCAGCAGGAAGCTGGGCAGGAACAGCGCGATCGCGAAGCCGATGTGCGCGATCAGGACGTACGGGAACCAGCTGCTGGGGATCATGAGCCCGACACGGCGCGACGGGGCCCCGGCAGGTCCGGTCCCGGCAGGTCCGGTCCAGCGACGCCCGGCCCCGGCAGTTCGGGTCCCGGGCGCTCCACGTCCAGCACGACCCAGTCCCCCTCCCCGGTCCGCGCCCGGATGTGCAGCCCGACCGCCTCGAACGCCTCGATCACCTCGTCGGCGCGGTCGATGAAGATGCCCGAGGCGAGCATCCGGCCCCCGGGTCGGAGCGCGGCGGCCAGCTCGCCCGCCAGGTCCACCAGCAGCGACGCGATGAGGTTTGCGAGCACCAGATCCCACGGCCCGCCCGCGGCCGGAAGCGAACCCTGGCGCGCGGCGATGCGCCGGGCGAGCCGGTTGCGGCGCGCGTTCGCGGAGGTCGCCTCGACGGCGATCGGGTCGGTGTCGACACCCAGGACCGATGCCGCCCCCAGCCGTGCCGCCGCGATGGCCAGGATCCCGGAGCCGCAGCCCACGTCGATCACGGAGCGCCCCGCGATGACCCCCTCCTCCGCCCAGCGCTCGATGCCCGCCAGGCACAGGCGCGTCGTGGGGTGGAGGCCGGTCCCGAAGGCCATGCCCGGGTCGAGCGCCAGGACCACGTCTCCCGGCTGGGCCCGATGGCGCCGCCAGGTCGGTCGGATCACCAGGTGACGGCCCACCCGCAGCACCGGGAAATGCTGCTTCCAGGCCGCCGCCCAGTCCTCCTCGTGGACTGGTCGGACCTCCAGGTCACCAATCGGCCGGAGCCCGAAGGCCTGGAGGTGCCCCAGCTCCTCGGTCGCGCGGGCGATGGCGGCCTCGGCGGCGCGGGCGTCGAGGGCGGGCAGGTAGGCGCGCAGGGTGGCGGGTCGAGAGAGGTCCGGCTCCGCGGCCAGCCCGTCGGCGACCAGGTGGTAGGGCATCTCCACGGACACGCCGCCGCTCGCGACCCGGGCCAGGATCTCGCTCACCGCCTCCACCGCCTCGTGGTCGGCCGTGACCGACAGCTCCAGCCAGGTGCCGGCCGCGTGCAGCTCCGCGGCGGCGCGCGGCTCGTCAGCGCGCGGCTCGGCGGCGCGCGGCTCGCCGTCGTGCGGCTCGGCGGCGCGCGGCGCCGCAGCGCGCGGCTCGGCCATGTGCGATCCGGCCGCGGCGTGCCGTTCGTCTCCGGTCAGCTGATCGCGTCCTTGAGCCGGTCGGCGATGCCCCGGTGCCGGCGGTTGCGACCGGACGCCTTGGGACCGGGGCCCGGCTCGGGACCGGGCTCATTCTCGCCGGCCAGCTCCGCGAACTCCTCGAGCAGCTCGCGCTGGCGCGCGGAGAGGCGCGTGGGCACCTGGACGTCCACCAGAACGTGGAGGTCACCGCGCATGCCCGCCCGGCGCAGGTGCGGCACGCCCTTGCCGCGCAGCCGAATCTCCGTGCCGGCCTGCGTGCCGGGCCGCACGTCCACGTACTCCGTGCCGTCCGGCGTGGGAACCGACAGTCGCGCCCCCAGAGACGCCTGGCTGATGGACACGGGCAGCTCGTAGTACAGCTCGGTCTCGTCCCGGCGCAGCAGCGGATGCGGCTCCACGTGAGTGACCACGTAGAGGTTGCCCGCGGTGCCGCCTCGCGGCCCGGCCTCTCCCTCGCCGCTCAGGCGGATCTGGTGGCCGTCGTCGATGCCCGCGGGCACGCTCACGCGAAGCGTCCGCCGGCGCTCGGTGCGGCCATCGCCGCGACACATGGCGCAGGGCTTCTCCACGATCCGTCCCTGACCGCGGCACCGGCCGCAGGCGACCACGTTCACCATCTGGCCGAGCATCGTGGAGCGGACCTGGCGCACCTCCCCGGTGCCGTTGCACTGGGGGCAGGTGATGGGGCTGGAGCCCGGCTCCGCGCCCGACCCATCGCACGTCTCGCAGCGACCCGGCGCGCTGAAGGAGATCTCCTTCTCTGCGCCGTGGATCGCCTCGTCGAACGTGAGCTTCAGGTCATACCGCAGGTCCGCGCCCGACGGCGCCCGCCCGCGCCGTGCGCCGGACGTGGCTCCCTGCCCGAAGAACGCGTCGAAGATGTCCCCGAACCCGGAGAACCCGCCGAACGGCCCGTAGCCCTCCTGGCCTGCACCCGATCCGCCGACGCCGGCCCGCCCGAACATGTCGTACGCCTGCCGGCGCTGCGGGTCGGACAGGACCTGGTAGGCCTCGTTGACCTCCTTGAATCGCTCGTCCGCCTCGGGAGCCTTGTTGACGTCCGGGTGCCACTGCTGGGCGAGCTTCCGGAACGCCTTCTTGATGTCCTCGTCCGACGCGCCCTTGGGCACGCCGAGGATGTCGTAGTAGTCACGCTGCGTCGCCATGGGGTAGGCGGAGTATAGGGGCGGGGTCCGTTCGCTGCCACGAGTTGGCACTCTCCCGCCGCGAGTGCCAACATGCCCGTCCGCCCCGAACCTGACACCTGCTGACGGGCCGTCCCGCGATACTGCGCGCCATGGCCCATGAGCCCACGCGCACGATCGACCGCGCCACCGCCCGCCGGTTCCTCGTCACCCGCCATCTGCTGGCGCCAGCCCGGACCGCCCCGCCCGGCCCTGCGGGCGTGCTGGAGGTCGTCAGGAGGCTCGGCTCGATCCAGTTCGACCCGCTCGCGGTCGCCGGGCGCAACCACGACCTGGTGCTCCACGCGCGCGTCCGGGACTACGACCCGGCCTGGACCGAGCACCTGTTGTACGGCACCCGCGACCTGTTCGAGATCTGGAACAAGGGCCTCAGCATCGTGCCCACCGCGGAGCTGCCCTACTACCGCGTGTTCTGGGACACGCACCACGCGCGCCACTCCGGCGGCGCGTGGACGCGATACGCCGCCACCGTGGACATGATCCTGGAGCGCATCCGCGCGGAGGGTCCGCTCTGCTCGCTCGACTTCGAGCCCGGTCCCAAGATCCCCTGGGGCTGGGGTCCCACGGCCGAGACCCGCGCGATGCTGGAGGCCCTCGCGGACGGAGGCGTGCTGGGCCTGGCCCGGCGAGACGGCAATCGGCGCTACCTGGACCTGGTGGAGCGGCTGTTCCCGGAGCACCTGCTCGCCTTCCACCCGGATCCGCGCAGCCAGCGCCTCCACAAGCTGCTGTCGCGCTACCGCGCCAATGGCCTGCTGGGTGTCAAGGGCTCTCCCCCGGAACTGTGGATGGGCATCGCCAAGACGCGCCGCACCGCCGATGACCCGCCAGACGCGATCATCCGCGAGGAGCTGCGCGACCAGCTCGTCGCGGACGGCGAGATCTGGCCCGTCGAGGTGGAGGGGCTGAGGGGCGCCCGGTACGTCCTGGGCGAGGAGCTGGACCTGCTCGACGAGGTGGACGCGGCGGGCGAGCTGGGGGCGGCTCCGTCGGTCAGCCTCATCGGGCCGCTGGACCCCATCGCGTGGGACCGCGACCTGCTGCGCGACCTGTTCGACTTCGACTACGTGTGGGAGGTCTACACGCCCGAGCCCAGGCGGCGATGGGGTTACTACGTGCTGCCGCTGCTGTTCGGCGACCGCCTGGTGGGACGCATCGAGCCGCGCATCGACCGGGCGGAGGGCACCGTGCGCATCCTGGGCTGCTGGTGGGAACCCGGCTTCGACCCGGCGCGGGCGGAGGGCTTCGTGGACGCGATGCGCGACGCCCTGGCGGCATACCTGCGCTTCGCGGGCGCCCGGACGCTTGGGTGGGCGCCGTCGCTCGGTCGGGAGCGCCGGCTCATCGGGGTGCGGCCAGGCCGCGCGACGCGCGCACCCGCCCCGCAGTCGTGACGCGCGCCGGCCGCGTGACGCGCGCCGGCCGCGTGACGCCCGCGTCCCGCGCTATTTCAGCAGCAGGCGCCCGAGTCGACGCGAGGTGACGGCCAGCCCCACGAGTCCCAGCACCGTGAGGTAGGCCACGTCGATCAGGACCGTCCAGTCGGCCGCGCCCGTCGTGAGTCCGCGGATCAGGTGGACCCCGCGATAGAGCGGTGTCAGCTCCACGATCGTGCGCAGCGGCTCCGGGTACTGGGTGATGGGGAAGAACGTGGCGCTGAACAGGAACATGGGGAGCGTCACCATCATGATCAGGTCGAAGTCCTGCCACGAGCGCATCCAGGTGCAGGCCGCGGTCCCCACGCCCGCCGTGGCGAGACCCACCAGGAGCGCCGCGGGCACGGCGAGGATGGCCAGGGGCGAGACGACCAGGCCCAGGAGCAGCATCACCACGATGAAGCCGGTCGCATAGATGGAGCCCCGGATGAGCGCCCAGACCACCTCGCCGGCGGCCACGTCGGCCACCCCCAGGGGCGTCGACAGGATCGCCTCGTACGTCTTCGCGTAGCGCAGCTTGAAGAACATGTTGAAGGTGGAGTCCGCGAGCGCCCCGTTCATCGCCGCGGTCGCCATGAGGGCGGGCGCCACGAACACGGCATAGGGCATCCCAGCCACGTCGCCCACCAGCGCGCCCAGGCCCACGCCCAGGCCGAGCAGGTAGAACAGCGGCTCGAAGAAGCCCGACACGATCATCAGCCAGCGCCGGCGGTAGACGTGGAGGTTGCGCTCCACCAGCCGACCCGCGCGCCGCGGCGCCAAACCCGCGGTCCCGGGCATCAGCCGGCCCAGCGTCCCCAGGCTCACGTGATGAGCCTCCGCGCGAACGTGAGTCCGGCCAGGGCCAGGCCCACGCACACGAACGCGAGCAGCACCGAGAGGTTGAGCAGCGCAAGCGGCATGTCACCGATGCCCAGGGCGATCTGGCGGCACAGGCTGACGCCGTGCCACAGCGGCGTGAGGAACGCGATGGGCTGGAGCAGCGGGGGCAGCTGGCTGATGGGGAAGAACGTGCCGGAGAACAGGAACAGCGGCGTGATCACGAACCGGAACATGGCCGCGAAGTTGCTGTCGTCGCGCTGGGTCGCGGAGAACGCCATGACAGGCGCCGCGAACGCGAGACCGGTGAGCACCGCGGCCGGGATCATCGCGATGCCCCGCACCAGGTCCACGGCGCCGAACGCGACCGACACGAGCACGAACACCGAGCCCACGAGCAGCAGCCGGAGCACGATGAACAGCAGGTTGCCCAGGACGATGTCGAAGGGCCGGAGCGGCGTGGCCACCATCGCCCCGAACGTCTTGAGCCACGTCAGGCCGGCCATGATCGGGTAGGTCGATTCGCTCTGCGCGGTCTGCATCGCGTTGGCCGCGAGCAGCCCCGGCGCCAGGAACATGAGGTACGTCACGCCCGCCGCGGCGACCGCGCTGCCCTCGTCGATGATCGAGCCGAGGCCCACCCCGATGGCAGCCAGGAACAGCACCGGCGAGAGGAAGCTGGAGAACAGCGAGCCGCGCCAGGAGCGCCGGTAGCCCAGCAGCTGGAACTCCAGGACGTGCATCGAGCCGGCGGGCCGGAACGCGAGGATGCGGCGCCAGCCGCCCAGGTCGGCGACCGACCGGCGCGCCGTGCCCACCAGGCTCATCGGGGCGGGCTCGCGGGCGCGGCCGGCGCGCTCGTGCGCGTGCGCTCACGCGCACGAGGCGCGCGCGTGCGGGGTGTGCCCATCCGAGGTGTGCCCATCCGGGGTGTGTCCACCCGGGCGTCGTTCATTCGACGAGCGAGCGGCCGGTGAGCCGCAGGAACACGTCCTCCAGCGATGCCCGGCGCACGAGCACCGCCTCCGGTCGAAGGCCCCGGTCGTGGACGGCCACCACGGTCGCCTCGCCGTCGTCGGAGTACAGCAGGAACCGGTCGGGCAGCGCCTCCACGCGGTCGGCGAGTCCGTCCAGCTGGTCGGCGACGTCCGCGCGCCCGTCCACCGGGAAGCGCAGCTCCACGACCTCCCGGCTGGCGTGCCGCTCGATGAGCGCCCGCGGCGACCCCTCAGCCACGATGCGCGCCTTGTCCATGACCACGAGCCGGTCGCACAGCTGCTCCGCCTCGTCCATGTAGTGGGTCGTCAGGATGAGCGTGACGCCCTCCTGCTTGAGGCGGTACAGGCGGTCCCACAGCAGGTGGCGCGCCTGCGGGTCCAGGCCGGTCGTGGGCTCATCGAGGAGCAGCAGCTCCGGCTGGTTGATGAGCGACCGGGCGATGGTGACCCGACGCTTCATGCCGCCCGACAGCGGTTCCACGGCGTCTCGGGCGCGCTCGGTCAGCTGGACGAAGCTCAGCAGGTCCCGTGCGCGGGCCCGCGCCTCCCGGTAGGACAGGTCGAAGTACCGGCCGTAGATGACCAGGTTCTCCTCGACGGTCAGCTCCATGTCCAGCGAGTCCGACTGGGGGACCACGCCCAGGCGCGCCCGGATCAGGGGGCCCTGCGTGGCGGGATCCATGCCCAGCACCCGCAGTTCGCCGGAGGTCGCGGGCGACATGCACGCGATCATCCGCATCGTGCTCGTCTTGCCCGCGCCGTTGGGGCCCAGGAACCCGAACGATTCGCCCGGCGCGACGTCGAAGTCCACCCCGTCGACGGCCGTGAAGGCGCCGAATCGCTTGGTCAGCGCGCGGGCATGGAGGAGCGCGGGCGCATCGTTCCGGGGCACCGGCGGATGGTAGCGGGATCGAGCCGTCGGGGCGGTCAGCGTCGGGTCCGAGGACAGCGAAGGGGCGGGTGCTCGGTCAGCGCCGGCCGTCCGGCGCGGTCAGTAGGCGACGATGCGCGGCAGCCCCTTCGCCTGTGCCACCCAGTCGGCCACCTGGGCCTCTGTGGGCACCTGGTGGACCAGGCTGCGGATGTCGTTGGTCGTCTTCAGACGCGCCGCGAGGTTGTCCGGGCGGCGCAGAGCGAGCTCCACCACCGTGTCGACGCCGGACGCCTCCAGCAGGTCCGCATACTGCGTGCCCACGCCCCGGATGCGGAACAGGTCAGCGTTGTTCACCCAGCGCATGATCAGCCTGCCGCTGATGCCCGTGCGATCGGCGATCTCCTGGCGTCCGCGTCGGGTGGCTCCTCGGAGCAGCAGGTCCTGGAGCGTGGACACACCGACCACCTCGAGCTGACTCCCGTAGGCCGGGCCGATGCCCTCGACGAGACCCACGCCCCTGCCCAGCCAGCGGCGCTGATCATCATCGAGATCGAGTGGGTCGTCCGATCGGGCCGCTGCGGCGGCATCGGGTGTCGACGCCGCCGCCGGCCCCGGGGCCAGGGCGGGATCGGGGTCCGTGGGCGTCACGCTCTCCGCGGCGGGGGTCGCGGCGGCGGCGGGGGGCGCCACGCCCCACCACGGCGCGGATGGGTCGTCGCTCGTGCGCGGGGCATCGGCGTCGAGGGCGGGCGCTGCTTCGGCGTCGAGGACGGCCGCGTCGCTCGCATCGACGGCGGCGACTGCGTCGGGTGCGGCAGGGTCTGCGTCGGGCGCGGCGGGTTCGACCGGCTTGACCTCCCACGGCGCCGATCCGGGCGCGGCCCAGGCGAGCTCCGGGACCGCGGCCTGGCCCGTACTGGCCGGCCATGGCTCGGGCTCGGATTCGGGCGTGTCGGCTGGCTTGGGCTCAGGCTCGACCGGCTGGGGCCCCACCTGCTCCGCAACGGGCTGCTCGACCTGCTCCAGCTCGGGCTCGGGCTCGACCGGCTCGGGCTCGGGATCGGACTGCTCTGGTTCGGGCCCCACCTGCTCGACCTGCTCGGCCTCGGGCTGCTCGACCGGCTCGACCGGCTCGACCGGCGCGGGCTCGACCGGCTCGGCCTCGGGCTGCTCGACCGGCTCGGCCTCGGTCGGCTCCGGTAGCTCGGCGGTCACGGCCGCCGGCTCGTCGCTGGGATCCGGTGGCGGAGGCGCCGGTTCGGCGGGGTGGGTGGCCGCAGTCGGTCGACCGCGTCCCACCGCGGCCTGGACTGCCGGCTTGAGTCGGCGCCGTCGCGTGCGCTGCCACCAGCCCCGCAGGTCCTCAAGCCGGTCGCCCACGACGCACCCCTCGCTCCCATCGCGGGCCGCCAGTCCGACCCCGCGCTCCATCACCCATCCCCTGGCAAGCTCATCGTACCCGCCGGAGTCGCCCGCCCGCGAGCCGGTCGATCGATGCAGTGGCGTGGGCATCCCGTGTCTACGATGGCTGGCGAACCGCGGGGCGTCGGCGAGTCATCACAACCTGGACGAATGTCCGCGATGGCGACCGTACCGGGGACCTTCCTGCCACATGTCGCCACGGCGCGACCCTATCGGCCCGGGCGCTGCTGTTTCCCTGCCAGTTGTCCCCACAGCGCGACCTTCGCCGAGTGACACCCAGCTTGTGTCACGCCATCCGGACTTATGGCAGTGTCCCGCGCTCGACCGCCCGCACCCCACCGAATCAGGGGTGGAAGATGCGTCGATTGAGTCGCGTGGGCGCGACATCTGGCAGGGTCGGCGCGGACGACGACTCGGGGAGCGGGCGGGCGACGGGGGCGGACGCGCAACGGGGGGCGTGCCGTGGGGACTCTCGGGCGACAGTCCCCGGACGAGCGGCCCCATCCACCACCTGACCCGGTGTCCGCCCGCGCAGGACCGGGATGGCGGACAATGCCATCCGCATGCGTGTCTCCGCCAAGGCCGACTATGCCGTCCGTGCCGCCGTCGAGCTTGCCACCACCGAGGGTGGCGGGCCGCTCAAGGCCGACCGCATCGCGGAGGCGCAGGAGATCCCCATCAAGTTCCTGGAGACGATCCTGCTGGAGCTGAAGCACGCGGGCGTGGTGCGCAGCCAGCGCGGCCCGGACGGCGGCTACACCCTCGCGCGGCCCGCCACGACGATCAGTGTCGCGGACGTCATCCGCGCCGTGGACGGGCCGCTCGCCAACGTGCGCGGCGACCGGCCGGAGAACATCACCTACCGGGGCGCCGCCGTGCGCCTGACGGACGTCTGGATCGCCGTCCGTGCCGCCCTCCGGGAGATCCTCGAGTCCACGTCCCTGGCGGACCTGCGCGATGGCGCGCTGCCGCCGCGCGTGCTGGAGCTCGCGGGAGATCCGGAGGCGTGGGTGTCGCTGGGCCGAATCCGCGGTGCCCCCGGCGCCACCACGCCCCGCACCGCCTGACACGGGCCGGGGCCGAACGCCGCGCCCCCGGCGCGCACCGCTCCCCAAGCCGCGCCACGCCACATCGCCCGACGCCCGCCACATCGCCCCCCGCGGCCCCAGCGGCTCTCATCGATCGCTCTCGCGCCGATGCGCACCGCGACGCCCACGACCTCGGCGTAGACATGGCGGACGGATGGTCGTGGGATGGCCCGAGAGCCCCGAGGTGGTCCATCGCCGGAGCATCGCGTCGAGCCCTTCACCGGCCATCCACCCCCACTTATCCGCGGCTTGTGGAGGCGCCATGGAAGCGCCGACCGGGCCACGCCCGCCGACTCCGGCCACCAGAGCCGGTCCCGGGCGGTGAGTGGGGGTCCGGTGTCCTGGAGCGCGGAGCGGCACCCATGGTCATGGTGGGGTACGGGACCTTCCACCCACTGACACCCCACTTAGGTCCCGGGCAACCTCTGGGCAGTGCTCGGTGCGCCACCCCCCATGGCGCCGGGCGATCCCGTCCGATGGTCGGACGAACGCGTCGGCGGACCTTCCACCGGCGCGACCAGGCAGACAGCGCAGAGAGGTCCCCATGCCCTTCCATCATCGACGATCCGCCGCGCTCTGGGTGGGCGGCGCCACGCTGCTCGCGACCGCCCTCGTCGCCGCACCCGCGGGCGCCGCGACGACCGGCGACGTGACCGTCTCCGGTGGCAGCGCGAGCAAGATCGTGCTGACCATCCCGGACGCCACGGCCGACTTCGGCGACAACCTGACACCGGACGGCGACCCGAGCAACGCCAGCGGCGTGGCCGCGAACGTGGATGGCTCGGACCCCAGCACCGGCACCTGCTACGACGTCGCCAGTGCCGTCCGGGTCAAGAGCAACAAGATCTACGACCTGTCCGTGGATGCCGCGGCCGCCAACGGGGACCTGTTCTTCCTGACCAGCAACCCCGGGACATTCAGCGCCTGCTCCACCGGTGAGCCGGTGGACACGGACATGTTCACCGGGTCCGGCGGCGACTGGGTCCAGAGCCTGGGCCGGACGTCGGGTCGCACGACGGACTTCTGGCTGGGCCTCACCGTCCTGTGGGCGGACGAGCCGGACGCGGACCTCGCGGACGCCACGCTGACCCTGACGGCCTCCGCCCACGCCTGACCATGCGTCACCTGGGGAAACCGAGCATCCTCGGGGCCGTGCTGGCGGGCGTCCTCCTCATCGGGGCGGCCCCCGCCAGCGCAGAGGTCACCATCGGCGTCTCGCCCGCGATCCTCGAGCTCGAGGGTCGCGGCGGCGATGCCGGCCGCATCGAGATCACCGTCTCCAACCAGGGTGATGAGCCGTACGACGCCGTCACCGACCTGCTGCCCTTCGAGTCGATGATCGATGACCGCTCTGCCCTCGAGTGGAGCCGCGTCACCCCCGACCGGCTCCATCTGGAGCCCGGCGAGCGCGCCGTCGTCACGTACATCCTGGACATCCCCGATGAGATCGCGTCCGGCGGGCGCTATGCCGCCGTCGCCGTGGCGACCGATCCCGGGACGCCCGGCACCGGACCCACCATGGCCGCCCGGATCGTCGTGCCCGTGTTCCTCACGGTGCACGGTGAGGGCGACCTCGACCGATCGACCGCCCTCGAGCGCTCTGCGCTGTTCCTGGAGCCGGACGGGCGCCTGGGCTTCCGCGCACAGGTCCGCAATGACGGCAACGTCCATGTCCCCATCGCCGGCAGCGTCACCGTTACCGCCCGGGATCCCGCCGCCGATGCGACCCTGGACCTGGTCTCCGGGCGGGTGCTGCCGGGGAGGACTCGCGTCTATGCGGCTGACGCCACGCTGCCCCTGCCCCTGGGCGGGACCTACGACCTGACCGTCCGACTGGGCACGGGCGACGAGGACGGCGCGATGGTGGGCGATCCGACCCACGCGGTCGATGCCACGGTGGATGCCACGCCCGTGCTGACCGTCGAGTCCGCGAGCGTGTGCGAGAACCTGGACCGAGGCCCCTTGCTCCAGGCGACCCTGCGCAACGGCGGCGCGATCGGCATCGTGCCCGCGGTCACCTTCCAGATCCTGGACGCCTCGGGCACGGCGGTCGACTCCGTCCCCGGCTCCGACCGGCCGCTCGCCTGGCCCGACACGTCCACCCTCGTCACCGCGGACCTGGGCGAACGGCTCGACACGGGCGCGTACACGCTGGTCGCCACGGCCAGCTACGGCGGCGGCCTGACCCAGGAGCTGCGCGTCCCGTTCAGCATCGGCGGCGATCCCGCGACGGCCGCTCCCCTGTGCGAGCCGGTGACGCCGACGCCGTCGCCCGCGGGCTGACGCGATGTTCTGGACACGGTCGCGGGCGGCCACGATCGCCGCCGGGCTGATCTGCCTGCTGCTGGTCGCCGCGCAGCTGCCCGCGCTGGCCGGGGATCACGGGTCGCACCGCAAGGGCGATCGCAAGGTCCGCGCCGCCGTCGCGAGCATGGCGCCGGAGTCGACCCGCGAGCCCGAGACCCAGCCGACCGAGGTCCCGACCCCCGAGCAGTCGACGCCGGAGCCGACGCCGGAGCCGACCCTCGAGCAGTCGACGCCCCAGCCGACACCGGAGTCGACGCTGAGCCCGACCCCAGAGCAGCCGACGCCCGCGCCGAGCCCCACACCGGCCGACACGCCCGCGCCGACACCGAGCGTGGAAGCGACCGCGACGCCTGCGCCATCCGTCGAGGCCGACCCTCGGCCTTCCACCGCCCCGACGGCACCGCCTGACCCGTCGTCCGTGCCATCGGACCCGCCCTCGCCTTCCGCGAGTCCGTCGGCCGCACCCGATCCATCGGCCGTCCCCTCCCCTGGCCCGTCGGTCGTGCCAGGTCCGTCGGCTGCACCGTCATCAGCGCCGTCGGCCCCGCCCAGTCCGCCGGCCTCCTCCGATCCGTCGGCCTCCCCCGACCCATCGGCCGTCCCATCCCCCGATGCATCGGCCTCCCCCGATCCATCGGCCTCGCCGTCCCCTGCCCCGTCCGCGGCCGCCCCGCAGGTCCGGACCGACCTCCAGGACTACGCGCCCGGCTCCCTGGTCCTGCTCATGGGCGAGGGCTGGGTCGCGGGCGAGTCCGTGGCCATCGAGGTGAACGACGACCTGGGCCGCACCTGGCAGCATCAGGCCACCGTCACAGCGGGTGACGATGGTCGCTTCGAGCACGAGTTCCGCCTCCCGGAGCGGTTCGTGGCCACCTACACCGTGGTCGCCACCGGGCCGCAGTCTGGCGAGGCGGCCTGGCGCTTCGACGACTCCATCGGCGCGGGCCCCGGCACCAGCAACTCCAACGGCAGCCCGGCGACGTCGGAGATCACGATCGCCACGCCGTCCGCGTCCGCGGATGAACTGCTGCTGGCCACGATCGTGGTCGAGAGCCTCCGCACCAACCAGGTGATCTGCACGCCCGCGGGCTGGACGTCGATCGGCCGGCGGAACAACGGGCGGTATGTCTCGGTGGCCACGTTCTACCGTGTCGCGACCGGCTCGGACGCGAGCTCCTACACCTGGCGCTTCCGGACGAGCGCCGCGGGATGCGGCGGACCCAGCGGCGGCGTGAGCGTGGGGGCCGTGGGCGGCATCACCAGCTACACCGGCGTGGACACCGGGTCGCCCATCGTCGCCTGGTCCGGCGCCTCGCGCACCGGCAGCCACGTGGACGCGCCATCTGTGGGTGGCGCACCCGCGGATGCGTTCGTGGTGCGGGCGTTCGGGAACAACGGCAGATCCGCGATCTCGGTCTCGGGCACCTCGTCCTCCGGGGTCCCGTACGGCGTGGCCTGGTCGCGCGTCCGGTCCGCGGGCTCGCTCCCGCCGGCCGGAGCCGCCGCGCACGCGGAGCATCCGGGTGGCGGCGCCACGGGCACGCTGCGCGCCACCAGCGGCAGCAGCGTCCGGTGGGCCGCCCAGACCATCGTGCTGCGACCGGACGATGACCCGACGGCCATCTCCCTGACCATCAGCGACGGGGATGCGGAGCTGGGTGCCGACCTGACCCCTGACGGCGAACCGAGCGACTCCGACGATGCGGTCACCGAGCTGGTGGACGCGTCCGACCCGAGCCAGGGCGCCTGCTACGCCTGGCCCGGCTCCGTGCGCGTGACCAGCGACGGCCCGTACCACCTCACGGTGACCGCTGCGGCCGCGAACGCCCGCCTCGGCTTCCTCGTGGCGGACCCGGCGGACTACGATGCATGCGCGTCGGGAGAGGCGGTGGGCCCCGCGATGTTCGGTTCGGCTTCGCCGGCGGGGAGCTGGGTGACGGGCCAGACGGCCACGCCCGGCCGCGGGCATGACTTCTGGCTGGGCCTGGACGTGCGCTGGGAGGACGAACCCAGCGCGACCCTGGGCGACGCGACGCTCACGCTGGAGGTCGTGGCCGACTGGTGACCGGCGGGAGCCGGGTGACAGCCACCCGTCTCGTCGTGGTCGACGAGGTCCGCCCCACGACCACCAGCCGTGAACGGGGATATGGATGACGGACCCAGGGTCACGGTCCGCCGACCTGCGGGCCCACGGTTCCGA
>DAOTUU010000007.1:0-112649 GCA_034436555.1 Chloroflexota bacterium | reverse complement strand
CATCACCGAGTCGTACGTCTCGCGCGCCTTCGCCACGCGGTCCACGAGCGGACGAGGAAAGCCCAGGGCCACCCCCACCTCCCGCACGGCAGAGCGCGCCCGGTACGTGACCACGTTGCAGACCATCCCGGTGTGCTCCGCGCCGTATCGCTCGTAGACGTACCGGATGACCTCCTCGCGACGCGACGAGGCGAAGTCGATATCCACGTCCGGGTAGCTGGTGCGCCCCTCGTTGATGAACCGCTCGAACAGCAGCTCGTGGCGGATGGGATCCACGCGGGTGATGCCCAGCACGTACGCCACGATCGAGTCGCCCGCGCTGCCGCGTCCCTGAGCCGGGATGCCCCGCTCCCTGCAGAAGCGCATCAGGTCCCAGCAGATGAGGAAGAACTCCGCGAGACCGGTCCGCTCGACGACGTCCAGCTCGTGGGCGAGCTGCTTCAGGACACGCGGCGTGAGCGGGTGGTAGCGCTGACGGGCGCCCTCGTGGCTCAGCCGGGCAAGCTCGCTGAAGGGCGTCTCCCCGGGCGGCACGGCGAATCCGGGAAAGCGATACCGCTCGAATTCCAGATCCACCCGGCACGACGCGGCGACCTCCACGCTCCGGGCGATCCCCTCTCGCCATGCCCGTCGCACCAGCGGGTCCGCGCCCGGCAGCGCCGGCGGCAGCGCCAGCAGCTCCTGGGCCCCCTTGAGGTGGTACTGGCCGTTGGGCCGGCGCAGATGGGCGCTGTCCTCCAGGGTGCGCCCGTGGCGGATGCACACGAGCACATCCTGGAGCTCGCGATCCTCCGGGCGGGCATAGTGGGCGTCGTTCGTGACGACCGTGGGCAGCGACAGCTCCTCCGCGAGGCGCGCCAGCTCCGCCACGAGCCAGTCGTCATCCGGCAGGAGATGGTGCTGGAGCTCCACGTGGAGCGCCTCCCCATACAGCTCGCGGAGGCGCCGGGCGGCCGCCCGAGCACCCTCCCGGTCGCCCGCGAGGAGCCGTCGCGACAGCTCCCCGTGGCGGCAGCCCGTGAGCGCCACGAGACCCGCGGTCTCCGCGGCGAGCCCGGCATGCGTGAAGCGCGGCACGCCCTTGGAGCCCGCCAGGTGTGCGCCGCTGGCCAGGCGACACAGGCTTCGGTATCCCTCCAGCGACCGGGCGAGCAGCACGAGGTGTGGTCCGAGCTCCGCGGCCCGGATGCCGCGCAGGTCCTCCCGGATCGGATCTCGATGCCCGGGGAGACGCGGTCGCTCCGCGGAGGGACGCACCGGCATCCCGTCCCGGGCCGCCCCGGCCGCCCCGGCCGCCCCGGCATCCCCGGCCTTCCGGGCCGCCCCGGCCGCCTCTCCCGGCACTCCTCCCGCGACATCCGAGACTCCTCCGAACGCGGGTGGTCCCGGCGCGCCCCGGGGGTCCGCCCCCGACCTCCCGCGCGGCGGCCGTCGCCGGCGTGGCACCGCGATCCGCCCGGGGTCCGGGACCGCGGCATCCAGGAGCTCCACCTCCATCCCCGTGACCGGGTGGAGACCCGCGTCCCTGGCGGCGGTCGTGAACCGGATCGCACCGTAGAGGCCCTGGTGGTCCGTCGCCGCGAGGGCCGTCAGGCCCAGCTCCAGCGCGCGCTCCACCAGATCCTCGCTCTCCGACGCGCCATCCAGGAACGAGAAGGGCGTGTGGCAGTGGAGCTCCGCGAACGCCATCGACATCATGAGATGATAGAACGTCTGTTCTATCTCACGCACGAGCGCCCGGATGTTCGACGCCGGACCCCCATCCGTGGTATCGATATGCGGTGCCGCGCGACACCAGATCCCGCCAGGCGGTCCCGCGCCGACCCCTCCAGGCGCCGCGGCGACACCGACCCCGGATCACCGTCCAGGCCGCGCTGTTCGTGACGCTGCTCACCATCGCCGCGTCCCTCCTGTTCGCCGCCGCCCAGGGACCGGGCACGATCGAACCCGCCCTGGCGGCACGCCCGACCGATCCGCCGGTCGGCGTCGGGGATTCCGCGGTCCGTCGGCCACACGCCACTCCGCGGCCCACCGCCCAGGTCGCCACGACCCCGGAGCCGGCCGCCTCGGCGGACGGCAGCAAGAGACCCGAGCGCCTCACGGGATACCGCTGGCCGATCCAGCGCGCCGGGCGCATCAGCGCCTTCTTCGACTATCGCGACAGCGGCTTCCTGTCGGTGGGCGGCAAGCGCATCCACGAGGGCCTGGACATGACCACATCGTGCGGCGACCGGGTGTGGGCGGCGCACGCCGGCACCGTCCTCGCCGCGGGACGCAGGTTCGGGCCGTTCGTGGGCTTCAACGACTCCCTGGACGCGTTCTATCGGCGCCTGGAGAAGAAGGGCCGCATGTCTGACCTGCCCATCGTGGTGGTGGTCGATGATGGCAACGGGTATCGGAGC
This sequence comes from Chloroflexota bacterium, assembly GCA_034436555.1. Taxonomy (GTDB): domain Bacteria; phylum Chloroflexota; class Limnocylindria; order Limnocylindrales; family CSP1-4; genus JAFMJV01. Next base: position 110,247 of record DAOTUU010000007.1, on the reverse strand, counting down.
GCCTACGTCCACCTCATGGATGTGACGGTCAAGGCGGGCCAGCGCGTGAAGGCGGGCCAGCTGCTCGGCCACATGGGCGAGACCGGGAACGCCTCCGGCTGCCACCTCCACTACGAGCTGATCCGGATGGATGGCGGCTGGATGAACGTGTCCAGGGAGCGGGTGAAGGCGGATCACTATCCGACCCAGGTGCGCGAGCGGATCGATCCGCTGCGCGTGCTCTCGCTGCGCGACAGGAGCGCGCCGCATGTGACCCCCGGCCTGATCCGGCCCAAGAACCCGCCCCGGCTGGGCGACTGACCGGCAGCGCCGCCCGGACGGGCGCCGAAGGCCTGGGTGATACCCTCGCCGGGCGCGCGGACGACGCGACCAGAGGAGCGACAGGGAGCACATGGACGACGCCTTCCGCCAGCAGATGACCGAGGGCTACGCCCTCACGGGCCCCGCCATCACGCTCGGTGCGCCCATGAAGGGCGGCGAGCTGGCCGGTGACCTGCGGGTCGCGCTGGGCCTCTCGATGGTCAACCGGCACGGGCTCATCGCGGGCGCCACGGGCACCGGCAAGACCAAGACGCTCCAGCTGCTCGCGGGCCAGCTGTCGGCGGCGGGCGTGCCCGTGTTCGCCGCGGACATCAAGGGCGACCTCACGGGCCTGGCGATGCCGGGCGACGCCGCCAACCCGAACGTGGTGGAGCGTGCCACCGCGATGGGCTGGCCGTTCGTCGCCCAGGGCCATCCGGTGGAGTTCCTGTCGCTGTCGGGGAAGCTGGGCGCCCAGGTGCGCGCCAGCGTCCACTCCTTCGGCCCCGTGCTGCTGGGCAAGATCCTGGACCTCAACGACACCCAGACCAGCATCCTGTCGCTCATCTTCAAGTACTGCGACGACAACAAGCTGCCGCTGCTGGACCTGCCGGACCTGGTCACGACCCTCAAGTTCCTCGCGTCCGACGAGGGCAAGCCGATCCTCAAGGACTACGGCGGCATGTCCAGCGCCTCGGTGGGCGTGCTGCTGCGCGCGCTCATCACGCTGGAGCAGGAGGGCGCCGACGTCTTCTTCGGCGAACCCTCCTTCGAGGTGGCCGACCTGATGCGGGTGACCCCGGATGGCAGGGGCGTCATCAGCGTGCTGGAGCTGTCCGACGTGATGGCCAAGCCGCGCCTGTTCAGCACCTTCATGCTGTGGATGCTGGCGCAGCTGTACCAGTCGCTGCCCGAGGCGGGCGACCTGCCCAAGCCCAAGCTGGCCTTCTTCTTCGACGAGGCCCACCTGCTGTTCACGGACGCCTCCGACGTCCTGATGCAGCAGGTGGAGCTGACGGTCCGACTCATCCGATCGAAGGGCGTGGGGGTCTACTTCGTCACCCAGGCACCCACGGACGTGCCGCCGTCGGTGCTGGCCCAGCTGGGTAACCGCGTCCAGCACGCGCTGCGCGCGTTCACTCCGCAGGATGCGGACAACCTGCGCAAGACCGCCCGCACGTTCCCCATGACCGACCATTACGACGTGGAGGAGACGATCACCTCCCTGGGCATCGGCGAGGCGCTGGTCACGGTCCTCTCCCCCAAGGGCATCCCCACGCCGCTCGCGGCGACCCGGCTGCTGCCGCCGGATTCGCTCATGGGGGCCATCCCCGCCGAGGAACTCCAGGCGCGCATCGCCACCGGCATGCTGGGCGCCAAGTACGGCACGGCCGTGGACCGGGAGAGCGCCCACGAGATCATCGGGCGGCAGATGGAGTCCGCCCGGAACGCGGCGGCCGCGGCGGCGGGCGTGGACCCGTCGGTGGCGGCGACAATGAGCGCCGCGGAGCTGCGGGCGGCCCAGAAACAGAAGGAGGCCGAGGCGCTGCGCGCGCAGCGCGAGGCGCTCAAGGCCCAGCAGCGGGCGGAGCGGGAGGCACAGAAGGCCGTCGAGAAAGCCCAGCGCGACCTGCTCAAGGAGCAGCAGCGGATGGCGCGCGAGGAGCAGGCCGCGCGCGAGCGGGCCCAGAAGGCGGCGATGCGCACCACGGGCGGCTCGCGGCGCCGGTCGTCCACGCCGGAGGATCCCGCCGAGAGCATCATCCGCTCGGTGTTCGGGACGCTCTTCGGCAAGTAGGAAGGGGTATCCTTCCAGGCGATGCATCCCAAGCGATCCGAGATCCTGAGCGCGGCCGCCCTGGTGCTGTTCCTGGTGGGCCTCATCGTGGTGTTCGTGATCGGCGCGATCCCGCCCGAGGGCATCCAGACGCTCCAGTAGCCGTCCCCGCGACCATCCCCAGCGGGCCGGCGACCTGCCGCGGGAATCGTTCTCGGTCGCGTCACACCCTGTGGGTGCCGTGCGTCTCATGGATGTCCCGGCGATTCTCGGGACGTGACGCCGTCTCCGTCGCTGTGTCGGCCGCCCGGGAACCCTCCTCCGACGGCCTGACCCCCCACCGCCGCTCGACCCCGGTCTCCCCCGGGGTCGAGTCTTGCGTGGTCAGTCATAGAGCCGCTCCAGGTGCCACGAACCATCCACGCCGTCCCGGTAGACGAGCGCCAGCAGGCGCGGTCCCGCCACCTTGTAGTAGTCACGCAGCAGCGGCCGACGCCACCAGGCCTCCTCCACGCGCCAGTGGTTGCACACCTCCACGGGCTCCCGCACACCCGGCCAGCGCAGCTCCACGGGCCGACCGAGCGGATCGGTCTCCACGCCGATCACGGGCAGCTGACCCAGCAGCCGGGTCACGGCGCGCCCTCCCTGGCGGGACCCGTCGGATCCGCGGGGCCCGCGGGACCGGCGGCGCCCCAGGTGAACCGGTCCGCGGCGAGCAGGGCATCCGGATCCAGCAGCCGAGCCCGGAGCAGTCGGTCCGGCCCGAACCGGATGGCGAGCCCCGCCAGCTGCCAGTCGAGCCGGGCGGCCCGGGCGAGCTGGGGCGTGAACAGGCCCAGCTGCTGGCCCGCGGCGGGCACGGTGCCGTCCAGCTCCAGTCGCAGCCGCTCCACCGAGCCCACGGGCGGTGCCGCCTCCAGGCGGGCCATCAACAGCCGTTCCAGCAGCTCCGAGGCCGCCGACGGCTCCGGCAGCGCCTGCTCGTGGCGCATCGGCTCGCCGCGTTCGGGGACCACGTCCAGGACGGCCCGGGCCGCCCCGGAACCTCGCGCCGCGAGCTGCTCGCAGAGGGCGCCGCAGAGGTGCCGGAGCACGAATCGAAGCGGTTCCAGGGTGTCCACGGGCGGCTCCAGCTGGACCTCCGCGTGGAGCCGCTCCACCGGCCGGCGAGGCCGCAGCGGCCGTCCGTCCAGGCCCCGGGCGAGGTCGTGCAGCTCGCCGCCGGGCGTTCCGAAGCGCGCCACCACGGCCGAGCGATCGAGCGCCGCGAGCTCTCCGATCCGGGTCAACCCGAACAACCGGAACCGCTCGCGGCTCTCCGCATCCGCGGGCAGCAGCCCGATGGGCAGCGGCGCCAGGAAGGCCGCCTCCGCCTCCCGGCCGCCCACCGGCACCGCCCGAAATCGACCCTCCCCCACGATCGCGGCGGCCCGCGCCCCGAAGCGGGTGTTGCCGGCACCCGCGCGCGGCGCGCCCGGCAGGACCGGCGCCAGCAGCGCGATCGCCCGGTCCACGAGCGCCGGCTCGGCACCCCACAGACGGCCCAGTCCCTCGATGCCCGTGAAGACCTGGCCGAAGGTGGGACCGTCCGGGTGGGTGGTCCCCTCCACCGCCGGCGTCAGGTCCGCCAGGCGACGCAGCGCAGCTTCCATCGCCTCCTCGTAGAGGCCCCGGTCCGCGGGCAGGAAGGCCGCCTCCGGGACCAGGTTGTGCGCGGTGCCCAGGGGCTGCCCGCGCCGGACCCCGAGGCGTGCGGCCGCGATGCTGCAGTCCAGCACGACGCCGGGTTCCCACGGCCGGCCGCCGAGCACGATGAGCTCCGGGACCGGACCCGTCCACCCGGTCTGCCGTTCCAGCTCCAGGCGCAGGGGAAGATGTGGCCAGTCGAGGTACAGCAGGCGCATGGGCGACAGTGATCCGTGGCGGGTCTGGGTCGGTCGATGAGCGGATCCGGAGGGGTCAGGTGACGGCGTGGCGATGGGACGCGAGCGCGCGGTCCCCGTCCGCCAGGTAGTGGATCTCCAGGTCCACGCGGCGGCCGGGCGGGCCGTGACGGTTCTTGGCGACGACGATCCGGGTGTGCTGGCCCACGATGTCCCGACCCAGCCGGATCCAGCCCCGTCGCTCCAGCTCCAGGCGCAGGCCGGTGGCCTCCGCGAGCGTTCCATGGAGGGGTCCGGGCAGCGAGGTGGGCTCCAGCACGAGCAGCCGCACCCCCACGCGCCGGGCGTGCACGGCGAGCCGACGGAGCGATTCCTCCGTGCGCGCGGGCAGGCGCGAGGGCAGGTCCACGATGAGCAGGTCCACGGCCCGACCCGCGAGCAGCGCGCCTGCGAGGCTGAACCCCTCCGGCACGTCAGCGGGACGCACCACGAGCAGCCAGCGCAGGTCCACGCCGCGCGCCACCGCCTCCACCGGATCGAACGCGCGCGCGAGGTCCAGGTAGGCCACGATCGCGCCCCGGACCTGCGCCTCCGCAGCGCACCGGAGCGCGATCGTGGTCTTGCCGCTGGAGAGGTCCCCGCGGAGGCTGGCACTCGCCTCCCGCGGCAGGCCCGCCACGCCGAGGATCGCGTCCAGCGCCGGGAACCCGGTGGAGACGAGATCGTCCGGCAGTGGCGCGAGCGGGCCCGGCCGCTCCCGGGGTGCGTCCAAGGGGTCTGTCACGAGCGCCAGCGCCCCATGCACGCGTGCGGCATCCGCGGGGAGGGCACGCCCCGGGGATGCCGCCTCATCACCGTTGCCGAGCCGCACGGCCGCGCTCCCCCACCGACTGCGGAGGGTGGCGAGCGCGATGTCCAGCGAGGCGACGGGCCGTTCCATGGCTCGCCGAATCCTAGAACGCCTGTTCTAAATCGTCAAGGGCCGAACACCCGGTCCGGAGCCGGATCGGGCCCTGGGTCGAGGCCCGGATCGGGCCGGTCGCCGCCCCACCTGGATAGAAGTCGCGCCGGCCTGACCGTACCCGCGGCGACCCTGCCAGATGTCGCCCCGGGGCGACGCTAGCGGGCGCGAACCACCGCATTCCCTGCCACCGGTCGCACTGGTCCGACATCAGCCGGGTCACACCTGGCTTGTGTCGGACCGTTCCGACATCTGGCCAGGTCGGTGTCCCACCCACACTCGTCCGCCCTGCGGCCGACCCGCTGCGACCTGGCAGGTCGCCCGGTCATGTCGTCATCTCGGACATCCGTCCCGAGGCCGGGCCCCGCGCTCATCGCCCAGGGCCTGGCGCGTCACACGAGCGTCACGTCGCGGACGCACGCTCGGACGCCACGATGCCCACCCCGATGCCCAGCCGCACCGGCACCGACCGGCCAGCCGCCACCGGCCCCATCCTCGTCGTGGACGACGACCGCAAGATCGTGGCCCTCGTGCGGGCCTACCTGGAGCGCGAGGGGTACCCCGTGATCGCGGCGCACGACGGCCGCGACGCCCTCCGGCGCATCCGTGAGGAGCTGCCGGCGCTGGTGGTCCTGGACGTGATGCTGCCCGAGACCGACGGCCTCGCGGTGGCGCGTGCCGTCCGCTCCGCGCAGGACCCGCTGCCCATCCTGATGCTCACGACGGCGGCTTCGACTGCCCCTGCGTCAGGGGCGTGATGTGGGTCAACGACCGTGGCCGCGCCCGGGGCACGTTCCCGGCCCCGGTGATGGCCGCCCGATACGGCTCGTTCGCGCCGGACCTCGCGATCCACGCCAGCAAGCGCTACCTCGCGTTCCTGACGGGCATGGTCGGTCTCGACGCCGACCCCGGCACGCTGTGGCTCAAGACGGACGCCAGCGGCAGCTGGACGACCAAGAAGGCGGCGACCGGCATCGGGGGCCTGGGCCTGCCAGACCCCTCGATCGCCATCACCAGTACTGGCAGGGCCCGCATCGCGTTCGAGGATGGGGCCGTCAAGGTCGCCTTCGCGGCGACGAAGACCGGCACCTTCAGCGTCGACACCGTGACCGGCAGCACGGCCGCGGACCGCCGCCCCGTGATGCTCATCAACCCCGCGGGCGGCCCGGTGGTGCTGTTCGTCTCCGACCCGGCCGGGACCGCGAATGACGGCGTGTTCCTGCGCGGCAAGGGCGGCGCCACGTGGGCCGGCGTGAAGGTCACGGGTCGCATCGGCGCCATGGACGCGCATCGCCGACGCCAAGGTCCGGGTCGCCGTGGGCGGCACCACCGCGGGCACCGCGGGCAGCTGGGTCTACACGGGCCCCTCGTGGACCGAGCAGCCCGTCGGCTCGGCCCGCGTGAGCGACATCGCGCTCGCCGGCGCGGCCGACCTCCTCGCCAGCCACGTTTCGACGCCGCGCGGCATCTTCCACGCCGCCGACTGATCCACCAGATCGAGCCCGATGCCCGCCGGGACGGCCCCGGCGGACATCGGCGTGTCCGGCTTCTGTGCCGGACCGGTTCGAGGGGATTGTCGCTATACTTCGTCCGCCGCCCGGAGCCCAGCGCCCGGGTCGCGCGTCCGTGGGGATGTAGCTCAGCTGGGAGAGCACTGCGTTCGCATCGCAGGGGTCAGGGGTTCGAGTCCCCTCATCTCCACCATCGTCTTGAGTCGCGACAGACGGCTCGTCCATGCCGGCTGACGGATGCCTTCCGGTCAGCTTGGGTGCACAACCACGACGGGGCCCACCTCGCGCACCTGGTCGGCGGCCAGCAGCGGTCCGACGACCTCGCGGAACACGGTGGGGCCGATGCGGGCCGCGCCATCGGTGGCAGACTGGGCGTCGGCCCAGTGGATGAGCACGATCGCCGTCATCTCGCCGACCTTCAGCAGTTCGAAGCGCTCGAAGCCAGGGCAGGCATCGAACACCGTCGGAAAGCGCTCCCGGACCGCGGGGATCACGTCATCCACCGGCACGCGGAACGTGAGCCGATTCACCACCACCACGCTCACCCGACTACCTCCTATCGGACCTTGTGCGTCCCCGCGATCGTCCCGTCGGTCACCTCGGCGACGAAGCGCACCCTGCCCCGGCCGTGCTCCCGGAAGTCCCGCGGGTTGGAGCTCCGGGATCCGGGGCGCAGGTCCAGGCGCATCATCCGGGAGTCACGGAGCCACAGCTCCCGGCCCCCGCCGTCCGCGCCGGTCGTGGCCATCCGCCGGCCCGCCACCGCGAACCGCTGCATCAGGGGCACCGGCGACGTGCGCATGTAGCGACCCTTGGTGTGGATCCGGATGCCGCCGCAGCAGTTCGTGCGGTGCGAGGGGATGCGCAGCAGGACCTTGCCGCCGCGGCGCACGGACAGGGCGTGGCAGCCGTTCTCATCGGCCACCCCCTGCACCAGGCGCGCCCCGGTGCTCCCTCCGGCCCGGGCCGCGTGCCTCGAGACCGCGCGCTTCGAGACCGCGCGCTGCGACGTCGAGCGCAGCGAGAAGGCCCGCGCGGTCACCGATGCAGGGGCATCGGGCTCCAGCCAGGAGAGGGCGATGGCATCGGTCCTCGGCTGGATCCCGTCCATGGCGACGACCATCGTGCCTGCGGGCACGAGCGACGGGAGCAACCGGGCGACAGGCATCCTCACGAGGCCGAGATCCTCCGCAACGGGGGGTGGTCGCGAACCCGACGCCCCTCGCGGCGGGTCGGTCGCGTCAGGATACCGGGTGCCCCCGGGGACGCGCCACGGAGGCATCGTGCATCCTGAGCGCGCGGCCGCCCCGCGCCGCCCCGGGACCCAGGAGACACCGCCATGCGCACCGCGAACCGCGTCCAGGACATCCTCGCCGGGCGCCCGCCAGTGGGTGGCGAGGTCACGGTCCAGGGCTGGGTGCGCACGCGCCGCGACTCCAAGGCGGGCCTCAGCTTCGTCGCGGTCCACGACGGCTCCGCGTTCGACGCCATCCAGGTCGTCGCCCCGGCCACGCTGCCCAACTACGAGACGGACGTGCTGCGCCTCACCACGGGCTGTGCCGTGACCGTCCGGGGCACGCTCTCGGCGTCCCAGGGCAAGGGCCAGTCGGTGGAGGTCCAGGCGAGCGCCATCGAGGTGGTGGGCTGGGTGGACGACCCGGACACGTATCCCGTCTCCGCCAAGCGCCATTCCTTCGAATACCTCCGCGAGGTGGCCCACCTGCGCTCGCGCACGAACACGTTCGGCGCCATGGCCCGGGTCCGGCACACGCTCGCGATGGCCATCCACCGCTACTTCGACGAGCACGGCTTCGCGTGGATCCACACGCCCATGATCACCGCGGCGGACGCGGAGGGCGCGGGCGAACTGTTCCGGGTGTCCACGCTCGATCTCGCGAACCTGCCGCGAACCTCCGAGGGGGCGGTGGACTTCGCCCAGGACTTCTTCGGCAAGCCGGCGTATCTGACGGTGTCCGGGCAGCTGAACGTGGAGACCTACTGCCTGGCGCTCACGAACGTGTACACCTTCGGACCCACGTTCCGGGCGGAGAACTCCAACACCAGCCGGCACCTCGCGGAGTTCTGGATGGTGGAGCCGGAGATCGCCTTCGCCGACCTGTCCGACGACGCCGACCTGGCGGAGGACCTGCTGAAGGCGAGCTTCCGGGCGTTGCTGGACGAGCGCGCGGACGACATGGCGTTCTTCGCGGAGCGCATCGACCCGGCGGCCGTGACCCGCCTGGAGCACCTCGTCACCTCACCCTTCGAGCGGATGACCTACACCGAGGCGATCGCGATCCTGGAGCGCGCGGGCCGCAGCTGGGAGTTCCCGGTGTCGTGGGGCGCCGCGCTCCAGGCGGAGCACGAGCGGTACCTGTGCGAGGAGCACGTCCAGCGGCCGGTGGTCGTCACGGACTATCCCAAGGCGATCAAGGCGTTCTACATGCGCCTCAACGACGATGGGCGAACGGTCGCCGCGATGGACGTCCTGGCGCCGGGCATCGGCGAGATCGTGGGCGGCAGCCAGCGCGAGGAGCGCCTGGACGTGCTGGACGCGCGCATCGCGGAGGTGGGTCTGGACGCCGAGCCGTACTGGTGGTACCGCGACCTGCGCCGGTACGGCACGGTCCCGCACGCGGGCTTCGGCCTGGGGTTCGACCGGGCGATCGCCTACGCCACGGGCATGGCCAACATCCGCGACGTCATCCCCTTCCCCCGAACGCCGGGCAGCGCCGACTTCTGACCGGGGATCCGCGCTCAGCGCGCGGGCGAGAACCGGGCGATGCGGATGGAGCTCCATCCCTCTCGGGAGGACGGTGCCGGTCGCGCCTTGCGGCCGTCGCCGTAGACGTACACCACGCGTCCGTCGGCGGTGAGCGCGGCGCGGTCGCGCAGGCCGGCTCGATTGCCGGCCCGGGCCAGCGCCTCGAGGTCCCAGCGCCTGCGGGCGATCGCGGTGGGCGTCGCGAACGTGGCGCCGCCGTCGGTGGACCAGGTCCAGTAGTCGCCCACGGTCGCCAGGCCGGCCCGCGGGCTGGTGCCCCATGGCGCATCGACCAGCCCGTGCAGGCCGACGAACACGAAGCCGTCGCCCACGACGAGCGTCGGCTTGTGCGCGGACTGCCGGCGACCGCCCACGAGCGGCAGCTCCGGCAGCGTGGTCCAGCGCCAGGTCCGACCCTGGTCGTCGGATCGCCCGACGAAGACCCTCCCGCGCGCTCCGGCCGGGGGCGATGCGTCGTAGTCCGCGATCGCCACGTACAGGCGCCCGGTCGCCGGGTCCACGTCCGTGCCGTGGGTCCAGCGCGGCCGGAGTCGCTGGTCGTCCGTGCTGCCGGGCGCGGGCGCTCCGAGCACCACCGAGTTGATGGACAGCGTCCGCAGCCGTCGCTGATGGACCACGCTGAGGGAGCCGTCCGAACGACGGTATCGCAGCCTGGCGATGCCGAATGACTCGCGCCCGAAGCCGGTGCCGCCCGCCGTGCGGTCCGACTGGTGGAACGTGACATACACCGATCCGTCCGGGCCGGTCGTCAGCCGGTAGCCGATGCGGTAGGCGAACGGGTACCCGGCCCTCCCCTTGAGCTGTGGCACCTCCACGCCCGTCCAGGTCTCGCCGAAGTCGCGGGAGGCGACGACGCGCAGGTGCGGCTCCTGACCGCGCGGGAACCAGTTGATGGCTGCGTAGACCACGCCGAAGTTGGGGCTGGCGGGGTCGGTGTCCACGGTGATGTCCGGGTACCCGCCGTCGGGCGTCGCGGTCCGCTTCCCCTCCAGCCACATCCGCGACCACGTGTCTCCGAGGTCGTCGGACCAGGCGATCGACAGGCGGTGGCTGGTGAACGGGCAGCCCGGCACGGTGGTGTCCGCCCAGTACAGCCTCGACGTGCCCGGCTTGGGACCGGGCCCCCAGGCGAGCGTGCCGTGCCAGTTCGGCGCGCGGCCCGAGCCCGCCCACGGGAGACCCGCGGCCTCGCGCCAGGTGCCCCCGCCATCGCCCGTGACGCGCAGACCCGTGGACAGGGAGGTGCAGGAGCCCGATCCGCTCCGGTAGCGGTGGTAGAGCACCGCGATGCGGTCTCCATCGGTGGGATGGGTGGCCACGATCGGATCGAACGCCCGATTGAACGGGTAGGCCGACCCGGCCACGTCGGGCGAGATGTCCCGCTCCCAGTCACGCACCAGCGACGGGCCGACGAACACAGGCGCGGGGAGGGCCGCCGAGACGGGCGCGAGACCGCGCGGAGCCAGCGCGCCGACGAGCGGCACCGACAGGACCTGAGCGGGCACGGCCCGTGCGGCCGTGACGCGGGCCGGCGCGGCCGTGCCCTGGACCCTCGTGACGGTCGGACCCGAGGCCCACGCGGGCGTGGCCGCCACGACGCCCCCGATGGCCAGCAGCAGCGCGACCAGCGGCGATGCGCCGGGGGACCGGGTCCTAGTCCAGCGCACGATCGAGGGCCGCCCCCAGCGCGTCACGCAGCGTCGCCGCATACGTGTTGGTCAGATGGTGCCTGTCGCGGAACATCACGATGCCATTGTTGACCACCCGGCAGGGAAACCCCCCGCAGATGGCCTTCGTGAGGTCCAGGTAGGTCGCACCCGCAACCCGGGCGGCCGCTCGCTCGCGCGTCCGCACCCCGTTGCTGAGCACCTCGCCCTCGGGGATGCGACAGCGGCGCGGCCGCGACGGGTTCGCCTTCAGGCAGACCGGGACGTCGTCGTAGGAGTACGGCGTGTCCACGAGGACCGCCCGGCGCCCGGGTACCCTGCCCAGCATCCGGCCGATCGCCACGCCCTCGCCCGACGGTGTGTCCTGGGCCGGGTCCATGGGATGGATGCCCCGGAAGGCGAGCGTCACCGTGAGGTCCGGCCGGATGGCCTTGAGCCGCCGCAGCACCTTCCGGTTCCAGGCCAGACACTCGGGGTATTCGCGCCCCTGGAGGTAGTTCCGGATGGGGATGTCCAGGAACGGGCAGCTCACCTTGACGTAGACCTCGAGGCGCCAGCCGCGCTGCCTGGCCAGCGCCTCGAAGCCCGCGAACAGATGGGACAGGTGCGAATCGCCCACGAGCGCCAGCGTGAAGCCGCCGTCCTTCGAGCCGAACACGCAGTCGGTCCGCGGCGTGGTGCTGGACTCCCACGCCAGGCACCCGTTGGACCACAGGCGCTCGCGGTCCCAGGGCGCCTCGTCCGGGGTCAGCGTGGCAGCCGGAGCGACCGGTCCCATGGCCGTGGCCGCGTGCGGGCCGGCGATGACGACCGTGAGGAGGAGCGAGGACAGCAGCCGCACGATGGCGGAGCCGGAGCGCGACATGGATCGTCCATCCCGTGCGGGTGCGGGCCGGAGGGCCGCCGGCCGCGGCGTGCACACGGGGATGCTACGCCCCCGGGGTCGGGAGCGGAAGGATCAGGTCAGTCGAGACCGCCGTCGGGTCAGTCGAGACCGCCGTTGACGAACACCGGGGTGTCCAGGACGACCTGCGTGGAGTAGAGCTGGGCCATCGCGACGCACGTCCGGCTGACAGCCTCCGGCAGCATGCCCGCCCAGATCGTGATCGCGTAGCCGCCCTCGACCGGCGCGACCGTGACCTCCCTGAGACCGTGGCAACCCTCCACACCGTGCCAGTAGTAGATCGTCAGGGTGCGGCCGTCCGCGCCCACCTCGATGTGGTCGAACGGGACGGGCTGGGCACCGGTGACGTCGGGGTTGGGAACGGCCGGGGTGGCACCGTCGCCGCCGATGACCGGAGGTTCCATCGGCGCCGGCGACTGGGCGTGGACGCTCCCCCCGACGAGCGCGCCGAGCAGCAGGCTGGCCGTGAGCGCGAGACCGAGGCGGCGGGACGGACGGACGAGCGAGCGCATGTGGAGACCTCCTTGCGGGACGATGGATCGGCCCTGCGGGACGATGGATCGGCGGCGGAGCGGACCGCGGACGGGTGCGGCCGGCGCTCCGTCCGGCACGCCGGCCATGACGCCCGACCCGGGATGTCGGTTCCCGGGTCGGAATCCCCGCCGGTACCTTCGGGGAGTGCCACCCGGTACCTCCGGGCCATCTCGCGTTGCGACCGGTCACCGAAACGGACCCGCGACGGCGCCCTCGCGCTTGACGCCCCGCGCCAGCGTGCGACCGTTGCACCCGCTGCGCGACCACGCAGCGTCGGCCGCGCCCGGGGACGTCCCCGCGTGGGCCGGACCGCATCCACCCACCGTGGAGTCCGCCATGCCCCGACCCCCGCTCCTCCCCTCCATCCTGGCGCTCCTGCTCGCCATCGGACTCTCGCTGCCGGCCAGCGGCGCCGAACCGAGCGGCGCCGAACCGAGCGGCGCCGAACCGAGCGGCGCGGCCACGTCCGGGTCGGAGTCGGGAGGTGTCACGGCCGACGCCGCGCCCCTCGCGGGCACCGTCTCGGTGTCCGTGCCGCGCTCTGCCAGGCGCGGCCGACTGACGAGCGTGCGGCTCACGCTGCCGCGCGGCGTCGCCGCCCTAGACGGGCGGGTCCTGGTGAGCAGGCGCGCCGCGGTGCTCATGGGCGTGGCCGTCTACGGCGCCGGCACCGCCCTGCGCCCCGTGACCATCAAGGGGGGCTACGCCTTCGGAGCGTACGGCCTCGCGCCGCGGGGGGGTCGCACCATCGTGGACCTGGTGCTCCTGCCGCAGCGCAGCGGGAAGCTCAGCCTGCGGGTCATCGTGGACAGCGCGGCCGCACCAAGGGGTGCTCGCGTCGCGGTGGCCGGGGCCCGGACCGCTGCGCGCGTGGCGGTCGGCCGGAGCAGCCGCAGGTTCGCCGCGCCCGCGGAGGCCGAGGCGCCGCGCGCCCTCCGGGCGGGCGGTCCCCTCACCGAGGCGCTTCCGGATGGTCGGATCAACGCCCGGGATCTGGACGTCGCGCGCGCCGCGTGGGAGGAGGCCCGCTCCCTGGGTCGCGCCTGCGGCGCCCGCACGCCGGGGGACCTCAACGACGACGGCTGCACCGACGCGGTGGACCTCCAGGCGACGGTCGCGAAGCTGGGGACGCGCCTCAGCTGGAAGCGCCGCGCCCGCCCGACGGCGGACGACGACGCGACCCGCCGGCAGGTGGTGACCTCCGCGGCGGACACCCCGGACGCTGCACCCGGTGACGGCACCTGCGCGGACAGCGAGGGCCGCTGCACCTTCCGGGCCGCCATCACGGAGGCGGAGTATCTGCCCGGGGACGACCGCATCACGTTCGACCTGCCCGGGTCGGCGCCCGTGGTCATCCAGATCGGGTCGCGACTGCCGCTCGTGACATCGCGCTCGGGCACGCTCGTGGTCAACGGCTTCACCCAGGCGGGCGCCCAGCCCAACGACGCGGCGAACCTGTCGAACATGGTCCCGGGCGTGGTCATCCGGGGCAACGGCGCGGGCGCCCGGGAGTACGGCCTCTACATCACCAGCGGCGGCAACGTCGTGCGGGGCGTCGCGTTCACCAATCTCTATCGCGGCGTGATGCTGGACGGGCCGAACGCGACGGGAAACCGCATCGTCGGCAACTGGTTCGGCTACGACGGGTCGGGCGGGACGCAGTCGCAGGGCAACTACGGCGTGATCCTCAACAACGGTGCCCACGACAACGTGGTGGGCGGCCCCGATCGTGCCGACCGGAACGTGCTGGGCGGCTGGCGCACGACCGTGGACGTGTACGGTCCGGGCACGGACCGCAACACCATCCAGGGCAACCTGATGTGCATCCGGCCCGCCGGGGGCACCGCGTTCTGCTACTCGGGGGTCGATCACAACTTCGGGCCCAAGGACAACGTCATCGGCGGCGACGAGCCCGGCGAGCGCAACGTCATCGGCCCGACCATGCTCCAGGGCATCGAGATCAGCCACGGCTGGGACCCGAACCTGCCCTACGGCTCGGACACCTCCACCACCTGGCAGGTGAACGGGAACCGGATCATCGGCAACTGGGTGGGCTTCAAGGCGGACGGCTCGTACTCCGCCGACTATCGATCGGGCTATCGCGCGTCCAACGGCGACAACGCGAACGCCATCAACTGCTACGACGGCACGAACGACAACGTCATCGCCCGCAACTACGTCGCGAGCGTGTTCGACGGCATCCAGCTGATGGCCTCCAACGCGCAGGGCAACCTCGTGCGCGGCAACGTCATCGGCGAATCGCCCACGGGCGAGGCCGCCCCGCTCACCGGCTGGGGCATCGTGCTGCGCTGGGGCACGCGCCGTGACGTCGTCGAGAACAACACCATCCGCCACGCGGAGAAGGGCGGCGTGGGGCTGCTCAACGTCACCAACTACGGATCGCTCGTGGCGGTGGCCAACAACATCCGCATCACCCACAACATCGTGAGCCACACGAACGGGCCCGCGATCCATCTGGCCACAGTGCCGGAGGACCCGAGCCAGACCGCCAACGACTCCGTGAAGCCGCCCGTGATCACGGAGGCCACCACATCCCGGGTGACCGGCACGGGGCGCGCCGGTGCGACCGTCGAGGTGTACCGCGCCAGCCGGGGGGCGGAGGCGTCCGGCCTGCCGGTGGAGCATCTGGGCGACGTCACGGTCCGCGACGACGGCGTCTGGCGCCTGGATGTGTCGAGCCTCTCCGAGGGCGACCGGGTCACGGCGCTCCAGATCCGCGCCGACGACAACACCTCGGAGCTGTCGGGCAATGCCTTCGTGGGCACTCCGCCGCCGCCTCCGCCGGACCCGCAGCCGGGCGACCTGCTCGCCGCGGACGCCTTCGGGCGGACCGTGGAGGACGGCTGGGGCACCGACGACACCGGGCAGTCGTGGACGGTCGGGTCGACCGGCACGTACTTCGTGGCCGACGGTGCGGGCCAGGTCCAGCTCGGCGCGGGCCAGACGCGCGAGGCTCGCCTGGACGTGGACGTCGCGGACATGGAGGTCACCGGGTCCATGCGCCTCGACGCGCTGCCCGTGGGCGGCAATGCGTTCCTCTACGTCCTGGGGCGCGCCAGCGCGACCAGCGCGTATCGGGGCGCCATCCGCATCCGACCCGACGGGCGCGTGTACGCACAGCTCAAGCGCGTCCTCGACCGCAGGGAGTCGAGCGTGGAGGCGGAGGTCGGGACCGGTCTGGTCGTGTCGGCGGGTGACGTCCTCCGGGTCCGGTTCAAGGTGGTGGGCGACCAGCTGAAGCTGCGCGTGTGGCAGGGCGACACGGAGCCCGACACCTGGACGACGACCGGCACCGACGCCTCGGTGTCGGGTCGGGCGGGCGCGGGGTTCATGGGCTACGCCGGCAAGGGCATCACCGACGGGCCACTGACGCTGAAGGTGGACGACGTGGAGGTTCGACGCGGCTGACCGGACACGGGACGGGACGCGCCGCCGGGGGGCCGGCGCGTCCCGTCAGACCACGCGGATGCCCACCCCGTGGTGGCCCCGCGCGCCGTCGGGGGCCGGGCTGGTGACCTCGTCGGTCTGGAGGACGTCCTCCCCGTCCGTGGCACGGACGGTGATCCGGTGCTCGCCCGGCGTCGCGTCCCAGGCGAGCCTCCACTGGACCCACGCCGCGGCGGCCAGGGGGTCGGACAGCTCCGCCGGCTGCCACGGACCGTCGTCCACGCGCACGTCCACCGCGCTGATGCCGCGGTCGGGAGCCCAGGCCACACCCGCGATCGCGGTGCGACCCGCGGGCAGCGTGGCGCCCGGGCGCGGCACGTCGATGCGCGACTGGGTGAGGATGGGCGCCTCCTTCGCCCAGCCGAGCGGCACCCAGTAGCCGTCGAATGCCTCCAGCGTCGTGAGCTCCAGCTCACGGAGCCACTTGGTGGCGCTCACGTAGCCGTACAGGCCGGGGATGATGAGGCGGGCCGGGAAGCCGTGGTCCACCGGCAGCGGCTCGCGGTTCATGGCCAGCGCGATCATCGGGACGCGGCCGGGCGCCATCGCCCAGGCCGTGGGGAAGCCCGCCGTGAAGCCGTCCACCGACCGACCCACGATCTGCGTGGCGCCCTCCCGGACACCCGCCATCGAGAGCACGGTGCGCAGGTCCACGCCACCCCACAGGGCGTTGCCCACGAGTCGCCCGCCGACCTCGTTGGAGACGCATGCGATGGTCACGAACTGCTCCAGCTGGGGCATCGCGAGGAGCTGGTCGCGGGTCAGCGTGACCTCCTCGTCCACCATGCCCCGGACCGTGAGCGCCCACGTGGCCGGGTCCACGCGCGGCGCCAGGAACGCCGTGTCGATGCGGTAGAAGCGGTCGTTGGGCACGACGATGGGTGTGATCCCCTCGACCTCCAGCTCCGCCCCGTCCGGGACGGTGATGACGGCCGGGAGCGCGGTCCCGGTGGTCGGCGGTCGCGACGCGGCCGGCACGGACCGACCCTGGAGCAGCGTCCGACCGACCGTGCCCGCGACGACCGCGGCGACGGTGGCCGCGCCGCCCCGGATGAGGATGCGCCGGCGATCCCAGTCGGGCATCGTGGCCGAGGGCGGGGCCGCGGCACCCGACGGGCGCGCGGGCGCCCAGGCCGGCACGCAAGCCGCCAGGAGCAGCCGCAGGACCGCGACCGCCGCGACCACGCTGACGAGGATGGTCACGACCGCGAGCGCCGGGTCCGTCAGCGGCTGCCGCAGCGCGGCGAGGAGCGCCACCAGGCCCGCCACCCCGAAGCCGGCCGCGGCCACGCGGAACGAGCGGCGACCCGCCACGCCCAGCATGCCCGCAATCAGGACGGCGGCGCCCACGATCATCACGTCCACGGCCTGCTTGTCCGCCTCGCCGAACAGGTCGACCATCAGCTGCTTGGCACCCGGCGGCTGCATCGCCACGATGAGGTCCGCGATCGCGATGACCAGGGACGGCGCACCCGACACCAGGCCCGCGACGAGCTCCCCGACGCCGATGGCGACGAGGGCGGCGATGGCACCCGCCGCGAACGCGGCCACATCGGCGCCGCGGGGGGTGGCGAGGGACCTGGGGGCCGTGCGACCGGGCATCGTGTGCGTGCTCATGGGTCGGATGGAAGCATCGGTGCATGAGGCTCCGCTGACAAGACCCTTCATCGAGGACGTGTCAGCGGCCAGGCGGCCCCGGCGGGCGCGACGGCGGGCGGATCGGGCCTCCAGCGCGGACGGTCCGACACGAGGGGCCGGATCGCCCCCTCAGCACGGGCCGCTGGACCGGGCGCCCGGGCGCGGCCGACGGGCTAGCATCGGGGGACCCGCGCCGTGAGGACCCCACTTCCGTGTCGAACCCCGAGATCACCGATACCACCCGACTCCCGCCGTCCGTCGGCCCCCGGGAGCCCGCCACCGACATCCTGCGCGCAGGTCGCCGCGGCCTCGGGGCGTTCTTCGCGCCCCGGGCGGTCGCGCTCATCGGCGCCACCGACAAGCCCGGCTCCGTGGGTCGGACGATCCTCACGAACCTCATCGCGAGCCCCTTCGGGGGCACCGTCTATCCCGTGAACCCCAAGCGCCGCAGCGTGGTCGGCATCCCGGCCGTGCCGTCGGTCGCGGCGATCGGGGAGCCCGTGGACCTGGCCATCGTGGTCACGCCCCCGCCGGGAATCCCGGACATCATCGAGGAGTGCGGGCGGGCGGGCATCGGCGCCGCGATCGTGATCTCGGCGGGCTTCAAGGAGGTCGGCCCGTCGGGAGCGGAGCTGGAGCGGCGCACCGTGGAGGTCGCGCGCGGCCACGGGATGCGCCTCATCGGGCCCAACTGCCTGGGCGTGATGAGCCCCGTCAGCGGACTCAACGCCACGTTCGCGGCGGCCATGGCGCCACGGGGACGGGTGGCCTTCGTCAGCCAGTCGGGTGCCCTGGTCACCGCGGTGCTGGACTGGGCGCTCCGGGAGAAGGTCGGCTTCAGCTCCATCGTCTCGCTCGGCTCCATGGCCGACGTGGGCTGGGGGGATCTCATCGACCACCTGGGCGACGACCGCGAGACCGACGCGATCGTGCTGTACATGGAGACCGTGGGCGATGCGCGGTCCTTCATCTCCGCGGCGCGCGAGGTGGCGCTGACCAAGCCGATCATCGTGATGAAGCCCGGCCGGACCGCGGAGGCCGCCCGGGCCGCGGCGTCGCACACGGGATCGCTGGCGGGTTCCGACGACGTGCTGGACGCGGCGTTCCGGCGCGCGGGCGTGCTCCGGGCGGAGCGCATCAGCGACCTGTTCTACCTCGCCGAGGTGCTCGGCAAGCAGCCCCGGCCGCGCGGACCGAACCTCACCGTGGTCACCAACGCGGGCGGCCCCGGCGTGCTGGCGACCGATGCGCTCATCCTGGGCGGCGGACGCCTGACCCAGCTGTCCGCGGACACGATGCGCGCGCTGGATGCGGTCCTGCCGCCCACCTGGAGCCACGCCAACCCCGTCGACATCATCGGCGACGCCTCACCCGAGCGGTACGCCGCCGCCCTCGACATCACCGCGCGCGATCCCGCCAGCGACGGCCTGCTGGTGGTGCTCACGCCCCAGGCGATGACCGATCCGACGCGCACGGCGCAGCAGCTGGCCTCGTTCGCGAAGGGCCTCGGCAAGCCGGTCATGGCGTCGTGGATGGGCGGACAGGACGTGGAGGCCGGCGCCGCCATCCTGCGTGACGCGGGCATGGCCACGTTCCCGTTCCCGGACTCCGCGGCGCGCATGTTCACGGAGCTGTGGACCTGGCAGCAGGACCTCGACGCGCTCTACGAGACACCCATCCTGCCCGACGACGAGGACCGCGTGGTCCACCGGGAGGAGGCGCACCGGATCGTCGCGGGCGCGCGCGATGCGGGTCGGACGGTCCTCACGGAGAGCGAGTCGAAGGCGATCCTGGCGGCCTACGGCATCCCCGTGACGGAGACCCGCGTCGCCCCGGACGTGGATGCCGCCGTGGATGCGGCCGCGGCGATCGGCTTCCCCGTGGTGCTCAAGCTGTTCTCCCACACCATCACCCACAAGACCGACGTGGGCGGCGTCCAGCTCAACCTGCGCGACGAGGCGTCTGTCCGGGAGGCGTTCGCGGGGATCCGCTCGGCGGTCGCGGAGCGCAGGGGCCCCGAGCACTTCGCGGGTGTGACCGTGCAGCCGATGATCGACTGGGCGGGCTATGAGCTGATCATCGGCTCGTCGGTGGACGCGCAGTTCGGGCCGGTGCTCCTGTTCGGCGTGGGCGGCCAGCTGGTCGAGGTGTTCCGGGACCGGGCCCTGGGTCTGCCGCCCCTGACCTCCACGCTGGCGCGGCGGATGCTGGAGCGGACGCGCATCTTCCAGGCGCTCCAGGGCGTCCGGGGGCGGGATCCCGTGGACATCGCGGCGCTGGAGCAGCTCCTGGTCCGCTTCTCAGAGCTCGTGGTGGAGCACCCGGAGATCGCGGAGATCGACATCAACCCGCTGCTCGCGTCCGCGGACCGGCTGCTGGCGCTCGATGCCCGGGTGATCCTGCACCCGGCGGACCTGCCGGTCGATCGACTTCCCAGGCCCGCCATCCGGCCCTACCCCATCGGCTACCGGGGTCCCTGGACGGACCAGACCGGCGAGCGCTTCTGCATCCGGCCCATCCGACCCGAGGACGAGACGCTCCTGGTGGACTTCCACCGCACGCTCTCGGAGCAGTCGATCTACCAGCGCTACTTCGAGAACCTGGGCCTGGACCGGCGGATCGCCCACTCGCGGCTGATCCGGGTGTGCTTCTCCGACTACGACCGGGAGCTGGCGCTGGTCGCGGAGCACCGCGACGCGGCCACGGGCGTGCCGGTCATCGCGGGCGTCGGGCGGCTGTCCAAGCTGCGGGACGGGGTCTCGGCGGAGTTCGCGATGCTCGTCTCGGACCGCTGGCAGGGCCGCGGCATCGGCAGGGAGCTGCTCACCCGACTCGTGGCGGCGGCCCGTCACGAGGGCCTGGCGCGCATCGTGATGGAGATCCTGGACACGAACGGCGCGATGATCGGACTGTCGCGATCGCTCGGATTCGCCATGCGCGGCGACCCGCTCGAGGGATCCGTGACCATGGAGCTCGACCTGACCTCCCGCTGAGCGCCGCCCGGCGCGCGACACCGCCCGCGGCAGGCGCCGGATGCGGCCCGTCCCGTCGCGCCCGGGTGCGCGCGCGATGGGACGCGGATCGCTTGTAGACAATACAATCTGTATTGGATACATTGACGGCGAACAGAGCTTCCACACGGAGGGTGCGCGGTGTCGATCGAGGAGGTCCGCTTCTACAGCGGGGGGTCCCAGCTTGCCGGGACGCTGAAGCTGCCGGAGCCCACCAGCGGACCCATCCCCGCGGTGGTGCAGGGACCGGGCTGGCTGGGCCTCCGCAGCGCGAAGCTGTACCAGCCGTATCACGACGCGCTGCTGGCGGCGGGCATCGGCGTCTTGGCGTTCGACTACCGCGGCTTCGGCGACTCCGAGGGCGACGCGTCCTACCTCGACCCCATGTCCCAGGTCGCCGACTGGTCGGCCGCGGTGACCTACCTCGAGACGCGCCCGGAGATCGACCGGCGGCGCATCGGCGCGTTCGGCAGCGGCGGCACGGGCGGCGGCAACGCGATCATGGCGGCGGGCCTGGACCCGCGCATCAAGGCGGTCGTGTCGCAGGTGCCGGTCGCGGACGGACGTGACTGGCTGCATCGGATGCGCCGCGAGCACGAGTGGCTGGAGTTCCTGGCGGCCATCAAGGCCGACCGCGAGACGCGCGTGGTGACCGGCGAGGCGGTCATGGTCGCGCCGCGCGACGGCATCATGGTGCCCACCCCGGAGCGCAAGACGACGACCGTCAAGTCGGACGTCGACGACCGGGTGCCCAGGCAGGTGGAGCTCGCCAGCGCGGAGGCGATGTTCCGCTATCGGCCGATCGACGTGGTCGAGCACATCTCGCCGCGGGCGCTCATGATCATCGCGGTGGAGCACGACGCGGTCACCCCCGAGGACCACAGCTACGCGCTGTATGAGCGCGCCGGCGGCCCCAAGCGCCTCGTGGTCCAGACGGGCACGACGCACTACGCCGCGTACGCCCAGTACCAGGCGATCGTCAATCCGCGCATCGTGGAATGGCTCCAGCGCTACCTCGTGGGCGGCGAGGTCATCATCCACGAGGACGCGCAGGACACCGGCATCATCCATCTCTCCCGGCCTGCGGCCGTGGACGCCCAGGGAGGCGCGGCATGACCCAGCAGGCGGACATCCTCATCACCGGCGGCACCATCGTCAGCGCCGAGGGACGCACGGTCGCGGACCTCGCCGTCACCGGCGAGCGCATCTCGGCGATCGTGGCGCCCGGCACGGCGCTGCCTGCGGCGCGGGTCATCGACGCCACCGGCCGCCACCTGCTGCCCGGGGCCATCGACGTCCACTCGCATCACCGCGAGCCCGGCTTCACCCACAAGGAGGACATCGTCAGCGCGACGTCCGCGTGCGCCGCGGGCGGCGTCACCACGTCCTTCGCGATGCCCAACGTCCAGCCGCCACCCAACTCCGCGGAGCTGCTGGCGGACATGATCACCCTGTACGGCGGCCGGGCGATCATCGACTGGAACATCAACCCCGCGGGCACCGTGCCCGGGAACATCGCCGAGATGGCGACGATGGGCATCGCCGCGTTCAAGGTGTTCATGGTCGTGGACACCGGGCGCTCGTACCCCCACATGCCGGGCATCGGCGTCCATCACCACGGCAAGCTGCTGGAGATCTTCGAGGCGATCGCACCCACCGGCGTGCCGCTCATGGTCCATCCCCACGACCAGGAGCTGATGGACCACATCGAGCACCAGTACTGGGACCGCGGGGAGCGCGACTTCCGCGCCTATGCCAAGGCGTATGCGGCGCACGACGGCATCATCTGGGACTCGGCGGCGGCCCTGCTGCTGCGGCTCCAGCTGGCCACCGGCACCCAGCTCCACCTGCTCCACACCCAGACCACGGGCGTGGTGGAGCAGATCAGGGCCGCCAAGGCGAGGGGCCAGCACATCTCCGCCGAGGTCAACCCCTGGGCGTTCTTCCTGGGCAACGAGTGGGCGAACATCGAGCGGCTCGGCTCGTACGCGCTCAGCTACTGGGTGCCGGAGAAGCACGTGGAGCCGCTCTGGGAGGCGCTGCGGGACGGCACCATCGACCTGGTGAGCACGGACCACGGGCCGCACACGCGCGAGGAGAAGGAACCCGGCTGGACGGACGGCTGGAAGGCCCACACGGGCACGCCCTCGGCGCAGTTCTACGTGCCCATGATGCTGGACGCGGCGGCCGCCGGGCACATCAGCCTGGAGCGCGTGGTGGGCGCCACGGCGACCGACCCGGCGCGCGTCTTCGGGCTGCGCGACAAGGGCCGCCTGGAGGTGGGCGCGGACGCGGACATCGCGATCGTGGACCTCGATCGGGAATGGGTCATCACCGACGACATCGTGCTGTCGCGCATCGGCTGGACGCCGTATGCCGGCAGGAGGGTCCGCGGCTCCATCGACCGCACCATCGTGCGCGGGGCGGTGGTCTACGAGGACGGACGGGTCACGGGCGCACAGGGCTGGGGCAAGCAGGCCCGGCCCAGCCGCTGAGCGCGGCGCACAGAAGGGAGAACACCACTCATGGCGACGCGTTTCGGGCTGCTCCTTCCCCACTTCGGCGAGGAGGCGGACCAGGATCTGCTCATCGAGGGCGTGCAGCTCGCGGAGCGCCTGGGCTTCGACTCCATCTGGGTCCGCGACCACCTCGTGTTCCATCCCCACGGCATGGAGGGCACCGACCGCACGTTCATCGAGCCGTTCATCACGCTGACCTTCCTGGCGGGCGTGACCGAGCGCATCGGTCTGGGCGCGGCGACGATCATCCCGTTCCGACATCCCATCAACATGGCGTACAGCGTGGCGTCCATGTCCTGGATGACGCGGCGTCGCTTCGACCTGGGCGTCGGCGCGGGCAACTTCCAGCACGAGTTCGATGTCATCGGCCAGTCGGACGTGGACCGGCCGAAGATGATGCGCGAGCAGGTCCTCATCGCCCGCGAGCTGTGGACCGGCAAGAGCGTCGAGTGGCACAGCGAGCTGTATGACTTCAGCGACGTGGACATCAAGCCCCAGCCGGTGCACCCGGTGCCGGTCTGGTGGGGCGGCGCCACCCCAGCATCGGGGCGCATGGCGGTCGACTTCTGCGAGGGCTGGCTGCCCGGCCGGATCACCTTCCCGACCTACCAGGTGCGCGTCGACAAGATCCGCGAGATGACCGCCGAGCAGGGCAAGCCGATGATCTGGACGGGCGCCGTTCCGGTGACGTCGATCGACACCTCGTTCGAGGCGGCCACGTCGCGCATGAACGTGCCGGGGCTCATCAAGAACGCCAACAACCAGAAGTTCTGGCTCAAGCCGGACGGCGGCGCGTTCACGCGCATCGAGGAGCTGGACGGGTCCATCCTGGCGGGCTCCCCGGACGACATCGTGGCGGGCGTGCAGCGCTACCAGGAGATCGGCGCGGACCTGCTCATCTTCGACTTCCGGATGCGCTTCCCCGACTGGAAGGAGCAGATCACCATCCTCGCCGAGGAGGTCTTCCCGAAGGTCGGCGGCGGGGTGGCGGTCGGCTGACGCTCAGCGCTGGCGCAGTAGCCAGCGCACCCGCTGCACGGTCATCAGGTGGTGGCCCACGATGAGGGCCGCCATCAGCACGCCCACGAGCAGCCAGCCGGCAAGCATCCAGCCGAGCGCGCCCGCGCCCAGGAGCAGGAGCTCCAGGGCGAGGCGCGCCGCGCCGGACACCGGCCAGGGCGCCGGCCCGGGATCGCCCGGGACGCGGAACGTGGCCCAGGCCGCGCCCGCCGCGACCGGCAGCCCGACGGCGAGGACGAGGCCCGCCGCACCGCCCGCGACGGTGGCGGCGCCGAGCGCAAGCCCCAGCACGGCCATGATCTCGAGGCAGGCGCGCAGGGCGAGATCGACGGGCCGCAGGTACATCGCCCGGTATCGTAGCCGCGCGACGACCGCTCGTCGGGCGCGGGCTATCCTGCCTCGGCCATGCGTCGCCGCCGCCTCCATCCCATCCTCCTGCTGCTCGCCGTCACGGTCGCGGCGCTCGGCGTGACGGGCTGCGCGGAGGATCCCCCCGCCACGCCGTCGCCCACGCCCGACCCGTCGCTGGGCCCGGTCATCGCGGCGGACGACGACGTCTGCGCGGCGCTCGACGTGATGTCCCAGGAGCATCTCCAGCTGCGGGAGATCCGCCTGCGCCCGGCGAACCGCCGCGCGCTCGACGACCAGTTCGAGCAGCTCCAGCTGGCCTGGCGAGACCTGCTCGACGTGGCGCCCATCGACCTGGACGATCAGATGGATGCGCTGCGCTGGGCGGTCATCGACCTGGGCCTCGCGGTGGAGGATTACACCACGACCGCCCGGTTCGCGGAGGCCGCGGAGCACGTGCTGCGCGAGGACATCGCGTTCGCGCGCACGCTCGGGCACCTGCGGGCCCGGACCACATGCCCGGCGTGGCAGCCCACCCCGCCGCCCGCGCGGACCTCCGCGCCGGGTGCGTCGGGCGGCCCGTCGACGGTTCCCGCGGCGGACCCGGCGGACCCGGCGGACCCCTCGCCGACCTCGCGGCCCGCCGACTGAGGGACGCGCTACTCCAGCGCCGCCAGCAGCTCCGCATGGTGCGCCCGCAGCCATGCCCGCGCCTCGTCGGTGCGTGGCGCGTGCTGCTGCACGAGCGCCCAGAAGCGCGGCCCGTGACCGCGCACCCGGAGATGCGCCAGCTCGTGGACCACGACGCTGTCGAGCACGAACGGCGGCGCGAGCAGCAGGCGCCAGTTGAACGACAGCGATCCATCGGCGCTCGCCGAACCCCAGCGCGTGGACTGGGCGCGCACCGTGAGCCTGCGGGGGGTCACCTCCATGGCGGGTGCACGCGCCGCGACACGGTCCTGGAGGGCCGTGCGCGCCGCGCCGCGCAGCCACGCCTCGAGGATCGCGACCGGGGGATGCCGGCCGCGGCCGGGGTGGATCACCAGCTCGCCGGTGATGCCCTCGTCATCCGCGGCGAGGCGCCGCTCCACGCCCGCGGCCCCGACCCGGCCGCCTTCGCGCCGCTCGCCCGCTGCCGCCAGGCGGACGGTGCAGGGGATGCCGTGCACCGTGATGCGCCGGCCGGCGAGCAGCGGCGGCCTGCTGGCCAGCGCGACGCGGCGGGCGGCGGCTCGGCCCAGCTGCCGCTCGACCCAGTCGAGATGCTCCGCGACCAGCTGCGCTGCGGCTCGCTCCGGGACACGCGGCGGCAGCACCACGACGAGCGCCCCGTCGGGCGTCACGGTGAGCCGGGGGCGGCGCGCGCGCGGCGCGCGCCGGATGGAGTGCGGCGGGATGGCGCGCTCCGTCACGCCATGGGTTCCGCCATGCGCAGGCGGCTGTCGGCCGCATGCAGCGCAGTGGCCATCTCGCGTGACAGGTCGCGCGCCCGAGACAGGTCGATCAGGCGGAACCGGACCTCGTCACCGGCGCGGAGCTGGCCCAGGACGGGCCGGTCCGCCGATGCCGCGACCGCGATCACCCGGTAGCCGCCGACCGTGGGGTGGTCAGCGAGCAGCACGATGGGGGCGCCGCCCGGTGGCACCTGGACGGCGCCCCAGACCATGCCCAGCGAGACGGGCTCGGGACCCTCGGCGGGCGGCAGCTGCGGACCGGCGAGGCGCACCCCCATCCGGTCCGACCGCGGCGTGACGGTCCAGGTCGCCGCGAGCAGCCGGTCCATGGCCGCGGCCGGGAACTCTGGCGCGTGGGGACCCTCGACGACATGCACGGTCCGCGGCCCGATGTGCATGCCGACGCCCGAATGCGGGCCGGGACCCGGCCACGTCCGCCCGCCGAGCCCGAGGGCGTCCGGGTGCCTGGGGCGGATCCGGTCACCCTCGCGAAGCGGCCGGCCCTCCAGCCCGCCGATGCCGCCCACGGGCGCGGTGGCCCGGGCACCCAGGACGACCGGCACGTCGATGCCGCCGGCCAGCGCGAGGTAGCCGCGCGCGCCGTCCCGAGCCGTTGCGAATGCCAGCGTGACCCCTGCGCGCAGGAGGTGTGTCGTGCCCGGCCGCAGGCGCCGGCCATCGTCGCGGATCGTCGCCTCGAGGTCCGCGCCCGCGAGGGCGACCACGCATGCCTCCGACACCGCGAGAGCGGGACCCAGCAGGGTCATCTCGAGCGCGGCCGCGTCGGGCGGGTTGCCCAGCAGGGTGTTCGCGGCGGCCAGGGCGAGCGGATCCGCCGCCCCGGACCGGGGGACGCCCAGCGCCGCGGCGTCCGGCCGGCCGGCATCCTGGATCGTGGTGCACAGGCCCGGAAGGCGCACCTCCAGCATGGCTCAGGTCCGCTCGGGCACGAAACGGACCCGCCCACCCGGCCGGAGCACGGCGGGCGGATCGCGCCGCGGGTCCCACAGGAGCGCGCCGGTGCGCCCGATGAGGTGCCAGCCGCCGGGTGTCGCGAACGGGTACACCGCGGTCTGCCGCGCGGCGATCGCGACGCTGCCCGATGGCACCCGCTCGCGAGGCTCCGATCGGCGCGGCAGGAAGAGCGCGTCCGGCAGCGGCCCGAGATATGCGAATCCGGGCACGAAGCCGAGCAGGAACACCCGATAGACCGGCGTCGCGTGCAGGTCGACGACCTCGGCCTCTCCGAGACCGAGGCGGTCGGCCACCTCGGACAGGTCCGGCCCGTCCGCGCCGCCGTATCGCACCGGGACGTCCACGACAGGCAGGTCCGGGTCCGCCTGCGGATCGCCCGCCACGGCCTGGACCACCCAGGCCGTGAGCTCGGCCCGGGCCCGGTCGGGATCGATGCGCGCCGGGTCGTACGGCGCGAGGACGCTGGCGTACCCGGGGACCGGCTCCCCCCAGCCGGGCTGGTCCGGTCGCGCCGCCCGGATCCGGTCGGCGAGTCCGTGGACGCGGCGATTCAGCCGCGCGTCCACGTCCTGGCCCAGCATCGCGAGCCACGCCGCTTCGCCGAAGGGCACCACGCGCGGGCCGCCGCGGGTCCCGGGCAGCCCCGATCCCGGCGTGTCAGCCGCCATCCCGGACACCGGGCACGGCGATCCGCACGCCCGCCTCCTCGAGCGTCGCGCGCACGGCCGCGGCGATGGCGGGCGCCCCGGGCGAGTCGCCGTGGACGCACAGCGTGTCCGCGTGCACCGCCACCCAGCTGCCGTCATGCGCGCGCACCCGGCCATCGAGCACGATCGAGCGGGCCTGGTCGGCGGCCGCCGAGGGATCGTGATGGACGGAGTCGGGGTGGCGGCGCGGACGCAGCGTGCCATCCGCCTCATACACCCGGTCCGCGAACGCCTCGGCGGCGACCGGCAGGCCCTCCGCGATGCCCGCCGCGAGCAGCGCCGAGCCAGCCAGCCCCACGAGCACGAGACGGGGCGACACGGATCGGACCGCGGAGGCGACGACGTCCGCCAGCTCCGGGTCCCGGGCCGCGCGGTTGTACAGCGCACCGTGCGGCTTGACGTGATGCAGCGTGGCCCCGGACGCGGCCGCGATCGCGCCCAGGGCCCCCAGCTGCGCGAGGATGGACGCCCGGAGCTCCTCCGCGGTCATCGGCAGGTCCCGCCGCCCGAAACCGTCGCGGTCGGGATAGCCCGGGTGGGCGCCCACGGCCACGTCCAGGCGGCGTGCCAGGGCCACGGTCCGGGCCATGACGAGCGGGTCGCCGGCGTGCGCGCCGCAGGCGACGTTCGCCGAGGTCACCAGGGGCAGGAGCGCCGCGTCGTCGCCCATCGTCCAGACGCCGTAGCTCTCGCCCACGTCGGCGTTGAGGTCGATGCTCCGGCCCTCCGGGGCGGAGGGTGCGGAGGGGGCGGCGGAGTTCGATGCCCGGGGGCGGCGCGTGAGCGGCATGGCGCCAATGCTACGGCGACCGCGCGGGAGGGCATCGGGTCGCACGGCCCCTGGACACGGGACAGGTGTCGCGCGACGGCATGCCACCCCGCCGACCGGCGCGCGACGATCGCGCTACACTGCGTCGTCCGGAGGGGCGATAGCTCAGCTGGGAGAGCATCTGCATGGCATGCAGAAGGTCCGGGGTTCGAGCCCCCGTCGCTCCACCATCCCTCCCCTGGTCCATCGGTCCGCGTCGCGGCGTGCCCTGCTCTGCGCGGTTGGGTACAATCGGCTGCCTGATGGCACGTCACGCGGACCTCACGATCCTCGTCCCCGGGCCCCTCGCGCTTCGGGGGGTCGCCGGCGCCTGAGCGCTGCGCGACCCCGATCCACGCGACCCTCACCCGTCCGCCCTCGGACGCCGACGCCTACGCCGACGCCACAGGAGCCTCCTTCCGTGACTGCGCCCACCTCCCCCGCTGACCGCGAGCGCATCGAGCGCTACGAGCCCACCGCCATCGAGCCCGCCTGGCAGACGCGCTGGGCGGAGGCGGGTCTGCACCGCACGGACCTGTCCGACACGTCGCGGCCCACCTACTACCTGCTGACGATGTACCCCTATCCGTCCGGGGACCTGCACATCGGCCACTGGTACATCAAGACGCCCACCGACGCGCGCGCCCGGTTCCTGCGCATGAACGGGCACAACGTGTTCTTCCCCATCGGCTTCGACGCGTTCGGGCTGCCCGCGGAGAACGCCGCGATCAAGCAGGGCATCCATCCGGCCCAGTGGACCATGAAGAACATCGCCAACATGCGCCGCCAGCTGCGCAGCATGGGCGCCACGTTCGACTGGGACAGCGAGGTCGTGACCTGCACGCCCGAGTACTACCGCTGGAACCAGTGGATCTTCCTGGCCTTCATGAAGGCCGGGCTGGCGTATCGGAAGCTGGCCGCGGTCGACTGGTGCCCCAAGGACCAGGTCGTGCTGGCCCGCGAGCAGGTCGAGGGGGTCGATCGCGTCTGCTGGCGGTGCGGCACGCCCGTCATCAAGCGCGACCTGGAGCAGTGGTTCTTCAAGATCACCCGCTACGCCGACGAGCTGCTGGATTTCACGGGCATCGACTGGCCCGAGCCCATCCGCCTGATGCAGACGAACTGGATCGGCCGCTCGGAGGGCGCCGATGTCGTCTTCCGGACCGCGCCGGCCGGGCACCACGCGGGCGGCGAGGAGCTGCGGGTGTTCACGACGCGGCCGGACACGCTGTTCGGTGCCACGTTCATGGTCCTGGCACCGGAGCACCCGCTGGTCGACGCGCTGACCGCACCGGAGCGCCGGGCGGACGTGGAGGCGTACATCGCGGCCACCCGGCGCCGCTCGGAGATCGAGCGGCTGTCCACCGACCGGGAGAAGACGGGCGTGCCCATCGGCGCGGACGCCATCAACCCCGTGAACGGCGAGCGCATCCCCATCTGGATCGCGGATTACGTGCTGGCAGGCTACGGCACCGGGGCGATCATGGCGGTGCCTGGCCACGACGAGCGCGACTTCGCGTTCGCGGAGCGCTTCGGGCTGCCCATCGTGCGCGTCATCGCGGGCGCGGACACGCCCGATGACGCCCCCCTGCCGGAGGCGTACGTCTCCAAGGCGTCGACGGACCGGCTGGTGGCGAGCGGTCCGTACAGCAGCCTGCCGCAGCCGGAGGGGTTCGCGCGCATCGTGGCGGATCTCGCGGCCCGCGGCGAGGGTCAGGGGTCGGTCACGTACCGCATCCGCGACTGGCTGGTGTCGCGCCAGCGCGCCTGGGGCACGCCCATCCCGGTCGTGTACTGCGAGGCCGCGCCCTCGTGCGGCATCGTGCCGGTGTCGGAGGACCAGCTGCCGGTGCTGCTGCCGGAGGACTTCCGGTACCGCGCGGAGGGTGGCAACCCGCTGGAGACCACCGAATCATTCCTGCGCACCACGTGCCCGTCGTGCGGCGGCCCGGGCCGGCGCGAGACCGACACGATGGACACGTTCGTGGACTCGTCGTGGTACTGGTGGCGCTACCTGACGCCGCACAAGCAGGACGGCCCCATCGACACGGCCCTGGAGTCCCGCTGGGCGCCCGTGGACCAGTACACCGGTGGCGCGGAGCACGCGGTGATGCACCTGCTGTACAGCCGCTTCTTCTGCAAGGCGCTGGCGGACCTGGGCGTGGTCAAGGAGCGCGAGCCGTTCCGGCGCCTGTTCAACCAGGGCCAGATCCTGGGCGCCGACGGCGAGCGGATGAGCAAGAGCCGGGGCAACGTCCAGGATCCCGACGAGCTGGTGGGGCGCTACGGCGCGGACGCGGTGCGCCTGTTCCTGATGTTCATGGGCCCCTGGGACCAGGGCGGTCCCTGGAACCCCCAGGGCATCGAGGGCGTGCACCGCTTCCTGCGGCGCGTCTGGACCGTGTCGCTTGATCCCACGGGATCCGAGCCGGGCGACGCGAACGCCGGTCGATTGCCCGACGGCCAGGACCTGCCCGCGGCCGAGAAGGCCCTGCGCCAGGCGGGCCACCGCACGCTGGACGGCGTCACCGAGGACCACGAGGGGTTCCGCTGGAACACCATCGTGGCCAAGCTGATGGAGCTGACCAACACGCTGATGCGCTACCGCGGCACACCCGCGGCGGGCACGGCCGGCTGGGACGAGGCGTCCCGGCTGCTGCTGCTGATGCTGGCCCCGGTCGCGCCGCACATCGCCGACGAGCTGTGGTCGCGCCGCCTGGCGGCCGCCGGGGAGGCGCCGCGCTCCATCCACACGGAGCGGTGGCCCGCGGTGGACGCGAGCCAGCTGGTCGCCGACGAGATCGAGCTGCCGGTCCAGGTGAACGGCAAGCTGCGCGACCTGGTGCGGATGGCCCCCGGGCTGCCGCAGGCGGAGATCGAGGCCATCGTGCTGGCCCAGCCCAAGGTCCAGGCGAACCTGGACGGCAGGCAGGTCGTCAAGGTCATCCACGTGGGCGGCAAGCTGGTCAACATCGTCGTCCGATAGGCGCCTGGGTCATCGGGGTCGCCGGGTCGACGGGGACGCCTGGGGGCTCTCCCGGCGGCGGACCCGACCAGCTGTGCGCCTGGTGGACCGCACGCGACAGACCGTCACCGGGCCGTCGGTGGGGGGCCACCGCGGTCGGTCGTGGGGCGCCTGGAGACCGTCAGCGGTCCCGCCCATGGCGCACGTCCGATTCAGAACGACCGCCATCACCGTGCCCATGAGCGTCAGGTCAGATATCATCATCTGACAGATTGATCAGATGATGAGGTGACATGACCACCCCGATGGTCGGCGGGAGGCCGCTGGCGGAGGTCAAGGCGGAGCTGTTCCGGGCCCTGGCGCATCCCGGCCGCATCCGCATCCTGGAGGTGCTTGCCGAGGGCGAGCGCAGCGTGTCGGAGCTCCAGCCGGATGTGGGCCTGGAGTCGTCGCACCTGTCGCAGCAGCTGGGGGTGCTCCGGCGCGCCGGAGTGGTCGTCGCCCGCAAGGAGGGGTCATCGGTCGTGTACCGGCTGCGGGACCCGGCCGTGGAGGATCTGCTCGCCGCGGCTCGACGGCTGCTCGTCACGGCGCTCTCGGAGAGCCAGGAGCTGCTCACGGAGCTGGTAGGCGAATGAAGACCCGGATGCGTCCCCGGATGCGTCCCCGGATGAGGCCCCGCCTGAGACGCCGCCCGGACGAGCCGTCGGTCTGGTGGCGCGCGCCGGGCCGCCTGCTGCCCGACCCGCGGACGCTCCTCCCGTCGCGCGCCGACTACCGCGGACTGCGCGGCTCGTGGCGCGGCGATCTCGTGGCGGGGGTGACCGTCGGGGTCGTGGCGCTGCCGCTGGCCCTCGCGTTCGGCATCACCGCCGGGCTGGGCGCGGAGGCCGGCCTCATCACCGCGATCGTGGCGGGGTTCATCGCCGCGCTCTTCGGCGGCTCGGACATCCAGGTCTCGGGTCCGACCGGTGCCATGACCGTGGTCCTGGTGCCGATCGTGGCGCGCTACGGCGCCCAGGCGGTGCTGCTCGTGGGGCTGCTGGCGGGACTGATGGTGCTGCTCGCCGCGGTCTTCCGCCTGGGTCGCTATCTCGCGTACGTGCCGTGGCCGGTCATCGAGGGCTTCACCGTGGGCATCGCGGTGATCATCTTCCTGCAGCAGGTCCCGGCGGCACTGGGCGTGCCGTCGCCGGGCGGCGAGAACACGCTGGGCAACGCGATCGCGGCGCTGGAGTCGTTTCCGTCCTCGGGCTCGCTGGCGGCGGTCGGCGTGACCATCCTCGTGGCGGCGCTCATGCTCGGCCTCCATCGACTGGACCGGCGCATCCCGGGATCGCTTCTGGCGGTCGCGGCGGCGACGCTCGCGGTCGCCGTGACGGGCGCCGCGGTGACCACCATCGGGGCGATGCCCGGATCCCTGCCCACGCCCCGGCTGCCGGCCGTCTCGCTCGACCAGCTGGGCGCGCTGCTGGGCCCCGCGCTCGCGGTGGCGCTGCTGGCGGCGCTGGAGAGCCTGCTGTCGGCCCGGGTCGCCGACGGCATGATGGACGGGCGGCGCCACGATCCGGACCGGGAGCTGGTGGGCCAGGGCCTCGCCAACGTCGCGTCGTCGCTGTTCGGTGGCATGCCCGCGACCGGGGCGATCGCGCGCACCGCGGTGAACGTCCGGGCGGGGGCGCGCACGCGCGTGTCCGCCATGGCCCATGCGGCGTGCCTGCTGATCGTCGTGCTGGCGCTGTCGGAGCCGGTGGGGCACATCCCGCTCGCGGCGCTGGCGGGTGTGCTCATGGTCACCGCCGGGCGCATGGTCGATCCGCGCAACGTGCGCGCGGTGCTCCGCGCCACGCCGGGAGACGCGCTCATCCTCGTGGTCACGGCCGCGGTCACCATCCTGTTCGACCTGCTGCTCGCGGTGGAGATCGGCATCGCCCTCGCGGCGGTGCTTGCGCTGAGGTCGGTGGCCCGGACCTCCCAGTTCGTCGCGGAGGAGATCCCGGGCACGGACCCGTCGCTGGACGCGGATGCGCGCCGGCTGGCGGGCGAGGATGGCGCCGGGCTGCTGCGGCAGCGGATCCTCGCGTTCCGGCTGGACGGCGCGCTGTTCTTCGGGGCGGCGCAGCGGTTCCTCGTGGAGCTCACCTCGGTGAGCGACGTGCGCGTGGTCATCCTGCGGATGCCGCAGCTCCAGGTCCTGGATGCGACGGGCGCGCTGGCCCTCGGTGAGCTCATCGAGGACCTCGAGGCGCGCCATGTGACGGTGCTGCTCAAGGGTCCCCGCGCGGAGCACCTGCGGGTCCTCCGCGCGGTCGGCGCTCTGGAGCACCTGCGCCACGAGCGGCACCTGTTCGAGGACCTCGATGCCGCGATCGCGCATGCCCGGGTCCATGCGGCACGATCTCCGCACTCGATGCCCGGCACGGGAGGTCAGGCGGAGGCGGCGACCTCGTCGGCGGGTTCGTCACCCTGATCTGATCCGGCGACCGCGACGCGGCGGGACTTCTCGCGATGACGGGCGACCTTCGCGCGGTTGCCGCAGGTGGCCATGTCGCACCACTTGCGGCGACCGCTGCGGGAGACGTCGTGGAACACCCAGCGGCACTCATCGTTGGCGCACACGCGCATCCGCTCGGGATGCCCCTGGCTGATCTCGCGCGCGATCGATTCCACGAGCCGGCCGAGGGCGCCCTCCACCGGGTCGCCCTCATGCCGATGATCCCAGGTCCGTCCGTCCGCGGACGGCACCAGGACGTAGCTGTAGGGCGTCCGCAGCGCGCGGTTGATGCGGTCCAGCTGGCGGGCGTCCGGCGGACGACGCTCCACGGTCGCCTCCGCAAGCTCGCGCATCGCCGCGCGCACGCGCCGGATCCGGGCGATCGCCCGCTCGGCCGCCTCGGGGTCCGCCCGGAAGGACGCGATCCCCTGCTCCATCGCATCCTGGTGCATCAGGCGACGGCGCCGGAACCAGCGCAGCGCCACCTCCACGGTGGGCAGGTGGTCCACGCTCCGACCTCGGTCGATCTCCAGCGTGTTCACGAACGCCAGCCCATCGGACAGCGACGCCTGGTGGCCGTGCGGGCCCTCCACCACCGGCTCGTCCAGGTCCGGGTCCCAGGTGCGGATGTCTGCCACGCGTCCCATATGGGTAACCATTCTTGCACGATTGACAGGTTACGGGTCGGGACGCTACGATGACGCTCGACAAGTAACCCCTGAAGCAAGTTACACCAGTTACAGCGCGCTGGTCCGGATCGATCCTGATGACGGCCTGGTGGCGCCCGGAGGCACCCGCCCGATGTGGCAGTTCTACGCGATGATGGCCCAGGACCAGATCAACGAGCAGCTCAACGAGGCGGAGATCCGTCGCCGGAACCACGAGCGACCCCTGGTCGTGCGCCCCCGGCGGCGGCTGCACCTGCCGACCATCTTCCGGCAGTCGGTCCGCCCGTCGTCACGGAGCGTCTGACCGTCCGGACGGCACACCCGCGCACCCATCGAGACCCTCGGTGTCCCCGGGGGTCTCGGCGTCTCCGGTGACCTAGAATCGCCTCCATGCCCGACATGACCGCGCCCGTCCGGCTGGGCGCCATCTGCTGGAACCAGTACGCCGACTGGCCCTCCTGGCTGGCCGCCGGGCAGCGCGCGTCGATACTCGGCTACGACTCGCTGTGGACCTGGGACCACCTGCTCCCGATCGTGGGCTCCCAGGAGGGCCCCATCCTCGAGGCGTACACGTCCATCGCGGCGCTGGCGGCGACCACCACGCGCGGCACCATCGGCCTGATGGTCGGCGCCAACACCTTCCGCAACCCGGCGCTCGTGGCCAAGATGATGACCACCATCGACCACATCTCGGGTGGACGCGCCGTCCTCGGCATCGGCGGCGCCTGGTTCGAGGCGGAGCACACGGCGTTCGGCCTCGACTTCGGATCGGGGGTCCCGGAGCGCCTCCGCTGGCTGGGCGAGGCGCTGCCCATCATGCGCGGCATGCTCGACGGCGCGCGGCCCAGCGCGTCGGGGCCGACATACCGCGCCGTGGCGACCCGCAACGAGCCACCGCCGGTCCAGGCACGGCTGCCCATCCTGGTCGGAGGCTCTGGACGCGAGGTGACGCTCCGGCTCACGGCGCGGTACGCCGACGCCACCAACGTGGGCGGTTCCCCCGATGACGTCCGGGACGCGGATGCGGCGCTCATCCGCCACTGCGAGGCGCTCGGCCGGGACGAGAGGGAGATCGAGCGCACCGTCGGCATCGGCAGCGTGGTCATCCGCGACACGCGGGCGGAGGCTCAGCGGGTGTTCCAGGGCCTGTTCCGGCACAACGGGCGGGCCCGCCCCTGGGAGGACCAGCCGGTCGGCACGGTGGACGACGTGATCGCCCACCTGGCGCCCTTCGTGGCGATCGGCTATCGCCATCTCATCGCGGGATTCCCCGCGCCCTTCGACGAAGAGTCGATGACCCGGTTCGCGACGCAGGTCCGGCCGCTCCTGGACACGCTCGCCCGCGCCTGACCTTGCCGGGTCTGGCAGGGCCGGTGCCTCCGTCCACCGGCTGATAAGTCGCAGATAAGTGGCGCCACCTAGAGTGGCTGACACGACCGACACCACACCGATCGTGCCCCGGCTGGTGCCGGTCGTACATCTCGTCTTGGAGGCTCGACCCCGCCGTCGCGCATCCCGCTGCCGCTCCCCGCCGGCTGGAGGATGTCGATGGATCCCGCGATGCCGGACTGGCGCGCCTTCGGGCAGCCTGCCGCGGCCGCTCCCGTCATGCCGGCGGACCCGCCGCCCCGGCCCACCTCGGGTTCGCCCCTTGCGAGCCTGGTCGGCCTGTCCCGGAGCACCCTGCTCGCGCTCGCCCTGGCCGGCGCGATCGCGGTCGGGGGCATCGTGCTCGCCGTCGTCACGCCCGGAGGCGGCGGCCTGGTGCTCGAGGACGGCGTGGGGCCGGCCGGAGACGCCGCCGCCGCTGGCGTCACGGACGTCGCGGAGCCCGGCTCGCTGCCGTGGGCGTCCGCCGGGTCTGTCGGCGTCGGCGAGCTCATCGTGGACGTGGCGGGGGCCGTGGGGCGACCGGGCCTGGTCCGGCTGGCCGCCGGAAGCCGCGTCGGAGACGCCGTGGCCGCGGCGGGCGGGTATGCCTCCGCGGCTGACCTCGAGGCCGTGGCCAGGACGCTCAACCTGGCGGCGCCGGTGGCGGACGGCATGAAGGTGCTCGTGCCGTCACTCGCGGACGCGGCGAGGGCCGGGGCAGACGACTCGGACCCGGCGGCGGGCGCCGAGGACGGCGCAAGGCGGCGGGTCGATCTCAACACCGCCGCGCAGGACGAGCTCGAGGCGCTGCCGGGTATCGGACCGGTCACCGCGGGCAGGATCATCGAGGCCCGCGGGGAGGCCAGGTTCACCGAGGTCGAGGAGCTCCGTGCGCGGGGCCTGGTGGGCCAGGCGGTCTTCGACCGGCTGCGCGACCTCATCACGGTCCGCCGCTGATGCCGCGAGCCGGGTGGCTCGCCCTGGGGGCGGTGGCGGCCGCGCTGGCGGGCACGGAGCTGGCCCTGCTGCCCGGTGGGGTCGGCGGCCTGGGGCTCGTGGCGATGGCGCTGGCCGGACTCGCCGCGGCCGGCGTGCTGCGTCGGTGGCGGGCGGTCGCGGTGAGTCTGGGCGCGGTCACGGTGCTGCTCCGCCTGACCGTCCCCGGCGTGCTCGCCGGTCCGTCTCCGGAGCCCGGGGTGCCACCGGCCTCCGAGCGCGCGTGGATCGCGGAGGTGCTCACGGTCGGCGTGCCCAGGGGCGGCATCGCGCGCGGCACGCTGCGCCTGGCGCCCGATCCGATGGACCGCCGCTGGTCCGCGCCGCTCCCCGCCGGCTGGCGGGTCTACGCCTGGCTGCCGCGCTACCCGGTGCTCGTGCCCGGGGACCGCTTCGGGGTGGAGGCGGCCATCGAACCGCCGCCCACGGACGGCAGCGGCTTCGCGGACCACCTCGTGGGGCTGGGACTGGCGGGCACGCTGCGCGTGGAGCGCGTCGATCGAGTCACCCGCGGGGAGGCGCCGCTGGCGCAGCTTGAGGGCCGGCGGCGAGACGCCGCCGACCTGCTCGGGCGGTCGTTGTCCGAGCCCGAGGGCGGGCTCGCGACGGGCATCCTCATCGGCATCCGGGAGCGGCTCAGCCAGGACGTCTCGGCGGACTTCTCGACCACCGGCCTCAGCCATGTCGTCGCCATCAGCGGCTGGAACATCGCGCTCGTGGGCGGCGTGGTGGGAGCGCTGCTGGCGGCCACCGGCCTGGGGCGCGCCGCTCGATCGGTGCTGGTGATCGTGGCCATCGCGGGCTACACCCTCCTGTCCGGGGCGAGCGCCAGCGTGGTCCGCGCCGCGCTGATGGGCGGCGTGGCCATCACCGCGCGCGCCTCGGGCCGTCCCGGCAGCGCCGCCACGGCACTCGGCGTCGCGGTGTGGCTGCTGGTGAGCCTCGACCCGGCGATGGTCGCCGACATCGGGTTCCAGCTGTCGGTGACGGCCACGGCGGGGCTCCTCGCGTGGGGCGATCGAACCAGCACGGCGCTGCGCCGGGTCGGGGGTGGTCGCGTCCCGACGTGGCTGGCAGAGACGCTGGGCGTGTCACTGGCGGCGCAGCTCGCCACGCTGCCCCTCGTCCTGTTCCACTTCGGGCGCCTGTCGCTCGTGTCCCCGCTCGCGAACCTCCTCGTCGCGCCGCTGGTCGCCCCCGCCATGGTGACGTCGCTGCTCGGACTGCTCGGCGGCGTGGCCCTCGCCGCCGGCGTCCCGCCGCTGCTGCTGGCGCCCGTCGCCCTGGCCGGTCGCCTGGTGCTGGGAGGCATGATCGCGATCGCTGACGTGCTGGCGCGGGTGCCGCTCGCGAGCGTCACGCTCGAACCGCCGCTGGATCTGGGCGCTACGGTCGTGGCCGCCGCCGCGGTCGCATTCGCGGCCCGGCGCGTCACGGTCCGGCGATGCCGCGGGCCGGTCGCCGGTCCGTCACTGTCGCCGCACACGCCGCCGGGGCCGCACGCGCCGCCGGGGCCGCACGCGCCGCCGGGGCCGCACGCGCCGCCGGGGCCGCACGCGCCGCCGGGGCCGCACGCGCCGCCGGGGCCACCCGATCACCGAGGCACCGTTCCATCGGCCCATCCCGGGCCAGCGCGCCGTCCGCTCCCGCGGCGGGTCCCCGCGGCTGCGCTCGGCGCGGGTGCCGCATCGCTGGTGCTTGCTGGCGCGGCGGCGGTCGCGGGCCCGGGCACGCCGCGGCTCGCGGTGACCGTGCTCGACGTGGGCCAGGGCGACGCGATCCTGGTGGAGGGCCCCGCCGGCACGCGCATGCTCGTGGACGGTGGACCCGATCCAGATCGGCTGCTCACGGTCCTCGACAGTCGTCTGCCGCCCTGGGACCGGCGCATCGACCTGGTGGTGCTGACCCACCCCCACGAGGACCACGTCGCGGGCCTCGCGCTGCTGATGGACCGGTACCGCGTCGGGCGCATCGCGGAGAACGGGATGCTGGGCGACAGCCCGGGTGACGCGGCGTTCCGGGAGCGCCTGCGCGCCGAGCGCCGGCTCACCATCCATCTCGCGGCGGGAGACCGTCTCCACCTCGACGGCGTGCCGGTGGTCGCCTGGTGGCCGCTGCGCGGCAGCGTGCCGCAGCGCGCGCCGGATGACGGCCGGGCGGTCAACGACACCTCGGTGGTCCTGGATCTCCGGTTCGGCACGCGCCGATTCCTGCTCATGGGCGACGTGGAGGATGACGTCGATCCCCGGCTGCTCGACGCCGGGATCGCGGACGGCGGACGCGTCGACCTTCTCAAGGTGGCCCATCACGGCAGTCGGACGGCGTCCACGGCGCGATTCCTCTCGGCTGTGCGACCCCGGGTCGCGGTGGCCAGCGCTGGGACGGGAAACCCCTACGGTCACCCGTCGCCGTCCACTCTGGAGCGCCTCGCGGCGAGCGGTGCTCGGGTCCTCCGGACCGATCGCGACGGCAGCGTGACCGCGACCACGGACGGCAGGGACCTCCAGGTGACGGCCTCCGGTGGGCGGCCTGCGCCGACCGGCGCCCGACGCACGGCGGATGGCAGGACGGTCGGCGCGGCGGTCGGCGCGGCGGGCCCGCGTCGCACGCGCTCTGTGGCCCTCCTGCCCCTGCCCTGCCGCATCGTCGACGGTCCGCCGGCGTCGCCTGTCCGCGTTCCCCCGCGACCGGCGGACGGCGGCCCGGCCACCCTCGGGGCCACGGCGTGGCTGACGCCGCCCGACCGCCAGCCCCGGACGGTCGGGACTGCCATCCCTTGCTACGATCGGCCGCGTGACGATCCCCACCCGGTCCGAGGCGGCCGGCATCCTGCTCGACCTCGGCGCGCCCAGCACCCTGATGAACCACATGCGCGTGGTGGCCGAGGTCGGCGCGTTCCTGGCGGCCCGTGCCGCGGAGCGCGGACATGCCGTGGACCGCAGCCTCGTGGAGTCCGCCGCCCTCCTCCACGACCTGGACAAGGCGCTCCCCGAGGGCCACCGGCTGCGCAGTCTGGGGCACGGTCACGCGGGTGCCGCATGGCTTGAGGAGCACGACCGTGGGGAGCTCGCACCATGCGTCGCGAGTCACCCGGTGATGCGCCTCGTGACCCCGGATGCGGACCGCTGGCTGGAGCGCTCCACCCTCGAGGAGCGGATCGTGGCCTACGCGGACAAGCGCGCCGCCCAGCGCCTGGGCCCCGTGGACGCACGCTTCCGACGCTGGTACCGAGCGCATCCAGGGTACGCGGAGGGACTTCGAGCGGCGCGTGGACGTGCCGCGCTGCTGGAGCGCGACGTGTGCGACGCGGCCGGGGTGGACCCGCGGGAGGTGCGACGCCTGCGCTGGGTCGACACGGCGCTCGAATCGGCGGCACGTGGACGCGCGGCGCGGCCGGGGTCGGCGCGGTTGGGGTCGCCACGATGAGTCCCGGCCCTCGGGCCACGGGCGGGGATGGCCGGGGATCGGCCCCGGTCGGGGACGGCCGGGGGTCGGCCCCGGTCGCCTGGTTCTGGGGCGAGGACGCCTGGTCCATCGACCGTGCCGCCCGCGACTTCCTGACGCGCCTGTCGAGCGAGACCGGCCAGCCTCTGGAGATCTGGCGGGCGCCGGGAGAGGACGACGGCGACGGTGCGGAGACCGGTGGCGCGGCACGCCGGCGCGCCCGCGTCCTGGACGAGATGGCGGCGCGCCTGGGCACGGCCACCCTGTTCGGCGGTGGGACCCTGGTCATCGTCCGCCAGCCGGGCTGGATCGCCCGGGAGACCGTCGGCCGGACCCGTCTGGCGGGCCTCATCCGCGACATCGCCCCCGGCAATGCCCTGGTGTTCGCGGAGCTCGCCGGCCAGGATGGGCGGATGCCTGCGGCAA
The DNA here is from genome assembly GCA_034436555.1 of Chloroflexota bacterium. GTDB lineage: Bacteria > Chloroflexota > Limnocylindria > Limnocylindrales > CSP1-4 > JAFMJV01. Next base: position 69,613 of record DAOTUU010000007.1, on the reverse strand, counting down.
CCGAGGAGCTGCGCTCCGGCGTGGCGGATGCAGGCGGGACCGTGCAGCAGTTCCCGGCCGTGGGGCGGGACCGGATGCCCGGATGGCTCGAGCGGCGGGCGGGCGAGCTCGGGGTCCTGCTCGGTCCGGGCGCGGCGCAGCTGCTCGCCGAGCGCATCGGTGCGACGGTCCGCGAGGGAGACGTGGATCGGCGACGCCAGACCGAGCTCGCGAACGGGGAGCTGGAGAAGCTCGCGCTCTACCGCCCGGACGGGACGGTCAGCCGGGATGATGTCGCGGAGATGGTCGCCGAGGCCGTGCCCGGGTCCGCGTGGGCGTTCCTCGACGCCATCGCCGCACGACGCGGCGGCGAGGCCGCTCGGCTCGCGCAGCGCCTGCTGGCGGACGGAACGCCCCTGCCGGTGCTCACGACCCAGATCCATCGGCGACTGCGGGAGCTCATCCTGGTGCGCGACCACCTGGATGCCGGGACCCGACCGCCGGACCTCGTCAGGGTGATGCGGATGCAGCCTTTCCGCGCCCAGAAGCTGGCGGAGCAGGCCGCCGTCTGGACCGCCAGCGAGCTGGAGGCGGCGGTGGCCGGCCTCGTCGAGGTGGATCTCCTGGGCAAGGGCTTCCGGATCGATGGGTCCGCCGTCCAGGTGTCGGACGACCGCTCCGCGCTGGCCGTGACGCTGTTCATCGCCGAGCACGCCTCCGCCAGGCCCGCGAACCGGGGCTGACGGGCACGCGGGCCATGGGCCCAGGGTCAGGCGGCGCGCCCCGAGAGCACCACGTCGGACTCGATGGCGAACACGCACCGGCCATCGGGGATGTCCAGCAGGTCGATGAGGTCGGGGTCCAGGTACAGCTGCTGGCAGTCGGCGCACAGGGAGGCCGGGATCGCGAAGCACAGCCGCTCGGATCCGTCAGGCATGCGGAACGTCGTGTCGAACCGCGAACTCACGAGCCGCTGGCTGCACTGCGGGCACCGATCGCGAAGCCACGTCATGACCGCTGATCCCCGACTGTCTCGACCGGCACCTCCGATCGACGTGTCGGGACTGTACGGTGGGTTCCCGGGCGGTCCCCATGACCCGGTGGTACCCCGGGCGCGGTACCCAGGGGTCCGTGCGCCGACGCACCACCCGCGTCGGCACGGTGGCGGCCTACTGGACGTGGATCAGCAGTGTCGCGTCCGCCCAGAGCTTCTCGAGCTGGTAGAACTCACGCTCCGGAGGCGCCATCACGTGGACGATGGCCGCGCCGAGGTCCAGCAGCACCCAGTGTGCGCTCGCGCCGCCCTCGCGACCCAGCGGCAGCGTGCCGGTCTCCTTGAGGCCCTCCGCGATGCCGTCCGCGATGGCGCCCAGCTGCCGCTCGGACTGCCCGGAGCAGATGATGAAGTAGTCGGTCACCGCGGTCAGCGCCCTGACGTCCAGCAGCATGATGTCCGACGCCTTCTTGTCCTCCGCAAGCTCCACGATCCGCCGCGCCATCGCGAGGGCGGCCGGATCGGGCTCACCCGGATCGATCGTCCCGTCGCCGACCGGCTCAGTCGCCGACCTCCCCGGTCGTGGGCGCGCCTGTCCGCCTTCCCGGACGGGAAGGCCCGGTCGCTTGACCGATGGGGACGTCCGTCGCTCCGGCGACTCCGCGGCGAGCGGACCGTCCGGTGGTGACGGGACTCCGAGGTCCTGGGTGGCGGCGGGCTCCCGGGTTCGGGTCGATGGATCGGTCACTGGGCGCTCCTGGCGGCGGCTCGATACAGCTGATGCTCCCCGATGTACGACTCGACTGCAGGGAGGACGAGATACCGGATGGACCGGCCGGCGGCGACACGGTCGCGGATGTCGGTGGCGGAGTGGCCCAGGTGGGGTCCGTCGAGATGGAGGAGGCGGTCCTCGAGCCCGGGCAGCTCGCGCGCCAGCCACGCGGCGTCGGGTGCCGGCGTGCCCCGGCGCGGCACGACCGCCACCCGGCACAGTTCCAGGATCCGACGCGGGTCCCGCCACGCGGGGAACCCCCACAGCGCCTCCACCGAGAGGATGAACACCGGTCGCGCCCGGCCCTCGGCGTCGGCGCGCGCCGCGAGCTCGGCCAGGGTGTCCACGGCATACGATGGGCCCGCCCGGTCCACCTCGATGCGCGACACCCGGAATGCCGGGTTGTCGCTCACGGCCAGCTCCACCATCGCCATCCGATGCGCGGCCGACGTGATGGCGCGTCCGCGCTTGTGCGGCGGGTCGCCGTTGGGCACGAACAGCACGGACGAGAGGTCCAGCTCCTGGCGCGTCTGCTCGGCCACCGTCAGGTGGCCCAGGTGGATCGGGTCGAACGTGCCGCCCATCACCCCGACCGGCCGCCGCAGCCCCCCGCTCGGCTCCCTGCCCAGGCCCGCGGTCTGGTCGCCGCCCGGCCTCCCGCTCAGCGGATCACTCCCACGCGTCGCCCCACTCCAGCTCGACCCCGGCGAAGCGCACCACGTCGCCATCGCCCACGCCGGCCCGGATCAGCTCCCGCTCGACACCCGACCGGGAGAGCTCGCGCTGGAATCGCTCGGCGGACTCCTCGCGCTCGAAGTCGGTCTGCGCCGCCAGCCGCTCGATGCGCCTGCCGCGCACCCGATAGCCCCCGTCCGCCTCGCGCTCCACGCTGAATGCCGTGTCCGCGGTCTCCACGCGATGGACCACGATCCCGGCGGGGTCGCCGGGGGCGGCGAGCTCGTCCGCGTCGGGCAGCAGCCGCGCCAGCGCGCCGACGAGGTCCCCGATCCCCTCCCCCGAGGCGGCCGCCGTCCCCACGACCTCGAGGCCGTCGGCCGCCCGTGCCGCGACGAACGCCGGCAGCGCGTCGCGGGCTCCCGGCAGGTCCAGCTTGTTGGCCACGACCAGCGTGGTCTTGGCGAGCAGCCGCGGATCGCGCGCCTCGAGCTCGTCGCGGATGATGCCGAAGTCCCGCTCAGGGTCCGCCGCGCCGAGGTCCACGACGTGGACCAGGACACGGGTGCGTTCGACGTGGCGCAGGAACGCAAAGCCGAGGCCCGCACCGGCGCTGGCGCCCTCGATGAGCCCGGGCAGGTCCGCGAGGGTCGGTCGGCGGACATCATCGGGGTCGTGGGCATCCAGCGCGAGCACGCCCAGGTTCGGCTCGAGCGTCGTGAAGGGGTATGGCGCGATGCGCGGCGTCGCGGCGGTGAGCGCCGCGAGCAGCGTGGACTTACCCGCGTTGGGCAGCCCCACGAGACCCACGTCCGCGATGAGCCGCAGCTCGAGCCGCAGGCGCTGCTCCTGCCCGGGCTCGCCTCGCAGCGCATGCTTGGGCGTCTGGTGGGTGGCGGTCGCGAAGTGGGTGTTGCCCAGGCCGCCCCGCCCGCCCCGCGCCACGAGCAGCCGCTGACCGGGCGCCACGAGATCCGCGAGCAGCTCACCCGTCGCGGCGAACACCACCGTGCCGGGTGGGACCGGCAGGTCCAGGTCGGCGCCCGCCTTGCCGTGGCGCCTGGAGCCCGTGCCCCTGCCACCCGGCTCCGCCCGGAAGTGGTGCTTGAAGCGGTAGTCGCCCAGCGTGGTCTGACCCGCCTCCACCACGAGATGGACCGAGCCACCGCGGCCGCCGTCACCGCCGTCGGGCCCTCCCCGCGGGACATGGGCCTCGCGCCGGAACGTGGCAGCGCCGTCTCCGCCGGCACCGGCGGAGACGGTGAGCGTCACCTGGTCGAGGAACACGGGCGATTGGTCAGGACTGTCTCCGATAGCCGCCGTCGAGATACGGCAGGGGACGCTCGCGCGAGGAGACGCGGCGCGGGTCGCCGACCGCCACGACGAACGTGATGTGGCCGACGCGGACCTTGCCGCGCCTCGTCTTCCGGGTCTCGACCGCGGCGCGGCCGATCGTCTGACCCTTCGTCACCCACTGTCCGGGCTCCACGCGCACGACGTCGAGATTACGGTAGATCGTGAACAGGCGCGTCCCATGCTGAATCCACACGTACCGCGTGCCGCTCAGGGTCCAGCCGCGGAAGATCACCCGTCCCCGGGCGGCCGCCACCACCTTCGCGTCGCCCCGCGTGCGGATGACCAGGCGCCGGTTGTCCACCCGGAGCGACAGGACCTGGCGACCCCAGCCGCGGACGGGAGGGTTCATGCCCCACCGGCGCGCCGATGCGGGTGTCATCCGGAGGCGCGGGTCGCGCACCCGGAGGACGAACGGCGACCGGCCCCGAGACCGCTCCACGAGCGTCACCCGCCGGGCGCGCTCCATGAGGTGCTTGCTGGTGTCCCAGTAGCTCTGGAACGCGGGCCGGTACGCCCTGCTGGACATGCGCTTGCGCGAGGGCGACGCCTGGAGGGCCACGTTTCCGAAGTAGGCGTCCCGGCCGGTGCCCACGTGTCCCGGTCGGCCACCCCAGCCGAAGCGCTTGAGCTCCGCGCGCGACCACCACGCACCGTCGTAACCGCCCGAGCCCAGCGGGTCCATGACGTAGAAGGCGCCCTGGCCGCGTCTCGCATGGCTGGAATAGCCCAGCACGAACACCGAGTGACCGGTGGTGAACCCCGCCTGGAGGACGTTCTGGCGGAGGTTCCCGTACCAGCCCTGCACCACCGCGGAACGACCCGAGCGCACCTCGCCGACGAACCGGTCCCAGGACATGTCCTCGGCGATCTGCACCCACTGGCCCTGTGCCTGGAACGCGCGACGGAGGTCGACGAGGTTCGTGCCGGAGGTCCGGGCGCGCGACCATCGGCGCATCTGGGCGCCGGTCGCGAAGCGCCCGGTCTGCACCTCGAACAGCATCGCCCCCGCGGCCATGTTGCAGTTGCCGTTGGCATACGGCGATCCGTCGAACTGGGTGGTGAACAGGCGCCCAAGGCCGAGGGTCACCGATCCGGGACCGCGGAAGGCGAGGGCTCGGCCGGTCGGAGCGCCGCCGGGAGCGGCGTCCGGGTGGTTCGCGACGGGCTGCGTCGCGATCGGGCGGCTCGCCGGTGACCTGGCGGCACGACGGCCATCGGGCCGCTCCGCCGCGACGGTGGCGGGTGCCATGGTCACGACGAGGGCCAGGACCAACCCGAGCAGGCCACCCAGGCTGGACGGCCGAGCGGGACGGCGGGTCGGTGCGAAGTCGGATTCGGTCACGACTCTCCCCCACCGTCACCCACCCGTCGGGGAGGATCCGGGTAGGGCACTGGACGCTGCGGGCCCGACACGGGTGGGACGACGACGGTGCCTATCCTGCCCCAGATCGGTCACGATGACCAGCCCGACGATGGTCCCAGGACCAGTCCGGTGGGGTGCGGTGCGGTCCAGGGGGACCGCCGGTCAGCTCTCCGCGGCCGCGGACTTGGTCAGGCTGGCCAGGAACGCGACGTTCGACTCCGACTTGGAGAGGCGATTGAGGAGCAGCTCGATGCCCTCGTTCGTGCCCACGGCGCTGAGCATCCGGCGCATCGTCCAGACCATCTTGAGGGTCCCCTCCTCGAGCAGCAGCTCCTCGCGGCGGGTGCCCGAGCGCTGGACGTCGATGGCCGGGAAGATGCGCTTCTCAGCGAGCTTGCGGTCCAGGATGAGCTCCGAGTTGCCGGTGCCCTTGAACTCCTCGTAGATCACGTCGTCCATGCGCGATCCGGTGTCCACCAGGCACGTCGCGATGATGGTCAGCGACCCGCCCTCCTCGAGCTTCCGCGCGGCACCGAAGAACCGCTTGGGCGGATACAGCGCGATGGGGTCGATGCCACCGGTGAGGGTCTTGCCCGAGGGCGGCAGCGCCAGGTTGTAGGCACGCGACAGGCGCGTGATCGAGTCCAGCAGGATGACCACGTCACGGCCGGTCTCCACCTGGCGCTTGGCGATCTCCAGGGCGATCTCCGCGACGTGCGTGTGGTGCTCGGTGGGCTCGTCGAACGTGGACGAGATGACCTCCCCGTTCACCGACCGGCGCATGTCCGTGACCTCCTCGGGGCGCTCGCCGATGAGCGCGACCATGAGCAGGATCTCGGGGTGGTTCGTGGTGATGCCGTTCGCGATGTTCTTGAGCAGCATCGTCTTGCCGGCCTTGGGCGGGCTGACGATGAGCGCCCGCTGGCCCTTCCCGATGGGATTGACCAGGTTCACCAGGCGCTGGCTGAGGTTCTTCGGGTCATGCTCGAGGTTGATCAGCTCGATGGGGTGGATGGGTGTCAGCGCGTCGAAATGGGGTCGGCGCTTGGCGGTCTCCGGGTCGACGCCGTTGACCGACTCGACCCGCAGCAGGCTCCAGTACTTCTCACCGTCCTTGGGTGAGCGGGTGACGCCACCGACCCGATCGCCCGCGCGCAGCCCGAACCGGCGGACCTGGCTGGAGCTGACATAGACATCCTCGGGGCTGGGCATGAGACCCCGGCGGCGGATGAAGCCGAACCCCTCGTCGACGACGTCCAGGATGCCCGTGGCATAGACCTGACCGCCGCGCTCCACCTGTCGCTGGATGATCCGCTCCACCAGGGCGTCCTTGCCCATGGAACGCGCCTCGGCGACATCGAGATCACCGCCGATCTCGACCAGCTCCTTGAGGTTCTTCGACTTGAGTTCGTTGATGTTCATCGGCACGGCGGGTGTGGAACCTCGAACGGGGGTTCGGCGGGAAGGCCGGGGCACGGCGCAGGGTGGCAGGTGCTGCCAGGGTGTTGGGCCTGAGCCCGACGATGCGTGTCAGGGACACGCGCGACGTGACGCTTTCGCAGCGGCAGGTCCGCAAGGGGGTTTCAGGGCTGCGCCGATGATACCACCCGCCCGTTGAAGCGCAAGCGACGACATGCCCCGGCGCGCCCCGCCGTCGCCGGACGACATGTCGACCGATCGGGGGTGTGCCGCGTCCGGGCGCCCCCGGGCAGCCGCCGCCGCCGTCGCCGGACGACATGTCGACCGATCGGGGACCCGCGGCGTCCGGGGCGCCCCCCGGGCAGCCGCCGCCGCCGTCGCCGGGCGACATGTCGACCGATCCCCGGGTCCGCCGCGCCCGGGCGGCCGGATGGTACACCGGCGCGCCGCCGATCCCGGAGTTGTCGGCGCCCTGAGGTGCACCACCGGTGGCGGGATTCCACGACACGTGGAGAATCTCCACCAGGTGTGGAATCTCGCCACCGCTGGTGGACAGGGTCGGCTGCGGCCGGTGTGCCCTCGCCGCCGCCCGGGCGTGAGGCAGGTGCTACGCCTTGGCTGCCGCCTCGCGGGCCTTCTTCCAGTCGTTCTGGAACGCGACGATGCCCTTGTCCGTGAGCGGGTGCCGGACCATCTGCTGGAGCACCTTGAACGGCACCGTGGCGATGTGCGCGCCGAGCAGCGCCGACTCCGTGACGTGGCGAGGGTGCCGCACCGACGCGACGATGATCTCCGCGTCCAGGCCGTACACGTCCACGATCTGGGTCAGCTCCCGGATGACGGTCATGCCGTCCTCGTTGATGTCGTCGAGGCGGCCCACGAACGGCGACAGGAGAGACGCCCCGGCCTTGGCGGCGAGCAGACCCTGGTTGGCCGTGAAGATGAGGGTGCAGTTGGTCTTGATGCCCTCCTCGGCGAAGGCGGCGATCGCCTCCAGGCCGTTCTCCATCATGGGCACCTTGACCACGATGTTCGGCGCGAGCTTCGCGAACGCGCGGCCCTCGCGCAGCATCCCCTCGACGTCCTCGGCCACGACCTCGGCGGATACCGGACCCGGCGTCAGGCGACAGATCTCCTCGAGGATCGCCTCATACGAGCCCCCGACCTTGGCGTAGAGGGTGGGGTTCGTGGTGACGCCATCGATGACGCCCCACCGGACGGCGGTGCGGATCTCTTCGATGTCGGCGGTGTCCAGGAAGATCTTCACGGCTGGGCGCTCCTCGGGCGGTCGATCCGGCCGCGTCGGTGGTCGGCCAGGTGCCCAGTGTACCCGCGCACGGTCGGAAGGCACCCCGACCGAGGCCCGACGACGAGGGGTCGGGGTCGCCGTCCACGACGCGGTCCGGTCCCGATCGAGTCGACCCCGCGGGCCCCGACCAGGCGCCCGACCGAACGGCCACGCCGGGCCACGGCCGCCACGCCGGACCCGGCCGCCACGCCGGACCCGGTCGCCACGCCGGGCCACGGCCGCCACGCCGGGCCACGGCCGCCAAGGCCGCCAAGGCCGCCACTGCCGTCCGACCGGCGGTGCCGGTCGGACGCGCGGATCGCGTCAGACGGGACGCGCGTCGGAGGTCGCGCCCGGCACATCCGCGACCACGGGCACCACCCGCGCGCCGCGATCGTCGCTCAGCGCCACGCATGCCGCCACGAACCCCGCGAACAACGGGTGCGGGCGGTCGGGACGCGACTTGAACTCCGGATGGAACTGGCTGGCCACGAACCACGGGTGGTCACGCAGCTCCACGATCTCCACCAGGCGTCCGTCCGGCGACTGACCGGACAACACCATGCCGGAGCGCTCGAGCGCCTCACGGTACTCGTTGTTGACTTCGAACCGGTGCCGATGCCGCTCGTAGATGATCTCCGAGCGATACGCCTCGTGAGCGCGCGTCCCGGGCGTCAGGCGTGCCGGATACAGGCCCAGGCGCATCGTGCCGCCCTTCTCCTCCAGGCCGCGCTGGTCGGGCATGTAGTCGATGACCGGAGCGTTCGTGAACAGGTCGAACTCGGTGGAGTTGGCGTCCGTCTCTCCCACCACGTCACGCGCGAACTCGATGACACCGCACTGGAGGCCCAGGCAGAGGCCCAGGTACGGCACCCGCCGCTCCCGGGCGAACCTGGCCGCGAGGACCTTGCCCTCGATCCCACGGTGCCCGAATCCGCCCGGCACGAGCACGCCCGACACGCCCGCGAGGCGCTCGTCGGTGTTCTCCGGCGCCAGGGTCTCCGAGTCGACCCAGCGCACGACCATGGTGCGTTCCTGGGCCCACCCAGCGTGGCGCAGCGCCTCTGTGACCGAGAGGTACGCGTCCGGCAGGTCGATGTACTTGCCGACGAGCGCGATCTCCAGCTGGGGCTTGGGGCGCTTGATGCGCGCCACGAGGGCCCGCCAATCGCCCAGGTCCGCGGGTCGGGCGGCGTCGCCCAGGCCCAGCTCGCGCACCACCAGGTCGCCCAGTCCCCACTCCTCGAACAGGAGCGGCACCTCATAGATGGTGTCGGCCGTCGTTGCCGGGATGACCGCCTCGCTGGGCACGTCGCAGAACAGCGCGATCTTCTCGCGCAGGTCGTCGCCCACGGGCAGGTCAGACCGGGCGATGATGATGTCCGGGCTGATGCCGATGCCTCGCAGCTCCTTGACCGAGTGCTGGGTGGGCTTGGTCTTGAGCTCCCCGGTGGCGGCCAGGGCTGGCAGCAGCGTCACATGGACGTACAGCACGTTCGTGCGGCCCACGTCCTTGCGCATCTGGCGGATGGCCTCCAGGAACGGCAGCGACTCGATGTCGCCGACGGTGCCACCCACCTCGACGATGACCACGTCCGCCCGGCCGTCGCGCGCCACGCGCCCGATGCGCTCCTTGATCTCGTTGGTGATGTGGGGAATGACCTGGACCGTGCCGCCCAGGTAGTCCCCGCGGCGCTCCTTGGCGATGACCGCCTGGTAGATCCGCCCGGTCGTGACATTGGAAAGCTGGGTCAGGTTCTCGTCGATGAACCGCTCGTAGTGACCCAGGTCCAGGTCCGTCTCCGCGCCGTCGTCGGTGACGAACACCTCACCGTGCTGGTAGGGCGACATCGTGCCCGGGTCGACGTTGATGTACGGGTCGAGCTTGAGGATGGAGACGGACAGGCCGCGCGCCTTCAGCAGCCTCCCGATGGATGCGGCGGTGATGCCCTTGCCCAGACTCGACGTGACCCCACCGGTCACGAAGACATACTTCGCCACAGTCCGCTCATTCCTCCCGGGGTTTCTCCGATGCTACCGGATTCGCGGCCCTCCGGGCAAGACGCGCACCGGGCCCGACCCTCGACCACCAGCCCGCGGCGCCCGTCCCAGGCTCCCGGTGCACCCCACCCGACTTCGACATCAGCCGCCCGACACCGCCGGGATGACATGGACCACCGACCTGGGCCCGACCGAACAGGCCAAATCCGCGGGGACGCCATCCACGAACACGTTCATGTGCCGGCGGATGCGCGGTCCAGGCTCGCACACGCGATCCCAGACGCCGGGCCAGGCGTCATCGAGACCCCGCAGCACCTCCGCCAGCGTCGCGCCCGGGACCTCCACCAGGCGTGGCGGCGACCCTGGCAGGATCGCCACGAGCGAGCGGGGCAGATGGATCGTGGCCATGACGACACAGAGACCGGTCAGGCGTCGACGAGGACCGTCTCCACCGACGAGATGGGCGGCAGGTGGTCCGCCAGCTGACGCCACGTGGCGCCCTCGTCGGCGCTCCCGTAGAGCTGTCCGGTGGATGTGCCGATGTACACCCCGACGGGCTCCCGACGGTCCACCGCCATCGCCTCGCGCAGGACGCCGAGATAGGCCCCTGCCTGCGGCAATCCGGCCGCGTGGCGCTCCCAGCTGGACCCACCGTCGCGGCTGCGCCACACGGCAGCCGCGGCGTCCGGCATGTAACGGCCCCGGTCATCCCCGTTGAGCGGCACGGTCCAGATCGTCTCGGGATCGTGCGGATGGACCGCCAGCGGGAACCCGAACCGCGACGGCAGCCCATCGTTCATGTCCCGCCAGGAGACACCGCCGTCATCGGATCGATAGGCGCCACTGTGGTTCTGCTGGTACAGCCGCTCGGGGTGGGCGGGATGGAGCCCGAACTTGTGGACGCATGTGCCCGTCTCGGGGTGCGGATCTGGCAGGTGGTCCGCCCGGACGCCGCGGTTGCGCGCCTCCCAGGTGGCGCCGCCGTCGCGCGTCTCGAACACGCCAACCGCGGAGATGCCCACCCACATCCGCAGCGGATCCACGGGATGCGGCACGATCGTGTGGAGGCAGAGCCCGCCATTGCCGGGCTGCCAGGCGGGCCGCGACGGATGGTCGCGCAGCCCCGCCACATGGCTCCAGGACGCGCCCCCGTCGTCACTCCGGAACAGGCCCGCGGGCTCCACGCCCGCATACAGGGTCCCGTTCGCCGCGGTCACGTTCCAGACGCGCGTGACGGGCGCGTCGCCGTCGCCGTAGGTCAGGCCCTCACTCGACTGCGTCCAGGTCGAGCCCAGGTCCGGGCTGCGCCAGACGGTCGGGCCGTACCAGGGGCTTGCGGCCCCGCCCACAACGAATCCGGTCGCAGGATCCCAGGCGAGGTGCCCGATGGGCATCGTCTCGCAGTACGGCCCGCGGATGGACACCGCGTCCCGGGCGGGCGTGGCCTCCCCGATGAAGGCGCCCTTCCGGGTGCCGAGCAGGATGAGCAGACGGGTTGCCATGGGTGTCCTCCGGGGGGGCCGGGGCACCCACCCGCTGGGCGTCCCGCGTGGACCGCGGAGCCTACACCCGGCGCCGTCCCGGATGGGCTCTCACCGCGCAGGGCCCCGATACCATGCAGGGGGCGGTCAGCGCGCGGGAGCCACAGGCGGGACCGTCCGACCGGGCCCCCAGACCTCCGGGCCACACAGGAACCGCGGGCGCCCGGCGGGCATCCGCGCCGCCCGCCAGGCGGGGACCTCGGCGGCGGTGGCCGGCAGCCCGCCCTCCGCCATGAGCGTCTCGATCGAGCGCGCCACCTCGGCCAGCTCCGTCCAGGGCGTCGCAGCATAGCCGTTCGCGCGGCACCACGCCAGCAGCTCCGCCTTGGCGAACACGAGGTCCGCATGATGCATCGCGTAGCGGTCGCTGGGACCATCGCCCACGAACGCCACCACCCGACCGGCGGCCTGGTGGACGCGCACCCGCTCCCGCTTGCAGGTGCCGCATACGAAGCAGGCCGGATGGCCATAGGGGAAGCTGACCCCGGCACCGCCGCCCCGGAGGGCGTTCGCGTTCGTGGCGATGGGGATGTCATCGAGGCCCAGACGCCGCAGGTTGCCCTCCACGTGGAAGCCCAGGCCGTCGCTCACCACCTCGACCACGCCGCCCGCGCCGCGCACGCTGCGCACGAGCGTCACGAAGCCCTCGTCCTGGTCCACGGCGGCGGCCTCCGCCACCAGCTCCGTGGGCGGATCGGGGAGCATGTCCATGTCCCAGACCATCAGCTCCCGCGAGCCCACCGTGCCCGCATCATAGGCCGCGTCCATCCGGGCCAGGGCCGCGCGGTCGGACACGTGCCGGTCGAGGAGCAGGTCGCCGATGTCCAGGCGCGAGATCGTCCCGTCGTAGTCGACGAGCACCGACAGCGGGGCGCCTGACTGCGGGAACGCGGGCGCCGCGTCAGCCCAGGGCACCGATCGAACCCCCGCTGACGGTCTGCCGGTCGGTCGGAGGCGCGAACCCCATGCGCGCGTAGTGCTCCGCCCGGGCCGCCGACGGGTCCTTGTAGATGAACCAGCGGCAGGGTCGGTCGGGCAGGTCGCAGTCCTCCAGGGGTCGCAGCGGCGGCAGTCCGTCGGCCATCTGGAGGTACTCCAGCACGATCGGCGAGTGGACGCTGTACCACGACATCCCGGTCCGGCCCCAGGTCCACCGATGGGGCACCCGGTTGCCCTCCGGATGCGCAGGCGGCCGCCCGCTGTCGGGATCGCCCCGGCGCAGGATGCCGCACGATCCGCACGGATCGAGGATCATGACGTACCGGTCGCCCTCATCCACGATGCCCACGTCGCCGCGGTGGCGGGGACCGGAGAGGTGGCCGCCGCGCATCCCCTCCACGCTCAGCTGCAGCCGTTCCTCGGGGGTCATGAGCGTCCAGGAGGCATAGCGCGGCCGCCAGATGTGCTGGTACGCCTGGACGATCGAGTCCCTGACCGCCTCCTCCCCGAACGTCCGGGCGATCTCGGCGAGCAGCTCCTGGATCCAGGTCACCAGGCCGTCATGCTGCGCCGCCCACCGGACGCGCATCAGCTCCAGCGCCGCCGTGGCCCCGCTCGCGTCCCTCGTGGTCGTCGCCGCAAGCGCCCGGTCGAGGTCGCCCCGACCCGGCTCGAACCGCCGGAGGCCGGAGACGATCGTCTCACCGAGGGCCGCCGGGACGCCTCCGCCCGCCGGGACGCCTCCGCCCGCCGGGACGCCTCCGCCGCGCGCCAGTCGGAAGTCCAGGATGTCCGCCAGCCACACGAACAGGATGTCGTTCATGCGGCCGATCTCCGTCGCGTGGTAGGCGATGAGCTCGGCGGCGAGCACCCAGTGACCGGCCGCGAGCGCCTCCTCCGCGAGCGTCTGGGTGCTGATGCCGAGCGTCTCGATGCCATCCTGGCGGATGGGCCGGCCGAGCGTCGGGCTGACGCCGATGGGGCTGGGCGGTTCCGGGCCCCCCGTCACCCGATCTCCGCGATGCCGTAGGTCCGGGCGGCGGTCTCACCCAGGATGGCCGCCCGCTGTCCCGCATCGAGGCCCAGCAGCGACAGCGCCCGCAGCGTCTCGCTCCAGACACGAGCGTGGTCACCGGCCAGGATGGCGACCGGCCAGTCGCTGCCCGCCATCAGCCGGTCGGCGCCGAACACCTCCACCGCGTGGCCGATCGGCTCGACGAGATCCTCCGCCGACCAGGTCGCCCAGTCGGCGGCCGTGTTCAGGCCAGACACCTTCGCACTGACGTTGGGATGCTCCGCCGCCGCCGCCAGGTTCCGCTTCCACTCCGTGTACTCGCCCGACGCGATGGGCGGCTTGCCCAGGTGGTCCACCACGATGCACAGGTTCGGGCACGCACGGGCGAGCGTCGGCACGTGACCCAGGTGGAGCGGGTGGACCGCCACCACCTCGAACACGAGCTCGCGGGCCTCCAACACGCGCAGGCCCTCGATGACACCCGGACGGACCAGCCAGTCGGGGTCCGCCTCGTCGTGGTTCAGATGGCGCACACCCCGGAACTTGGGGTTGCCCGGCAGCCGCTCGTCGAGCGCGCGCGCCGCCGCATCGGGCGTCTCCAGGGGCACCCAGCCCACGACCGCCCCGATCCAGTCGATCGTCGCCGCCTGCGCGAGCATCGCCTCGGTGTCCTCGAGGGAGTTCGCCGCCTGGACGAGCACGGTCCGGTCGATGCCCGACGCCCGCAGCTGGGGTTCCAGCTCCGCGGGCTCGAACGAACGGTGGATGGGGCCATACGCCGGGACCAGCCACGGGTACGCGACCCGCTCCAGGTCCCAGAAGTGCTGGTGTGCGTCGACGATCATCGGCCGCTCCTCAGTTCTTCACGCCGCCCGCCAGCATGCCGCGCACGAGCGATCGCTGCGACACGAGGAACACGACCAGGATGGGGATGGCCACGAGCAGCCCCGCGAGCGCCACCTCCGGACGGCCGATGGGCAGCTGCGAGGCGCCCAGACCGGGGTTCAGCGCGGGCGTCGCGCTGAACACCACCCCCAGCCCCAGGGGCAACGGATAGTTGTCGTTCGAGGCCAGAAGCACGAACGGCAGGAAGTAGTTTGTCCAGGCTCCCACGAACGCGAAGAACGCCAGGATTCCCAGCAGGGGCCTGGCCAATGGTCGGGCGATCCGCCAGAACGTCTGGTAGTCGTTGCAGCCGTCGATCTTGGCGGCCTCGTACAGCTCTCGTGGGATCGACGTGGCGAAGTAGATGTACGCCAGGAAGACCCCGAACGGATAGAGCGAGCTGGTGAGCATGTACGCCCAGGGTGAGTCGAACAGCCCGAGCGCCTTGATCTCCAGGAACAGGGGCAGGACCAGGGCGACCTGCGGCACCAGCATGGCGATGAGGGTGACCACGAGCCAGAACTGCTTGAAGGGGAGGCGCGTGGCGGCCAGCACGAACCCCGCCAGCGTCGCGGTCGCGACCGAGGCCAGCACGATGAACGACGTGTAGGCCGCCGAGTTGATGGTCCAGCGGACGATCACGCCCTCATCGAGCGACTGCAGGTTGTTCCACGCCACGAAGTAGTTGTCGATGGAGCCGAACGCGAACGGGGACAAGTCCTGGAGCTGGGCACCCGTCTTCGAAGGCGCCAGGATCAGCCACAGCATGGGGATGACGCTCACCACGGCGAACAGCACGAGGACCGCGTATCGGACGCCGGAGAACATCGGCGGCCCGAGGGCGAGGCTGCGTCGTCCCGCGGGGGTGGCCGTTCGACGGGTCATCGGGAGAGATGCTCCGAGCGGTCGAAGAAGTCCGTCTTGAAGATGAGCAGCAGGCCCGCCACGAGGCACACCACCAGGAGCAGCAGCGAGAGGGCCGCCGCACCCGCGAAGTTGGCGGACTTGAACGCCAGGTCGTAGCTCACCTGGTTGAGCGACCAGCCCTTGGCGATACCCACGTACACCGACGCCGAGATCAGCTGTGGCTCCACGAACAGCTGGAGGCCCGCAGCGAACGTCAGGACCGCCATGAACACCAGGTACTTCTTGATGAGCGGGAGCTTGATCCGCGTCGCGAGCTGGAGCGCGTTGGCGCCGTCCAGATGCGCGGCCTCCAGGATCTCATCCGAGATGGACTGGAGGGAACCGTACTGGATCAGGATCCAGTACCCGGCGCCGGTGAAGAAGGCCATGGCCGCGAAGATGATGGCCATGTTGCCGCTGTTCCAGATCTGTCGAGCCTGGGTGATGCCCATCGCGTGGAGCACGTCCCGGAACGGGCTGAGCGTCGGCTCCAGCATGAAGTACCAGACCAGGATCGCGACGGAGCCCGAGATCGCCGCCGGGACGATCAGCGCGAGCATCAGGTACTTGTTGCGTGCCCCGTGACGCACATCCAGCAGGACCGCCATCAGGGTCACGACGATGAGCATCGCCGGCACGTAGATGAGCAGGAAGGTCAGGACGTTCTTCAGCGCGGGCAGGAACCGGAAGTCGGTGATGACCAGCCAGTAGTTGTCGAGGCCGCCGTCCTTGTTGAGCATCGACGCGCCCAGAGACGACTGGAACGCGAGCAGGACGGGCACCAGCCCGAACGCGATGAGCAGCACGAGGTAGGGCGAGAACATCACCCAGCTCGAGATGTGCCATTGCCTGCGTCGACCCATCAGGTCCCCCGGGGTGGTGGCACGGAATCAACGACACCCGGGTGACCGGCGCTCCCGCGAAGGGTGCCGGTCACCCGGGTGACGCGATGTCGGACTACTGCGAGACGGTGTAGCCGACGGTCGGGGCGAGATTCGCCAGGCCCGCCTGGAACTCGTTGATGGCGTCCTGGATCTTGGCGCCCTGGGTGATGGGCAGGGCCAGGGTGGAGCCGATCTGCGCGTCGACGTCCATGCGGACGGGTCCCACGGACGGATTGATGAGCTGCGACTGCACCGTCATGGCCACCGTCGGGTCCGCGGCGTAGTAGGGGTCGGTGGCGACGCGCTCGGTCCAGATCTTGTTCGCCGGGCCGTACGCGGGGAACGTGGGGCCGCTCTTGACATGCTCGGGGTCGCTGACCATCCACTTGATGGCATCCGCCGCCTCCTGCGGATGCGCGGCGTGCTTCGAGACGGCGAAGACGGCTCCGCCCCACTCCCCCGAGTGCGCCACGTCGTCGCCCTCCCAGATGGGCATGGGCGCGGCCGTGATCCGGCCGGCCGGCACCGCCCAGGTCCCCTCGGGCCGGATGACGAAGTCACCGAACCAGGAGGGGCCGAAGGTCATCGCGACCTTGCCCTGCTTGGCGACGTCCTGGATGAAGCCCGCGTCGAAATTGGAGCGGGTGTCGATGGCGCCCGCGTCCACCAGCGGCTGGACCAGCTCCGCGACGCGGGTGCACTTGGGATCCTGGGCGTTGATGCGGACCTCGGTGCTGCTGATGACCTGGGCCATCGGGCAGCCGCTGGGCCACAGATAGCTCGCGTAGAAGTTCTGGTCGCCGATGGCGCCCGAGATGTAGCCGGCCTCCTTGAGCTTCATCGCCGTGTCCGCCCACTCGGTCATCGTGGTCGGGACCGTGAGGCCCAGCTCGTCGAACGTCGCCTTGTCGTACCACAGGACCGTCTGCGCGAGGTCGTTCTTGAGGCAGTAGGTCTTGCCCTCGGTGACGCACCAGCCGTTGGCGTTGCCGAAGCCGTCGAGGAACTCCTGGCCCACCAGCTCCGGCGTCAGCTCGAGCATCCAGTCGATCTCCGGGCTCTGCAGCAGCGCCACGTAGCCGGGCTGGACGAACGCCGCGTCGGGCCACCCGGACCCTGCCGCGTTGGCGAGCTGGATCTTGGCCACCAGGTCCGAGTCGGCGATGACCTCGACCTTGACGTCGACGGTGTCCTTGACCAGGTCGCGGTAGGTCTCGAAGCCGGGCTGCCGGACGGCGTCGGTCCAGATGAGGACCTGCGGCTTGTCCTGGGCCACACCCACGCCGGTGGAGACCGCGCCCAGGGCGAGTGCCGCGGCGACGGTGGATGCGATGCGTGTTCGTCTCATGGAGAAACAGTCCCCTTTCGCTGTCGTACCGCCGGAACGCCGAGCGCGACGGAGCATGTTCGTCCCGCGGACTCGGATCCGGAGCAAGCCGGTGCCACTCGCCACGCTTCGGCGACCCTCCTGTCCGCCTCGGCGCATCCATCCACGACCGCGCTCGGAGACTGCCGAGACAGATGGGGCGACCGGCCAGCCGGTGCGCGCCACGCGATCGGTCCTGCCACACCCGGGTGAGTCCCGGGTCGGGGCACAGGATACACGCCCGGTCATGCGGTTGACCGGCCGCGCGCGCCAGGAATCGATCGAGCCGGGCCCCGCGACCCGGCTCGACGATCGGGAGCGGCGCGGGTCAGACGCCCGCTTCCTGCTCCAGCTCGAGCGCCTCCTCGTCCGCCTCCTCCGTCAGCTTCAGCCAGACGAA
This sequence comes from Chloroflexota bacterium, assembly GCA_034436555.1. Classification (GTDB taxonomy): domain Bacteria; phylum Chloroflexota; class Limnocylindria; order Limnocylindrales; family CSP1-4; genus JAFMJV01. The sequence goes on along the minus strand of DAOTUU010000007.1, from coordinate 51,830 downwards.
CAGCCCGGCCAGCACGGCCAGCGGGACGAGGACGGCGGCGGCGACCAGGAGGCCCATGACCGCGCCGAGGAACTTCAGGATGCCCATTGGTCAGACGACCTCCACTGCGTGCAAGCTGCGTACCCGCCTAGTGTAGGTCCTCGGCGTCTCCTCGCCGGCCTGAGGCGAATGACACCGATGCCGTGGACCGACCGGGGCGACGCGGGCGCCCGGGCCCATGTGGGCGACGGGATCCATCACGCTCGGCCAGGAGATGTCAGACCGCGACGCCTCGCCAGGCCGGCCCCTGTCCGACCATCGCGCTGAGCTCCTCCGCCGTGAACTCGGCCAGGACGTGGCGGGCGCCCTGGCGGGTGCCCATCAACAGCCGGACGACGTACGAGCCGCCCTGCTCCAGGAAGAACACGTCCCGCGGCTTCTGCTGGTCGATGTACCGACCGAGCACCCGCAGCGCACGCTCGTAGGCGCCCGCGCTCGAGGGGGCCGCCCCATGCCCGTTGCGCCGGCGGGCGAGCGCCTCCTCCATGAATCGGGCGATGTCGTCATCGAGGAAGGTGTACGTCTCCTTCTCGATGCGCGCGGAGGGGTCACTCCAGGCGGACACGTCCACGGCCTGGCCCACGAGGCCCTGGATGATGAACCCGTCGGGCGCCTCGACGAGCATGATCTCGCGCATGCCCCGCTGGTCGATGAAGGCGCCGATGGAGCGCAGGACCTCCTCATAGTCCTGGCGCGGGCTTCCTTCGTAGATGCGCATCGGGTCGATCCTCAGGATCCGGTCGGCTGGTCGAGCAGGTCCCGCTCCGTGGTGCGATGGTCGCTCCGGCGGCAGACGGCGATCGAGATGACCGTAGTCGCTGCGGTGCCCGGCGACAACATGACCAGCAGGGTGCCGGGGTCTGGCCCAATCGTCCCGGTCGCCCGTGCTCGCTCGCGCCCTGGGATCGCGTTCTCGCACCCGCCCGCGGTGGCTCGGCCAGTTCGCCCGCCTGGTCTGCCAGTTCGCCCGCCTGGTCGGCCGAGCCCGAACCTCAGCGGAGGGCGGCCAGGGCGACCGCGATCTGCGCGGCGACCCGGGAGTCGTGCTCGATGAGCGCGAGGTTCGCGACGACCGAGCGGCCGTCAGTCAGCTCGGCGACGCGCGCCAGGACGGCGGGGGTCGACGCCGGGCCATGGATCCCCCGGGCACCAGTCTCGCGGACCGCCCGGTCGATGGCCGCCTCGATCTCGTCGCGGGGGATGGCGTCCGCCGCGGGCAGGGGGACCGTGACCAGGATGCCCGAGCCCAGACCCAGCCGGTCGTGCCGATCGATGAGTCGGGCCGCCTCCTCGGGCGTGTCGACGCGAACGGGCGCCCGGTGACCGGAGTCGCGGGCGTAGAAGCCGGGCAGGTCGTCCGTGCCGAAGCCCACCACCGGCACGCCACGCGTCTCCAGCACCTCGAGCGTGCGGCCCACGTCCAGGATCGACTTGGGTCCGGCACACACGACCGTGACCGGGGTGCGAGCGAGCTCATCGAGGTCAGAGCTGATGTCCAGGCTGTCCTGGCCGCCCCGATGGACGCCCCCGATGCCACCGGTCGCGAACAGCCGGATGCCCGTACGGTGAGCGGCGATCATCGTGGCCGACACGGTCGTCCCGGCCCAGCCCGTCCGGCCCAGCTGCGCCGAGAGGTTCTGGCGCGAGACCTTGGCGGGCTTCACGGCCCGGGCCAGGTCCTGGAGCTGCGCATCCTCCAGGCCCACCAGGATCGCGCCGTCGTGGAGCGCCACGGTGGCCGGGACCGCACCCTCCGCGCGAACGGCCGCCTCCGATCGACGCGCCGCGTCCACGTTGGCGGGGTACGCCAGGCCGTGGGTGATGAGCGTGGACTCGAGGGCCACGACGGGCCGGCCGGCGGCGAGCGCCTGGGCGACCTCGGGGGCGAGGCGGATCAGATCGGTGGGCATGGTGCGGAGCGTAGCGCGGTGGATGCCGACTGTGTGCCGACCCGGCGGCGACAGCGATCCGGCCGCCGCCGCGACATCGCGCGTGGTGCCCGCGACGACGAGCGGCGTACTGGCAGGTGAAGCGGCGGTGGAGTCACGGTGGAGCGGCGGTGAAGACCGTGCGGGCACACTCCCGCGCCATGGACGACGTGCGGATCGGGCGGGCGCTGCGGGCGATCCGCGTCCGGAAACGACTGCGCCAGGCGGACGTGGCGGCGCTGGCGCGACTGCCGCGGCAGGACGTGATCGCGATCGAGGCCGGACACGCGGCCAGCGTCGGGTGGGGTCGCGTCCAGGCGGTGGCGCGCGCGGTGGACGCGACGCTCCGCACCGAGGTCAGGTGGCAGGGTGCAGACCTGGACCGGCTGCTCGCCGAAGCGCATGCGGCGCTGCATGAGGCGGTCGGTGCGCTGTTCCGGGAACTGGCCGGGTGGACGTCACTCTCCGAGGTCAGCTTCGCGGTCTTCGGGGAGCGCGGAGTCATCGACCTGCTCGCCTGGCACGCCCCGACCCGCAGCCTGCTCATCGTGGAGCTGAAGACGGCGCTGGGGGATCCGCAGGCGTTGGTGGCCACGATGGACCGCCGCATCCGACTGGCGGGCCGCATCGCCTCGGAACGCGGCTGGACCCCAGCGACGGTCTCGGCCTGGGTCGTCTTCGCCGACACCCGCACGAACCGGCGACACGTGGCGCGTCACGCCGGGCTCCTGCGAGGCCGGTTTCCGACCGATGGTCGGACGCTGCGCGCGTGGCTCGCCCGCCCGACAGGGCCGGTGATGGCGCTCAGCTTCTGGACGGATGTTCGAGATGGCGACGCAACCGGGCGATCTGCCGCGTCACGACGGGTCCGACCACGGGCCGACGAGCGTGGCGAGGGCCCACCCACCCGGACAGATGTCGCAACGGTCCGACGCTAGCCAGGTCGAAACTGGCTTGTGTCGCACCAGTGGGACGGGTGGCAGGGATTCCGGGCCGTCGGAGCTTCTACGGTCCGTGGGCGCGACATCTGGCACGGTCGCCGCCTGTAGGGTCGCGAGGGCCGACATCTGTCCGGGTCGCGTGGCCGCGAGCCCCGCGGGCCCGGCACGCGGCCGCGGCCCCGGCACTCGCCCCGGCACACGCCCCGCGGCCCCGGCACTCCCCCGGGCCGCGGGCCCGGCACGCGCCCGCGGCCCCGGCACCCCCCGGCCACGGCCCCGGCACTCCCCTACAGCCCCAGCTCCGCCCGCGGTCGCCGCAGCAGATCGGCCGCCGAGCGATGGCCCCCCAGCGCCGCCCGGCGCAACGCCCCCGCGCGCCACGGCCGCCCCGGCACGGCCGCCGCTCCACCACCCAGCAGCGAGAACAGGAACCCCGCCGCGAACGCATCCCCGGCACCCGTGGTATCCGCGGCGGCGATCGGCGAGGCGGCCACCTCCAGTTCCGCCACGCTCCCCTCCCCGTCCAGCCACAGCACGTCGCAGCCCGCCGCCCCGTCCTTGATGACCACGACCGGAGCGAGATCGAGCAGCCGTCGCGCCCCGCGCGCGCCTCCACCGCCCGCCAGGGCCACCGCCTCGCCGCGGTTCGCGAACAGCAGGTCGGGCCGCAGCGCGCCGATCCGCTGTGCCGCCGCGGTCCGCCCGAACGCCAGCAGCGGTGCCCGCGACGCGGTGTCCACGGAGATGAGCGCCCCGCGGCCGCGCGCCAGGGTGACGGCCCGCGCCGCCGCATCCGCCACCGGGTCGCGGAACAGCGCGTAGGCCGGGACGTGCAGGACCCCGGCGCCCCGCAGCCAGGCCTCCCGGATGTCGTCGGGACGCAGCAGGTCCGCGGCGGCGCGCTCGGTGATGAACGACCGCTCGCCGCTTCGGTCCACGATGGCAGCCAGGCGCCCGGTGACCGGTCCGGACACCACGAGGTGCGTGGCCACGCCCTCCTCGCGCAGCACGGCGCCCAGTCGCCGACCCCAGCCGTCCCGGCCGATCGATCCGATGAACCCTGCGCGGCCACCCAGGCGGGCGAACATGCGCGCCACGTTGGCGGCCGAGCCGCCGGCTCGGAAGCGGAGCGTCCCCGGGACGTCGGTCCCCGTCTCCAGCGGCACGGTCGGCGACACCACGACATCCAGCAGCAGATCGCCCAGGACGACGAGGGATGCCTGTCCCGGACCCGACGACCTCGCCGGCTTCACGGCCGCCCCCGGCCCGGCCGCCCCGGGCCCCGCCGCCCCCGGCCCGGCCGCCCCGTGCCCCGCCGCCCCCGGCCCGGCCGCCCCGTGCCCCGCCGCCCCGGCTTCACGGCCGCCCCGGGGCCCAGCGGCGGCGGCATCACCAAGACACCCGACATGGCCGGTCGAGCCAGCGGGACAGCGGGTCGGAGACCATCAGCGGACTATCATAGGAAGCCCGGACCGTTCCCCGCCCAGGAGTTCGCATGAGCACCACCGCCGACCGCGTCGATCACCAGCTGGCCGTCGACACCATCCGCACCCTCTCCATCGACGGCGTCCAGCAGGCGAACAGCGGTCACCCGGGCGCTCCCATGGGCGCGGCGCCCATGGCCTACGTCCTGTGGACCCGCTTCCTGGAGCATGCGCCGAGCAACCCGCAGTGGTTCGACCGCGACCGGTTCGTGCTCTCCGCCGGGCACGCCAGCATGCTGCTGTACTCGTTGCTCCACCTCACCGGCTACGATCTCCCGCTCGAGGAGCTGAAGCGGTTCCGCCAGCTCGGCTCGATCACGCCGGGCCATCCGGAGCACGGTGTCACGCCGGGCGTCGAGGCGACCACGGGGCCGCTGGGACAGGGCTTCGCGAACGCGGTCGGCATGGCCATCGCGGAGCGTCGCCTCGCCGCGGAGTTCAACCGGCCGGGACACGCGGTCATCGACCACTGGACGTACGGCATCTGCTCGGACGGCGATCTCCAGGAGGGCATCGCCTCGGAGGCCGCCAGTCTCGCCGGCCACCTGAAGCTGGGCAAGCTGGTGTTCCTGTACGACGACAACGGCATCCAGCTCGACGGGCCCACGAGCATGGCCTGGTCGGAGGATGTGCTGGCGCGCTTCGACGCCTACGGCTGGCACACCGCGCGCGTGGAGGACGGCAACGACCTGGCCGCGATCGAGTCCGCCATCACCGCCGCGCGCGCCGATGACCGGCCGAGCCTCATCGCGGTCCGCACGGTCATCGGCTTCGGCTCCCCCAACCGGGCGGGCAGCCAGAAGTCGCACGGGTCGCCCCTGGGGCCGGAGGAGGTCCGCCTCACCAAGGAGGCGTACGGCTGGGACCCGGACCGGACCTTCCACATCCCCGCGGAGAGCCTCGAGCACTTCCGCGCCGCCGTGCCCCGCGGTGAGGCGCTCGTCGCCGCGTGGGAGACGCGGATGGGCGGGTACGCGGCCGATCACCCGACCGAGGCGGCGGAGCTGCGGCGCCGGATCGCCGGAGAGCTGCCGGTCGGCTGGGACACGGACCTGCCCGCCTGGGCGGATGGCGCCGACGGCGTGGCGACGCGCCAGGCATCCCAGGCCACGATCCAGGCGCTGGGCGCCGCGGTCCCGGAGCTGTTCGGCGGAGCCGCGGACCTGTCGGAGAGCAACCTCACGGACATCAAGGGGGCGGCAGAGCTGTCCGCCGACGAGACCGGCCGCAACATCCGGTTCGGCGTGCGGGAGCATGCCATGGGCGGCATCGCCAACGGCATCGCCTGCCACGGCGGTCTGCTCCCCTACGTCGCCACGTTCCTCACCTTCAGCGACTACATGCGCGGGTCGGTGCGCCTCGCCGCGCTGAGCGGCCTCCACGTCATCTACGTCTGGACCCACGACTCGATCGGCCTGGGCGAAGACGGTCCCACCCACCAGCCGGTGGAGCACTATGCGGCGCTGCGCGCGATGCCGAACCTGACCTTCATCCGTCCCGGCGACCCGAACGAGGCCGTCGCGGCGTGGCATCTGGCGGTCTCGCGACGACACGGCCCCACCGCCCTGGCGTTCACGCGGCAGAAGCTGCCCGTGCTGCCCGGCACGGTTGAACGCGCCCGCGAGGGCGTGAGCCGCGGCGGCTACGTCCTCGCGGATGCCTCGGACGCGCAGGGTGGGGCCGTCACGCCGGACGTGATCCTCATCGCGACCGGCTCGGAGCTGTCGCTCGCGATGGAGGCTCGGGCGGAGCTCCAGGCGGAGGGCATCGGCGCGCGCGTCGTCTCGCTGCCCGCCTGGGACCGGTTCGCGGCACAGCCCAGGAGCCATCGGGACCAGGTGCTGCCACCGGCGGTCACCCGGCGCGTGAGCATCGAGGCGGGCGTCTCGCTGGGCTGGGACCGCTGGGTCGGACCGGGCGGCGCGATCATCGCGCTCGATCGATTCGGCGCCTCCGCTCCCGCTGTGGACCTGTTCCGCACGTTCGGCTTCACCGCGGCCCATGTCGCCCAGGTCGCGCGCAAGGTGATGATGGGCGAGCTGTCCGGGGTCGTATCCGCGGCGCCCGACCACGAGGGGAACGCATGACCGCATCGGACACCGGATCGACCGTCCTGCGCCTGCCCCAGGCGCTGCGAGCGGGCGTGGACGCGGCGATCGCGACCGCAGTGGTCGACCGCTGGGCGGCTCGGCTCTGGGAGCGCGACACGACCCTCTGGACGACCGACCCGGCCACGGCGGCGACGATCGCGAACCGCCTGGGCTGGCTGGACGCACCCGACGCGTTCACGGAGCAGACCGAGGAGCTGCAGGGCTTCGCCCAGGGGATCGCCGAGGCCGGCTTCACGGACGCCGTCGTGTGTGGCATGGGTGGCAGCTCGCTGGCACCGGAGGTGCTGGCGCATGTCTATCCCGCCTCTGCCAGGGGCCTGCGGCTGCACGTCCTGGACTCCACCGACCCCGCGGCGGTGGCGGCGGTGGATCAGGCGACCAGCCCCGAGACCACGCTCCGGATCATCGCCACGAAGTCCGGCACGACCACCGAGACGCTCGCCTTCCTGGCCCATCACTGGGAGGCCGAGTGGCACCGCATGGGGATCCTCCACCGGCACAAGGCCGGTCTCGGGTTCGTGGCCGTCACCGATCCGGGCAAGAGCGTGTCCGCGATCCCGCACGCGGACGAGTTCCGGGAGACCTTCCTCAACCCGGCCGACGTGGGCGGGCGATACAGCGCCCTGACGTACGTGGGCCTCGTGCCCGCGGCGCTGCTGGGGCTGGACCTCGAGGCGCTCCTTGCCGACGCACGCCAGATGGCGACGCGCTGCCGGGCCGCGGATGCCGCGAACCCGGGCATCGCGCTGGGTGCCGCCATCGGCGCCCTCGCCAGGGCGGGGCGCGACAAGCTCACCTTCGTCATCGAGCCGGACCTGGCACCCCTGGGCGCCTGGCTGGAGCAGCTCATCGCGGAGAGCACGGGCAAGCTCGGCAAGGGCATCGTGCCCGTGGATGGCGAGACGCTCGGAGCACCCGCGGTGTACCGCGATGACCGCACGTTCGTGCGACTGGGTCGGGCGAGCCAGGCCGGCTGGAAGGCCGAGACCGATGCGCTGCTGGACGCCCTGGAGGCGGCGGGCCACCCGGTCATCGACCTGCTGTTGACCGGTGACGACTGGGTCGCCGGCGAGTTCGTGCGCTGGGAGGTGGCCACCGCCATCGCCGGTGCGGTGCTGGGCGTGGACCCGTTCGACGAGCCGAACGTGACCGAGTCGAAGGAGAACACCGCTCGGGTCCTGGACGCGTACCACCACGACCACCGCCTGCCCGCCGAGACGGCGCTCGTCGCGGGCGGCCCGCTGACGATCGTGGGCGACGCCGGACTCGCCGCGCTGGAGGCCCCGGCGGACGTGGCCGCGGCGCTGCGCGCGCATCTGGCGCGCATCCCGGACGCCGGCTATCACGCCATCTGCGCCTACGTCGCGGCCACCCCTGATCGCGAGGAGGCCCTGCGGGCCATCCAGACCCTGCTGCGCGACCGCACCGGGCACGCCACCACGCTGGGCTACGGACCGCGGTTCCTCCATTCCACCGGCCAGCTCCACAAGGGTGGAGCGCCCATCGGCTGCTTCCTCCAGCTGGTCGCCGGCCGCCCCACGGACCTGCCCATCCCCGGCCGCAGGGAATCCTTCGGCACGCTCATCGACGCCCAGGCGCTGGGCGACTTCGCCTCCCTGGGCGCCCACGGACTGCCGGTGGTGCGCGTCCACCTCTCCGATGACCCGGACGCCGGGCTCGTGGATCTGCACGCCGCGCTCGCCGCCGCGCTCGGCTAGACCCCTCCCCTCACGGAGCCTCGAACCATGGACCTCGCGATCGTCGGACTCGGCCGCATGGGCGGCAACATGGCGCGCCGCCTGCATCGGGCAGGCCATCGCGTGGTGGCCTTCAACCGCTCGCCGGAGAAGACCCGGGAGATCATGACCGAGGGGCTGGAGGGGGTCTTCACGCCGGACGAGGTCGTGGCCGAGCTCGCCGCACCGCGCGTGGTCTGGATCATGGTCCCGGCGGGCGACGCCACGGAGGCCACCATCGAGGAGTTCGCGGCTCTCCTCTCCCCCGGCGACACGATCGTGGACGGCGGCAACTCCAACTTCCACGACAGCAAGCGGCGCCACGCGATGCTCAAGGCACGCGGCCTGCGCTTCGTGGATGCGGGCATCAGCGGCGGCGTCTGGGGCCTCCAGAACGGCTACGGCACCATGGTCGGCGGAGACCGCGAGGACGTGGCACCGCTGGAGCCGGTCTTCCTGGCGCTCGCCCCGGAGGGCGGCTACATCCATTGCGGTCCCGCAGGGTCCGGCCACTACACGAAGATGGTCCACAACGGCATCGAGTACGGCCTGATGCAGGCGTACGCCGAGGGATTCGAGATCCTCCACGCGTCGGAGTACCCGCTGGACCTGGAGGCGGTGGCCAAGGCGTGGCAGCACGGCACGGTCATCCGGTCGTGGCTGCTGGAGCTGGCGGGCCTCGCCTTCGAGCAGCACGGCGAGGGACTGTCGGACATCAAGGGCTGGGTGGCCGACTCGGGCGAGGGCCGCTGGACGGTCCAGGAGGCCATGGACCTCGATGTGCCCGCACCGGTCATCACGCTCTCGCTCCAGGCGCGCTTCCGGAGCCGCCAGGACGAGAGCTACGGGGCCCGCGTCCTCGCCGCGCTGCGCCAGCAGTTCGGCGGCCACGCCGTGAAGCAGGGCTGACCGTCGGACCGCCGACCGGTCCGACCCGGGCCGGCGCGGACCCGCCGGTGCCACCCATGGCCCCTCGAGCAACCCGCCCCCAGCCGACCGCCGCCCGACACCCCGGGGGCGACGCGATCCACGTGACCCACCCGGACCCGGACTCCGCGAGCAAGGCGAACCCGCTGCGCACGGGGACCCGCCTGGAACGCATCCCGGAGCCCTGCCAGTTCGTGATCTTCGGCGCGACCGGCGACCTCGCCCATCGCAAGATCCTGCCCGCGCTGTACAACCTGCGCCGCGCGGGTCTCCTGCCGGCCGAGTCGGGCGTCCTCGCGTTCGCCCGCCGCCCCTACACGGACGCCTCGTTCCGAGAGGAGATGCGCGCATCGGTCACGGAGCACTCTCGGATGCCGGTCGAGTCGGGCCTGTGGGATGACTTCGCCAAGGGCCTCCATTACCAGCAGGGGGATTTCGCCGACCCGGCCTCGTTCCAGGCGCTCGCCGAGCGACTGGACCAGGTGGATGCGGCGGCGGGCACGCGGGGCAACGTCCTGTTCTATCTCGCCACCCCTCCCTCCGCGTATCCCGAGATCGTGGCCAACCTGGGACGAGCGAACCTCCACCGCGGGTCCGCCGGCTGGGCGCGCATCGTCATCGAGAAGCCGTTCGGGCACGACCTGGCATCCGCGCGCGACCTCAACGACGCGGTCATGTCGGTGTTCGACGAGTCACAGGTCTACCGCATCGACCACTACCTGGGCAAGGACACGGTCAGGAACCTGCTGGTGTTCCGGTTCGGCAACGGCATCTTCGAGCCGCTCTGGAATCGCCGCTACGTGGACCACGTGCAGATCACGGTCGCTGAGGACCTGGGGGTGGAGGGTCGCGGCGCGTTCTACGAGGAGGCGGGGGCCAGCCGGGACATCCTCCAGAACCACATGATGCAGCTGCTGTCGCTGGTGGCCATGGAGCCGCCCATCGCCTTCGAGGCGGATGCCCTGCGCGACGAGAAGGTGCGCGTCCTGAGGGCCATCGACGAGGCGTGGACCGAGGCCCGTGCCCGCAACGACGTGGTGCGCGGCCAGTACACCGGCGGCTGGGTCGCCGACCACAAGGTGGACGGCTACCTCCAGGAACCGGAGGTCGACCCGGGCTCCACCGTGGAGACGTTCGTGGCGCTGCGCCTGGAGATCCAGAACTGGCGCTGGGCGGACGTCCCGTTCTACCTCCGCACCGGCAAGCGGCTGCCGCGCCGTGCCACCGAGATCGCGGTCCAGTTCAAGCGCCCGCCCCTGATGCTGTTCCGAGAGTCGGCGTCGGAGCCGGAGCCCAACCTGCTGGCCATGCGCATCCAGCCCGATGAGGGGATCCTGCTCCGATTCGCGGCGAAGGTTCCGGAGCTGGGTCTGGACGTGCGCTCCGTGAACATGGACTTCACCTACGGATCGTCGTTCCTGCGTGACGCCCCGGAGGCGTACGAGACGCTCATCCTGGACGCGATGCTGGGCGATGCGTCGCTGTTCACGCGCGCCGACGAGGTGGAGGCCGCGTGGGGGATCGTGACGCCGCTCCACGCGCTGTGGGCCACCGCGGATCGAGAGTCACCCAGGACCGACAAGGGCGCGGCCGGGATGGCGGACGGTGCCGTCCAGCCGTACGCCGCAGGCACCTGGGGACCGACCGCCGCGGACCGCCTGATGGAACGGGACGGACGGCGATGGCGCCGCCTGTGACCGTGCAGTCCGCCTCCGCCCTCCAGGTCGGGTCCGGCGACACCCGATGGCATGTGCGCGCATCCTCGCTCTCGGAGACGATCGGTCAGCTGTCGCGGATCTGGGGAACGCTCGCCCGCCAGAGTCTCACCGACGAGATGGCCCGCGCGGTGCACGACGACCCCCGACTGGCAGGCAGCGATCGCGATCCGGACGCGGAGCTGCGGGTGCGGACCCGGACATCGGTGCTGACCCTGGTCGTGGTCGCGCCCACCGCGGAGATCCAGGAGCGGGCCACCGCGGCCGTGGCGGCGCTGGCCTCGCAGCACCCGTCCCGCGCGGTCATCGTGGCGCCCATGGATCCCGACGGCCCGTCGAGCTTCGATGCCCACATCTACGCCGCCTGCCAGGTCCCCGACCGGATGACGTCCGAGGTGTGCACCGAGGAGATCCTGCTGCGCGTCGGCGGGGAGCTGGCCCAGCACGTCGCCTCGACGATCGCGCCGCTGCTCATCCACGACCTCCCCGTGGTGCTGTGGTGGCCGGACGACGTGCCCTTCGACAGCAGCGTCCTGCGGGAGCTCGTCGCGGTCGCAGACCGCCTGTTCGTGGATTCGGGGACGTTCCGCGGAGACGGGGTGGAGCGGCTCACGGGCATGGCCCGCTGTCTTCGCAGCGGCGTCGTGGTCCACGACATCGCGTGGATGCGTCTGCTCGCCTGGCGCGAGCTGCTGGCGGGTCTGTTCGACCATCCGCTCCTCCGGCCCGAGCTGCGGTCGATCGGCGCGGTGCGCATCGACATCGCCCGGCCCGGCACCCAGGTGCGCCTGACGCGGGCGGCCCTGTTCACCGGCTGGATCGCGGCGATGCTCGACTGGCAGGTCGCAACCCCGGTGAGCCAGGTGACCGATGGCGTGTGGCGAGGCGCGCTCCGGTCCGGCCGACGGGAGATCCCCGTCGAGTTTCGGCCCGTGTCAGCGGCCATCGACGGCCCGGTGCGAGCCGCCGGGTCCCTGGTGCGCGCGGAGCTGGAGGCCGGGCGGGCGCGCACCGCGCTGCGGGTGCGGGTGACCCGCCAGTCCGACCATCTGCTGGGCACGGCCGACTGGAACGGCGCCCAGGTGGCGCGGAGGGCGGCACGCCTGGAGGCGTTCGACGAGATGCCGTTCCTCGCGGAGGCACTCGACCGCAGCGGACACGATCGGGTGTTCGAGCGGGCACTGGACCGCGCCGTGCGGCTGATGGACCCCGATGCGGAGACGCAGCTCGGGCGGCCGCTGCGGGTGCGGCCCCGGACGGCCACGACACGCCCGAACGGCACGCCCGCCCACACGAGCCCCACCAACCGAAGGAGAAGCTGATGAGCGGACGGGACCCGGGCATCGACGGACACCCGACCGTGGCGATCGTGGACGGTCCGGAGGCGACCTCGCGGGTCGCGGCGGACCTGCTCGTGGCGTGGCTCGCGGGCGCCGTCGGCGAACGCGGCGTGGCCCACGTGGCGCTCACGGGGGGGTCCTCGGCGAAGGGCCTGTACGCGGCCCTCCGCGAACCCGCGCGCGCGGACGCCCTCGACTGGGGCCGCGTCCATGCCTGGATCGGGGATGATCGCTTCGTGCCCCTCGGTCATCCGGACTCGAACGGCGGACTGGCGGCGCGGGAACTGACCGCGGACGGGACCGGGCTCCTGCCGGTCGCCAATCTCCACCTCGTGCCCGTGGAGGCCGCCATGAGCGCGGGCACGGGCCCGGATGGAGCGGCTGCCGCCTACGCCCGGGAACTGCTGGAGGTCATACCCTCCTCATCGGGCGTACCCCAGCTGGACGTCGTCGTCGTGGGCGTCGGCGGCGATGGCCATCTCCTGTCGGTGTTCCCGGACAGCCCGGCACTGGCGCCTGACGCACCCCTCGCCATGGGCATCCCGGCACCCACGCACATCCAGCCCCATCTGCCGCGTGTCACGCTCGCACCGGCCATCCTGCGCCTCGCGAGGCACGTCATGCCCATCCTGGCGGGTTCGGGAAAGGCCGACATCGTCGCCCAGATCTTCGGGCCCGAGCGCGACCCGCGACGGTGGCCTGCCCAGCTGGCGCTGGCGCCGAATGCGACCTGGGTGCTCGACCCGGGCGCTGCACAGGGGCTGCCTGCACGCTGAGGCGCACCGACCCGGAAACGAGCGGGCCGGAGGCGACGTGCACCCCCGGCCCAGGGACGGACGGGCTGCGACCGGGCGGAGGGCCTCCCGATCGCAGCGGGCTTCAGGCGGAGACGGCGGAGGCCGTGGCGGGCACGCTCTCCGGCGCCGCCGGGACCTGCTCCACGGCGCGGATGTCCAGTTCGATCGTGATCTGCTTGCTGACCAGCACCCCGCCCGTCTCCAGGCCCACGTTCCAGGTCAGGCCCCACAACTCGCGGTCGATCCTCGTGCGCGCCTCGAAGGCGAGGTTCCGCTTGCCGTCAAGCCCGATGGCCTCGCCCACGATCTCCGCGTCCAGGGTGACCGGATGGGTCACACCGCGGATGGTCAGGTCGCCCGTGATGCGAGCGCGTGCCTCGCCCTGGGGTTCCACCTTCGTGCTCAGGAACGTCATGATCGGCCAGCGCTCCACATCGAAGAAGTCGGCGGAGCGAAGATGGTCATCCCGCTGCTGCCAGTTGGTGTCGACGCTGGCGGTGCGGATGGTCACACCCACCGCGCTCGCCGCCGGGTGGGACGGGTCGTACTCGATGGTCCCCTCGAAGTCCTCGAATCGACCGCGCACGGTGCTGATCATCATGTGCTTGGCAGAGAAGCCGACCGCGCTGTGAGAGCTGTCGAACATCCAGGTGGCCATCGCGTCACGTCCCTTCGTCTGCGGCCCGTCCAGCGGCCGTCTCGTGGTGGTTGCATACGCAACTGTATCTCAGGGTCATTGCGTTGTCAACCATCAGCGGCCCAGCTGACAGCGACCCCGCGCGAGGGGGCCCGTCGGGTCGGAGTCATTGCGTGCGCAATCATCATCCAGAGGGTGTAGCATGGCGGATATGACAGCCGATCCCGAACCGGCGGTCTCGCGTGGAACGGCGGCGGCCTGTCCAGCGGTGATCGCCCTGGATGATGTGCGACTCCGAGCCTGGCGGGCGTTCCTGTTCGCCCAGGCAGCGGTCCTCCGGGAGCTGGAGACGGCGCTGGTCGCGGAGGAGCGACTGTCGCTCGCGGAGTACGACGCGCTCGTCCAGCTGGCCCTCCCCGCCGACCGCCGGCTGCGCATGAGCGAGCTCGCGGAGCGGCTGGTCATCAGCCGGAGCGGCGTCACGCGCCTCGTGGACCGGCTCGAGGCACAGGGTCTCGTCGTGCGCTCGCAGTGCGCCCCGGATGGCCGGGGCGCCTACGCGGTGCTCACTCTGACCGGCCTCGAGCGGCTGCGTGATGCCGTCCCCGCCCACCTGCGGCATGTCGACGAGCACTTCCTGTCGCTCCTGGACGCGGGCGACCTGGCGGTCATCGAGCGCACCATGATGACCGTCGCCGGGGCCACCGGTCGGTGCACGCACCAGCTGGGCAGCGCCCTGTCAGGGCGGCTCGAGCCCGACCAGGCGCTCGCGGCCGCTCCATCGGCGAAGGACCCGGTCGACTCTGGTAGCGTGACCTCGGGCCGGTAGCTCAGGGGTCAGAGCAGGGGACTTTTAATCCTCGTGTCCTGGGTTCGAATCCCAGCCGGCTCACCACGTTTCGCGCACATATGAGCGTAGATACCTATGTTCTGGTGGATCGCTGCGAACTTTGACCAGTCCTGCCAGCCCCGCTGCCAGCCACGGCGGAAGCACTCAGTGGACGCGGTGCTCCAGATGGACCGGGAGATTGGTACGCCTTGCCCCAGGCCCAGGGACTTGCGGGAGCCCTTAGGGGGCGTCGCCGGGCATAAACGTGACACCATCCGCTAGTGCGTCGGATGACTCACCTCTCAGGCCGCTCCAGACCAGGACTCTGTCTCCCGCCCAGACGGATGGCACCGAGTCACGGAACGTCGCGTCCGTTGGGGCCGGTGGCAGCATCATCCAAGAGTCCGAGTTCGGGGCGTAGGCCACGCCGGCCTGACCTAGCGCCAGCAGCATTGATCCGGTCCAGACCTGATCAAGGGTCGCGTCGTTTTGCGGAGGGGCTGCGCGCGGCGTGCGCCAGCAGCCAGCCTCTGTGTCGAGGATGACGCTCGACGGCAGCGTATCCGCGGCATCAGCGGCATGAACGCCGATCAATAGCACCATGCCACCGGTCGACACAGGCTGGGGCTCGTCGTATCGCGATAGCTCCACTCCCAGGAGTATCTGCCAATCGCCCGTCACGGGGTCGAAGAGGGCCAAGCGCGCACGACCGCTGCCGGCGTCGCGGCCATCGACGTAGCCGGCCAAGAGCATCGCGCTACCGGTCCACGCCACATATAGCGTGTCCAGCGGTCCCAACGGGTCGGGCGGAATCGTCTCCCACCTATCCGTAGCCGGATCATAGGAGAGACCGCCGGGCACCCTGGCACCGCGGGTGTCGACTCCGCCATATACCAGCATCCGGGAACCGGTCCAGATCGCCTGATGACGCTGCCGTCCGACGGCCGTAGGGGGACTCGAGATCCGCTCCCAGACATCGGTTGCGGGGTCGTATGCAGCCCCATCTCGTCGGACGGTCTGCCCGCGCCCGCCCCCCCAAACGATCATCCGGGAGCCAGTCCAGACCGCACTATGCCGTGACCGACCCTGCAGCGGCGACCTCGCGATCCGCCGCCACGTATCTGTCGTTGGATCGTAGGCGGCGCCATCACGACGACCGTCCCCTGCCCAGTAGACGGCCTCGGACCCGGTCCAGACGACCGAGTGCTCAGTGCGAGCCGGTACGGGAGCGACCGACATCGTGCCCCAGGCTCCCGGCAGAGTCGCGGCTGGCTGAGCGGACGACCCGTCAGGCGTCCCAGCGAACGCCGACGGGACGGGCGAGGCCAGAACAGAGGCTGTCTCGGCGCCACACTCCGACAGGGTCACGGACGAGGCCATCCCGGAGGGGGGTGGACTCAGTGCGAGCGACGTGGGGGGCGCCAGCAGCATGGCCAACGCGAGGCTGGAGGCCAGCGCGCCCGAGCGAACTGCCGAGTGACGTGACATCTTGGCCTTCCTCCCTGACTGGGTCGCACATGCTACGGCGACCGAGGGAAACCATGCCGCACGATCCCATGGAGGAGTGGTTCATGCCCGATCAACGGCAGCTGGGCTGGCGGATGCGTCACGCCGCGGGCTGGATCGCCACCATTCTCGTCTTCGCGACCGCCAACCCGGTCGCCGCCGCTCCGGAGCACTTCGGCTCCAACTGGGGTCATGGGTGCGACGAGACCAAGGACAGCCAGTGCAAGGCCAACAACGGGGCTCATGTGGTCAATCTATGGAGTCTCGATCCCGACATGGAGGATGCCGCGATCTTCGTCCTGCTCAACCGCTACGAGCCGCTTGCCGGCATCACGGTTGGGATCTACACGAATGAGACCCCTCTAGACGAGGATGTGATCGTCAAGGACTTCAACGTCCGGACAATGGCGATATCGGGTTCACCCGGTGCGCGAAGGACTCCGAGGGCGAAGGAGTCCAGTACGGCGGCGAAGGTTGGCCAAATCACACCCGGTGGTGCAGGCCACAGATCGTGACATACGACACCACCTACGACCGGCAGCCAACGGATACCGTGATGGGGTATGGAACCCAGAAGAAGCGCCGATGGCTCAATTGTCACGAGCTCGGTCACACGTTCGGACTGCGTCATCGGAACGATACCTTCAGCAGCTGCATGCACCAGTATCCTGCTGATCGTTCCGATCACGTGAACCTCGACTTCAACCTCCTTCAGCATGACGAGGACCATCTCGAGGATGCGTACTCATGACAGCGCGAGGCGTTCGACGCGGTGTGAAGATTGCGCGCACGTGGAGTTTTGTCCTCGTGCCAGTCGCCGTCGTCCTTCTCCTTGGCAGCATCGCGCACGTGAGCCGGATCGGCACGGCGGTCGATTCGTCTCGACGCTGGCTGGATGGCTATTCGCCCGATGTCGGCGTCCGATGCAGAGCACGCGGAGTCATTGGAGGAACTTGTCGACGTCGCAGATCTGGTAGTGGTGGCGACGATTCGCGACGTTGAGTTCGGGCGCACCGTTGGAGACAAATCGGAGCCATGTCGCTACGGGTGCTCAATCGCCTACTACGCGAACGCCTACTTGGAGGTGGAAGACGTCTTGGCCGGGTCACCGGCCTATCAGGGTGATGTGGTGCTCGACCTGCTCATGACCGAGCGGGACCAGTTGAGGTCCCTCCAGGATTCGCTGCCCGGCCAGCGGGGTCTGTTCATGCTCAGGCACAAGGGGGAAAACGCCCGGCGGATGGGTCTCTCCCCGGAGGTGCAGCAGGAGCGTTGGCCGTACTACCGACTGGTGAGCAGCCAGGCGTTGTACCGAGACGACGGTGGGAAGGTGCGGCCGCCAGTCGGTGCAGAGGACGAGTTCGTGCTCAATCAGAGAGGCAAGGGATTCGACGCCCTCGTGGACGAGGTGACCGACCTAGCCCGGGATTGACCCTGTCGAGCCCCGCCAGTTATGGGGAGCCGGCTCTCTCAGGCGGTACTGTTGAGCTCGGGCGCCTTCAGCCGCTCAGCACTGCGTCCATCGCCCGGGCCACCTGCCGCTGGCGCTGCTCGAGCACGTGCCCGTAGGTGTTCGAGGTCAGTGTGATGGAGCTGTGGCCGAGGAGGTTCTTCACGTCCTCGAGGGTCATGCCCTGGGCGAGCAGGAACGTAGCGGCGGCATGGCGAAGGTCATGGAACCGACACGTGGGGAGACCGGCCCGGGTCAGCGCCGCCTTGAATGCGCGGGTGATGGTGGCCGCGTGGTAGGGCGTGCCGTGGAGCGTGGAGAACACATGGCCGCTGTCCACCCAGCGGGAGCCTGAGACGAGGCGCTCCATCCGCTGACGGGTGCGATGAGCCCGAAGAGCGGTCACAACCGCGTCGGCGAGCATCACGGTGCGCCGGCTGCGGTCCGTCTTGGGTTCGAGCAGCGTGAGCGTTCCCTTGACGTTGGCGAGGGTGTGGCGGACCCGGAGACGACCGGCGTCCAGGTCCACGTCGTCCCAGCGCAGGCCCAGCAGCTCTCCCTGGCGGAGCCCTGTGCCGAGCGCGGTGACGTAGAGCGCGAGGTGACGGTCGTCGACCGCGGACTCGATGAGCCGGCGCGCCTGCTCCGGGGTGAGCGGCGAGATCTCGTGCTTCGGTACCCGCGGCGGGTCCACGAGCTTGGCGACGTTCCGCGACACCATGCCCCACGTCTCGGCGGTGACAAGGGCGCGCCGCAGGACCGCGTGGATGTATTGGACGCGGCGGGGTGACAGTCCGCCGGCCAGCTTCTTGTTGAGGAACGACTGGACCTCGGCCGGGGTCAGCTTCGCGAGCGCGATGCTGCCCAGCCCGGGGATGAGGTGCGCGACCAGGAGATCGTCGTAGCTCTTGTAGGTCGACGCCCGGAGGGTGGGCCTGGCGACCTCGTCCAGCCATCGGCGCAGGAACGGGCCGACCTTCTCGCGCTGGTCGGGGATGGGCCGCTTCTCCTCGTGCGCCCGCATGAGCGCGGCCATCTTGTCCTTGACCTCGGCGCGCGAGCGGCCCATGACGTGCTTGCGCACGCGCCTGCCACCCTCGTAGCCGATGCTGACGGTGCCCGCCCAACGACCGTCGTTGGCCCGCTGTAGATGGAACCCTCCTGGGGGCCGCGACGGGTCATCGCGGCCTCCAGACCTTGACGTCGATCATGGTGCCGTCCTCGAGCACGATGTCCGCCTCCGAGAGGCGCCGGCGCTGTTCTCGCTTGGAGTGCCGGAATCGCTCCCACTCGTTGCAGAAGAACCGCCGCCGTGCGTCGAGCACCACGAACGGCTGCCCGCACTCGCGGCAGGTGGCGGCGCCTGGCTCGCCCTCGCTGATGCGCCGCAGCGCCTCGAACAGCTGGAGTTAGATCGGCGCGAGGATCGAGACCCATACGCGGTTCTCCTTGGGCACGAAGACGGGCCGGCCATCCTCTTCCCGAGGCTCCAGCGCGATGTGGAAGTTGCGTTCGACCGCGCGCGCCACGCTGATCCAGTGGGGAGCTCCTGGCTGGACAGCGCCTCGGCATAGGTGTAGCTCGATGCCCCCAGGACGGCCACGAACAGCTCGGCCTGCCACACCTCGCCGGTGTCCGCATCGACGATCGGGATCGTCTGGCCGGCGAAGTCCACGAACAGCTTCTCGCCCGCGCGGTGCTCTTGGCGCATGACCACGTCAAGGTGGCCCTGCCAGCGCCGGTAGGCCGCGCAGAACCACGAGTGCTGGTAGCGATGGTGAGCAGGATCACCACGAGGGCGAGGGAGCTCGCGGGTGCTCGGGACCTGGCGCACCGCGGTGGCGGCATCTGGGACATCGTGGCGTGGCACGAGCGGAGGTTCCTCTTCGTGGAGGTGAAGGGCGCCGAGCCCTTCAACGATAACCAGCTCCTCCGGCTGGAGGCCGCGCTTGACCTCCAGGTGCCGTCGAGCGCCTTCGTAGTGTTGCGCTACACCGTCGGCGTCGGCGCTCCCTGAGTAGAAGCCCCGACACCAGCCGCGGCCGCAGTTGCTCGGCGACTACCATCCGTCTCATGTCCCCTGCCAGCCTCGCCAGCGCAGTGCCGCGTGGCCTCGATCGACCCGCAACTGAGCGAGCCGCCCCCTCCGCGGCCCTGGCCGTGCAGGAGGCGGCTGCACACCATGGCTGTCGGGCCCCGAGTTCCGTAGCGGATCAGCGCCCATGACAGAAGGACCGTCGAACGCGGAGGTGAATCGAGCGGGGGCCGTCCTGCGCGATTGGTGGTCGCGCGGTCCCGAGGCCATGGATGACGAACACCAGCGGGCCCTGGACCTCCTGTGGGCCTATCGCTCGGGATTCCAGGTGCCGCTCACAGGCGTCGTGATGAGTCTTCGCGGCTTCATGCGGTCCGAGGGCGTCGATGTCGTCGTGGGCCAACGCCTCAAGAGGATGCCGACGATCCTCGACAAGCTCACCCGTCACCCCGAGATGCAGCTGGCCCGGATGCATGACATCGGCGGATGTCGTGCTGTCGCCCCTGAGGGTGCGGCCGGTCGACGCGCCATCGATGGCTTGCGTAGGCGGTTGGCGAGGAGCGTCAACGAGGTGGTGCGCGAGTACGACTACGTCACAGCGCCCAAGGCGACCGGGTACCGGGCGGTGCACACGGTCGTGAGACGCGACGGTCGGCTCATCGAGATCCAGCTCCGCACGCTGGGCCAGCACCGGTGGGCGGAGTCGGTGGAGCGCCTGGGCAGTCGGACGGGTCACAACCTGAAGGATGGTCAGGGCCCCGAGGACCTGCTGGAGTATCTGCGCGAGTCCGCGTATCTTATGGCGATGGCCGAGGAGGGCAAGCCGATCGACAGCGACGATCTGGGTCGGGTCAACCGACTCGCGGAGCAGATTCGCCAGCGCTACCTCGTCCGATGAGAGCGAGGCAAGGGTGCCAGTGCTAGTGCATTTCCTGCTGGTCTACGACCACACGCAAGGTCGTCTACTGGAACAGCGTGAGTTCGCGGATGCGGACGAGGCGGTCGCGGCCTACGCGGTATCCGAGCAGCAGCATCGATGGGATCGGGACCTCGAGATCGTCCTGATTGGGGCCGACTCCATCGAGACCATCCATCGGACGCATGGCCACTACTTCGGCTCAGACGAGGGGTTCCGCATCGAGCCGCTCGTCGTCGCGGTCTGACCCTCTGCGGGAGCGGGCCGCCGGTCTCGCACTGGCGAATCTGTTGACCGGATCGTCCGGGGTCGACGACTCCCCCGACAGTCGTGCTAGTGGCCGATCCCGCCGACGGCCTGACAGCCACGCTGCCAGCCACGGCGGTGACACCCGGTCCGACGCCATGCTCGGGGTGGACGAACGCGGAAACCCGAACCTAGACAATCTGCCCAGGAAAGCCGCCATGGACGGCAGCCGGGCACACTTTTATCCTCGTGTCCTGGGTTCGAATCCCAGCCGGCTCACCAGATTTTCGCGTTCAGTATGGGGGCATAATACATTGGTATCTCGGTACCTTCGCACGCTTCTACCGCGGCGGGACCCAGTTCTGCCAGCCCAACTGACAGCCACGGCGGTGGTAGCAGGTGGATGCGGTGCGTGCTGGTGGATGAGCGAGTCACTACCCTCGTCGGCCAGCAGTGGCACGTTGGTTCGGCGGCTCAGCCGATGATCGCCACGCCCGTGATGTGCAGGCTGTAGAGCGGTTCCACGCGAGCCATGAAGGCCTTGCGCCCATGGTCCGTCGGGGCGAACGCAGGCAGCGGGATCATCCCGCCGTCGCAGACTCGCACGTAGGCGCGCCACGCACCACCCGGCTTGAGGTATCCAAGCCGCACCGCGGCGCAGAGGCAGTCAGCCAGCGTGAACAGGCGGACGCCTTCCTTCCGCCCCCAATCCCGGCCTGCCTCATCGTGCACCACCAAGGGGAGGCCGAGGCGCCGGCTGATCACCACGCATTCAGCCTCGCTGCGATTCTTGGTGGGCTTCGCGCGGATCTCGGCTCTCGTCATGGTCGTGGCACGAAGGTCCTCGGCCTCGACCTCTTCATCGTCCTCGAGATCGATGACCGCCGCGGAGTCGCCCTCGCCAGGTCGCGCAGCCCCTTGACTCGCCCTGCGGCTCGAAGAGGATCGAAGCGGACGGCCGGGGGCCACACGGCTCGGCGGTGGAATGTGGTCTCCAGCACGCCAGACACACCGGCGATCACCATGTGCATCGGCACCGTCGAGTCGAAGCAGGCTGGGCCGCTCAGCAGCGGACCGAGCCAGCCGTCAGCGGGCGTCACCTCGGGCAAAGGGACCGGCCGGGTCATCCGAACGACTACACGTCCAGCCCAAGCGTCTCGGCGCTCGCCTCTCGCTCGCGGAGCTCCCGCGTGCGGAGATGGAGCTTCAAGACCTGCTCGGTCGGGACGTAGTAGCGCCCGCTGGTCCGACCCTTCGGCTCCAGCCACCCTGCGCGTGTCATCTGGGCCGCCAGGGCCCGCGCCCACCCGGGCGACTTCCCGTACACCCCCGCGATCGTCCGCGTGAACACGTGCGGTCCGAACCCGGCCAATGCGACGACCGGTCCCCACTCGAGCGGATCACCGGCCCGCTCCAGGGCTGCCACGACCGTGCCGATGTCATAGATCATCGCGTCGCGGAACCGCTGCCCGCTGGCAAGTCGCTCGGCGTGGAGGTTGACGTACCAGGCGACCCACTCGGTGGCGGAATGGCGATCGGGCGAGTGGGTGGGGCCGAGCGCCTCGCGGATCAGCCGGAAGTACTCGCCCTGTCGTCGCAGGATGGCGGGCTCGATTGAGATGAGCTCCGGAGCGCGGACGTAGCGCATCAGCTCCAAGGAACTCAGGATGCGCGCGGTCCGACCGTTGCCGTTCATCCAGGGGTGGATGGCCACGAGGTTCAGGTGCAGGAGTGCTGTCCGGACCAAGGGGTGCCAGTCCGAGGCCTGCAACCACCCGACGAAGCAGCGCATCAAGGCTGGGAGCTGGTCGTGATGCGGAGCGGTGTAGGCGTTGCCGACGGCGACGGGCTCCATCCGATACCGCCCTTGGCTGTCGTCATCCAGGCCCCGGAGCACGCTGGCCTGGATGCCTCGGATGATCATCTCGTTCCACTCGAACTCCGGCGTCTGCGCGAAGGTCGACGCGAGGTCCAAGGCGTCGCGGTAGTTGAGGATCTCGCGCCGTGCGACCTCGGGTCCCTCGACGGGCAGGCCCTCCAGCAGCGCATCGGCGTCCTCGAGGCTCAGCGGATTGCCTTCGATCCTGGCGGAGGCGCCGATCGCGGCGTGCCGGATGAACGTGTCCACGCGCATGTGCCAGCGGATCGGGGGCAGCGAGGGCTCTTCCGCGACGACCTCACTCCACCGGCGGAGCTGCTCCGCGGTCTGGGGACCGATCTGGTGATCCAAATAGAGGTTCGCCGCGAAGTCGTGCGAAGTCATGCGCCAGAGAGTGCGACAGATTCGACGAGTTGTCAAGCGGACCAGTTCGCTTGGTGTTGCTGCCTTGCTGTGTCGCTCAGACCCGGGACCGGGTGCGATCGTCTACCAGTATCGGTCGACGCCCGGAGGAGAGCCGACCCGCGGTGGAGCGGATCAACGCTCCCCTGATGCTGGCGTACCTGCGGGCCCTCAAGCTGGTGCACGCGAGGAGGAACATGACGCCCGTGACGCTGCCGGACGGCCAGCAGCTCAGCATCCAGGACTTCCCCGACCTCGCAGTCCGCGAGGCGCTCGCCAACGCGGTGATCCATCGCGACCACCGGCTGGCGGGGCCGGTCGCGATCGATCACTCCCGCCAGGCCCTCGTGGTCGAGTCCCCCGGGTCGCTCGTCTCCGGGGTCACGCCCGAGAACATCCTCACGCATCCGTCGAAGCCACGGAACGCCGTCCTGACCGGCGCGTTCCGGACCATGGGGCTCGCCGAGGAGATCGGACGGGGCGTCGACCAGATCTACCGGGAGATGATCCGGGCCGGTGGTGCCATCCCCCAGATCAGGGATGTGGGGGACGGGGTGCGCGTCGCCCTCCTCAGTGGCCACCACAACGAGCGCATGGTGCGGTACGTCTCGAGGCTCCCGCAGGATGATCGCGGAACCTGTCAAGCGGTATGAGACACCCGGCTCAGGGAATCACTGACCCGCTGGCGCCTCCTTCGGCGGGTTGATCCATACCTTCTCCGGCAGCCGTGGTGACTCGGGACGCTTGCGCACGAACCGCTCCGGGTGGGCGGCGCGGGCGGTGTCCAGGACGAGCTGGCGCTGCGCCCGCACCTCCTCTCCGCGGCCCCGGTAGACCGTCTCCGGGGTGAGGAGGCCGATGCCGCTGTGGCGGTGCTCCGTGTCGTGCCAGGCGAAGAAGGGACCCAGGAACGCCCGGGCGTCCCCTAGGCTGCCGAAGCGCTCGGGGAAGCCGTGGCGGTACTTGAGCGTCTTGAACTGCGCCTCGCTGTATGGGTTGTCGTCGGACACGTGGGGACGGGAGTGGCTCCTGCCCACGCCCAGGTCGGCGAGCAGCTGGCTGACCTCCTTGGACCGCATGGCCGCTCCCCGGTCGGCATGCAGCTTCATGGTGTCCCGGGCGATGCCCTCCCTGGCGATCGTCTCGGCGATCAGCCGCTCGGCGAGGGCGGCGCTCTCGCGGGTGGCCACCAGCCAGCCGGGCACGCAGCGGCTGAACACGTCCAGGATCTCGCCGGGCAGCCGGCGGGCAATCTGCTCGGGGCTCCAGCGCGCCCTCAGCCGGTCCGCGGCCCGGTCGCGCAGTCCCGCATCGCGGGACAGGCGGCCGGGTCGGTGCAGGCGGCGACGCCCGAGGGCGCGTCGGTGCGCCTCGGACGGGCGGTATCGTCCGGACGCGTCGGCGCCCCTGGCCAGCTCTCGGCGGACGGTGGACGGCGACCGGCCCATGAGGGCGGCGATCTCGCGCATCGTCCGGTCCTCCCGGCGCAGGTCCGCCAGGCGCACGCGCTCGTCATCGGACAGGCAGCGGGGGAGTGCCGCTTCTCGGCAATGTCAGCAGGGGTGATCACGGGCGGCAAGTCGAGCACGCGACCGCCCGACGCGACGCGGCGGCCGTTCCGCCAGCGCTTGCCTGTGCGCGGGTCGATGCCGACCATGCGGGACGCCCGCAGGGACGGCACCCCCTCGCGGATCAGTCTGGCGAACGCCTCACGCTTCGCATGGTCCGGCTCCGGTCCTGGGCGACCCATCGCAGCTCCCCTTCATGCTCAGGTGTTGCGACGTTCGCCAGATTCCGCCTTGACATTCCCACCCGTCGATGATGGTCGCGACGTCGCCCCAGACGGTCTTCGCGCTCTGGCGGAACCGTCCCTGCGCTGCGCGGATGTCCTGATACTGCTGGACGTAGTAGCTCGCGGCGACCGGGTCGTTCGCCTTCACCGCGGCGCCCATCCGGCGGAGCACCGTCTCGGTCGCCTTCTTGAAGTCCCCAAGGCGCTTCCGGTACGACTCGAGCCTGGGGCCCTTCGCCAGCGCCGACCCCACCGCGTCCCAGGCGGTCTGGATCGAGCCGATTTTCGACGTGATGCCGTCGGTGATGCCGTTCGCGTATCACGCGCCCAGCGCGGCGCCGGATGCGGCCGCCCCCGTGGCCTGGCCCGCCTGGTCGAACGCCCCGTCCGCGGCCTTCGCGGCACCGGCCGCGTCGCTGCCGACGACGGCTGCCCCCGCCTGCGCGGCCGTGGCGGTCGCCGCGGTTTCGGCGGGCAGCTGCGCGAGGTAGCCCTCGAGCTCCTCGATCTGCTCCTCGTTGACCTGCGCCGGGTTGGCGCCGAACAGGCCGTCGACCGCGCTACCGAGGATGTTCCCCTTGGCGAAGTCCGCGAACCCGTAGACGGCGCCCTGGATGCCCTCGAGGTGCTCTGGGATCGCCTTGAACGCTTCGAGCTTCTGCTCCGCCTCGGCTCGGCTGGGCGCCTCCGCCAGGAGCTTCCCCATCGACTCGCTGATGCCCGCGGCCGCCTCCACGTTCTGCTGGCGCACCTCGCCCAGCTGCCGCAGCTCGTCCGCGACCAGCAGCGCGAGGCCGGCGCCGGCGGCCAGCTTGAACGCCATCCCGAACCTTCCGCCTGCCATGCTGCCGAAGCTGGACGCGGGGTCCCGACCCTGGATATCAGCGGGCCGAACAGCCGGTCGATGGTGCCAAGCGCGGCGGACAGCGCACCGCGGAACGTCCCGGCGGCGCGGGTCCCGGCCCCCTTGAACAGCGGCCCGAGCGCGCGGTCGAGGCCCAGGCTCCTGCCGAAGCTGATGGCGCTGACGGCACCCGTCAGGACGGGGCCCACCTGCATCCCGAAGCCGCGCAGGATCGCGGGGCGGCCGTTCACGGCGAGCTTGAGGCGGGAGATCAGGGTGCTGTCGAGGGCATCCGCCGCCGCGTCGGTCTTGCCGGTGATGGCGTCCAGCTCGAAGCCGAACCGCGACAGGTCGCCGCCCGACGCCTGGAGCGCCTGGGCGAGCTTCGGTCCCGCCTTGGCGCCGAAGGCATCGATCGCCTTCTGGGCCCGCTCGAAGGGGTCCTCGGTCCGGGCGATGTCGTCCAGCAGCGCCTGAAGCTCCTCGGGGCTCTCGACCTCGCCCAGAGCCTTCGTGATGCCCGTGATTCCCGCTGTGGCATCGACGCCGGCCGCGTTGAACAGGTTGATGAGCGCGGTGCCCTGCTGCCAGTCCATGTTGGCCGACTGGAGCACCGGCGCGAGCTTGGCCAGCAGGTCCTGGGAGTCGGCGATGGAACCGCCGTAAGTCTGCTGCCCGGCGATCAGGGTGTCCAAGACCGCGGTGGTGTCGGCGGCGGTGAGGTTCCAGGCGTCGAGGATGTCGTCGAACGCCAGCACCGCGTCCGATTCCTGGCCGGTCGCCCGCTCGTAGCGGAGGAACGAGTCCAGGCTCTCGTCCGCCGCTTCACCGGTCAGGCCGAGGTCGGTGCGGATCCGCGTCGCGGAGGCCGCGATGTCGTCCATCGCCACCAGGCTCGATCCGACCGCCGCATTGACCGTGTCGGCGAAATGGCGGGCCTCCTCGGCGGATGCGCCGGTCTCCGCCTGGAACCGGGCGGCGCGATCCTCCATCTCGAGCGCGCCCTTCGCCGCCAGCCCGAGTCCGCCGCCGATGAGGGTGCCCGCGACCTTCATCGCGGCGCCGGCGCCGGTGGACAGGCCACCGATGCTCTTCTCGGCGCGGGCGACGCCCTGCTCCACCCCGGTGGCGTCGAGCCCGAGCTTGATGAGCAGCGATGCCAGGGTGCCAGGCATCAGGGCCTGACCGTGATGGTCCGTTTCATGCACCGGCGGCTGCGGTGAGGAGCCTGGGCGCGGAAGCGCGCAGGCCAGAGGTGCCAACCTCCGACCGTGGCCGGGTGGCACAATCCGCCCATCGCCTGACGCGGGATGGGCCTCGAGACCTGGGCCACGCTCGCTGATGCCTGTGCGTCAGGGGTGAGCGACGTATCGCAAGGGACGTGAGGATCATGGGACGGAAGCCATCGCCCCTCGAATGGAAGCCATCGTCCGCCGAGCGGATGCTCCGCGCCGAAGAGCTCATGGAGGAGGGTGGAGCCAGGGCATGGCTGCTCGTGACGACGGAACGGTTGGTGTTCTCGACGAAGGACCGCCTGGATGCGCGTGAGCACTGGTCGATGCCGCTGGGCTGCATCGAGAGCGCCGTCGCTGGAGACGACATGGGCTTCGGGATCCACAAGTTCGTCGTGTACTACCGCGACCCAGAGGGCAAGCAGCAGCGGAAGGTGTTCAAGCACACCAACTTCACAAAGGGCATCCTGCTCGGACCGCTGAGCAAGGTCGGGCCGAACCCCCTCATCCCGCTTGAGCAGGTCGTCCAGCAGGCGCGCGCGTGGTGGAGTCAATCGACCGTCTCCGCGCCGGGTGCGAGCCCGTACCCTACCTCCGGCAACCTGGCGGGCGAGCTCGAGCGCCTGGCGGACCTGCGCCAACGCGGGGCCCTCACGGACGAGGAGTTCCTTGCGGCCAAGGCACGGCTGTTGCGGTAGCCGCCCACCATGCGGCGGTTCACGGTCGGCGGACTCGCGAGGCGCCACGGCTATCTGGGACCGGTCCGCGACCGGGGTCGTCCGGTCGCGCCGAAGGCCGCCATCGCGGCGTCGATCCGCGGCCGCAGCGAGTCCTGCGCCACGACGGGACGAGGACCCCGCTGCGGCAGGAAGTCGTCCGGCGTCCAGGGCGTCTTGCGGCGCTTCGGGTCGCCGCTGACGTTGGCGATGAGCGCCATCAGCTGCGCGGAATCCACACGAATCCGATCAGTCATTCCACGGCAATCCGATCAGCCGTTCCAGGGGTTTCCGATCACCCTTCCATGAGGCCGTCAGCGCGCTGACGTGAGGGCACCACCGACCGCCATGGTGGCTCGGACGATCATCCGTTCCGAGGACCGCTGCCGGTGCCACGCCCCCGTTCCGCCATGCGCAAGATCCGCTAGGAGCGCGTGTCGGTAATCGCTCGCTCTCGCTGCTGGAGCGTGCCGAGAGAGGGGCGGCTGACGAATCGTCGTCCGTGGACCGGGTCGGTGCCGCGGACGACACGAGGCGGACCCCCATCAGGCCCATCCGGATGCCGTCCGGGCGATCCCGGCGGGTCGCGGGGGCCTCAGGGCGGGGATGACCCGCCCCGCCCGGCCGCTGCGGAACAGCTTGCCCAGGTTGTGGACGGCGCACACGAGGTGCCACTCGGCGGTGACCTTGGCGCGTCCCCGCAGGTGGAAGCGGCGGAAGCCGCGAGCCTCCTTCGTCTGGCCGAACACGGGCTCGACGATGACCTTGCGCCGGGCGTAGTGGGCACGGCCCCGCTTGGTGCGCAGCTTGCGCGCCATGCGCTCGCGCCGCGAGAGCCCCTTCGGGACGCGGCCCCGGGGGGCGGCCGGCGGCGGTGCGGAGTGGCGCTCGCGCCTGACCGCGACGTAGCCGTCGATGCCCCGCGCCTCGAGGTGCGCGAGGTTGTCGTCGGACTGGTAGCCGGCATCGGCGAGGAGGCGCCTCGGACGTCGGCCCGTGTTCGTCTCCACCTGGTCGACGAGCGCGGGCAGGTGCGCCATGTCGGTGGTGCTCGCGTCGAGGTCGGTGGCCACGATGACCTGGTGGGCGTCATCGACCACGGCCTGCGCGTTGTAGCCGTAGATGAAGCCGTCGGGCTTGGACAGCATGATCCGGGAGTCGGGGTCGGTGAAGCTGCGCTGGGCCTTGGGGTCGGGCACCGCGGCCGGGTCGCCGGTGCGCTCGCGGGCCTCGGCCTCCAGGGTGGCCCTGGCCAGGCGGATGTGCGCCAGGCGGGTCTCGGCACGGCGCAGCGCCTCGGGCAGCTCGTCGCCCCGGGCATCCCCGTGCTCCGCGTCCTCGGCGGCGTCGAGCGCCTCCGCCTCGGCCAGCATGCGGGCCACCTGGTCCTCCAGGGCGGTCTCGCGCTCGGCCATCCGGCCGTAGCTCATGGCCTTGTGCCTCGACGCGTTCGCCTTCACCTTCGTGCCGTCGAGGGCCACCCGGCCGAGTCTGACCATGCCCGCCGCCCGGCACAGCCGGAGGCTCTCGAGGAACAGGCCCTGCAGGGCCGCGAGGTGACGCCGGCGGAACTCGCTGATGGTCTTGTGGTCAGGCCGCGCCCCGGCCGCGAGGAACATGAAGCCGACGTCGCACCGGAGGCGCTCCTCGAGCCTGCGCGAGCTGCGCACGCCAGTGGCGTAGCCGTAGAGCAGAACCTTGAGCATCAGCGCGGGATGGTAGGGCGGCATCCCCCGGGGCTCGTCGTGGGCGGCCAGGAAGGGCGCCAGGTCCAGCTCGCCCACGAGCGCGTCGATGAACGCGGGCAGCCCCTCGGGATCGACCCAGTCACGCACGCTGGGGGGCATCAGCAGGAGCGTGTCCTGGTCGTACGGGCGGAAGGTCTTGGCGCGCATGAGCGATTCTGGCATGTGCCAGACTCCGCTGGTGGCCATTACCGACACGCGCTCCTAGATCCTCCGCCCCGCCCTGGGCGTGGGCCTGAGCCGCCGCAGGGTCGGCGCGGCCACCAGGCTGCCCTACACCACCGTCGCCGACCACCTCGCCCGGGCGCGGCGGCCGGGCTCGGCTGGCCGCTGCCCCCGGACATGGACGACGCGCAACTGGAGGCGCGCCTGTTCGCCAGGGCGGTACCCCCGCCGGTGCGGCAGGTGCGGCAGGTGCGGCCGCTGCCCGACTGGCCCGTGGTCCACCGCGAGCTGCGCCGGAAGGGCGTCACGCTCGCCCTGCACTGGATGGAGTACAAGACCGCCCACCCCGACGGCTACCAGCACTCGTGGTTCTGCGCGGCCTACCGGCGCTGGCAGGACTACCTCGACGTGGTCATGCGCCAGGAGCACCGCGCGGGCGAGAAGCTGTTCGTGGACTTCGCCGGCCAGACGATCCCGATCGTCGATGCGGACACCGGCGAGGTGTGGCAGGCCGAGCTGTTCGTGCCCGTCCTGGGGGCATCGAGCCACACCTATGCCGAGGCGCCGCCCAGCCAGGAGCCGCCCCACTGGATCAACGCCCATGTCCATGCGTTCTCGTTCTTGGAGGGCTGCACCGACGCGGGAAAGGGCGGCCACCTCGTCGCTCTGGAACTTCTCGGCCACCACGACGACGCTGTCCGGGGGCGGCGACACGTCCGCCAACCTTCTTGCCCGCCCCGGCTGACGGCTGGGTGGACAGGCGGGCCTCCAGGCGCGCGTCGTCGAGGTCGTGCGGCGGCGGCCAGCCGAGACCGGCCCGCCGGGCGCGCGAGCTGTTCTGCGACCGTGGAGGCGGGGACGCGCGTGGCGGCGGCAGGGCGAACGCTCCGCCGCTCGCCGGTGGCGAGACGGAGGGTCTCGCGGATCTTGCGCATGGCGGAACGGGGCGTGGCACCGGCGATTCTCGAACGGGTTAGATCGTCCGAGGCACCATACCGATGCCGGTGCCCTCACGCCGGCGCGGTCACGATCTCACGGAGGAAATCCGAAAACCCGTGGAACGGCCGTACGGAGTGCCGTGGAACCGGTGTCCGGATGCGCGTGGGATCCGCAGCGAAGGTGCTCCAAGAGACGATCGCGGGCTGACCGAGGAAGCCGAACCAGTCCGGCGCGGCTGAGCTCCCTGCGTCGCGCGGCTTCGTGACGGCCCCGTTCCAGGGCGTGAGGCCGTGGCCGCCTCGCGCTCCCGGTGTCACAGGTCGTGGTCGACCCAGCCCTCGCGGAGCTCCGCCTCGGTCACGGTCGCGGAGCATCGCCGGTCCACGTCGGGCGGCGTCTTCGAGGGGTAGAGGGCGGGGTAGTCGACCTCCACGCTTCCGGTGGCCTGCAGCGGGGACCGCTCCCCATCGCGCGCCGGGTCGTCCAGGATCGTGCCCTGGATGGCGACGGACAGCAGCTCAGTGCCGTTCGCAGGCTCGCCTGTCTCGGTCTCCCGGTCGCGGGTGAAGTCGACCGAGATGTCCGGGATGGACAGCGCCCCGGTCCCGGGATCGTAGGTGCCCTGACCGCTCGCCCGGATGTGCTTCGTCTCCCAGTCGACCATCCAGTCGACGACGGCGCTTGTCCCGTCGATGCGCACGGGCAGCGTATTCACGCGCGAGAGCCCGTCGTACGGTCCGGCGCTGGTGTCGCAGGCCTCGTCGAACCTGAGCCGCAGCGTGTACAGCTTGCCGGTGGGCGGCGCGGCGCTGATCACGCTGAGACGAACGAAGTCGACGTAACTGAGCTGGACACCGAGAGCGCCGAGGAACGACTCGATGTGGATCCCGAACGGGTTGGCGCCCGGTCTCAGGGCCACCCGGACGGGACCGAAGCGGTCAGACCCGTACTGACCGTCCCGCGCCATCGGATCCGAGCTTGTCCCCGCGTAGAAGTCCATCCGGAACCACGCGGCACCCGGAAGCCTGAGCCGGGCAAGGAGGACCGGCTCGGTCGTCTCGAAGCCGTCGGTGAGCGGCACCCACGATCCGTCGCTCGCCTGCGCCTCGATGAGCTGACCGGGGAAGGTCCCGTCGCCGATCGTGCCGGCGTCGAACTCCGCCCAGCGCTGCCCGACCTGGTCCCAGTCGATCCCCGCGGTCTTCGCGAACCACAGGATCACGGGGTAGCTGCTGGGACCGCTCGTGGCGATCTCCGCCGCATTGGCTCCGGAGAAGTACGGACGCAGGTCCTGCTCCGCCTCGTCCCAGCGAATCGCCCGGTGCTTGCCGGGATAGTTCGGGTCGGCGACCTGGATGAAGTCCCGGGTGACACGGTAGGCCACGATGGCGTGACCGCCCCCCGGTTGGTAGATGCTGACCAGCTGGGGTTCGCCACTGACGGCCATGGCGTAGCGCAACGCCGCTCGGTGCATCCAGTCCGGAAGCGTCCTCGCCTCGTAGAGCAGGCTGACCATCAGCCGGTCCCAGTCCGTGTCGTGCTGGACCATCGACGCCAAGCGGTACCCGTGGGAGTCGTCCTCCCACAGGTCGGGGGTCGCGACGTCGCCGTTGTTGTCGTAGAGGCCGTGAAGGTGGGACGCTCCCAGCGACCGCTGCCGCTCGATGTAGTACCACATCGCGCTCACCACCTGACCGCTGCAGTGGCCGTCGGGCTCGATATAGGAGCCGTAGTTCGTGAACTGCCAGTCATCCACGCCCGGCCGGAAGCCGGAGTCCACGGTCGGCGGCAGTGCCGCGAGCTCGATGACGCTCACGAAGAACGACGAGAAGTGGCGCGTCGCGACCGTGACCCCGGTGGGGTCCTCGGCGACGAGCGGCATCCCCTCGAGACCCCCGGTCGCCTGGTCATAGAAGAAGCCCATGCCGAAGGATCCCTCCGGGATCGTGGCCGGGATCCGGACAGTCACGAGACCATCGGCATAGGCGTCACCGGCCTCGATCGTGACAAGCGGGCTCGCGGGGTTGATCAGCGGTCCGAAGGAGTGTCCCTTGATGGGTCTCGAGCTGATGGCGAACGTCGTGTCGGATGCATAGCTTCCGGGCGGGACGGTGATGGTCAGGCCAGCGAGGGGGTCGCCTTGCCTGGAG
Organism: Chloroflexota bacterium; assembly: GCA_034436555.1. GTDB lineage: Bacteria > Chloroflexota > Limnocylindria > Limnocylindrales > CSP1-4 > JAFMJV01. The sequence goes on along the minus strand of DAOTUU010000007.1, from coordinate 19,329 downwards.
ATCGTGATGGTGCCGCCGGCAGGGCCCACGGTCTCCGCGGTCGGTTTGCCCTTGCCCTTGCCGAGCGCGAGCGTTCCCGTGAGGGCCGCGGCGACCTCCCCGACCGCCGGCACGGGTCCAAGGTCTGCGTCGGGGGTGGTGAACATCCGCGTCACCGGGAAGCCCGGCGGCGGGCCGCCGGTCATGAGGATCCCCGTGATGACGACTGTCCCGTCGGCCGCCGTCGTGGCCGAGCGAGCGTACGTCCAGCCCACGTACGGGCCGTCGCCGACGGCGACCGTCATGGTCTGCACGACCCCTGACGAGCTCGCGATGTCGTAGGAACGACCGGTCCAGGCGCCCTCGGGTCCCGTGAGCGTGAAGTCGCCCCATCCCGTGCCGGCGGCGGGCGAGCCCTCGCCCCACGTCTGCCCGGCCGTGACGATCGTGCTCGTGCCGCTGACGCGCGGGTCGCTGGCGGTCTCGGTGCAGGTCATCGTCTTGCCGGTGAGCACGACCGGCGGCCCCTGACCCATGATGTCGCCCACGGCCGTCGGCGTGCAGCTCGCCGTCGCGGTCACCTCGGTCCAGCCCGGCGCGGATGGCGCCGAGGGAGCCGGTGACTGCCCCCCCGACCGGCACGCCACCCGACAGGACCATCGCCACAGCCGCCGCCACCGCGGCCCGCGTACCGTGCATCTGTCGTCCTCCCTGACGCGGGTTCGTAGGCCGATCCTCGTGCGCGACCGCGTGTGCCACCGGGGGCCGGGTGACACGCCTCGGCGTCCGCCCTCCGACCTGGCCCGAGTCCGACCCGCAGCGTCCAGCCGCACGAGGGGCGGCGCAAGAGGCCAACGGCCCGGAACACCCGAACCGTTCGGCCACGCCGGGTCCACCCATATCGGTCGCGCAGCCGAAGCGCCCACCGTCGGGCGGCCGTGCCACCAGGAACACGTCCCGCTCGCCGCCGGACGTACACGCTCGCGATCGCCGCGGGCGCGAACCGGACCTTCTGCTCGGCCGCGAGGCTCCCCGTAACCGCGTGCTCGAGGTCGACCTCGCCCATGCGATCGAGGAGAGCTCGAGGTCCGCCAGGCTCGAGGAAGAACTCGGCCCGATTGGCGGTCAGGAGCGGGTCCTCGGTCGCGCCATCACCCGGCGAGCGAGCCCGCCGACACGAGCAGCGCCCCGATGACCGCGAGCGCGACGCCCAGCACGCGCATCGGGGAGAGCCGCTCACGGAGCACGACGCGCGCCCACAGCGCGGTGCTCACCGGATAGAGGGACGCGAGCACCACCGTCACCGACAGCGCCCCGACCGCCGTGGAGGCGATGTAGAACAGGTTGCCGCCGGTGTCGCCCAGGCCCGTCAGGGCGGCCATGCCCACCACCCGTCGGCCGACCGGGAACCCGGTGGACCGGCGGGCGACCACCGTGACCGCCATCAGCAGCAGCGCCAGCGCCGTGGACGCCATCCGGACGCCGACGAGCGTCCACACCGTGCCCGATCCGGCCTCGTGGGCCAGGTCGGCGAGCACATAGAAGGCCGCGAACCCCATCCCCGAGGCGACGATGAGCAACCACTCGGCCGTGGGCGACCGACCGGACCGCATGTCCCGACGAGGCCCGGGCACCGACTCCGGCCAGGAGATCACGACGACCGCCGCGAGTGCGATGGCCATGCCCGCGAGCAGCACCGGGCCCGCGGCCTCGCCGCCCGCGATGCCGACGAGCGCAGGGATCGTGGCCGCGATCAGGCCGGTCGCCGGCGCCACGATGCCCATGGTGCCGCCAGACAGGGCCAGGTAGAGACAGCCGACTCCCACCAGCCCCGCCGATCCCGCCGCGATCGCCCACGCGAACCCCAACGTCGTGGGCATGGCCTCGCCAGCGAGCATGAGCAGTGCGAGCGCGAACAGCACCCCGAACGCCTGCGACAGGACGAGCGTGGGCCGGAGTCCGCCCACTCGGCTGGCCAACCCGCCGAAGAAGTCGCCCGTCCCCCAGCAGGCGGCCGACAGCAGTGCCAGCAGCGGGGCGGCCGGGTTCATCGACCGCGACCGCGCGAGGGCGGCCTCACGACCCGGCGGCTGCGTCGAGCGGCAGGGTCAGCGCGAACGGCCCTTCGGCGGCAGGTGGCGGCTCCGGGCGCGGCGCGCCCGGATCACGCTCGACCACGACCGGCGCCGGCAGCACCACGACCGCGTCGGCAGCAGCGTCGTAGCGGTCGGAGCACGTCAGGTACAGCACCTGGTGGTCCGCGGCGAGCTCCCTGAGGACACCCATCGCGCGCAGTGCCCGATCGTCGTCGAACGTCACGAACGGGTCGTCGAACACGAGCGGCGGCCGCCGGTCCTGGGTGACCTGGCGCACCAGGCCCAGGCGTGCCGCGAGGTACAGCTGGTCGGCGGTGCCCTTGGACAGCTGCGCGGCGTCCACCCACGCCTCGCGCTCCGGCGACCAGACCGTGATGCCCAGGTCGGTCTCGTCCACCCGTACCCGGTCATAGCGGCCGCCCGTGATCCGCGCCAGGTCGGCGCCCATCCGCCGCTCCAGGAAGCGTGCCGCCTTCTGGATCGTGGCGGCCTCGGCCGCGCTGATCGCGTCGAGCGTCTGCTGGTAGATGCGCAGGCGCCGCTCCGCGACCGAGAGGTCCTCCTGGCGGGCCGTCAGCCGCTCCGCGAGCGCCGCCACCGCCTCTGCGTCGACGGTGTTCTGGGACACCCTGCCCTTGGCCTGCCCCTCCTCGTCGATCGCGGTCCGGAGGCGCTGCTGGGCGCCCCGCACGGCGGCCTGGGCACGCACCCGCGCGCCCTCCGGGTCCGCCCCGGCCGCGCCCAGCCCCTCGAGTGCGTGACCGCCGAGCGCCGCCTTCGCCGCCGCGTCGTCGCGGCTCCGGCGCAGCTCCCCGAGCGAGGGCGGCGCATCGGTGCCCAGGAGGCCCCGCAGCTCGGCGCGGATGCCGTCCACCGTCGCGGTGTGTCGGCGCGCGTCCGCGATCAGCACGTCGGCGGCGGCCCGATCGGTGACGCCGAGCCCGCGCAGGACCTGCCCCGTCTCGTCGGCCACGGCGGCGATGCGACGGTCCAGGTCCGCCCGGCGTCGCTCGACCTCGGCGGCGGCGAAGGCCGCCTGGCGTCGCACGTCCGCCTCGGCGGCAGCGCGTCGCGCGTCCGCCTCGGCGGCCATCCGGGCGGCCTCGGCGCGGGCCTCCGCGGCGATCTCCGCCTGGCGTGTGGCGGCGGCGCGCGCCGCTGCGTCCGCCGCGACCGCTGCGTCCCGGACGGCACGGCTGCGCACGTCCCGGCGCCATGACCAGGCGGCCCCTGCCAGGGCGACGATGGCGATGACGCCCCCCACCAGCGGCTGCGCGAGCGCCAGCCCGACCGCGATCACCGCCAGGGCCGCCAGCAGCAGGACCAGCGCGATGAGCCGCCCAGATCCCGCGGTCAGCCTGGAAGGGGCGGGCGGCGAGGACGGCGCGGGCGCGGGCGGCGAGGACGGCGCGGACGGCGCGGACGGCGCGGACGCGGCATCGCCTGTTCCGTCTCCCTGCCCGATCGTCGGTCCGTCGTCCTGCCCCATCGTCGGCCCACCAGGCTGGCCGGTGATCGGCCCGACGGCGTCAGGCGAAGGCTCCGGGGAGGGAGTGCCCGCGATCGCCGACCGCTCCGCCCGGAGCGCGGCCCCTTCGGTCTCCAGGACCCGCAGCCGCTCCGTCGCCGCGCTCAGCGATGCCACGGACAGCATCGTGGGCGGATCGCCCTCAGCGACGGCGAGGCGCTCGGCGAGGTCGGTGGCGCGGCGCAGCTCCTCGTAGCGGCGCGTGAGCGTGGCGCGCTCGGCCCCCAGCCGCACCGCCGTGTCCGCCTCCGCCCATGAGGTCTCGGCGTCGCGCACCTCCCCTTCCAGAGCCACGCGCGCGACGGTCGCCGCCGCCCAGGTCGCCCGATCACGGGACAGCTGCTCCAGCTGCGCCTCGCCCGCATGCAGCTGGGTGGTGAGCAGCGCGATGTCGTCCTGTGCACGACGCAGCGGTCCCGGGTTCTTGGCGCCCGCGGCGCGCATCGATGCGATCCGGTCGGACAGTCGCTGGCGCGCCCGCGAGGCGCCCACGTCGCCGCCCCCGATCGATTGCTGGAGGCGGTCGCGGAGCGCCTTCTCGTCGCGGTCCAGGTCCTCCATCTCGAAGTGGCGCACGCTCGCGGTCGAGCGCAGGAACTTCTCCGACGGGATGCCGATGGATTCCGCGACGAGCTTCTCCACGCGCCCTGGATCGGTGTCCACGACGCCGTCGAGCTCCAGGCGCATCGTGCCCCTGGAGCCCGCGAAGCGCTTGGCCAGGCGGCCCGGCCGCCCGTCAAGCTCGAACTCCAGCTCGATCGTCGGGTCACCCGGCGCGTCCCACGACCGCACCGCGGCGATCTCCGCGGACGCGGAGGTGGCGCGTCGGAACAGGACCAGCTCGACCGCCTGCTGGATGGTCGACTTGCCCGACTCGTTGGGTCCCCGGATGATCGTCAGCCCGGGCGCGGGACGCAGCTCGAACCGACGATGGCGCCGGACATCGGACAGGGCGAGCCGCGTGATGCGCATCAGGCGAGCGTGGCCTCGCGCGGCGTCTCCAGCAGCACCCGGCCCAGGCGCAGGACCTCGCGCGCGTCCGCTGCATCCTCGGCGCGCCCGTCCGCCTCGGCGCTCCTGATGCGCGCCTCCACATCCCGCATGAACCGCCCCAGGATCGTGTCCGCGGGCGGCAGGTCGGAGCCGGGCGGCGCGGGCACGGATCGGTCGCGCACCCGCACGCGCAGGTACGCGTCGGCGAGCGCGGCGGTGATCTCGGACGGGGTGAGCACCAGGTTGTCCGGCCGGATGCCCACCACCCGCACGTCGAGCATCGTGTCGGGATCGGCACCGCCCCGCAGCGTCGCGACGAGCAGGTCCTGCGAGGTGATGCCGGCCGCGTCCACGTCCAGGGTGCGGTAGGTGGTTCGGCTGACCGTGACACGCTCCAGCATCACGCGGCCCTCCGCGGGTCCGTCCGCGGGTACGTCCGGACGGAGCGTGACGATGAGCACGCCGCCGGCCCCGTCCTGGTCGATGGCCACCGGCTCGGGTGCGCCGGAGTATGCCCACCGCGTGCTCCCCGCGCGCCCATCGAGCGCCGAGTGCCAATGGCCGAGCGCGAGGTAGTCCAGACCCGACGCCGCGATCTCGGCCTCGTCCACGATCACGTCGTCCGTCTCCACCCTGCCCGGGATCCGGATGGCGGCGTGGAGCATGCCGACCTTCCAGCGGGCACGTCCGTCCTCGGCCAGGTGCACGCCCTCGAGCGGGCTGCGGGAGGCGCGCTTGGTCGGGAACACGCGGGACACGACCAGCAGGTCCAGGTCCGGCAGGAGCAGGTCCGCCTGCGCCGGCGGTGCGCCCAGCACGGTGATCAGGTCTGAGGTCGGGGGCAGGCCGGCGAGCGCCCGCAGGTCGAATGCGCGGTAGATCGACGCCGGGTCATGGCTGTCGTGAGTGCCGGGGATGACCACGCTCCGGGTGCCCGCGTCCGCCAGTCGCCGCAGCTCCGCGGCGGCCGTCTCCACGGTGCGGCGCGGCTGGCTGTTGGAGTCGAACAGGTCGCCGCACACCAGCGCGACGTCAACGCGCCGCTCGAGGCCGACATCGATGGCCCGTCGGAAGGCCGCCAGCTGGCGGGCCCGCTGCCGGTCGGCGGCGTCGCCCAGGTCCCGATGGCGGGCGCCCAGGTGGACGTCGGCGAGGTGGAGCAGGCGCGGCATGAGCGAGCGGTGTCCCTCCATCGGGGGTCATCGACCGGCCCGGCCAGGGCGCCCGGACGCGGCGGCGAGACCCGCCGGGCATCATCCCACAGACGGTGCCGGGTCACGACTGGAATCGGTTCCTCCCGGATCGACCGGACGGTTCGAGGGGTCGGTGGTACCCTTTCCAGACATCCGGTGCGCCCCAGACAGGGACCGCTGACGAGCACCTGGGACGCACGGCGCCCGGCCTTCCCCGACGCCCCGCCCTTGGGATTCGTGTTGCCCGCGAAGGCTCCACCGGGTGGGTAGCTAGTCCGTTTGCCCTGTGGGGAGGTCTGTCCCGGTGTCGTACGTCGATCGAGCCCTCACGTGCGTCGACTGTGGTGTGGAGTTCGTCCATTCCGCGGCCGACCAGGAGTTCTACGCGCAGAAGGGGTTCGTCTCCGATCCGAAGCGGTGCGCCAGCTGTCGCGCCTCGCGGCGCACCCAGCGCGATGCGTCGTCCGGCTACGACGTGCGGGAGATCGGTGGTCCGCGAGGCTATGAGCGCGCTGGCGACCGCCCGGCGCGCGAGTACTTCGCGGTCATCTGCTCACGCTGCGGCAATGCCGCCCAGGTCCCGTTCAAGCCGCGGATGGACAAGCCCGTCTACTGCTCCGACTGTTTCCGGGTGAGCCAGACGGCCTGACCCACGGCGCACCCCGCGCCGATGTGGGGGCGCGGGCGCCGGGGGCGTGGGCGCCGCGGCGGCGAGGCGGTCTCGATGGAGGTCCTCGCGGAGGACCTGCCGGTGACCCACGGTAGACTCCGGGCAGCCGGCCGCGCCGCCCCGCGCGCCCGACCCGCAGCCCGAGGACGCCACGCCATGACCGACCCCGCCGCGCCCCGCATCAAGATCACGTACGCCACGCTGCGCGCCGACAACGAGCAGCTCCACCAGCAGTTCGAGACCGCGCTCGCGGCGGTCCGTCCCACCCTCGGCGCGAGCCACCGCAACGTCATCGCCGGCAAGGAGCGGGCAGGCGCCACCGAGTGGGAGCTGCGCTCGCCGATCGACCACGAGATCGTCGTGGGCCGGTTCGCGAACGGCGACCGGAGCGACGTCCAGGAGGCGATCGCGGCCGCTCGCGCCGCCCAGCCCGCCTGGGCGGCGCTGGGCTGGGAGCGGCGCCTGGAGATCCTGTGCCGCGCCGCGGAGCTCATCTCCGAGCGGCTGATGGAGATCTCGGCGCTGATGGCGATCGAGGTGGGCAAGAACCGCATCGAGGCGTTGGGCGAGACGGAGGAGGCGGCGGACCTCATCCGCTATTACGCCCAGACCGCACGGGACAACGCCTTCTACGAGCGGCCCATGGACAACCTGGGTGACGCCGCCACACACACCCGCTCGGTGCTGCGGCCACACGGCGTGTTCGCGGTCATCAGCCCCTTCAACTTCCCGATGGCCCTGTCCGCGGGACCCGCGGCGGCCGCCATGATGGCCGGCAACACGGTCGTGTTCAAGCCCGCGCGCGCGGGCGCGATGAGCGCGGTCAAGCTGATCGAGGCGCTCCGCGACGCGGGCGTCCCCGATGGGGTCGTCAACCTCGTGATGGGTCCGGGCGAGTCCGTGGGTGACGAGCTGACCCACAGCCGGGGCATCGACGGCATCGTCTTCACCGGCTCCTACGAGGTGGGCTTCGAGCTGTTCCGGACCTTCGGGGTCCGGTATCCGCGCCCGTGCATCGTGGAGATGGGCGGCAAGAACCCCGCCATCGTGCTGCGGGACGCGGACCTTGACGAGGCGGCCGAGGGCATCATGCGGGCGAGCTTCGGCTTCGGCGGCCAGAAGTGCTCCGCCAACAGTCGGGTGTATGTCGAGCGGCCGGTCCATGACGAGCTGGTTCGACGCCTCGTGGAGAAGACCGAGACGATCGCCATCGGCGACCCGACGCTGCGCGCCAACTGGCTGGGCCCGGTCATCGACGACCGAGCCGTCGCGCGTCATCAGGCCGCGGTCAGCGAGGCGCGCCGAGACGGCACCGTGTTCACCGGCGGCGAGCGCCTCGCCGACGGGGACCTCGCCCGCGGCTGGTACGTGGAACCCACCGTGGTGGGTGGTCTGCCGGCGTCCCACCGCCTGTTCCAGGATGAGCTGTTCGCACCATTCAACGCCGTCTGCGCCGTGGACTCGCTCGACGAGGCCCTTGCCCATGCGAACGACGGCCTCTACGGCCTGACCGCGGGCATCTACACGGAGGATGCCGCGGCCCAGCGGCGCTTCCTCGCGGAGATCCAGGCGGGCGTGCTGTACGTCAACCGTCGCGCGGGCGCGACCACCGGGGCCTGGCCGGGAGTGCAGCCGTTCGGGGGCTGGAAGGGCTCGGGCTCCACGGGCAAGTCGGCCCTGGGACCCTGGTATGTCGCCCAGTTCCTGCGCGAGCAGAGCCACACGATCGTCGACTGATGGGCGTGCGACGCCTGCTCCTTGCGAGCCTGCTGGCGGCTCTCACGGCGCTGCCGTGGCCCGCCCTGGCGCAGGACGCCTCCACGCTCCCTGGGCCATTCGCGCCGGCATCGCCCGGCCTCCCCGCCTCGCCGGCGGCGTCGGCGACCCCTGGCGACCCGGCCGCCTCCCCGGACCCCGCGATCGCGCCGGATCCCGCGATCGCGCCGGACCCCGCGGAGACCTCCGCCGCCGGTCTCCCCTACGGCACGGTCCGGCTGATGGCCGTGGGGGACGTGATGCTGGGCCGCTCGATCGGCAGGCGCATCCGACAGCACGGCCCGGGGATCGTCTTCCGGGGTGTCCGGTCCGTGCTCGACGACGCCGACCTGTTCGTGGTCAACCTCGAGTGCGACATCACGACCTCGATCGATCGCGAGGACAAGCACTACACCTTCAAGGCACCTCCGATCGCAGCGGATGCGCTCTCGATGGCGGGCGTCGACGTGGCGGGCGTGGCCAACAACCACGCCATGGACTGGGGCAGGCAGGGCCTCACCGACACGCTGCGCCTGATGGCCGATCGCGGCATCGCGACCCCGGGCGGTGGTCATGACCGCGCGGAGGCGCACGCCCCCGTGGTGGTCCGGCGGAACGGTCTCTCGATCGCCTTCCTCGCATATGTCGACGCGTTCACGGAATCGACCGGTTTCAACACGCGCGAGTGGAAGGCCGGGCCGTCCAGGCCGGGGCTCGCCATCGCGAACGTCAGGCGCATCCGATCGGACGTGGCGCGCGCGAGGGAGCTCGCGGACCTCGTGGTCGTGCTCGTCCATGCGGGCTGGGAATACGTCCCCTCCCCCAACAGCGAACAGCTCGCCTACGCTCGCGCGGCGCTCGACGCGGGCGCGACGCTCTACCTGGGCCATCACCCGCACGTCCTCCAGGCGTTCAAGCGCGAGGACGGCAAGCTCATCGCCTGGAGCCTGGGCAACTTCGTGTTCGACGGCATGGACGGCGCGTCCGTGTCGGAGATCCTCTCCGTGGACCTGACCAGGGACGGCGTGAAGCGGGTCAGGCATCATCCGGTCAGGCTCGTCGATGGCCTGCCGACCCTGGTCCGATAGGCCGCCTCGCCATGCATCGGAGACCCTGCCGCGTGACCATCCAGCGATCCTCGATCAGCGCGCTCCTGGCGGGCGGCCTCCTGGCCGTGGGCGCCGCACCGGCCCCCGCGCAGGATGCGGCGCCCGTCGTGCCCCGGTTCGTTGACGCCACCAAGGAATCACGGATCAAGCACACGTATGCGGGCGACTGGCAGTTCTTCGTGGGCGGCGGAGTGGCCGCCTTCGACTGCGACGATGACGCGCTCCCGGAGCTGTACCTCGCGGGCGGCACCCGGCCGGCCTCGCTCTGGCGCAACCGGACCGCCGGGAGCGGTGCGCCCCTGCGCTTCGCACGAGCGGCGAGCCCGGCCACGGACCTGGACTCGGTGACGGGCGCCTACCCCCTGGACATCGACGCTGACGGCATCACCGACCTCGCGGTCCTGCGGGTGGGCGAGACCGTGCTCCTGCGCGGCCTGGGTGACTGCGCGTTCGAGCGCGCGAACGAGGTGTGGGCCTTCGACGGCGGCGACCGCTGGACGACCGCGTTCGCGGCCACGTGGGAGGACACGAACGCCCTGCCCACGCTCGCCCTGGGCACGTACGTGGACGTGGCCACGAGTGACGAGCGCATCGGCAACTGCGGCGACAACCACCTCTACCGACCCGATGCCGCAGGCACCGGCTACGAGGCGCCCATCGTGCTGGCGCCCGGCTACTGCGCCCTGTCGCTGCTGTTCAGCGACTGGGACCGGGACGGCCGTCGGGATCTTCGCATCAGCAACGACCGTCACTACGCACCGGCCGGCGAGGAGCAGCTGTGGCGGATGACGGCCCGCGAGGCACCCGCCCCGTACACCGAGGCGGACGGCTGGCGGAAGCTCGTCATCTGGGGCATGGGCATCGGATCGGTGGACCTGACGGGCGACGGCAGGCCGGAGGTGTACCTGGCCTCGCAGGGCGACAACAAGCTCCAGACCCTGGCCGCGGATGCCGATGGTCCCGCGTACGAGGACATCGCCCTGGAGCGGCAGGTCAACGCGGCCAAGCCGGTGAACGGCGGGGACCCGTATCCATCGACCGCATGGCACCCCGCGTTCGAGGACGTCAACAACGACGGGCTGGTGGATCTGTTCCTGACCAAGGGGAACGTGGAGGCCCAGGAGGGGTACGCCGGGAAGGACCCCTCCCAGCTGTTCCTGCAGCGCGCGGACGGCACGTTCGCGGAGGTCACCAAGGCAGCCGGCCTGCTCCAGTTCGCGCGCGGACGGGGTGCGGCCGTGGTGGACCTCAATGACGACGGGCTGCTGGACATCGTGGAGGTGTTCCGCACGAAGCCCGTGAGACTGTGGCGCAACGCGGGTGGCGGAACCGCCAAGGCGCCCGCGCCGATGGGTCGCTGGATCGCCCTGCGCCTGCACCAGGCGGGCGCCAACCCAGACGCCATCGGTGCCATCGTGGAGGTCCGCACGGGCGGCGAGGGTGGTCCGGTCCAGACCCGCGAGGTGACCGTGGGCGGTGGCCATGCCAGCGGCACGCTGGCACCGATCCATGTGGGCCTCCCCGCGGCGGGAGCCGCAGAGGTCCGCGTGACCTGGCCGGATGGCACCCAGGGTGCATGGACACCCGTGCCCGACGGGGACCTGGTCGCGGACCGCGAGGCGGGCACGGTCGGGGCGCCCGGCGAGGCCCGTCCCGGTGGCTGAGCCCCGACGCGCCGTCGGACGGCCCCGGGCACGCCTCGCGCATGTCCCCCTCCCCGACTTCGGCGTGCCGGACGCCGAGCCGGACCTCCCCGCCCGCGTGTACCGCGCCCGCGCGGCACGCCTGCGCGCCGCAGCCCGCGCCCGCGGGTATGACCGCCTCCTCGTCTGGGCGGACCGGGAGCACAGCGCCAACCTGGCGTGGCTGAGCGGCTTCGACCCGCGTTTCGAGGAGGCGCTGCTCATCCTTGGCACCGCGGACGACGACCCGGACCCCGCCCTGCTGCTGGGCAACGAGGACTGGGGCCTGGGCGGAGCCGCGCCACTGCCGATGCGCCGCGTGTGGTTCCAGGACCTGAGCCTGCCCGACCAGCCGCGGCACAGGAGCGAGCCCCTCCCCCGCATCCTCGACGCGGAGGGGATCGGGCCTGGCTCCCGCGTGGGCGTGGTCGCGTGGAAGGCGTATGCCGACCGCGCCTGGATGGAGGTGCCTGCCTGGCTGGTCGACGCGGTCCGGACCGCCATCGGCCCGGACGGTCTGGTCGAGAACGCCAATGACCTCCTGATCTCTCCTGAGGACGGCCTGCGCACCGTCAACGAGCCGGAGCAGGTGGCGGTGTTCGAGTGGGCGTCCTGCCACACCTCCGAGGGCGTGAAGCGGCTGCTGCGCGGCCTGCGCCCCGGGATGACCGAGCGCGAGGCGGTGGCCCTGCTGGGCTGGAACGGGATGCCGCTCTCCTGTCATGTGATGCTCACCGCGGGGCCCCGCGCGCGCCTGGGGATGCTCAGCCCGTCCGACCGGCCGCTCGCGCTGGGTGATCCGTTCACGACCGCGTACGGCATCTGGGGAGCGCTGACGTGCCGCGCCGGATGGCTGGTGGAGGATGCCTCGCAGCTCCCGCCGGGGATCGCCGATCACGTCGAGCGCGTCCCGGGACCCTATTTCGAGGCGGTCGCGGCGTGGTATGCGGCGCTCGCGGTGGGCACGCCCGGGGGCACCCTCCAGGCGATCATCGAGGAACACCTGGGCGATCCGTTCTTCGGCATCTTCCTGAACCCGGGGCACCTGCTGGGCCTCGACGAGTGGCTGGCCTCGCCGGTCTGGGCCGGCTCCAGCGTGCCCCTCCGAAGCGGCAGCGCCATGCAGGTGGACATCATTCCCGCGACGGGCACCGAATGGGGCACCTCCAACATCGAGGACGGCATCGTGCTTGCCGACGCCGACCTTCGCGCGGAGCTCGCGGAACGCTACCCCGCGCTCTGGGCCCGCACCCAGGCTCGTCGCACCTTCATGCGCGACGCGCTGGGCATCACGCTCCACGAGGATGTCCTGCCGCTGTCCAACCTGGCGGCACACCTGACCCCGTTCGTGCTCCGTCCCGACCAGGCGCTCACGCTCCGCTGAGCGATCACGGAGCGGGTCTCGCCGCGACGCAGCCTGGCCACGGGTGACGGCGCGCACGCGAACCGGGCGCGGATGCGGATGCGGGGCGCGAGCGCGGTGGGGTGGGCGCGGGCGCGGTGGAACGGGGCAGGCCCGGGGCGCGGCCGCGTGCGCCAGGGAGCGGGCCGAGCCGGGCCGGGCTGGGTCGGGGTGGGCACGGGCCGGGCGGCACTCGCATGGTCTGACACTCTCCATCAGCCGCCCGCGATGTTCGGCTGACCCAGATGAAGCCCGGATTCGGATCCGATCGACCCGTTGACATCGGGCGCCACGAAGTGCGCTAATGTCCCGATCACGATGCGGCGGATGGTCCGCCCGACGGAGGAGAGCACATGACCCAGTTCAAGCGCGGCCTCGTTGGCCTCGGCGCGGCGTCGATCGTCGCGGCCGGCCTCATGGGTGGCACGGCCATGGCGCAGGACGATCAGCTGATCGTCGGCGTGTCCTGGAACAACTTCAACGAGCCCCGCTGGGCCGCGTTCGACGAGCCCGCCATCAAGGCGGCCCTCGAGGCCGCGGGCGCCCAGTACATCTCGACGGACGCAGGCTCGTCCGCGGAGCAGCAGCTCACGGACGTCGAGAACCTCATCTCGCAGGGCGCGGACGCGCTCATCATCCTGGCCCAGGACGGCACCGCCATCCTGCCCGCGGTCCAGGGCGCGCTCGACCAGAACATCCCGGTCGTGGCGTATGACCGGCTCATCGAGAACCCGGGCACGCTGTACCTCTCGTTCGACAACGTGGGCGTCGGCCGCATCATGGCGGAGACGGTCTTCCCGCTCGTGCCCAAGGGCAACTACGCGATCATCAAGGGCAACCAGGCGGATGCCAACGCGGACTTCCTGCGCGCGGGCATGGAGGAGGTCATCGGTGCCGCGGTCGCGGCGGGTGACATCGTCATCCCCGAGGCCTGCGAGATGTATACGGACAACTGGGACCCCGCGAACGCCCAGACCAACATGGAGAACTGCCTGACGTCGGTTGACGACGACATCCAGGCCGTGCTCGCCGAGAACGACGGCATGGCGGGCGGCGTCATCGCGGCCCTCGACTCCCGCGGCATGGCCGGGACGATCCCGGTGTCCGGCCAGGACGGCGACCCGGGCGCGCTCAACCGCGTGGCGCTGGGCACCCAGACCGTGTCGGTCTGGAAGGATGCCCGCCAGCTGGGCAAGGCCGCCGGTGAGGCCGCCGCGGCCCTGGCGGCGAACCCCGACCTCGCTGCGCTCGCGGGCACCGCGCCCTTCACGAGCCCCGGCGGCAACACCCTGACGTCGGTCATCCTGACGCCCACCCCGGTCACGCAGGAGAACCTCCAGGTCGTGATCGACGCCGGCGTCATCACCCAGGAGGCGCTCTGCCAGGGCGTCACCGCGGGCTCCGTGGCCGCCTGCCCCTGATCGTCGGCTTCCGAGCTTGACGGACGCCCCGCGTCGCGGCAACGTGACGCGGGGCGTCTTCATACCCATACCAGGACAGGTGCAGAGCCTTGGCTGACGTCCCCGGTGCGGCTCCCGCGGTCGCACCGTCCGCACCAGCGCCGGAACGGCGCTCCATCGGCCAGCTGATCCGCGCCGCGGAGATCGACACGCGACTCCTCGGGATGATCGCCGCATTGATCATCAGCTGGGTCATCTTCGACATCGGGACCGGGGGACAGTTCCTCTCGCCGCGGAACCTGTGGAACCTGTCGGTCCAGACCTCCGCGGTCGCCATCATGGCGACGGGCATGGTGCTCATCATCGTGAGCCGCAACATCGACCTCTCGGTGGGCTCGCTGGTCGGTGTCACGGGCATGTTCATGGCCCTGCTCCAGCAGGAATGGATCCCCCAGAAGCTGGGCCTCGGCTTCGACATGTGGTGGCTGTGGATCGTCACGGTCATCGCCGGTCTCATCCTGGGCGCCCTCATCGGCGTGCTCCAGGGCTCGCTCGTGGCGTATGTCGGCATCCCCTCGTTCGTGGTGACCCTGGGCGGCCTCCTCGTGTGGCGCGCCGTGACGTTCATCCTGGCCCAGGGCCGCACCATCTCCCCGCTCGACTCCACGTTCATGCTGCTCGGCGGTGGCCCCAAGGGTGCCGTCGGCGACACCGTGTCGTGGGCCATCGGCATCGCCGTGTGCCTCGCCATCGTGTGGGGGGTCATCAGCAGTCGCCGCAAGCGCCGGCGCTTCGACTTCCCGGTGCGCCCGGTGTGGGCGGAGGTGCTCATCGGCGGCGTCGGCTGCCTCGTGGTGCTGGCTGCCGTGTGGGTCGCCAACAGCTACCCGTGGCCCGCGCGCCTCGCCACGCAGTTCGCCAAGGAGCATGGCATCACGGAGCCGGCTGGCGGCCTCATCATCCCGACCGGCATCGCGAACCCGGTGCTCATCATGCTCGGCATCACGATCCTGGTGACGATCCTGGCCACCCGGCGGCGCTTCGGCCGCTACGTCTACTCCATCGGCGGCAACCCCGAGGCGGCCATCCTGTCGGGCATCAACACCCGCAGGGTGATCATGATGACGTTCGTCATCATGGGCGTCCTCGCGGCGGCGTCGGCGGTGGTCTCCACCGCGCGCCTCCAGTCCGCGGTGAGCGGCCTGGGCACCGGCGCGGAACTGACCGTGATCGCGGCCGCGGTCATCGGCGGGACATCCTTCGCGGGCGGCATCGGCACCATCCCGGGCGCGGTCCTGGGGGCGCTCATCATCCAGTCGCTCGTGTCCGGCATGCAGCTGATGAAGTTCGACAATCCGTCGCAGGACATCGCGGTGGGCGTGGTGCTCGTCATCGCCGTGGGCCTGGACCAGGTCCTGCGCAGGCGCGCCAGCTAGGAGGACGACGATGACCACGCAGGGGCTGGTCCCCGCCGTCGACATGCGCGACATCCGGGTCTCGTTCGGCGGTGTGCATGCCGTCGACGGCGTCTCGGTCAACGTCTTTCCCGGCGAGGTCATCGGCCTCGTCGGCGGCAATGGCGCCGGCAAGTCCACGCTGATGAAGGCGCTGTCGGGCGCCCGGCCGCCTGATGAGGGCGAGATCTGGGTGAACGGCGAACTGGCCCACATCTCGAACCCGCGCGACGCGAAGGCCTACGGCATCGAGACGATCTACCAGACGCTCGCCCTCGCGGACAACGTGGACGCCGCGGCGAACGTGTTCCTTGGCCGGGAGATCGTGACCCGCTTCGGATCCCTGGACGACGCGGCGATGGAGTCCGCGACGCGCAAGGTGATGGCGCGGCTCAATCCCCGCTTCAAGAACTTCAAGGCACCCGTGAAGTCCCTGTCCGGCGGCCAGCGTCAGAGCGTGGCCATCGCGCGTGCCATCCAGTTCAACGCGCGGGTCCTCATCATGGACGAGCCGACCGCCGCACTCGGCCCGGCCGAGACCGCGCAGGTCCGGGACCTCATCGCGCAGCTGAAGGAGGAGGGCATCGCCATCTTCCTCATCAGCCACGACATCCACGACGTGTTCGACCTCGCCGACCGCATCTCGGTCATGCTCCAAGGCAGGCTCGTGGGCACGGTCGACAAGACGAAGGTCACCAAGGACGAGGTCCTGGGCATGATCATCATGGGCAAGCTGCCCGACCAGATGGACCAGAAGGAGCTGGCCACGCTCCACTGATCCACGGAGCGGACGCGAGCACAGGGCCGGCGGCGACGTCGGCCCTGCCGATTCGCCGGAGTCAGGCGCGCGCCGTGCCCGCGAAGTAGGTCTGCGCCAGCCGCCAGGCGACCTTGCCGCACTCCGATCCCATCCGGCGACCGGCGAAGTCATCCTCGGGGATGTGGATGCCGCCGAAGATCCGGGAGATGCCCGCCTGGTCCGCGGCGTCGTAGTAGGTGGCCCACCGGAGGGGCACGTCCACCGTGGGCCCGACCTCGAAGGTGAGCGATCCGGCGGGCACCACGAACTCGCCCATGCCGCCCGGGAAGAAGGCGCTGCCGGTCATCGCCGTCAGCACCTCCGCCGCGGCACGGCTGAAGGTGCTGTGGCCGGAGATGTAGCCCGCGAACGCGGGCGTCACGAACGTCGGCTTCTGGTAGGGCACCCAGCCGCTGGCGAGCTGCCATGTGACGCCACCGACCTGCGTGGTGGGATCCTCCGGGTTGCCCGCCCACGCCCTGATCGCGATCTCCCCGATGTGGTCGCGGAGATGGGCATGCCGGGCGCCCCTGCGGGTCGTGGCGGGAGTGATGAGCTCCACGAGGCCCGGCACGAGCGGCAGGCCCTGGGCGCTGTACGAGGGCTTCCGCCGGTCGCTGGACTGGCCCTGCGTGCCCATGTAGCGGATCATCGAGATCGGCCGCGCCGTGTCGTAGAAGCCCTTGGCGCCCCAGGCCGCGACGGCCGCGTCGTGCACCGCGCCGTTCAGCGCGAGGTAGGTCTTGACGTCCCACTCCAGGCGATCCACCACCGGCCCCCGACCGCCGATCCGGAGGTCGTCGCCCAGCAGGTCGCCCACGTGGTTGGCGATGGTGTTCCAGTGTCCGGGCGGCGTCTCCGAGCGCGGGCCATCCGCCCAGAACTCGGCGAGCGCCCGGGCGTAGTCTGCGCGCGGCACGACCACCGGCGCGTACGGCTCGCCGGTGGCGGGGTTGACGCTGTAGCCCTCACCGTCATTGGTGCCCATGTCGCTGTTGCCCATGGCCCCCGGCGAGATGTCCAGCGTCGCGCCGTCTGCGGGGTCAAGCTGGCTGCTGGCGCGGATGACCGCCAGCGCGGCCTCCTTGAAGGCGCGACCGAGGCGCCTGTCCGACCCAAGCGCGGGCGGCGCTCCTGGGTCGAGCGGCAGACCCTCGGCCGAGGACATCAGCCCGAAGGACGTCACATGACCCCAGAAGGGGCCCACGAACGTCTGGACCTTGTCCGGCAGCGGCACCCCGTTCTGGGCCTCCTGGTAGTCCAGGGCGAGCGGCTGCCAGCGGTTCGGGTCGGCCATCTCGATGCCGTTCCGGTTGACGATGAGCGGGTCGTTGACCGGGGCGTAGTCCGTCGAGGCATAGCCCTGCTGCTCCAGCGACCCATCGCTGAGCCCGGCCGTGATGATGGTCGCCGCGATCCGATTGCCCAGCGAGGCGGGGTCGTCCCCGTCGCTGGCGGTGTAGCCGCTGTCGAGGCACAGCAGTCCCATCATCCGGTCGAACTCCGCGAGGTCCTCCTCGGCGCCCACCGCGGCGGCGTATCGGTGGCTCAGGATCCGGTACGCGGCGAAGCTCATGGCCGTCTCTCGCGCGGCCTGCACGTCCGGCGCGACGTGGTGCTCATCCACGAAGGTGCCGTCGGCGGTGCCGTCGTACGCCGCCCACGCGTCCCACATGCCCGCCGACATGTGGAACAGGTTGCGCGCGTGGACGGTGGGCGCCGGCAGGTCCCGCCGGATGGCATCGAGGAGGGCCTCGTCCCACACCCGCGCCACGGACCAGCCTGCCTCGATCGAGCGGGTGCAGTCGGACAGGCCTCCCGGTGCGGGGCGCGCCGCGATCGCGGGCGCGGACGGCATGGACAGGACCACGAGCAGCGCGGCACCGACCGCGACGCGACGCCTCACCTGGTGTCCTCCTCCGAAAGCGGTGGGTTTTCCACGAACGGTCCGCATGCTACCCCCAGCGCGGGCCCCGTGGAACAAGTGGCAGATAAGTGGCGACGGCCATGATGGACCTGACGCACGAGACCCGGGGGCCCGGCGGACCCGCCGCCTCGCGCCCCAGGGCCGTTCGTCTAGTATCCAGACTGCATAGATTCGATGCACCATATCGGCGCCCGACGGGTGCCCCACGCGAGGCAGGCCATGCAGCCCACCAGATTCCCGCCCGACATCGACGACTGCGTCGCCCCGTCCCTGGTCACGGAGATCCCGGGGCCCCAGGCCCGGGCCGCCATCGCCTTCGACCAGAGCTGGACATCGCCATCACTGCCGCGCGCCTACCCCCTGGTGCCGGTCCGCGGCGAGGGCAGCACCATCGAGGACATCGACGGCAACCTGTTCCTGGACTTCGCCGCGGGCATCGCGGTGAACAGCACCGGACATGGCCATCCCGGGGTGGTGAAGGCGATCCGGGAGCAGGCGGACGAGCTGATCCACTACAGCGCCTCGGACTTCTACCTGCCCATCTACGCGGATGCGTGCGCGGAGCTCGCGCGCATCAGCCCGTTCGAGCCGGCCATCCGGGTCTACCTGGGCAACAGCGGCACAGAGGTGGTGGAGGCGGCCATCAAGCTCGCCCGTCACGCCACCCGGCGGCCGTACCTGGTGAGCTTCCTGGGCGCCTTCCATGGGCGCACCTATGGATCGGTCAGCCTGACCGCCTCGAAGGCGAAGTACCACGCCGGGTTCGGTCCGCTCCTGCCGGGCGTGTTCCACGCACCATACGGGCGCGTGGAGGACCTGCGCTGGTTCGACGAGGTGCTGTTCGAGCGGCTGGCGCCCGCGGACGAGGTGGCCGCCATCATCGTGGAGCCGATCCAGGGAGAGGGTGGATATCGCGTGCCCGAGCCGGGCTTCCTGGCGGGCATCCGAGAGCTGTGCGACCGGCATGGAATCCTCATGATCGCGGACGAGATCCAGTCGGGCGCCGGACGCACCGGCCGGATGTGGGCGATGGACCACGAGGGGATCGTCCCGGACATGCTCCTGACCGCCAAGGGCATCGCGTCCGGGATGCCCCTCGGCGCGCTCATCACCAAGGCGGAGATCATGGAGACCTGGGGGCCGGGCGCGCACGGCTCCACGTACGGCGGCAACCCGCTCGCCTGTGCGGCGGCGATCGCCACGATCATCGCGCTGGAGACCGGGCTCGTCGCCAACGCGGCGCAGCGTGGCGCCCAGGCGATGACCGGTCTCCAGGAGATCGCCGCGCGACACCCGGGGCTGGTCGTCGAGGTGCGCGGGCGCGGCCTCATGCTGGGCGTGG
>DAOTUU010000006.1:0-21353 GCA_034436555.1 Chloroflexota bacterium | reverse complement strand
TCCTGCCCGCGGACCTCGCCGCGAAGCGCCTCGACTTCCACCCCATCCCGGAGGCGAAGAGCGGCTACGGGCTGGGCGTCGAGAGCTACGACCACGACTGGATCGGGCACAGCGGCCAGCTCATCGGGTGGGAGGCGATCGTCCTCTACAACACCCAGACCGGCGCGGCCTTCACGGCCATCGTCAACGAGACCGGGTCCCTCGCGGCGGCCGAGGTGGTCGCCGCCGAGTCCCTCGACGATCTGCTCAAGCTCATGACGGGCTGACCGAACAGACTGGTGCCGGCTTCGGGATTCTCACCTGGAGCCGCTTTCTGAGGCGACGCTACTGGTCGTCAGGGGGCCACGTACGGACCGCCTACCACGGATCCGGGAGGGGGTCCGCGCGTCCGGGCGTGACTGGCGCCCAACGTCAACCGGCCCGTGACCCGGTGGTCGGTCAGGGTCCGACGATCGCCCGCAGCTCCTCGATCGCGCGGCGCAACGCGTCCATGCGGTCCTGCAGGCCCGCGGCGAGCTCGCCCGCGACCCGCTGACCCTCCGCGGTCAGCACGAGCCGGGTCCCGCGGCGGTCGCCCTTCACCCTCCCGTACTCACGGACGATGAGCCCGCTGTTCTCGAGGCGGTCGAGCACCTTCGTCACGCCGCCGCTCGTCATGCCGGTCAGCTCGATGACGTCCGTGGGTCGCTGCGGGCCGAGCAGGTCGAGGCTCGTGATGACCATGACCTCCACGTTGGTCGTGAACCGCGGGTCGACCCGCGCGTGGAGCGCCTCGCTCACGGCGGCTCCCAGCCGTCCGAAGATGAGGAGCAGCTGTTGTGCCCGGTGGCGGTCGGTGGTCCCGGGCTCGGCAGCCGACGTGTCCCCGGCCAGCGCTGGGTCCGTTCGTGTCGCCCGTGCCACCCGTCCATCACCCCACGTGTCTGCTCGTCCCGACCGTCGCGACGGCCATCGGTCGCGCGAGGACCTCGGGCAAGGATGGCACATACGGCTGAAGGGCTGACGCTCGTCCAGGGTCAGCCCACGTAGTTGACGTGACCCTCGTCGTGGCGCCGCCATGGACGCCGGGAGCGGTCAGCGGATGCTGAGGGCGGAGCAGATCGAACCCAGGAACCGGCTCGGGACCTCCGCGAGCTTCCGCGGCTCGCGCAGCCCGGCCTCGGCGGCCAGTGTGGTCCAGGAGCGGAACGAGAGCGGGAAGGGGACCCACTGGTTCCCGTGGTCCGTGTCGTACTCCACGACGACCAGGCGACCAGCCGGGCGAAGGTAGCCTGGGACGAGACGGAGGACGGCGAGCGTGTCGGGCGCGAAATGGAGCGAGCTCGCCATGACGATCCCATCCAGCGGCGGCAGGTCGAGCGGCACACGGAAGTCAGCGACGAGCGGCGTGACGCTGACGTCCGGGAACGACGCTCGCAGCCGCCGTGCCTGCACCTCGAGGGCGCGGCCATCCCGGTCGACGCTGTGGATCATCGAGCCGTCAGGCCCCAGGAGGTCCGCAAGAGCGGGGGTGAACGCTCCGTCGCCCGACCCGAGGTCGGCCCAGGTGGTCCCTCCGCCCCGGACCCCGTCCCGGAGCAGTCGGACGTGGTCGCTGTGATCCTTGGGCCCGTTGGAGGGTTCAGGGCAGCGCCGTGAGGATCTCCGTCAGGATGGGTTCGTCGGCCGTGACCAGCCACAGCACCTCGCCTGCGGGGTACACATGGAAGGTCGTATCCCCGTCCAATCGGCTGACGTCCTTGCCCCCGACCGTGGCCGGCGTCAGGACCGGCTCGGCGTCTGACATCGCCTCGATGACGAGGGGCAGGAACGACGTGGCATCAGCGCCGGCGACCCGATAGGCCACGATCGCCCCCGCTGTCGAGAACGCGAACGCGCCCGTCAGATCGTCGAGCGTCTTGCCGATCGAGCCAAGGGCCTCCGCCACAGCGTCGCGGTCCTCGGATTCGGATATCACGGCCTCACCGGCCAGGGATATGACCTCCACGGGCTCGCCCCCGATGGTCGCCGGGAACAGCGCCTCCAGCTCCGGATCGGCGTTCATCGAGGGGATCCTGGTGGGCAGTGACCGGACCGGCGGTGGCAGCGACGCGGAGCGGGATTCACCCAACTCCCCGAGCTGCGTCAGTGCCGCCTCCACGTCCTGGTCGAACCCGGCGATGGTGAGATGGAGCACGCCCGGCTCCAGCTCGATCAGCAGCTCGTCCAGGAAGAAGCCCGGCGACATGTATGCGGTCCGGTCACCGATCGTCACGTCGGAGCCATCGGGCCAGAGCTCCTTGTGCTCCGCGATGGTGAGGGTCGACCAGTCGGCGGACAGGGTCACCAGCTCATCGGGTCGCGTCGCGGCCCAGGTGCACCCCGTCGACGAGGGCGTCGCTTCGACGTCCGTGCCCAGGACGTCGTGGACCTCCTGAGGGGTGAACAGGGAGCAGAACGCGTCCCCGACGGGATCCTGGGCCACGGCCCCAGGCGGTGCTGTCGCCGATGCGACTACGAGCAGGGACATCAGCCACGGGACCCGCGTGCGTCGCACGAAACTGCTCCTCGTGTGACGGCCTCGATCGCCGAAGAGGGCTCACGGTCGGGACAGCCGTCTCCGGGCGGAGTATGTGCGCCGTCGAGGGTGGCAGCAAGTACCTTGCATGAGCGGCACTCCAAGCTCCCTTGTGGCGCTCGCGTCGGCAGGCCGGTCGGTCGCTCCGGATGTCGTCCGCGCTGCCGTGCGATTCGACGTGATGCCGATGCTCATCGAGGGCCAGGTGTTCTCGGTGCACCCCTAATCGACTGCCGGACCTCGTCGAGGACGTGGAGCTGCGGCGTTGCCGGTTCGAGACATGCCAGGCACCCAGCCAGCGGACCGCGGACGACCGCCCCACGGTGCGACGCGTCTCGCTCGTCCGGTGCCATGTCTCCGCGTCCGACCTGGGTGTGATCATCGCCGAGGACGTCACGGTCGATACCGTCTGGTTCCACCGCGGGATCTGGGGGTCACTGCTGGTCGAGGGTTGTGCCCTGCGGCCGTGAGCTTCGTCCTCTCGGACATCCCGGCGAGGCTCATCCGCCGGGACCCTGAGACCCCACCCCGGATGGAGCCGAGCGCGCGACGCGTTCCTCGCCGGTGTGGCGGCGGACACATGCGAGCCGGTCACCCCTCCGCTGGCAGGCTGATGGTGGCGATCGCCTCGGCCTCAGCCACCGCCAGCACATCCGGGTCGGCGGTGGCGATCCGGTCGCCAGGGCCGGCCGTGGCCACGAGGATCGCATCGGCCAGCGAGATCGGACGGGAGGTCCGGTGAAGGTGGCGTGCGCGGATCACCGCTGCCCGCCGCGCGGGGGGCAGGTCCAATGGCACCGTTCCCAGCGTGGTCTCGAGGAGCGGCTCCAGGACCTCCATCGCCCGGTCGATCGGAAGGCCGTACACGCGGGCCGAGACATCCAGCGACTCGGTGAGGTTCGCGGTCGCGACGGACGCCGCACCTTCCCGGAGGAGCCCGCTGACCCTTGATGCCGCCGGACCGCCGACGAGGAACGCCACCACAGCGTACGCATCCAGCAGCGTCACGGGGACCGACGCCTCTCGGCAGCACGCTCATCGCCCCGGGCGACGCGTCGCAGCCGCGCCACGTCCACCGCCCCGAACTCCTGGGCCAGGGCGCCCTCCGCGGCGGCGATAGGATCGTCGGGCGCCGGCTCGATCACGATCCGCCCGCCCTGGTCGTCAAGCACCACCGTCGACGTCCCCCAGCGATGCCGGATGGCCGCGGGAATGAGGATCTGGCCGCCCTTCGTCACGCGCATGTGAGTCCTCATGGTCATGAAGGCGATCATGATGTGACCGAGCGCCCGGCCGACTGCCCGTGGTGCGGGACTACAGCTCCGCCAGCGGGAACGCCAACGCGGTGGCCGAATCCGCCAATCGGCGATCGTACGTCGCGAGCACGGGCCGCTGCCCCATCTGGTCCAGGAACCAGAGGGACGCGAGGTGAAGCGCATCAAGCGTCCGCACGGGGACAGGGAAGGGCTCGATGGCACGAGCTAGGATCGGGGGCGCCAGCTCCAGGAAGCTCAGTCGCCCGAGCAACGAGCGGACATCCTCACCGTGGCTCTCATCGAGGCCGCGAGCGTTGATCCGATTCCAGGTCTCGTATTCCAGGAGCCGGCTCGACACCAACGAGACGGACCGCCAGAGCGACTCGGGTGGTGTCCGATCCTCCGCCAACAGCTGCGCGAGGACCACGGAGCTGTCGAGATAGATCACGAGTCGGAGCGGTCGGCAGCAAGCTCGTCGAGCAGCGCGTCCAGCTTGGCGACGGGACGCCTCGGCAGCGGTCCGGCCGGCGACCCGACGGCTGGCGTCAGCCAGCCCTTGCGGACCGCCTCCGCCAGCAGCGCGTCCCGCGGTGCCTCAGCGCGACCCTCGCGCGGAGGCACGAGCTCCGCGACCACGCGCTCGCGATCCGTGACGAGGACTGTCTCCCCGGATGCGGCCAACCGAACGTACTCGCTCAGGTGACTCTTCAGATTCCTCAGGCCGACAGCTCGCATGGGCTCGAATGTAACCACAAGGAGTCACATCGTCAACGTGTCGGTCGGCCGGCGCATGCACCTGCGGGTCAGATTCGGGAGCTGCAGGTAGCGGACCGTCGAGCCACTCGGGATGGTGGGCGTCCATCGATCAGGTCTGAGCCTGAGTGGGGCGACCGGGTGGATCGAGCCGGTCGCGGGGGCCGAACAGGGTTCCCGCCGCTCGCTCTCAGCCCGTCGGCGTCGAGACGCGACCCGCCCTGATGGCCGCCAGGTACGCGGCATGGTCCTTCGCGTTCTGGTCGGCGTACGCCTCCGCGAAGTCGGCGACGGCGCCGTCGAAGGTGTCATTGGTGCCGAGGTAGGCCGAGATCGCGACCGAGTCGCCGCTTCGGGCGTGCGCGCGGGCGAGCGCCCAGGCGCAGATCCCGCCGTAGAAGCCGAGGCCGTCGGGCGGCAGTGTCGTGGTGTCCACGCTGCCCTTCATGTCCCACAGCTGGCGCACGTAGAAGTCGCGGCCGCCGGGGCCGCGCGTCCAGCCCAGGAAGATGTCCGGTGTGGCCTGCATCAGCCGCTGGCCGACCACGACCCGTTCGCCGTGGTTGGCGTATCCGCTGCCACCCAGGTGCTGCTCCAGCACGGACGCGGTGGCCTCCTTGGCCTGGAGGATGAGCGGGTCGTTCTCGTCGCGGCCCTCGAGGACCAGGATGAAGCAGCGCGTGCCGACGCTGCCGACACCCACGACCTTGAGCGCGAAGTCCGCGAAGCGGTAGCGCTCGAGGAACTCGCGGCGGTTCTCGGCCATCGTGGCGCGGTACGCCTCGAACACCGCTCGCATCGCATCGGGACCGCCCGGGATCTCGAAGTGCTGGATGAAGGGCGGATCGTCGACGAGCACGCGTCGGCCGTCGACGACGGTGGTGAGGGTGCTGGCGGCGCGTAGCGCGTCACGCCTGCGGGACTTGGCGAACAGGGCCTCGAGCCGGGCGCGCCGCGCCGCGATGTCCTTGGCGCCCGCGAAGTGCGCCTCTCCCGCCTCCCTGATGGCGTCGTCGGTGATGTACGAGTACCACACGTCGATGAGCCGCATCGCGGCGAAGCCGGCCAGCCGCTCGCGGTAGGAGCGCACCGTGGCCATCGTCGCGGCCCGGTTCTGGCCGGTGCTGAAGCCGTTGGCGCGGCCCGCGATGACGATGCTCGCGGC
The DNA here is from genome assembly GCA_034436555.1 of Chloroflexota bacterium. Classification (GTDB taxonomy): domain Bacteria; phylum Chloroflexota; class Limnocylindria; order Limnocylindrales; family CSP1-4; genus JAFMJV01. The sequence goes on along the minus strand of DAOTUU010000006.1, from coordinate 15,622 downwards.
GAGCCGCTTGACGTCCCACTCCCAGGGGCCCGGCAGCGTCTCGTCGAAGTCGTTGGCGTCGAACACCATGCGCCGCTCGGGCGAGGCGAACAAGCCGAAGTTCGAGCAGTGCGCGTCACCGCTCGCCTGCACGATGATGTCCGTGCGGAGCGTCGTCGCGAGGTCGGCCGCCATCACCGCGGGGGTGCCCCGGGTAGTTGGCGAAGGGCGACTCCGCCATGCGCGCGTGGCGCAGCGGCACGAGGTCCGGCAGCCGGTCGGCCTCCTGGGCCTCCAGGGTCGCGATCGGGTCGCGGCCGGCGGCCGGCTCGAAGGTGGCATGGCTGGTGCGCGGGACCCGCTTGCGCTGGAGGCGACCCTCCTCCAGCCGCGCGGAGGAGTGGACCCACGGCCGCGCCGTCCACATGTCACCGGACGGCGGTCTGGGCGCCCAGGCCTCGGTGTAGCTCTTGGGCGGTGTGGTCTTGGGTGCCATGATCTGCCTCTGATTCAAACCCGGCGACGCCGGGAACGGGTTGTCGGGGCCGGGGATGCGATCCTCAGCGGCGGGCGCGTTCGCGGCGGAGGATGAACAGGCTCACGACCGCGACCCATGCCGGCAGGACGAGGATGAGCCAGTCGTAGAACGACACGGCCACGAGCAGCACGATGGCGAGGAGGTACCCGGCCACCGCGAACCAGCGCGGGAAGACGCCGCTCCTGATGCCGACCGTCGCCGTGGCCAGCATGAACACCGCCGCAGCGCGCGTCGCCAGCGCGAACAGCAGGGTGTAGGCGAGCCCCCGCAGGAGGGACACGCCCTCCGGTGAGAGCTGCGGCTGGTCGAGGTACTGGACGAGGGTGGTGGGGGTGCTCGCGACCGCCGCCACGGTGAACAGCAGGCTGACGAAGAGAAGGCCGCTGCCGAAGAAGACCGTCGCGAAGAAGCGGTCCTCGCGCTCCCCGATCTGGTCCCGGATGACGGCCACGAACCACAGGAACATGATCCCGGCGAATGGCGCGAGGTAGAGACCGCCGATCGTGACCGCGGTGCTGTTCACCGGCTGGTCCGCCTCGCTCCGCACCAGGATGAGCGCCGCCGTGAACAGGATGGAGAACAAGAGGCCCGCGATGCTCGCCGCCCACGGCGCCCGCAGCTGGCGTCCCGCCTCCTCCAGGACCGGCATGGGAACAGGTCGATCCGCGCCGTCCACGGGCACGCCTGTCGCCCGATCCTCAGGCTCGACCATGGGAGCACCCTCCGATCTCATCGACGTTGTGGGCGCCGGTGGTCGTCATCACGCGACCTGGTCGCCACGACGCGGGCGAACCACGGTGGGCCCGCCCAGTCCCTGGTGATCCGGCGACAGGGCGCCGTCGAGGTCGATGCCGTCGGCATGCGCTGCCCTCACCGAGGCGTCCAGGAGCTGGAGCTCCGCGTCGACGGCCGAGCGATTCTCCGGACGCACGAGCTCGCCCAGCTCCTCGAGCAGGGCGCGCAGGCGTCGCGCCACCTGGATGCTCGACGCGCCGTACTCCCGGATCTCGGTGAGCCCGAGCGCCAGGAAGTCCGGCCACGTCCGCACCGGCATGATCACACCGCTCGCCAGGGTCGCCGGCTCCGTCCTCCCGGCAAGGTGCTCGGTCGCCCCGACCAGTCGCAACGTCTCCCCGAGGTGGTCGAGCACCTGCACAGCGGTCGTCGGGTCGTTCACGGCGGGGGAGAGGGCACGGATCGCGATGTCGACCATCACGCGGATGGCGAAGGCCGGGTCCTGTTCGATGGTCCGCTCGGCTCCCAGGGCCATCAGGTTCGAGAGGCGTCGTGTGACCGCCACGGGCGGCGACGCCCCGTGGACCTCCAGGATGGCCGCGCCCACGGGCACGAAATCGCCCACGGTGTGCCGGAACACCAGCAGGCAGCCGTGGCGGCGGGCGAGCGCGCTCAGGCCGTCGATGTCGATCGCCTGGATGGTCCCGGACCGCGTGGACCGCAGGACGAACGTGGGTGCCGTCTGGGGTGCCCACGCTCCGCCAGCCACGAGGGCGAGGTCGCGACCATCGGCCTCGTCCATCCAGTCATCGAGGGCACGCCGTGCCCCGTGAGCCAACAGCTCCGCCACCGCCACGGGCCGCATGCGATGCAGGAACCGGTCGAAGTAGAGCAGGAACAACAGCAGGCCGATGGCGAGTCCCACGCCCGTGAGGCTCACGCTGATGTCGGGGACGGAGTCCGGCTGGATCCGGCGGATGACGGCGATGGAGAACATGAGCGTGCCCACCACCTCTGCCAGCACGAGCTTGAGGCGCCCATCGCGGAACCACAGGCGCATGTACCGCGGGGAGAAGATGCCAGTCGCCTGCTGCACGCCGAGCACCGTCACCGTGACCACGAAGCCGGTCAGCGAGACGGCCGCAGCGATCGTGGCCGAGACCACCGCTGTCGCCGTCTCCGGCGCGTACTGCAGCACCGCGAGATCACTCCGCGCGTCGACCCAGGCGAGGAGCTCGGCGAGGATGAGCCCACTGACGCCGGCGACCAGTGGTATCAGCCACAGGCTGTTCTTCACGTACTGGCGGACCCGGAAGCGGACGCCCCAGCTCATGGCGGGCCCTCGGTGCGATCGTCGTCGCTCGCGGCGTGGTGCCCCTCCATCGCACGCACCGCGAGCTCCACCGTACGGAAGAACTGCCCGTCGCCCACAGCCTCGAGCAGCCCGGTCTCGCGCGCGCGTTCGAGCACCGTGGCGTGCACATCCGCGAAGTGGACGGTCATGCCGCGGGCGTGGAGCTCCCCGACCAGCCCCTTCAGGACCTCCGCGCTCGTGACATCGAGGTCGTCCTGCCCCTCGGCGTCGAAGACGACCGCCCTGGGTGGTGGCGCCGCCTCGCTGATCATCGCCTTCACGCGGTCGCGCGCCGTCAGCGCGTTGGCGTAGTACAGCGGCGTGTCGAGCCGCACGATGAGCACGCCCGGCACGGCCTCGTTCTCGGGATGCCGTGTCAGGTCCGAATACGCTCCCTCCACGCCGGGCACCCGGCCGAGCGAGGAGATATGCGGGCGGCTCGAGCGGTAGATGACGAAGGCCAGCGACGCCAGGAGGCCGATCATCATCCCCTCCAGGACGTCGATGAAGAGGACACCCGCGAGCGCGAGGACCCCGAACCACACCTCCACCGGTGCCTGCCGTCGCAGGGTCAACAGCTTCCGCGCCGCCAGGATGTGCCAGACCGCGTGGATGATGAGCGCCGCCAGCACGGCTTCGGGCAGGCTGGTGAAGATCGGGGTCAGGAAGAGCAGGGTGACGATCGTCGCGGCCCACGCGACGAGGTTGGCGACCTGTGTGCGCGCACCCGCGCCCTCCTTGACGGCCGACCCGGACATGCCACCTGCGGCGAGCATCCCGCCGAACAGGCCGCTGCCGAGATTGACGAACGCGTGCGCGGTGAGCTCCTGGTCGGGATTCACCTCGTACCCGTGCTTCTCGGCGAACTCGCGGGCGACGCCAAGCGCCTCGCTGAATGCCACCAGGAGGACGCCGATGGCGGGGAGCACCATGGCCAGGGAGTCCTCGAGCGGGACCGCCGGCAGGGACGGGGACGGCAGGCCCTGGGGGAGGGAGCCGACGGTCTCCACGCCGCGTCCGGCGAGGTCGAGCACCGAGCTGAGCGCGATGGCCCCGAAGAGCACGACGAGGCCGGATGGCAGGTTCCTGCTCAGGCGCGGCAGCAGGAACAGCGCGGCCACCGCGATGGCGCCCACGGCGACCGTCGCGGGGTCAGCCTGGGGCAGCTCGCGGACGATCCCGACGAGCTTCTCCACGGTGTTTCCCTCGGGCTTCTCCACGCCGAACAGCTTGTTGAGCTGCCCGACCGCCACGAACACCGCGAGGCCGACGACGAAGCCGTCCATGACCGGCTTGGAGAGGAACTGGGTGATGAAGCCCAGCCGCGCGACGCCCGCCACGAGGAACACGAGGCCGGTGATGAGCACGAACGCCGAGGTGTAGGTCCAGTACGTCTGCGGGTCCGAGGTGGTCGCGAAGGCCGAGGCGACCAGCGCCGCTGCGACCGAGGAAGCCAAGAGCGCAGCGGTCGCGGACGTGCCGCCCACGCTCAGGTGCCGCGACGTCCCGAACAGCGCGTACACGAGCAGGGACGCCGTCAGCGTGTACAGGCCGGCCTGCGGCGGCAGGCCCGCGATGCCGGCGTATGCCATCCCCGCGGGGACGACGGGCCCCCACAAGGTCAGCCCCGCGATCACGTCGAACCGGAGCCATGATCGATCGTACTTGGGCAGCCACGAGAGGATGGGGACGAAGCGACTGACGTTCATCGCGGGATCCGCGGATCCTGGGAACAGCTCACTGCACACCCTCGCGATGCTGCGGGAGGTCGGCCTGCGCGGCAGGCACGAACCCGACGTGTCCTGGGCGCATGGAACAGCATCGTGGTCGGCACCCGCATCGCACCATCAGGGCGATGCCGTGGGCGTCGAGGCTAGTCCATGGTCGACGACCCGGCGAGCCGGAGCCCTGGGAACGGCTCCAGCAGTCCGATCTCGACCGCCCGGTCGACCGCCTCCCCCCGGCTCGAAACGCCGAGCTTGGTGTAGATCGACACGACCTGGGCCTTCACCGTGTGCCGCGATACGTAGAGGCGCGCGGCGATCTCCTCGAACTTGAGATGCGTGGAGAGCATGGGCAGCACCCGCAACTCCGCCGGTGTGAGCGTCGAGGGGCCGGCCAGCGTCCGGGCCGATTCGTCGGTTCTCCGGCGCAGCTCGGCGGCCTGCTCGGTGAGTACGCCGAGTGCGGGCCGATGGCGCAGGATGCCCTCCGCCTCGGCGAGGGCGCTCGCGGCGCCCGCCGGATCGCCGAGCGAGAGATAGGCCCGGGCCACCTCGAGGAGGCCCATGCCACTCGTCGAGGGCAGCGCGTACGTGGCCAGCGGCCGCACGATCTGTGCGTGCACCAGCTCCTCCTGTCCGCGAGCCTTGTCGCCGTGGTGGATGTAGGTGCGTGCCCCGACCGCATGCACCAAGATTGCCGACGCGGCCGCGTCGAAGTGCATGCGCTCGAAGCGGTCATGGCTCTCGCGCGCATATCGTGTCGCCGCGTCCCAATCGTGCGATGCCATCGCGAGGCTGGCCCTGAGCGCGAGGCCATAGAACCCGTAGGCGCCGTCGTCGGGAGCCGCATCGAGGGCGGCCGCGAGCACCGCATCCGCCGCGGCGGTCTCGCCACGCAGGACATGACCCATCGCCAGCGCTTCCAGCGCCAGGGTCCGCCACGGGCTCCCCGGCCCCTCGGCAGCGACAGCGGTCGTCGCGTTCGCCACGGCGTCATCAGGCCCGCCGCGCACCATCACCGACCGCAGCATCGCCCGCGCCGACTCGATCGACGCTGCCCCGTTGGCTGGTGGCTCGGCGGACGTCGAGCGCTCGACGAGGTCCGCCAGGTGGTCGGCAGCCTGGGGTCGGCCGCTCAGGGCATGGACCAGTGCCGCACCCACCGCCATGGACGGCCGCCGCTCGAACACCTCGTCGTCGAAGCTCCGCAGCCATCGCTCGAGCCGATCGCCATGCCCCACGAGGAACGTCCGCAACGTCGCCGCCTCGACCCGGCGCGCGGCTGCGTCCACATCGCCGCTCGCGATCGAGTGCTCGATGGCGAGCTCGGGCCGTCCCGCCGTCGCGTACCATTCCGCAGCTCGCCGGTGGAGCTCTCGCTCGACACCTGGCTCACGACGCTCGAGCTCGCCACGCAGGTGATCTTGGAGCAGGTGGTGATAGCGGTATGAGGTTGGGGGACCGGCGATCTTGGCGACGAGCAGGTTCGCGTGAGCGAGCCGCGACAGGCGGTCCGGTGCATCGGGCAGACCCGAGACGACCTGGCCTGCCCCTGGCTCCACCCCATCCAGGATCGACGTGCGCGTAAGCAGCACGATGTCGTCCTCGTCGACCGGTCCGAGCACGGAACGCAGGTACTCCGCGATGTAGCCATCGCGACCGGACACGTCGTCGGCCTGGACGACACCTGACATGGGTCGTCCGCGAACGAGGGCGGTGAGATAGATCGCCGCGGCCCATCCCTCGGTGCGCTCGGCGAGCGCCGCCGCCTGCTGGCGGTCCAGCCGGTAGCCGGTCCGAGCCGCGAGGGCCCCGGTCTCCTCTGCGTCGAACGCGAGTAGGTCAGGTCCGATCTCGAGCAGCTGCCGGTGGGCGCGAAGCCGCCCGAAGGGAAGGTCGGGCATCGTCCGCGAGGCCATGGCGATCTGGAACCCGGCGGGCAGCGCCTCCAGGAGCGTGGCGAGCGCATCGAGGCAGCCGCGGTCCACGAGACGGTGCACATCATCGAGGACGAGCAGCCCTGGGCGACGCCGCCGATGCAGCTCGGACGCCAGGCGGGGCACGGCCGTGGCCAGGATCCGCGACCCTCGTGCCGCGAGCGCGGTGGCGGTGGTGGGGTCGATTGGCCCGATCCGGTCGATCGCCGCGGCAAGGTACGCGATGAAGACGCTGGGCGAGTTGTCGGAATCGCCGAGCGTCAGCCAGGCGACATCACGCGTCTCCCGTGCCGCCCAGTCCGCGAGCAACACGGTCTTGCCGTATCCAGGCGGCGCGATGACGGCGACGGCGGACGGCCGCGGCTCGGCCATGAGCAGTCCCATGAGACGCTCCCGGGAGACGGTCGATGGGTGGGGCACGGGCAGGTGGAACTTGCCCTCCATCAGCGGGAACGACGGGCGGAAGCCGGGCTCCGTGCCGTCGTCCTGGTCGCCGATCCGCCCTCGGCGGCGTGACACCTCGGCCCGTGTGGCGATTCCGTCGCTCATCGCTCACCGTGCTGCATCACGAGACCCACACCATCGGCATCGGCGCCATCCTCCATAGGGTGCTCGAGCGTGCGCCACGGCCGGGAGGTCTCGGGAGATGATATCAGCGCGCGTTGGCGTCAGGTCGCGCGTGGGCGTCCGACCAGACGCACCCGCGTGACGAGCCAGATGCGGTCAGCGATCGTCGCTATCCGTTCCCTCGAGTGCGGCTTCGACATCGTAGCCTGCGGCGAGTGCGATCCGCGAGGCCGCCGACACGACCCGGGGCGAGCCGACCGATCCGGCGACCGCGATGAGCGCTGCCAGCAGGTCATCGAGCGTGGCACCTGCTCGCATCGCTGCCTCCACGGCGGTCCCGTACGACGACTGCGGCGCATCGATGGGTACGAGCACGGCGACACCGATCAGCGACTCGGTCCGTTGGTCGAGCCGGAACACGCGTGCATCCCCGTTGGCGTCAGCCACCGCCGCGAGCAGCGTTCCGTCGCCGATCGCCAGACGCCGGAAGCCCTCCTCTGCGGACAACATGATCGTGCACCTCGCGGTCTTTGGTGAGCAGCCCGACTCGGCAACGCTGCCATTCAGACCCTCACCGACAATCGCCGCATCGCCCAGCCGGGGCGATGCGGCACCTCACCGACGGGACTTCACTTGCCTCGTCGGTCAGTCACCGCCTCGCGAGGCCGTCGCAGTCGCGAGCGTCCGGCAAGGAGGGTCAGGGATGCCAACGAATTCCGACGAGCCGCTGTCCACCGCCCCAGTGGTCGGTACTCCCGCTCGCGCGTACGCCCACGCCATGGTGCCGGGCACGGAACCCCTGGGCGATGGGGAGATGCGGGTCACCGTGCTGGGCAGCGGCGATCCCTGGATCAGACGAAGCCAGGCCTCGGGCTCGCTCCTGGTCGAGGTGGGCAACACGGACCGGGACTTCTTCTTCTTCGACCTCGGCTCGGGCGCCCTCGCCAACTTCAACGCCCTGGGCCTCCCCGTGGAGCACACGACCAAGGTCTTCCTGTCGCATCTGCATGCCGACCACATCGGTGACATCCCCGGCCTGCTGGGGAGCCTTGCCAAGGCCGGCAGGGTCGATCCGGTCGAGGTCTGGGGCGGTGGCAACGAGGATCCGGAGAAGGGCCTCACGGCCTTCTGTGACCACATGGGCAAGGCGCTGGCCTGGGATGCCGCGTCCGTCCGTGGGGTCCGGCCCACGACCGGCTTCCAGACGATCCCGCACGAGATCCCGTTCGATCGGCCGGACACGGTCTACGACCGCAACGGCGTGACCGTCTCGAGCTTCCCGGCGATCCATGGGCTGAGCGGCGCGGTCGGCTACACCATCGCCTACGCTGGCCTGAAGGTGGTCTTCTCGGGCGACACGCGACCCTGTCGCCACGTGGTGGAGGCCGCGGCTGGTGCCGACCTGCTGATCCACGAGTGCTTCCAGTCCCCCGCGGTGTACGCGCGCGCCACAGGCCTGCCGCTCGAGACGGCCCTGAACATCACGCGGCTCGCCCACACGGTCCCCGAACAGATGGGCAGGATCCTCGATCTCACGCAGCCCCGGATGGGCGCGCTGTGGCACCTGGACCTGACACCGGGGGTCGACAGCGTGTTCGAGGAGCTCGGTGCCCACTACCAGGGGCCCGTGACCGTCACGCGGGACTTCACGGTGTTCGACGTCACCCGGGCCGCGGTCATCGCGCGCCAGACGACGGTGAACGATGCCGCGCCTCCGGTGCACGGTCCCTCGAAGTCCGACCCCGGGCTCGATCCTCGGCCAGCTCCCCCGGCCTGGTGGGCCGACGCGCTGCTCGACCTCTGATCGAGCTCGTCAGCCCTGGCTAGCCTGAGCTCGATGAACATCCTGGCAGGTACCCCCGGCCTCCGGGCCATCCGCACCTATGACCGGAGTTGGCTGGCGGTCGATGCCCTCGCCGGCCTCACGGTCTGGGCGCTGCTGGTGCCCCAGGCGCTGGCCTACGCGCAGCTGGGCGGCTTCGACCCCGTCGTCGGCCTGTACGCCTCGATGGGTGCGCTGCTGGGCTACGCATTGATGGGCGGTGTGCGCGAGATGAGCGTGGGGCCGGAGGCGACGATCGCCCTGCTCACCGCCTCGATCATCGCGCCGCTCGCGGAGGGCGACCCGAGCCGGTACCTCGCGCTGGGTGCCGGGGTCGCGCTGATGGCGGGCATCCTGCTGATGCTCGCGGGGATCGCGCGCCTCGGCTTCGTGACCCAGTACCTCTCCCGGCCACTGCTGGTGGGCTACGTGGCGGGGTCCGCGATCGTGATGATCGTGAGCCAGCTGGACAGCCTCATCGGCATCACGCTCGTGGCGCAGGACGACACGCTCGCGGAGCTGTCCGAGACGGTTGGACGCATCGGTGAGACCGACCCGACCACGCTGGCGGTGGGTCTCGGCGTGATCGCGGTCGTGCTCGTCGTGAAGCGCATCGACCGGCGTCTGCCGGCGTACCTCGTGGGCGTCCTGGTCGCGATCGTGGCCAGCGTGGCCCTGGGGCTCGCGGACAAGGGCGTGAAGGTCGTGGGCGACATCCCGCCGGGCCTGCCGGCGTTGGGTCTGCCGCACGTCTCCCTGGTCGACCTGCAGCTCCTGCTCGTGCCCGCCGCGGCCATCGGCCTCCTCATCTACGCCGACAGCGGTGTCACGGGCCAGGTCCTCGGCCGGCGAGGCGGCTACCGAGTCGACGGTGACGGGGAGTTCCTGGGCCTGGGCGCGGCGAACATCGGGGCGTCACTGACGGCCGGGTTCCCGGTCAACGGCAGCCAGTCGCGCAGCTTCACGGCCGCCGACATGGGCGCCCGTTCGCAGCTCGCGAGCATCGTGGCCATGGCGCTCGTGGTCGTGACCCTGCTGTTCCTGACCGGGCTGTTCGAGCCGCTGCCCAAGGCGGCCCTGGCGGGGGTGATCATCGTGGTCGCGGCCGGCCTGCTCGACCCTGCGGAGTTCCGGCGCCTGGCCACGGTCGCCCGGTCCGAAGCCGCGCTCGCGCTACTCGCGACGGTCATCGTGGTGGCGGTCGGCATGCTCGCGGGCGTGCTCCTCATCGCGCTGCTGTCGCTGCTGCTGGTCGCCCAGCGGGCCGCCCGGCCCCGGCGGGCGTTCCTGGTCCGGGTGCCCGGGACGGATTCCTACCGCGCCGCCGACTCGACGCCCGATGGTCGACCTGAGCCGGGCATGGTGCTCTACCGCTTCGACGGACCCCTGTTCTTCGCCAACGCCGAGGTGTTCCGCGAGGACGTCACCGAGGCTGTGACCTCCGCCGAGCCGCCCGCCCGCTGGGTGGTCCTGGACATGGAGAGCGTCGCGGACACGGACTCCACGGCGACCCAGATGCTCGTCGAGCTGCTCGGGGACCTGGGCGAACGCCACGTGACGGTCGCGTTCGCCCGGCTCAAGGCGCCCGTGGCGGCCTACCTCGAGGGGGCCGGCATCGCTGCCGTGACCGGATCCCAACGGGTGTATCTCGAGGTCGACGACGCGGTCGCGGCGTTCCGCGACACCCCACCCGCGGATCTGCCGGTCCGGCCAGAAGGGAGCGGCCACACATGACCGGACCACAGCCCGGCGCTGCCGCCCCGACGTCCCCGGGTGCGGCCCCGGGCGAGTCGCTCGTCCACCCGTACCTCCATGTGATCGCCGTCGCGCTCATCGGCGCGGTCTCGGTGCTGGCCTGGCTGATCGTGTTCGAGCTGGGCAACCGGCTGCTGTGGGAGAACGAGATCATCCTCGCGAACCCGTGGCTGTTCCCAGCAATCTGCCTGCCGTTCTCCCTGTTGGTCGGCCTCCTCGTGAAGCGCCGGCACGCGCCCACCAACCTCGACGAGTCGTTGATGGACAGCCTGGCCGGGGACGTCACGAAGATCGACTGGCGGGCGCTCCCGGTCAACATCGTGATGGCGTGGGCCTCGTTGTTCTCGGGGGCGGTGCTGGGCCCGGAGGGCGGCATCGGGGGCATCGGGTCGAAGATCGCGATCCTGTACGCCGACAAGGTCGGCATCCCGGTGCGGGAGCGATCTCGGCTCGTGTTCTCGACGCTCGCATCCGCCTACAACGGCCTGATCGCCAACCCCCTGTTCACGGGCGTCCTGGGCACCGAGCTGATCACCGACCCGGACGCGAGGAAGCGGAACCTGCCCGCCAACTTGATCGGCGGGACGATCGGGTTCATCGTGTTCTACCTGGCCGGGAACACCGGTCTCTACGACTACCTCCATCTCACGGCCACCGATCGCATCGGGCCGCCGGAGCTGTTGGTCGTCGTACCGCTCGCCCTGGTCGGGCTCGGCCTGGCACTGGTCGCGGGCGCCCTGATGAAGATGGCCGCTACCGTCCTGGGCCGGTTCAAGGGGCGCGAGGTGGAGCGCGCGCTCATCGCCGGTCTCGTGTTCAGCGCCGTCGGGATGGTCGCGCCGATCCTGCTGTTCTCCGGGGAGACGCAGATCCAGGAGGTGGTGGCCGATCCCGCGAGGTACGGCCCGTGGCTGCTCGTGGCCATGGCGCTGGTCAAGCTCGCGCTGCTCGCCGTGGCGTTCAAGGGTGGGTTCCTGGGTGGGCCGACCTTTCCCGCGATCTTCGCCTCGACCTGCGTGGCGCTGGCCATCAGCCTGGTGCTCCCCGGCCTGCGGGTCGATGTGCTCATCGGCGCCGTGATGGCCGGGTTCCTGATGGTCCTCTTCCAGGCTCCCTTGATGGTCATCCTGCTGACGACGGTCATGCTCCAGGCGGCTCCGGACATGATCGCGCTCATCGTGCTCGCCGTCGCGACCGTGATGGTCGTGATGCCGGTCGTCCAGGCCATGGTGGCACGGCGACAGGCGGCAGGCGGCCACGTGAGCGAGGGTGATGCCTGAGCCGCCCGATCCCACGACGTCCCCTGCGCCGGACGAGGACCACCTCGGACGCGGGCGGTCTGACCTGGTGCCGGACGCCATCGAGGACGTCGCACAGGAGGTGGCCGACTCGGCGCGATCGCTCGGCGACGAGGCGTCGCAGAGGGCGCACGCGGTGCGTTCCGCGAGCGGCCAGGCCAAGGCCCAGGCGACCGGGCAGCTCGTGGCGCTCGGTCACGCTGCCCGCGAGGACGATCCCCGTCACTGGCGCGCGCTGACGGCCTGCGTCCTGGCCGCGGTCGCGGCGGCCATCGACCCGCCGATCCTCCAGGCCACCTCCTCAGGGGTCCAGGGTGCGCTGCGGGTCGCCCCGGAGACCGCCGCGGTGCTGGTCGGCGTCTACTACCTCATCCAGGCCGGCTGCATGGTCTTGGGTGGGGTGCTCGGCGACCGGTTCGGGATCCGACGCGTCCTCCTGATCGGTCTCGGGGGCATGCTCGCTTCGTCCCTGGTCGCCGCGTCCGCCTCGACCCTCCAGGTCCTGGTCGTCGGGAGCGTCGGGTTGAGCCTCTCGACGGCGCTGGTCGTCCCGTTGTCGCTCGCGGCCACCATGGGGACCTTCGGCCAGCGGGTGTTGCCGGTCGCGATCGCGCTCTACCTGACCATCCAGCTGCTCGCGAGCCTCGCGGCGCCGGGAGTGTCGCGGCTCCTCTTCGAAGGGTTCGGGCCCGGCGCGACGTTCGCACCGGCCATCCTCGCGACCATCCTCGCCGTCGTGGCCATCCGACGCTGGCTGCACACGACTCGGCCGGGCGAGCGGATGCCCGGGCTGGATGCCTTGTCGCTGGCCCTGTGGTCTGTGGGGATGCTGGCCCTGGTCTATGCCGTGATGGCTTTCGCCGGCGGCTGGGGCACCGACCATGTGACGGCCCTCATCCTGGGCGCCCTGAGCCTCGTGTGGGCGGTCGGGCGCCTCGCGCGGCACAGCTCGCGCCTCCACGTGCCCGACGTGCCCTACAGGGTGCTCGGCCTGACCCTGTTCACGGGTGGGGTCCTCGCGCTGGCGCAGTCGGGCTCGCTGCTCCAGCTCTCGAACTTCCTCAAGGGCGTCCAGGGATACGGGGACCTCGCGTCAGGCGTGGCCATGGGACCGTACGCGCTCGCGACCCTGGTCGCATCGCTGGCGGTCGGCGCGCTGATGACCCGACGCTTCCGGGGTGCCGACCTGGGGCTGGGCGTGTTCCGGCGGCCGATCACCGCGGGCCTCGTCCTCCTGGCCATCTCGCTGGTGATGCTCTGGACGCTGGAGCCGGACACCGGCTATCTCCTCATCGGCATCGCCCTGGCGATCCTGGGTGCCGGCGCCTCGATCGCGAATGTGCCCCGGACGGATCTCCTGTTCCGGGCGGTCCGGCCGGAGCGCGTGGGCATCGCGGCGGGGCTCAACGGGTCCGCCTTCCTGCTCGGTGGGGCGCTGGGCAACACCGCGGTCACCGCGATGATCGCCGTGTCGGGCGCGACGACGTGGGAGGCCCAGCTCGTGGCCGGCGGGCTGACCCCGGAGCAGGCGGCCGCGGCCTCCGAGGGCGCTCAGCGCGCCATCTTCCTGGCCACGGCGCACCCCTACCTTGAACCGTCCTACCTCGACGTGGCCAGCCAGGTGCCCGGCTGGGATGCCATCTTCACCGCGGGCTTCACGGACGCCATGCTCGTCCTCGCCGCGGTCACCACGGTGGCAGCGCTGGTCGCGTTCATCGGCCTGCGGGACCGTCGCTGACGGCACCTTCGTCCGAAGGTGGCGAGCCCTCGACGGGCGCGTCATCGACGGGCGCGTCATCGACGGGCGCATCGGACGGGGTGGTCCCGATCACGCTCGAGTTCGCGGCCGCCACCGCCATGGCGATGGTGGGATACACGTGGTCCTCCCCCAGGATCGCCATGAGGCCGGTCCGCCGCAGCCGGTCGCGCACCGCGCCCTTGACCTGCGCCAGCAGCAGTTCGATCTCGCGGCGCCCAAGCTCTCCGTACAGCTCCGAGAGCAGGTCGGTCGCGGTCACGTCAAGGTCCCCGGTCGCCCCAAGGTCCAGGGCGACCGCGCGGACGGCGCCACGCTCCTCGACCAGGCGCAGGACCTGCGTGGTGGCCTCCTGGGCGTTGAAGTAGTAGAGCGGCGTGTCCAGGCGGACGGCAAGGACCTGCTCCAGCTGCTCCGCTTCCGGATGTCGCGCCACGTCGATGTACGTGTCCGTGCCCGGCATCCGGCCCAGCACGGCAAGCTCCGGCCGGCTGGCACGGTAGAGCAACGCGACGATGGAGAGCACCGCGGCGATGAGCAGGCCCGTCAGTGCGTCGGTGCTGACGACCCCGACGATCGCCACGATGGTGAGCACCAGGTCCCTGCGTCGCCAGTGGTAGTACCGCCGCACCTCCCGCGGGTCGACGAGGCCCAGCACGGACGTGATGACGATGGCCGCGAGAGTGGCCTGCGCGAGGTCGCGGAACAGCGGCGCGAGCGCGATGGCCGTGACCAGCATCAGCCCCGACACCATCAGCGACGAGAGCTGCGTGCGACTGCCTGCGGCCTCTGCCGTGGCGCTTTGGGACATGCTGGCATCGACCGCGAAGCCACCGAACAGGCCCGAGGCGATGTTCGAGGCTCCCACGGCCACCAGCTCCTGGTCCGCGTCGAGCCGGTAGTGGTGCCGCGCCGCGAACGCGCGCGCACCACCCAGCGATTCGCCCCCCGCGAGCACCACGAGTCCCGCGGCGCCCACCAGCAGGGACGTGATCTCCCCCAGGCCGATGCGGGGCAGGCCGGGCAGCGGGACCCCGGTGGCGACCTCGCCCACGACATCCACACCCTGGGACGACAACCCCAATGCGACCGAGAGCGCGATGCCACCGACGAGCGCCACCAGCGCGCCGGGCACCCTGGGCGCCAGCCGCCGCAGGGCGGCGATGAGCGCGAGCGTGCCGATGCCCAGGACCGCCGTGGGTACGTTCATGTCGGGGATCGACTGGACCATGAGCGCTAGCTGCTGGAGCAGGGACCCGGACCCGGCCGGGTAGCCCAGGAGCTTGGGCAGCTGTCCGATGACGATCGTGAACGACAGCCCGATGACGAAGCCGGTGACCACCGGCTTGGACAGGAAGTCGGCGAGGAAGCCCAGCCGCAGCAGGCCTGCGGCGACGAGGATCGCGCCCACCATCATCGCGAGCCCGGCCGTCAGTGCGACGAACGCCGCCGGGTCGCCCGCTGCGAGCGGCGCGACCACGGAGGCCGACATGACGGCCATGGTGGAGCTCGCGGTCACCTTCAGGTGACGGCTGGTGCCCAGGCACGCGTAGGCCGCCAGCGCGGCGAACGCCGTGATCAGGCCCACCTCGGCGGGCATCCCGGCCAGCTCGGCATACGCGAGCGCGACGGGCACGCCGACCGCCCACGAGGTGAGGGCCGCGATGAGCTCCGGTCGGAGCCGCGCGCGAGGGAACGTGGGCAGCCACCCGACGATCGGGACGCGGGTGACGACCAGGTCACGCGTCATGAAGCGTCGGGAACGGTCAGACCCGGAGGATGGGTCTCCGCTCATCTCGACCGGTCCCGCGGGCTGTCGAAGGTCGGACGGTCAGCCCTGATCCTTGACGGTGTAGAGGGCGAAGAGCCGCGGTGCGTGTCCGATGCCCGCCACCACCATGGCGAGGAAGAAGGGTGCGGCGAACAGGTCGACCGCGTACACCATGCCCTCGATGAAGCCGACCGACTCACGACCGGCGAAGTCGATCCAGGCGATGGCCCCGTAGAAGACCGTCAGGATGACGCCGGCCCAGCCGACCGAGAGGATCAGGGTCGCGATGGTGGCGACGCGCTTCGCGTCGCGGATGAGCAGCTCATGCATCGTTCGAGCCTCCATGTACGTCGTCCTCATCGAACCCCGACCCCGACCATCGAACG
>DAOTUU010000005.1:0-13535 GCA_034436555.1 Chloroflexota bacterium | reverse complement strand
AGGATGGCGTTCGCGCCCAGGCGTCCCTTGTCGGGCGTCCCGTCGAGGTCGATGAGGCGGTCGTCGATGAGTGCCTGGTCCGAGGCGTCCTCGCCCAGCAGCTCCGGGGCGATGACGTGGACCACGTTCTCCACCGCCCGCCGGACGCCCTTGCCGCCGTAGCGGACCTTGTCGCCGTCGCGCAGCTCCACCGCCTCGTGGGCACCGGTGCTGGCCCCCGACGGGACCGCGGCGCGGCCCACGGCGCCCGCGTCGGTGACCACCACGACCTCCACGGTCGGGTTGCCGCGCGAATCGAGGATCTCGTGCGCGTCGATGTAGTCGATGGTGGTCATCAGGCCGCCTTCCGATCCTGGAGGATGGAGATGCCCGGCAGCTCCTTGCCCTCGAGGAACTCGAGGCTGGCGCCGCCGCCGGTGGACACATGGGTGAACGTCTCGGCGAGCTTGAGCTCCTCGATCGCCGCGACGGAGTCACCGCCGCCGACCACCACCGAGGCGCCCTCCTGGGCGCGCCTGCTCAGGAACCGCGCCATGGCGCGCGTGCCGTCGCCGAACGTGGGCACCTCGAACACGCCCAGGGGCCCGTTCCAGACCACGCTCCGGGCGTCCGCGAGCGCCTCCTCGAAGGCCGCCCGGGACACCGGGCCCACGTCCACCGCGGACCAGCTGTTGGGGATCTTGTGAGCCGGCACCACCTTGTGCTCGGCGCCCCGGGTGACCTCCTTGGCGACCACGATGTCGGTCGGCAGCAGGAAGCGCACGCCCTTCGCCTGGGCGGCCTCCAGGATGCGCGCGGCGTCCTCGATGCGATCGCGCTCCAGCAGGCTCTTGCCCACCGGCAGTCCCTTGGCCGCGAGGAACGTGTTGGCCATGCCGCCGCCGACGACGAAGGTGTCCACCTTGTCCATGAGGTTCTCGAGGACCGCGATCTTGCCCGACACCTTGGCGCCGCCGATGACCGCGGCGAACGGGTGCTCCGGGTTCTCCAGCAGCTTCGAGAGGTTGACGATCTCCTTCTCCATCAGCAGTCCCGCATACGCCGGCAGGAGCTTGGCGACGCCCACCGTGGAGGCGTGGGCGCGGTGGGCGGTGCCGAACGCGTCGTTGACGTACACGTCACCGTAGGCCGCGAGCGCCTTCGCGAACTCGGGGTCGTCCGCCTCCTCCGCGGCGTGGAACCGGAGGTTCTCCAGCAGCAGCGCCTGGCCCGGCTTGAGGCGGCCGATGGCGTCCTCGGTGCCCAGGCCGAGCGCGTCGCCGGTGCAGGGCACCGAGATGCGCAGCAGCTGCGACAGCCGCTGGGCGACCGGACGCAGCCGGGCCGACTCGACGACCTTGCCGTTGGGACGCCCCAGGTGGCTCATGAGGATGACGCTGGCGCCACCCTTGAGCAGGTACGTGATGGTGGGCAGCGCGGCCCGGATGCGGGTGTCGTCCTTGACCTTGCCGTCCTCGATGGGGACGTTGAAGTCCACCCGCACGAGGACCCGCCTGCCCGCGGGATCGAAGTCGCGGACCGTGAGCTTGTCCATTGGCTGCTCGCTCTCAGGGAGGTGCCCGGCCGGGCGCGGGGCCTGACCGGGCGGAGGGTGGCGGAGTCGCGCGCGGACCCGGCGGACCGGACCTCCGGGGCGCGGGGGGCGGGCCTAGAGGCGGGCGCCCACGTACGACACGAGGTCGGCGACGCGGCAGCTGTAGCCCCACTCGTTGTCGTACCAGGTGATGACCTTCACGAAGGTGCCGCCGAGGGACATGGTCGACGCGGCATCGATGATCGACGAGCGCGCGTCACCCCGGAAGTCCGAGGACACGAGCGGGTCGTCGCTGACGCCCAGGATGCCCTTCATGGGGCCTGCCGCGGCCGCTCGGAAGGCGGCGTTGAGCTCGTCTGCGGTGGCCGGCCGCTCCAGCTCCGCGGTGAAGTCCACGACGCTCACGGTGGGCGTGGGCACGCGCAGCGAGAAGCCGTCGAACTTGCCCTTCAGGTCCGGGATGACGAGCGCGAGCGCCTTGGCGGCGCCGGTCGTGGTGGGGATGATGTTGAGCGCGGCGGCGCGCGCCCGGCGCGGATCCTTGTGCGCCACGTCCAGGATGCGCTGGTCGTTGGTGTAGCTGTGGATCGTGTTCATCAGGCCACGCTTGATGGTCCAGCCGTCGTGGACGACCTTCGCGGCGGGCGCCAGGCAGTTGGTGGTGCAGCTGGCGTTGCTGATGATGTGGTGGGTCGCCGGGTCGTAGGCGTCCTCGTTGACGCCCAGGACCAGCGTCACGTCCTCGTTCTTGGCGGGCGCCGAGATGATGACCTTGCGGGCGCCCGCGTCGAGGTGGGCCTTCGCCTTCGTGGCGTCCGTGAAGATGCCCGTGGACTCGACCACGACGTCCACGCCCAGGTCCCGCCACGGCAGCTGGGCCGGATCCTTGACCTGGAGGACCTTGACGGCCTTGCCGTCCACCACGATCGCGTCGTCGGTGTGCTCGACGGTGCCGGGATAGGCGCCGTACGTGGAGTCATGCTTGAACAGCAGCGCGTTCGTCGCCACGTCCACGAGGTCGTTCACGGCGACGACCTCCACCTCCGGGGAGCGCTCGATGAGCGCCTTGAGGGACTGGCGACCGATGCGGCCGAAGCCGTTGATGCCCACCTTCACCGTCATGTGGATTGACCTCCTTGCGTCGTGCGTTCCATGCGAGTCTGGGTATCTGGGGAACCGCGACCGGGATCCGACCCGGCACCGGCGTGGGGCTCAGGCGGACCTGACCCCGGTCGACGACCCGGGGTGTCCGTCGGTCGCAGCGTGCCAGATGGGCACCGATCCGGACAGGGCCGATGCGACGAGCGGGACCGTGCCGATCAGACCCACGTCGTCGCCGAGCTGCGCGGACACGATGCGCACCCGGCGCGCCTGGAGCCGGAATGCGGTGGCCGCGACCGCGTCACGGGCGGGCCCCAGGAGACGGTCCCCCCAGGCCATCGCGATGCCGCCGCCGACCACCACCCGGTCCGGGTCGAAGACGTCCACGATCGAGACCATGGCGACCGCGAACGCCCGGACGGCGCGCCCCACGATCGACGCCGCGACCGGGTCCCCGGCGGCCGCTGCCTGGTCCACATGGATGGCCTCCAGCTCGCGCGGCGCGATCTGTGCGGCGATCTGCGCCAGGACCGGCGCCTGGGCGCCCTCCGCGAGGGCCTCCCGGGCGCTGCGCGCCATGCCGCTGCCGCTGGCGAGGCGCTCCAGGTGTCCGGCACCGCCACAGCCGCAGGGCGGGCCGTCGTAGTCGACCGACAGGTGGCCCAGCTCGCCCGCGACCCCGTCCGGACCGGACAGCAGCCTGCCACCCGTGATGACCGCACCGCCCACCCCGGTGGACACCGTGAGGTAGACCACGTCCGCCACCCCTCGCGAGGCGCCGAAGGCCGTCTCGCCCAGGATCGCGACGTTCGTGTCCCGCTCCAGCGCGAACGGCAGGCCCAGGGCGTCCGAGAGCCGCGGACCGAGCCTGAGCCCCTTGAAGCTCTGGCCCATGTTGGGGGGGTCGATGATCTCCCCCGCGGCCGGGTCGAGCGGGCCGGGCGCGGAGATGCCCACGGCCCCGGGCGGCACGTTGCCCTCTGCGAGCCAGCCGTCCCTGGCCGCGGTCAGTGCGGTGATCGCGGCCGACATGATCCCGTCACCGCCCGCGGCGAGTGGCGTGCGGGTCCGACGCCGCTGGTGGATACGGCCATCCTGCGTCACGACGGCGGTGCGCAGATGCGTGCCGCCCAGGTCGAGCGCGAGCACCGGGGTCGGGTGGGCGTTGCGGGCGTGGATGGGGAACCTGCCGGTGGTGCGCGGCACCGGGGCGCCGCGGGAGGGCGTGTGGACGGTCACGCGGGCGCCAGGCCTCGGCGTCCCCCGCGTGGCGAGATTGTACCGGACCGTGTTCCGGTGCCCGGACAGCCTGTCTGGCGCGGGCGACGCCAGCCCTGGTCCGCGGGTCGGGGTCGTCCGGGACCGCGGGCGGAGACGCCGCGAAGTCGCGAGAGCCCCGGTCGGCGACCGGGACTCTCCTCGTGTGGCGGGACCACGGCCCCGCGGTCCGTGCCTCATCCCGGACGCACGCCGGGACGGCGATGCGTCAGCCGCCGATCCGGAAGACGCTGCCGCCGCAGTCGGGGCAGGTCCCCTTCGTGGCCGGCTTGCCGTTCTTCATCGTGATCTGGGTCGGGTTCTTGATCTCGACCTTCTTCTTGTCCTTGACGCAATAGGCCTGGGCCATCGGTGCTTCCTCCTCGGTGATCGGCCAGCCGCTCACCGGCGGGCCGTCATCTGGCGAGCCGGGGGTGTCTCCCACGGTCCCGCGTCCGTTCCTCCCCAATCAGGGTGCCATCTCGTGGCGCCACAGGGAGGGTCGCCAGTGCGCCTCCCCTGCCGCGCTCTGCTGCGCATCCATGTCCGACAGGATGCGCAGCGCCTCCAGCCCGGTCTCGATGCAGGCGCGCTCGCCGCGCGTCCGCGCCTCTCCCTCGAGGAACCGGCCCGTGGAGCGCTGAGCATAGGCCGTGCAGACGACGCCCGCGCGGCAGCCCGCCAGCCCCGCCAGCACCAGCAGCGCCGAGGCCTCCATCTCGAAGTTGAGCACGCGCTGCGCCGCCATCTCGTCGGCCAGGTCCGGGAACCGGATGGGCAGCTGCGGGATGGGCCGTCCCTGCGCGCCGTAGAAGCCGGGTGCCGTCGCGGTGATGCCCACGTGCGCCCTGGCGCCCGTCCGGCGGGCCGCCTCCACGAGCGCCGCGACCGCCGCGTAGTCCGCGACCGCCGGGTAGGCCTCGTGCACGAAGTAGCGCGTGGTCGACTCGAGGCGGACGGCGCCCGCGGTGATGACCAGGTCACCCAGCTCGATGTCCGGACGCAGGACGCCGCACGAGCCGATGCGGATGAACGTGGGCCGCCGCGTGATCGCCAGGATCTCCGCGACGACGATCTCCACGTTGTCCGTGCCGATGCCGGTCGCGACCACCGACACGCGCTGGCCGCGGTACGTGCCCGTGACGGAGTTGAACTCGCGGTGGCGACGCCGCACCTCGATGTCCTCGAGGAGGTCCGCGATGCGGTCCGTGCGATCGGGGTCGCCGGGCAGCAGGATGTACTCCGCCAGCTCGCCGGCTGCGAGGTCGATGTGGTACTGGCGCTCTCCCGTCGGCAGCGTCACGCGGCGGTCCGCGTCCGTCACGGCGAATCCTCGTGTGGTGGTGTCCGCGGGCGCGGAGTCCGCGCGAACGATAGGCAGCGCTCGATGGGTGCGTCAAGCGGCACCCGTGGGGCGTCAAGCGGCACCCGTGCCCGACCCGCCGCCGGTCGGCTCCGAGGACGGCCCTCCCGGAGCCTGCGACGAGGGCGATGCCTCGCCGGATGGCCGGGGACGTCGCGTGTCCCGTGCATGCCTGGCGAGCACGGCCCCGGCCAGGAGCACCCCCGACGCCAGCGACAGCAGCGCCAGGAGCGGCAGGGCCGGGGGCAGGGCCGGCGGCATGGCGGCGGTGCTCGCCTCGGCGACGGTTGCGGATGACGATGGCGCGCGGGTGGGTGGCGCAGCATGGGTCGGCGCGGACATGGGCGTGGCCGGCGGCGCCGTGAGACTGCTCGCGCGCAGGATGTCGACGGGGGCGGCGGACAGCTCGGGCGCCGCGTCGGCACCCCGGATGACCATGCCGGTGACGTTGACCACCTCCCCGACGGCGAGGCGCCCGTCCGACGCGGGCAGGCTGTCGGTCAGCCGGACCGTGACCCGGGTGTCCCCGTCGCGGAGCAGGAGCGAGCGATCATCCACCTGGTCGACCGAGGCTCCCACGCGGACCCGGCGACCCACCAGATGCGGCAGGTCCGCGATGCGCGCCACCACGGTGCCGGCGGCGCCGGCGTCCCGCGCGTCCTCGGTGTCGCCGTCTCCGGACCAGCCGGTGTCTGGCGCGTCGTGCCCCGCGTCGTCCGCGTCGTCGGTGGCGCCGTCCCCACCACCCTCGTCGCCCGCGCCGCGGGGCGGCGGCCCGAGTCGGACGTCGTCCGGGGAGCGCGGCACGACCGCGAATCGCGTGTCGCTCGCCGTGGGCCAGGCGCGCCGAACGATGCCCGTGACGATCGCCATGCGACCTTCCTCGAGCGGCGCGGACGGGATGTCCGCCGAGGCGAGTCCGACGATGGGCAGCGCGCCCGCGGCACCGAGGCTCGCCTCCGCGCGCCAGGCGTCACCGTCCCTGGACACGTCGGTGAGGCGCACCACCACCCGCACCAGCCGCCACTCGAGAGCGGCATCCGGGGGTCGCCGGAGCAGCACCGGGACCACCCTGCGACGACCCAGGTTCCCGATGGCCCCGTCGGTCGCGAACTGGGGTGCGTCGTAGTACGTGCCGCTCTCCCCGGTCACCCGGATCCGTGTCCCGACACGCGGTGCGGCGGCCCCCTCCGGGAGGCGGACCAGGATGGCGCCGCTGGCGTCCTGGGCGACCACGCGACGCCCGTCTCCGTCGAGGAGGCCTCCCGGGGTGGTCACGACGGCCTCGATGGTGGCCCGGCTGCCCGACACGAGGTCGGCGATCGGGCGGACGCGCGGTCCCGGCGTGGCGGTCGGCAGGGGGCCCGGCGTGGCGGTGGGACGAGGGGCGGGCGTCTCATCCGGGCCGGGTGTGGGCGCGGGGGTGGCGGTGGGCTGGGGCGCGGCAGACAGCTCGAGGTCGCGCTGGTCGCGCGGCCAGAGGCGGTGTCCGTCGCCCGCGCCCGAGGACGATTCCCGCTGACCCACCACGCCCACGGCGGTCAGGCGCATGCCGGTCCGGAACCGCTCGCGCGTGGCCCCGGACCCAGGATGGAGGAACACGCGGATGTCGCCGCTCGGGTCCTCGAGCAGCACCGTGATCGAGCCGGAGTCCGATGCGTCCACCCGCTCGATGGTGCCGCTGACGCGGACCAGGGTCCCCTCCAGCGTCTCTCCCAGGTCGCTGCCACGGCGGTCGACCGGGTCGGGGAGGGCGCGCCGGTCCAGGTTCCGCAGGTCCGTCGGCCGGGACAGTCGAAGCTCCTGGTTGGCATAGGGGGCGGCGAGCGTGCCGGTCACCCGCACGAGTCGGCCGCGCACCAGGAGATCATGATCCACGCCCTTCGACAGGCGAACTGCGATGCCTGCGCTCTCGTCCTGGACGACGATGACCCGCTCCCCGAGCAGCCGGCCCGGCTCGGCCGTGATGACGCCGGACACGGTCACGCGCGAGCCCAGGGGCAGAAGACGCGCGGTGAGGATCGGCTCGTCGGTGGGGAGGGGGGTCGGGGTCGGGACGGGGGTCGGGGTGGGGGTCCCAGTCGGGGTCGGGGCTGGGGTGGGAGCGGGCGTCGGGGCGAGTGTCGGGGTCGGGGTCGGTGGCGCTGTCAGGGTGGGCGTCGGGGTCGGGGCCGGGGTCGCGCTCGGGGTCGGGGTGGGCGCGGGCGTCGGGGTCGGGGCGAGTGTCGGGGCCGGGGTCGCGCTCGGGGCCGGGGTGGGCGAAGCCGACGCCTGGCGGGTCACGTCCGCCATCGTGCGCAGGTGGAGTCGATATCCTCCGCCGCCGACACCGGAGGCGTCGCGCTGGCCGACCACCCCGGTCAACTGCATCCCAGCCCCCGATGGGAAGGCCAAGGGATCGATGGCGGCTGCCCCCGCGATCACCACGCGCAGTACGTCACCGCCTGCCCGAACGAAGTCCAGTGCGTAGCCGTCGCTGAGCGAGTCCGCCGTGCCGCGAATCGTGCCGGTGGCGGCCACGAGGCTCCCCTCCACGCTCTCGGGCAAGGAGCCTGCCTCGAGCTCGCGTGCGATGACCGGCATCCCGTCACCCAGGTCATGCAGGTCGGTGGATGCGGCCAGGCGCACGGTCCGCTGGCCATAGCGCTCCTGGACGATTCCGCTCACCCGGATGCGACGCCCGGCAGGAAGCGGCGGCCAGTCGGCTGCGGCCAGGTAGATGGCGATGCCGGCAGTGTCGTCCTGCACGAAGGCGCCCTTTCCGGCCTCGGTCAAGCCAAGTGGTGTGGTGAGCGTCCCCTCCACCGTCACCGCCGTGTCGAGGGCGGCCGCTCGGGCTGACGCGATCGATGCGATGGGTTGCGCGGTCGAGGGTGCCGGGGTGATGGGTGGCGTCGAGGTGGGGGCGGGTGACACGGCCGGGGTCGAGGTCGGCGCCGGGGTCGGCTCGGGCGTGGGCTCGGGGGTCGGCTCGGGCGTGGGCTCGGGGGTCGGCGCCGGGGTCGGCTCGGGGGTCGGCGCCGGGGTCGGCGCCGGGGTCGGCGCGGCCGTGGGCGCGGGGGTCGGCGCAGGGGTCGGCGTCGGCGTCGGCTCGGGCGTGGGCTCGGGGGTCGGCGTCGGCGCGGCCGTGGGCTCGGGGGTCGGCGTCGGCGCGGGCGTCGGCGCGGCCGTGGGCTCGGGGGTCGGCTCGGGCGTCGGCGCGGCCGTGGGCTCGGGGGTCGGCGTCGGGGTCGGCTCCGGCGCTCGCACCGCGCCCTCCGGGATGGGCATCTCCTGGACCCAGGTGTCGGCGGCATTGTCATTCGTGTCACGACCGTTGCCGGCCGGCCCATCCGGCAGCCGCTCCAGGGACGACCCGGCGCCAGGCGCCGCTCCGGCCACCCCCTCCACGAACGGGTTCGCCGCAGTCCCCCAGGACAGCGAGTCCACGACAGACCCACCGATGACCCGCAGGGCGACGGTCCCGCCGGACGCGGCCAATCCGCCGGCCCAGGTGACATCCGCGACGCCGGCCCACGTGCCTGCCGCGTTCGCGAGGAGCAGTCGATCCCCGGGGGCGAGGATCAGGCCCGGGAACGTCGCCTTCCGGGTGACGGTGCCGCCGGTCGCGGTCACGTACAGCAGCTCCAGCGCGCCCAGGTCCGCCGCGAACGGGCCCCGACCGTACAGCTCGACCCACTCGTCCGACGCGGACGCGCCGCCGATGACCACCTCGCCCACGACGACGTCCGTGGAGATCGACCATCCCGCCGCGGACGGAACCACACGCGGGACGCGCCCTGGTCCGTCCGGGCGACGCGGCGTGCGCGCCGAGACGGGCGGCAGCACGAGAGCCGTGAGGACGAGCCCTGCGAGCAGGAGCAGGAGCGACCGAGACCGACGCAGCGGCATACCAGGACCTCCCGGCGGGACACGGGACGGTGGCGACCGGCGGGTCTGCCCGGATGATGGCCGCCGGGACTTATCCGCGGCTTATCGCAGATCACCCGCGGCCCATCCACACGAGCGTGCGGTACCATCCGCGAGCCCAGACCCTGCACGTTCCCCTGAGGAGACCGACTTGGCACGCGCCAAGAACACCGATCGCGCCGAGGCTCGGCGCCGCCACCGCGAGCAGCAGCGTTCTCTCGACGCTGCGGAGACCGGTCAGGAGGCCGACGATACGGCCGTCACGGCAGCCGGCACGCCCATCAGCACCGGTGGCGGGTCGCTGTTCGGCGGCTTCCGCATGCCGCGCGTCGGGGAGGATGTGCGGGCCCTCCCCCACATGCTCGTCCACACCCCGAAGCTGTGGATCCCGTTCGGCATCCTGCTGTTGTCGTTCGCCATGGCGATGCTCCTGCCCAAGGCCAAGGAGGTCACCTTCGGCCTGGGTGAGACGGCCACGATCATGGGCTCGTCGGTGTTCCCGGAGGGCATGGACCGGTTCGCCGCGCTGTTCGTGCAGCTGACGCTGCCGCCCACATCGCTGTTCGTGTTCTTCATCGGCGGCTTCCTCGCACCGCGTGCCAGCTACCTCGTCGGCGCGCTGCTGGGCGTCGTGGACGGCATCTTCTGGTCCATCTACGTGCTGTCCGCGGGCGGCACCCAGGAGGGCTTCAAGGCCGCGTCGATCCAGGATGTCGTGGCGATCATCGCGATCGCGGTGCTCATCGGCATGGTCGCGGCCGGTTTCGCCGCCTGGTACCGCACGTTCCTGCGCCAGTCCCAGGAGCGCGCCCGTCAGAACCGCCTGGCGCGGGAGCAGCAGGCACGGGCCAAGGCGAAGGAGCAGGAGCGGATCACGAAGGAGGAGCAGCGGAAGGCCGCGGCGGCGGCGCGCGAGGCCCAGCGTGCCGAGCGCAGCGCGACCCAGGCCGCCGCGAAGGCCGCGCCTGCGCCCAACACGCTGTCGCAGTCGGCCACGTCGAACTCCGGCTCCAAGAAGTAGCCCCCGTTCGGCGGTCCGGCCACGCCGTCGTTCGCCGCCGTCGGGCCGTCGTCGTCCCGCCGGCGGGTCGGTCCGTCTCCAGGTCCACCGTCCGGTCGTCGTGGAGGATCCATCAACCCAGCCGCCGCATGCCGGCCTGGCCCATGTGACGCACGCCGTCGGGCCTGTCCGGGCCGCCCTGGTCGCGGCAGACGTCCACGAGCGGCAGGATCCGGCGCGCCACGACGTTGACCACCCGCGCCTCCCGCTGGAGCTCGCCCTCCACGTACAGCAGGGCGTGGCGACGCACGACGCCCCGCAGCTCCGCCCAGACCGCGGGCCAGAGCGTGACGTTCGCCATGCCGGTCTCATCCTCCAGGGCGAGGAACACGGTGCCCTTGGCGGTCATCGGGTGCTGGCGGGTGACCACGAGCCCGCCGATCGCCACCCTCCCCTTCCGGTGCGTGCCCAGTTCGGCGATGGGCAGCGCCCGCAGCCGCGCCAACGCGGGCCGGAACAGCTCCACCACCTGGCGCCGCGCGTCCAAGGACAGGATCGCGTAGCTGTCCCCGATCCGCTCCAGCTCCGACGGCGGCGGCAGGTCCGGTGCCGGCGTGGGCGGCAGTCGCAGGTCCAGGGGCCGGCCCGCGGCCGCGCGTGACCCGACCGAGCGCCCGTCCGTGCGGCCACGCGCCGCGCCCGCCACCTCGCGCAGCTGCCACAGCAGTGCCCGGCGAGATCTTCCCAGCGAGTCCAGGCCGCCCGCTCGGATGAGCCGCTCCAGCACGCTCTCCGACAGCTCCGTCCGCGCCACCAGGTCCTCCAGCGACCGGAACGGGCCAGCCCGCTCGACCTCCGAATCCAGCGCCTCCCCTTCCGCCTCCCCGATGCCCTTGACCAGCCCCAGGCCCAGGCGGATGCCGAACGCGCGCGCGTCGGGGGCTGCGTATCGGTCCCGGGCGGACTGGTCGGGCACGACCACCACGGGTGACCGGACCACGTCGGGCCGCCGATCGATGCCGGCGTCCTGGGGCAGGGGCTCCCCGGGATGGCCGACCCATTCGGTGGTCGTGCGGTGGCGGCTGCGGTTGATGTCCACCGGCAGCACCGCGATGCCGTGGCGCTTCGCGTCGTTGATGAGCACCTCCACCGGGTAGAAGCCCATCGGCTGGGCGTTGATGAGTCCCGCCGTGAACTGCGCCGGGTAGAACAGCTTCAGGAAGGCCGACTCGTACGCGGTGCGCGCGAACGCAGCGGCATGGCTCTTGTTGAAGCCGAAGCTGGCGAACCCGGCCACCTTCCCGAACAGCTGCTCCGCCTGGTCGCGATCGAGGCCGCTGACCGTCATGCAGCCGGACACGAAGCGGTCGTGGAGCTTCTCCATCTCCCTGCGCGAGCGCCAGGTGCCCATCGCCCGCCGGAAGCCATCCGAGTCGGCCGCGGAGAAGCCCGCCACGTCGATGGCGATCTTCATCACCTGCTCCTGGTACAGGATCACGCCGAGCGTCTCCGCGAGGGCGGGCTCCAGGCTGGGGTGGAGGTAGGTGACCGGCTCGATGCCCTGGCGACGGCGCAGGTACGGGTGGACGGCATCGCCCTGGATGGGGCCGGGACGGATGATGGCGACCTCCACGACGAGGTCGTCCAGGGTGTCCGGGCGCGACTTGGGCAGCGTCTGCATCTGGGCGCGCGACTCGATCTGGAAGACGCCCACGGTGTCCGCCGCCTGGATCATCCGGAACACCTCCGGGATGTCCTCCGGCAGACGGTCCAGGTCCACGTGGACGGCACAGTCGACCGCGATATCCCGGAGGGCGTCGTCGATGGCCGAGAGCATGCGCAGGCCCAGCAGGTCCAGCTTGATGAGCTTGATCGTCTCGATGTCGCGCTTGTCGAACTGGACCACGACCCGGCCGGGCATCGTGGCGCGCTCCAGGGGCGCGATGTCGATGAGCGGCGAGCCGGTGATGAGCATCCCGCCGACGTGGATCGAGAGGTGGCGGGGGTGGCCGTCGATGCGGGCACACAGCTCCAGCCAGCGATCCCAGGGTGAAAGGTGGGCGACCGAGCCACGCGACCGGGGCGGGATCGGGTCGAGCTCGATGCCGCCCATGCTGGAGGAGAGGACGCGCCGGTCCGCCGCTTCGGGGTCTGGCCGGACACCCGGGCGTGGCCGTTCCGCGGGAAGGAGCACGCCTGTGCCCGGGTCGATGCGCTGGCTGCCGACCATGCCCGCCCGGGACGGTGGGGCGGCCCATGACGATGGGGCCGTGCCGGGAACGCCGTGGGCGGTCCCGTCGGCGGCTGTCCCGTGGTCGACATGTCGACCGTGGCGGGCGGTCCCGTCGGCGGCGGTCCCGTCGGCGGCGCTCCCGTCGGCGGCTGTCCCGTGGTGGGCGGTCCCGTCGGCGGCTGTCCCGTGGTCGACATGTCGACCGTGGCGGGCGGCCACGTCGGCGGCTGAGTCCGCCTCCCCTGGCCGTGGTCGACATATCGACCGCGGAGCGGTCGGGGGCCGGGCTCCATCGACGGCATCCCCCGGATCGGTCGACATGTCGACCGGAGCGGCGGGCGGAGCGGGGAGGGCGGCGGGCGGAGCGGTCGGGGGCCGGGCCCCATCGACGGCATCCCCCGGATCGGTCGACATGTCGACCGGAGCGGCGGGCGGAGCGGGGAGGGCGGCGGGCGGAGCGGTCGGGGGCCGGGCCCCATCGACGGCACCCCCACGATCGGTCGACATGTCGACCGGAGCGGCGGGCGGAGCGGGGACGGCGGCAGGCGGAGCGGTCGGGGGCCGGGCCCCATCGACGGCATCCCCCGGATCGGTCGACATGTCGACCGGAGCGGCGGGCGGAGCGGTCGGGGGCCGGGCTCCAGCGGGGAGAGCGGCGCTCGCGAGGTCGCGGGCAAGGCGGGCACCGCGCCCGCCGAGCGGTGGAATCGTCGGTGATTCCGGACGATCGCCGGGCGACGGAGACGTGTCCGGGATGTGGCCCCTGAACGGATGGGTCTCGGGCCACCGGGTGAGCTCCACGATCGCCGCGCGGCGATCCTGCTCGGCGGCCAGGAAGCGGGCGCTCGCGGGGGTGTCGCCAGGGCCGCCCTCGTCGTCGCCGGGTGCCGGCCGGAGCTCCGTGGCGGGAACCAGGGCACGTGGCAGCGGCCCGCGCCGGGACGGCTCGGCGGGCACGGCCGTCGCGGCCGGTCGCCCACCGCGGCCGTGGCGCAGCTCGCCCATGCCGTCCACGAAGCCCATCGCCGCCGCACGCTCCCCGGTCACCTGTGCCGCGCGGGCCGCCCCCAGTCCCCCGGCCGCCCCCAGTCCCCCGGCCGCCCCCGGCCCCTCGGCCGCCCCCGGCCCCCCGGCCGCC
>DAOTUU010000004.1:0-36468 GCA_034436555.1 Chloroflexota bacterium | reverse complement strand
GGCGCGGTGATCGTCGGGCAGCAGCGAATCGAGGTCCACGGGGCGGAGCATCAGCTGGGCGCGATCGGGCCGCTGGAGCCGTGGTCGTCCACCCGGCCGCTCGACCGAGCGGATGTCCGGATCGACGGCGATGTGGAACAGGGGCTCCGAGCGTGGGTCGCGAGACTCATCCATGCCGACAGGGTAGCTGCACCCGACCCGAGGATTCTTCACAGCCTCTCAGCGGCCGATCGTCGCTCGGGGCGACGGATCGGGTCCTTCGGCGCCATCCGATCGGTGCGGGATGCGGTGCGGGTGCGCCGTCCACCCCGGTTGACCCGGCCCGTCCTCCATGCCTACAATCCGGCGCCCCCGCGCGGCCGAGGCGTTCGGTCGTCGCCCTCACCATCACGTTCGGCCGACCCCGCTGGCCGCGTCGCCTGAAGGAGTCTCGGCTGCGTGCCTGACATCGATGTCCGCCTGGTGGACGTCACGAAGGCTTTCGGGCCGGATGTCGTCGCCGTGGACCACATCACCCTCGACGTCCACGACGGCGAGTTCTTCTCGCTGCTGGGCCCGTCGGGCTGCGGCAAGACCACGACCCTGCGCATGATCGGCGGCTTCGAGGAGCCCACCAGCGGCCTCATCGAGCTCCAGGGCCAGGACGTCACGTGGCTGCCGCCGCACAGGCGCAACGTCAACACGGTGTTCCAGAACTACGCCCTCTTCCCCCATCTCACGATCTTCGACAACGTGGCGTTCGGGCTGCGCCGCCGCAAGGTGGCCGAGCCGGAGGTGAAGCGGCGCGTCGCGGAGATGCTGGAGCTGGTGGAGCTGCGCGGCTTCGACCGCCGCAAGCCCGGCCAGATCTCGGGCGGCCAGGCCCAGCGTGTCGCCCTCGCGCGGGCGCTCATCAATCGGCCGGCGGTGCTGCTGCTGGATGAACCCCTTGGCGCCCTGGACCTGAAGCTGCGCAAGCAGATGCAGGTGGAGCTCAAGCGGATCCAGCAGGACGTGGGCATCACGTTCATCTACGTGACCCATGACCAAGAGGAGGCGATGACGATGTCCGATCGCATCGCGGTGATGAACAAGGGCCGGTACGAGCAGCTGGACCAGCCGGAGGAGCTGTACGAGCGACCGCGCACCCGGTTCGTGGCCTCCTTCCTGGGCGCCAGCAACCTGCTCCACGGCACGCTGGACGGCACCGCGGACGGCCATGCCGTGGTCCGACTGCGCGGCGGCGCGACCGTGCGCGTGCCCGCGGCGCAGGTGGCCGGCAGACGCGTGGTGGACGTGGGCGTCCGGCCCGAGAAGATCCGCATCGCGGATGTCGGCGTGGAGCTCCGACCCACCGACAACCAGCTTCACGGCGTCATCACGGACACGCTCTACACGGGTGTCAGCACGCAGGTGCGGGTGGCCCTCCCCGACGGCTCCCTGCTCATCGTGTACGAGCAGAACCAGGCGCGCGCCTCCCGCAGCGACGCCTGGCGGCCGGGCGACCAGGTGGACCTCGGCTGGCCGCCCGACGACACGTTCGCGGTGGATCCCCTGCCCGGTGCCGACGGACCGGTGCCGGAGGGACCCGTCCCCGACACCCCCTGAGGGTCCCGCCGCGCGCATCCTGCCCCGATCCATCCCAGCCATCTGCACAGAGGACGTCATGACCCAGACATCCAACCCGGCCGCACTGACCCGTCGGCGGTTCCTCCAGCTCGGCGGTGCGGCCGGCGCAGCCGCATTCGTGGCCGCGTCCTCCACGAGCGCGCTCGCCGCCACGCGCCGTCCCGCCGCCGCGTCCTCGAACGCGAATCCGGCCCAGGCCGCCGCCTTCACGCCGGCCACCGACGGCGGGTTCCGGCTGGCGAACTGGCTGGGCTACATGGACATCGCCGACGACGGCTCCTTCCAGACCCTCGACCGGTTCACGGAGCAGACCGGCGTCCAGGTGGAGTACGCCGAGGTCGTCAACGACAACCAGGAGTTCTTCGCCGCGGACCTCCAGGGCCCGCTCTCCGCAGGCCAGCCCACGGGCTGGGACATCGCGGTGCTCACCGACTGGATGGTCCAGCGGCTCATCGCGCTCGACTGGCTGGAGACGATCGCCGTCACGCCCGCCTACCCCGCCAACCTCGAGGACGTCTACCGCACGCGCGCCTGGGATCCGGGCAACGCCAAGGCCGCCCCCTGGATGTCGGGCATGACCGGCATCGGCTACGACCAGAAGCAGACTGGCGAGGTGACCAGCCTCTCGGCGGTGTTCGGGGATGCCTTCGCCGGCCGGATGACGCTGCTGTCCGAGATGAACGACTGCGTCGGCCTCGCCGCGGTCTTCCAGGGCGTCGACCCCTCGACGCTGACCCAGGAGCAGTTCGACGCCGCCATCGCGCTCATCAAGGGCCAGGTCGACAGCGGCGTCGTGCGTCGGGTCACCGGCAACGACTACATCCAGGATCTGACCAGCGGCGACGTCATCATGGCCATGGCCTGGTCGGGTGACATCGCCAACTCGCTGGCTCCCCTCAACGGCCCGGACCACGACTTCGTGTGGCGACTGCCGGACGAGGGCGGCATGATCTGGACCGACAACATGGTCATCCCCAAGGGCGCGGAGTACAAGCAGCAGGCGGAGACCTGGATCGACTGGTACTACAACCCGGCCAACTCCGCGGAGCTCACGGCCTTCGTGAAGTTCGTGTCGCCCGTGAAGGGCGGCGCCGAGGCGCTCGTGGCGGTCGACCCGGACGCGGCGCAGGACCCCCTCATCTTCCCCACCGCCGAGATGCGGGCGCGCCTCCACGAGTTCGTGAGCCAGGCGCCGGACGTGCGCGCGGCCTGGGAGGAGACGTTCGCGGAGACGATCGGTCTGTGACCCCGGCGGGCCGTCCGGGGCGCCCGGCATGATGGCCTGGCTGCGCCGTCGCCCCACGGTGACGGCGTACCTGCTGCTCCTGCCGGGCATGGTGTACCTGCTGCTGTTCTATGCCCTGCCCACGGCCCAGATGTTCCTCATGTCCCTGTGGACGGGATCGATCGGCGAGGGGTACACCCAGACCTGGAACGTCGCCATCTACCCGGAGGCCCTGGGCAAGTACGCCGAGGAGTTCCTGCGCTCGCTGCTGTACGGCGGCGGGGCGACCCTGCTCGCCTTCGCGCTGGGCTTCCCGCTCGCGTACTTCATCGCGTTCCGCGGCGGGCGTTACAAGAGCCTGCTGCTGTTCCTCATCATCGCGCCGTTCTTCACCAGCTTCCTGCTGCGGACCATCAGCTGGAAGATCATCCTCGCCGACAACGGCATGCTCCTGGGACCGCTCAAGGACCTGGGCCTGCTGCCCGAGGAGTTCCGGGTGCTCGCCACGCCCATCGCGGTCGTGGCGGGCATCACCTACAACTTCCTGCCGTTCATGACCCTGCCGCTGTACGTGGCCCTGGAGAAGATCCCGCCCAGCGTCCTGGAGGCATCCCAGGACCTGTACGCCGACACCGCGTCCCGATTCCGGCGGGTGACGCTGCCGCTCGCACTGCCGGGCGTGATCGCGGGCTCGCTGCTCACCTTCATCCCCGCGGTGGGCGACTTCGTGAACGCGGAGCTGCTGGGCAACCCGCAGTCCCAGATGATCGGCAACGTCATCCAGGCACGGTTCCTGCGGGTGGGTGACTACCCCATGGGCTCCGCCCTCTCGTTCATCCTGATGTTCGCGATCCTCGCCGCGGTGCTCATCTATGCCCGGATCGCGGGCACCGAGCAGCTCTATGGGGCGAAGGCGGCATGAGCGCGGCGCCCGCGGCGGTCTCGCTCCAGCGGCCCGGATTGTCGCCGTTCCGCCGGCTCACCCGCAGGCTGGGCCGGTGGGCGCTGCCGGTGTACGCGCTGCTCGCGGTGGCGTACCTCGCGCTGCCCGTGATCGTGATGATCGTGTTCTCGTTCAACAAGCCCGCGGGTCGGGCGAACCTGGCGTGGAACGAGTTCTCGCTGGACGCCTGGCTGAACCCTCTGGGCCGGCCCGGGCTGGGCGAGGCGGTGTTCAACAGCCTGCTCCTCGCCGGCGTCGCGACGTTCGTGTCGACCATCCTCGGCGTGCTCATCGCGCTCGCCCTGGTGCGCCACTCGTTCCGCGGCCGCGGCGCCGCCAACCTGCTCATCTTCCTGCCCATGTCGACGCCCGAGATCGTCCTCGGGACCTCCCTGCTGACGCTGTTCCTTGCGTCGGTCGGCTGGGCCTTCCTGCCTGACGGAGCGCTCTATCCGCTGGGGTTCCTGACGGTCCTCATCGCCCATGTCATGTTCTGCATCAGCTTCGTGGTGGTGACCGTCCGGGCGCGCCTCCAGGGGTTCCCGCGCAACCTCGAGGAGGCCGCCATGGACCTCTACGCCGACGAGTGGACCACCTTCTGGCGGGTGACCTTCCCGCTCATCCTGCCGGGTGTCATCGCGGCGGCCCTGCTCGCCTTCAGCCTGTCCATCGACGACTACGTCATCACCGCGTTCACATCCGGTCAGACCGAGACCTTCCCGCTCTACATCTATGGCGCCCAGAAGATCGGCATCCCGGTCCAGGTGAACGTCATCGGGACGATCATCTTCGTGACCGCCGTGGGCTTCGTGGCCCTGTCGACGCTGCTGGGGCGGCGCCAGCGTGCCGATCCCGTGGATGCCGCGACATCCATCGGGGTCAAGGAGTGACCGTGACGACATCCATCGGCGCGCCCGACATCCCGTTCGCCCAGCTCGATGCGTCGGTGGTCGCACCCGTGTGGGCCCGCTACACGGAACTCCGCATCGAGCGCGGCGAGGGGTCCTGGCTGATCACCGTCGACGGCGACCGCTACCTGGACTACAGCTCCGGGATCGGCGTCACGAACACGGGACACGCCCACCCGCGTGTCGCCGCGGCCGTGGCCGCGCAGGCGACGAGACTGCTCCACGGACAGCAGAACATCGTGTATCACGAGGCGGGGCTGCGCCTTCACGCGCGGCTCGCGGCGCTTGCCCCGGCCGCCGGCTGGGGCGCCTTCCTCGCCAACTCCGGCGCGGAGGCCGTGGAGGCCGCGGTCAAGCTGGCGCGCGTCGCGACCGGACGGCCGGCCATCGTGACGTTCCGTGGCGGCTTCCACGGCCGGACCGCCCAGGCCATGGCGATGACCACCTCGCGCGTGACCATCCGGGGCGACTTCGAACCGCTGCCCGGCTCGGTGTACCACGCCGACCATCCGAGCTGCTACCGCGCCCCGGGCGGCGCCCATCCCATCGATGCCTGCACCTGCGACTGGGAGGCGCGCCTCGAGACACTGTTCGCACAGGTTGTGGACCCGCGCCGCGTCGCGGCGCTGGTCATCGAGCCGGTGCTGGGCGAGGGCGGCTATGTCGTGCCGCCGCCTGGGTTCCTGCCGCGGCTCCGGGAGATCGCGGACCGTCACGGCATCCTGCTGGTCACCGACGAGGTCCAGACCGGGTTCGGGCGGACCGGACGGTTCTTCGCCTCCGAGCACTGGGCGG
Organism: Chloroflexota bacterium; assembly: GCA_034436555.1. GTDB lineage: Bacteria > Chloroflexota > Limnocylindria > Limnocylindrales > CSP1-4 > JAFMJV01. The sequence continues at coordinate 30,989 of DAOTUU010000004.1, read as the reverse complement.
TGGTGCCGGACATCATCGTCATGGCCAAGGGCATCGCCTCGGGACTGCCGCTCTCCGGCATCCTCGCGCCCGCGGGGATGCTCGCCCGCTGGTCCCCGGGGGCGCATGGCGGCACCTACGGCGGCAACGTGGTGGCCTGCGCGGCCGCGAACGCCACCCTCGACGTCATCGAGGACGAGGGGCTCGTCGCCAACGCGGCCGCCCGGGGCTCGGAGCTGCTCGATGGCCTGCGCGCCATCGCCGCGCGTCACCCGAGCGTGGGCGATGTGCGGGGCCTCGGCCTGATGGTCGGCATCGAGCTGGTGGACCGCGGCGCGCCCGACCCTCGCACGCCCGCACCGGACATCGTCAGGCGTGTCGTGGCGGGGGCGCTGACGCGCAGGCTCATCCTGCTCACGTGCGGATCGTTCGGCCAGGTCGTCCGCGTGATCCCGCCGCTGGTGACCACGAGCGAGGAGATCCAGCGCGCGATCGCCGTCATCGACGCCGCGCTGACGGACGCCGAGCGCGCCTGACCGGGCGCCCGACGCCCCGCCCGGGGCCGGAACGGCTGCCGGGTGTCGCGCGCCGCTCTCAGGCCTCGAGTCCCGGTGCCTCGTGGACCACGCGCCCGTCCACGACCGTCAGCAGCACCCGCGCATCCGACCAGCGCATGCCGGGAGTGGTCGTCGGGTCGCCCCCCAGCATGACCAGGTCGGCGGACCTGCCGACCTCGAGGGAGCCGGTGACGTCGTCCAGCCACCCCGCGAACGCCGCGCCCCGGGTGTAGGCGCGCAGCGCCTCGTCGGGCTTGAGGCGCTCCGAGACCGACCCGTGCGGCCGGGCGCCGCGCGGGCCATCGGGGTCCAGGCGCGTGGTGGCCGCGTCGAGGATGGTCAGCGGGTCGGCCGTCGTGACGGGCCAGTCGCTGCTGATGGCGAGCGCCAGGTGGCTCCGCGCGAGGCTGCCCAGGGGATGCATCGCCGCGGCCCTGTCGGATCCCAGGAGCGGCCGCAGCTGCGTCCGCATCCGCGCGTCATCGACCGCCCAGCGCGGCTGCACGCACGCCACCACGCCGAGGGCCTGGAGGCGCACCAGGTCGCCATGCGCCACCAGCCCCGCATGCGAGATCGCGTGCCGGCCGTCCCGTGGACCGTTCACCTTGCGCGCCACGGTCAGCGCGTCGAGCGTCTCGCGCACGGCGCGGTCGCCCGCGGCATGGACGTGTGCCGAGAGCTGCTCGCGGTCCAGCGCCACGATGATCTCGCGCAGGATGTCCGGGGGCTGGAGCGACTCGCCCCGCTCGCGGCTGTGCCGACCACGCGCATCCAGGTACGGCTCGACGAGGGCCGCCGTGGCGGTCTCCATCGATCCATCCTGGGCCAGCTTCACCGCCTCCGCTCGAAGCCTGCCACCCGTCGCCTCCGCGACGCGCGAACGCCGCTCGACGAGATCCGACACCTGCTCCGTCCAGCGGCGCTCGTCCCAGGACATGGCCAGGGCCACGTGTCCGGGCAGCTCACCCCGCCGCGCCAGGGACACATAGGCGGCTTCGTCCGCAACGCCCACCGACGCGTCCTGCCAGCCGCCCACACCCAGGGCGTGGAGGTGTGCCTGTCCCCGCAGCAGCGCCTGCTCGAGGTCGGTCGCCGTCGGGCGCGGTGCGCGGTCTCCGACGAGCGCCACCGCTCGACCCCGCAGCATCCCCAGGGGCTCGCCGCCCGCCCCGCGCTCGATGCGGCCGCCGACCGGGTCGGGGGTGTCCGACCGGATCCCGGCCGCCCCGAGCGCGGCTGCATTGACCCAGGCCCCCTGGCGGTCTGCCGAGACCAGCAGCGCCGGCCGGTCCGGCACCACCGGATCGAGGTCACCCGCCCGAGGGATGCCGCCCGGGAAGGCGGCGGTCGTCCATCCCTCGCCCAGGACCCACGGGTCATCCGGGTGCGCCGCCGCCCACGCGCCGACCAGCGCCAGGCATGCGGCGAGGTCACGCGCTCCGGACAGATCGCATCGTCCCATCGCCAGCCCGCCTGCGATGGGGTGGACATGGGCATCGTGGAAGGCGGGCAGCAGCAGGCGACCGCGCAGGGAGACCACGCGCGTCCGCGGTCCGACGGCCCAGGCGAGATCCTCGCTCGGACCGAGCGCCGCGATCCGCCCGTCGCGCACCACGAGGGTGTCCGCGGGCCGCCGGCTCCGACCACCGGTCCAGATGCGCCCCCCGGTGAACACCAGGGGGACGCGCTCGACGGCCACGCGGCTAGGCCGCGGCCGTACGGAGGCTCACCCCCTGAGGGCGGCCGGCACCGGGCGATGCCGGACCGGCGCGGTCACGTGGCGCTCGACCATCTCGCGGGTGCCCGCGACGTTCAGCTGCTCGAACAGGAAGGTCAGCTTGCGCTCCTGGTCGGCGAGGATCTCGTCCTTGGTGGGCAGCTCCCAGAGCGTCCGCTTGTTGACGCCCAGCGCCTTCTTGCGGGTCTTGTAGACGAACTGGGTGTCCGTCTCGCCCTCCTTGCGCTCATCGGCGGCGTTCTCACGGCACCATGCCTCGATGGACTCCGTGAGGTCCGCCGGGAACGCCGGGTGGTCGTACAGCGCGTTCTGGAATCCGGTCGCCAGGTGGATCTCCGCGGTCTCGACCCTGGGGAAGTGGTGGAACAGATCATCCGGCAGCGTCGAGGCGCCATGCTGGACGGCGCCCGCGAGACCATGGCTGCGGCAGACCGCGGACAGTCGCTCCAGCACCCCGAAATCGAGGTTCACCTCCGCCACGCCGCCACCCGGCAGCGGCACGCCACCGTGGGAGGTGCCCGTCTGGACCGACACCTTGGAGAGACCCGGCAGTCCGGCACCGCCCTGCGCGTCGAACACCCTCCGGAAGCCGTCCAGGTAGGCGCGCAGCTCGTCCTCCGTGGAGTTCTGCTTGCCCACCTCCCCGATCTCGCCGCCGATGCTGACCACGAGTCCCGCATCCTGTGCCTCGCGGATGACCCCGGCGAGCTCGCCGGCGCGCGTGTAGTTCACCCGCTGCTGCTCATCCACGGTCGGGAACGCGAGGTCCACCAGCGTGGACGAATCGATGTCGATGTTGCCGTAGCCCTGTGCGAGCGCATCGAGGGTCGCCCTGCGCAGCGTCTCCGTCACGCCCTCCGGGTCCGCCGCGTACTTCTTGGCATTGAACTGATAGTGGTCCCCCTGGACGAACACGGGCCCCTGCCAGCCCGCGCTGATGCAGCCCGCGAGCACGCTGGTGATGTACTCCGAGGGTCGCTGGAACGTGTACTCCTGCTCCGAGCGGGCCAGCTCGAAGATGACCGCGCCGGAGTCCATCCGCTGGGACGCCCGGCAGATGGCGGCGGCCATGTCGAACACCTGGGTGCGCAGGTTGATGGCGGGCACCGTGAAGCCGGAGACCTCGCCGCGTCCGCGGGCCATGTACAGGTCATGGATCGAGGCGCTCGGAGCCCCCAGCGACTGCGAGGCCTCCCAGACGATCCAGCGCGCAGCATCGACGGCACCCTGGTCCTCGCTGAACGTCGCGGTCCACGCGACGTCGCGGATGCCGCTCGACCGGAAGGCGGCGACATCGTCGATGAGCAGGGCGTCTCCCTCCACATGGGCGATGCCGGTGAGAAGGCCGAGCAGCTCGGCCGCGGACGTGGCGACGCGGGGTTGGGCCATGGTGTCGAGTCCTCCGGGGCGCGGCGGCACAGGCTGGCCGCAAGGGTGGCGTGGCGTCGAGGCAATCGTAGCGTGAGGCCCCGAACCGGGCGGGGGCCGAACGGCCCATCTCGCACGCATCGCGCGGCCCATGGCGGCGGCGCTCGATCGGAGTCGCCGGACGCCGGGGAACCGTCCGACCTCCGGCGGCGTCTCTGGCGTGGCCCCCGGGCTCCACCTTCCTTCAGCATGAGGTCGACATGTTCCGACGCTCCGCCACCGGCCTGCTGCTGGCCGCCATGGCACTCGCCTCGCTTCCCCTCGGCGCGTCCGCCCAGTCCCCGGCCCCCGCCTCGCTCCAGGGCGTGGACTGGCTCCTGGTCCGCATCGCCGGCTCCGGCGTCCCCTTCATCGACGTGCCACCGGGCGTGGGCGCGACGCTCCGCGTCGACGGCGCGAAGGCCGGCGGCAACGGTGGCTGCAACTCCTGGTTCAGCGATGTCAAGGTCGACGGTGACGCGATCGTGTTCGGCACCGTGGGTTCCACGCTGATGGCCTGCCAGGAGCCGAACATGAGCATGGAGGGCGCATACCTGGGCTGGCTGGACGACGTGGCGACGTGGTCCATCAGCGATGGCCTGCTGACCCTCTCCGACACCGGCGGCGCGCCCCTGCTGGTGTTCACCGCGGGCATCCCGACCGCCCAGCTCGAGGGCACCGACTGGCGCGCCGCCTCCCTGCTCATGGACGGGCTGCTGACCCGGGTCCCGGGCGATGTGCCCGTGACGCTTCGGCTCGAGGATGGCCGGGCAGGCGGGGTCGCCGCATGCAACACCTACTCCGGAGGGTACTCCCTCGACGGTGCGTCGCTCCTGTTCGGCCCGCTCGCGTCCACGGAGATGGCCTGCGAGGAGCCGCGCATGTCCATCGAGGCGGCCTTCCTGGAGGCCCTCGGCGCGACCACCACGCAGCGCCTCACGGGCGGACAGCTGGAGCTGATGGACGGCGCGGGCACCACCCTCGTCGTGCTCGCGGCGGCGCCCCTGGCCACCTCGATCGAGGGGACCTGGAAGCTGGCGGAGCTGGTCATGGGCGACATGGTCGCGCTGGTCCAGAGCGACGCGACGGTCACATTCGGGGCCGACGGCTCGCTCACGGGCAGCACCGGCTGCAACAACCTGATGAGTGACTATGTCGTCGATGCCGCAGCCATCAAGGTGGCCCCGGTGGCCACCACGAAGATGGCCTGCATCGATGAGGGGGCGGCGAGCATCGAGACCGCGCTGCTCGCGGCGCTGGAATCCGCGGCCACATGGGCGATCTCGCCGGACGGCTGGCTGATGCTCCAGGGGGCGGATGGGGCGCCGCTGGCAGGCTTCACGCCCGCTGCGGCCGGATGAACTGACCTCGCCGACCATCGCGTCCGCCGACGCCCCCGGGGATCCCCCGGGGGCGTCGGTCATCGTCCGGACACCCGGATGGATGCGCCCACCCGCGCACCGCCGGCGGCGCTCGTCACGGCCGGCCTGTTCGCGGGCTCGCTTGCCTGCTGGCCGGTGCGCGCGTCGCGAGTCGCGAGGCCTCGGACCCGCATCACGACGGGATCGCCCCATCGGGCGACGACGCGCCCCGGGCCGCTCATCACGACGGTCACGGCGCCATCGCCACCCGGGCGGTCGCGTCCTGACCAGGTCCTCGCGCGCCGATGGCACGGTTTCGCTAGAGTCCGCACGGTATCGGGGCAGATGAAGGAGAACCATGGCTGTGCGCTTGGGGCTGACGATCGTGGCGGTGCTGGGACTGGCGGTCGCCGGCTGCGGCGGGTCCTCCGCCACGCCCACCCCCGCGCCGGCCGTGACGGACGCCCCACCCGCCGCGACGATGCCGCCCGCCGCCGCGACCCCCGTCTCGATCCCCTCAGGGGCACCGGCCGACACGCTCGAGGGCGTGGAGTGGCTGCTCGCCCAGATGTCGGACGGGTCTGTGATGAACGACGTGCCGTCGGGCATCGAGGTGACCCTGACCATGCTCGATGGCGTGGCGGCGGGGTGGACCGGCTGCAACGACTACCGCGGGCCGTACACGGTCGACGGACAGGGCCTCGTCTTCGGGGAGATGGCCAGCACGGTGAAGGCGTGTGATGACGCCGCCACGATCGTGGAGTCGAACTACCTCCAGGCGCTCTCGTTCGTGGCCCGATTCGGGGTCAGGGAGACCGGACTGCTGCTGGTGAGCCCGCCGGGCGCGCCGCTGCTCGCATTCGCCCCCAAGCCCACCGGGGACATCCGGGGCGAGTGGGTCCTCGCCGAGATGCAGAACGCCCAGGGCGCCATCATCCCGCCGATCGACGGCACGGAGCTGAGCACCACGTTCGCGGACGACGGCCGCCTCTCGGGCAATGACGGCTGCAACGACTACACCGGCGCCTGGCAGACCGACGGTCCGCGCATCACGATCTCGTCGGTGGGCGGCGAGCGGGCGGCGTGTCCCAGCGAGGACCTCTCCGACCAGGAGGCGCAGTTCCTGGCCATGCTCCAGGCCTCCACGATCTGGACGGCGACGGACTCCACCCTCACCTTCCGGGGGACCAACGGCATCGTCACCCTGGTCTACGCGCGCCGAGACGCACAGGCACCCGGTCCCGACGCATCGCCCGCGGTCGCGGGCGCGAGCCCCGCGGCGTCCTGACCGAGGCCTGGCAGCCGACCGAGGTCGATCACACCCCTCGCCCGAATCCGGGCCTCAATGCACGTGGCCGCCGCGGGGCGGATCGAGGAGCGGGCTGTGCAGCCCGCTGGGGCGTGCGGGTGCGTGCTGCGGCGCCGGAATCCGCGGGGGCTCGGCGGCCGTGAGCGCGGCGAGCGCGGCCCGGATGCGGCCCGGCTCGCGACCCGCCTGTCGGGACAGGTCGGACAGACCGGAGGCGCGCGTCGCCTGTCGATCCTCGAAGTCCGCCTGCGCCCGGTCGATCCGGTCGGCAAGCTCCGGGGTGATGCCCCACGCGAAATGCTCGAACTGGTCGGCGGCGGGGTCCCAGGTCGCCAGGACGGCAGGCGGACGCCGCTGGATGTGTCCCTGCGCGTCGCGCTCGACCGGCCGGAGGTAGTGCGCCGCGGTGACGCGGACCCTGGGCTCCGGACCCTCCACGACGAGCACCGCGCCCAGGCGCCGCACCGCGTCATCCGGCAGACCGGAGGGCGGCGCCGCGAGGCGCGCGATCGCGTCGCGCAGCGAGGCGGCACGGACCACCACGGCGGGCGTCACGCCACCCCGCAGCGTGGCGCCCAGGGCGTCCGCATCGGGACGCTCGCGGTCTGCGTCCACCACGACCCAGGGCCGCCCGGGCGCCACGTCCAGGATCGCCGACGCGACGGCCGCGCGGACACCCACATCCGTGTCGCCCGTGACGATGAGCGGGACGCCGTCCTCCACGAGCAGCCACAGCAGGGCGGCCAGCTCCGCGTCGAGGGTGCCGTCGGCGACGAGACCGACGATGGTGAGCGCGACGATGGATCGGTTCCTCCACGGTGACTCAGGCGAGGGTACATCGCGCTCGCGGCAGGCGTGGCGGCGGCGGTGGTGGGTCCAGGCGCGCGACACCCGCGGGCGGGCCTGGCGTGATGACGATGCGCCGTGCTCGTGGGCGTCATCCGTGTCGAGCGGCCACCCAGTCGTCGAGCAGCGAGCACACGGCATGGATGACCGTGATGTGCACCTCCTGGATCCGCGCGGTGACCGACGAGGGCACGATGAGCGACCGATGGACGGCCTCCCGGAGGCCGCCGCCGCTGCCTCCGGTGAGCGCCCACACGCGCGCGCCCCGGGCGCTCGCGGCCTGCGCGCCCCGGATGACGCTGGGTGCCCGGCCGGACGTGGAGATGGCCACCACGAGGTCACCCGGGCACACGAGCGCGGTGGCCTGGCGCGCGAACACCTCGTCGTAGGCGTAGTCGTTGCCGATGGCCGTGATGGCGGAGGTGTCCACGGTCAGCGCGATGCCGGGCAGCGGACCGCGGTCCAGCAGGAAGTGACCGGTCAGCTCCGCGGCGAAGTGCTGGGCGTCCGCGGCGGACCCGCCGTTCCCGAACGCGACCAGCTTGCCCCCGGAGTCGATCGCGGCGCACACGTCCGCAGCCAGCTCCTCGATGGTGGCCACCAGCTCCTGCCGGGTGCGGGCCACGGTGGCGAGATGCTCGTCGAGGATGGCCGCGACGCGGCCGGGCATCGGTTCGATCATGCCCGGGAGTCTAGCCAAGGATCGAGCGCGTCCACAGCACATCCGGGTCGGTCCGACCGTCTCCGCTCCGATTACGTCATGTGTCGTGTTGACAGGCTCCCGGTCGCGGGCCTATCGTTCGGACCGAGCGCGCAGACCGCGCTCCAGAACCATGGAGGCAGCCCAGATGTTGAACGCACAGCTCATCGCGATCGCAGCCCTGCGGCTGCGATTGGTCGCGCCCGATGATGGGCACGACACGGGAGATCTCTGCCCTTCGTGAGTCGCTGACGGCGCCAGGCGCGCCTCGCATCACGACACGCCGGAGGGCCGGATCGGGCCCCCCGGCGTTTCTGTTTCCTGGGCATCGCCCGCGGATCCGGACGCCGACCTCCCACGCAGGGGTCCAGGAGTCGGTACCAGTCCAGACCACACGGAGCGAACCCACCAGATGGCGACCCTGATCGAACCGCGCCAGGCCGATCCACGGCCGGTGCCCGGGGTGGAGCCCCCGCGCCCCACCCCCGCGACGCGCCGCCCCGCTCCCGTGCCGGGACCGGTGCCAGCGCTCCTGGTCGACCACGTGACCAAGCGGTTCGTGGTCGGCCGCAAGAAGAAGCCCGTCCTCGCCGTGGACGACGTCTCGCTGCGCATCGAGCGTGGCGAGGTCTACGGGATCCTCGGCGCGAACGGCGGCGGCAAGTCCACGCTCATCCGCCTGGTCAGCACGCTGTTGACCCTGGACACGGGACGCGTCGAGGTCTTCGGCCACGACGTGGAGCGCGACGAGATGGCCGTGAAGCGGTGCATCAACCGCGTCTCGGTGGACGCGGCGTTCTTCAAGAAGCTGTCGCCCTACGAGAACCTCATCTACGCCGCGCGCCTCTACGGCCTCGATGCCCGAAGGGCCCGCGACGAGTCCATCCGCATCCTCGCCCGGCTGGGCATCAGCGAATCGCGCCTCGGCCGGCCGCTGGAGCAGATGAGCCGGGGCATGCAGCAGAAGGTCGCGATCGCCCGGGCGATCCTGACGAGCCCGACCCTGCTGCTGCTCGATGAGCCCACCACGGGCCTGGACCCGCGCTCCAAGCTCGACGTCCAGACGTTCGTGGAGGAGCTTCGCGATCACCACGACGCGACGATCGTGCTGACCACGCACGACCTCGCAGAGGCCGACCGCCTGTGCGACCGGATCGGGATCCTGGACTCCGGCCGGCTCATCACCGAAGGCACGCCGGAGCAGCTCAAGGACCGGATGGTCGTCGAGCACGGCCTGCCACCGACGCTCGAGAGCGTCTTCATGACCTACACCGGGCGCTCCCTCGACGACGACGTCGACGAGGAGGACGCCGACGATCACGACTGAAAGGAGGTGGACGCCATGAACCAGGGCATCGACCTGCGCCTGGCGCAGATCGACACCGACCACGCCCAGCGCCGCGCGGAGGCCGCCCAGCATCGACTGGGTCGCGCCGCCCTCGCCCACGATGGGCGCGGCATCCGCCGCACGGTCGGCCGGTCGCTCATCCGCCTGGGCCGCGCCCTCGCGGCCGAGCCCGATCCGACGCTGCTGCCGGCCCAGCCCCGATGACGGGCCGGGCCGGCTCCCTCCCTCCGCCACGGAGTCGCATCCCCATGACGGTCCTCGCCCGCGAGATGAACGCCGGATTCGCGTTCATCGAGCGCAACTTCTTCCTGGTCAAGCGGTACTGGGGCTGGGAGATGGCGTTCCTCGTGTACGCCATCGCCGGTGCCATGTCCATCACGCTCATCGGTACCGAAGCCGGCTCCGAGGAGCTGGTGCTGTCGCTGATGATCGGCGCGGTGTTCTGGAACTACCTGTCGACGGTGTTCGCGATCATCGCGGAGCAGATCGCCTGGGAGCGATGGGAGGGCACCCTCGAGTACACCATGATGGCGCCCGTCCGGCGCGCATCCCAGCTGTTCGGGTCGACCGCCTTCGCCATCCTGTACGGCCTCATCCACACGACGGTCGTGCTGACGGCCCTCGTGCTGTTCTTCGGGCTTGACCTGTCCCACGCCGACTTCGGCGCCGCGGCCGTGTTCATGCTCCTGGGCTCGCTGAGCGTCATCGGCATCGGCATGATGGCGGCGATCCTGCCGCTCATCTACGTCGAGCGCGGCGCCCAGATGACGTTCGTGCTCCAGTCGCTGCTGCTGCTCATCAGCGGCGTGTACTACAGCGTGTCCATCCTGCCCGACTGGATGCAGACGCTGTCCAAGCTGTCGCCCTTCACGTACGTCCTGGAGGGCGTCCGGGCGGCGCTCATCGACGGCACTCCCATCACGCAGCTGACCCACCTGGTGTGGCCGCTCATCGTGATGGCCGTGGTGTTCATCCCGGCCGGCGTCTGGGTCTTCGGCAAGGCGGAGCGCTACGCCAAGCGCACCGGCAAGCTGAAGCGGGTCGGGTGACCCGATGGATCCGCTGACTCCCGCCACTCCCCTCCCGCTCGCCGGCCATGGATGGACGCCCGAGCGGGAGGCCGCCTTCACCTCGGAGCGCGCCGCGGGACACGAGCCGGGGCGGGTCATCGCGACGGGCGGCTTCATCCGCGCCCTGACCGCCGAGGGCCCGGTCGAGGTGGTCATCCAGCGCCGCTTCCGACACGCGGTGAGGAGTGGCGCGGACATGCCCGCGGTCGGCGACTGGCTGTCGCTGCAGCGGCTGCCCGCATCGGGCGGCGGCGCGGCGCAGGCCGCGATCCGCTCGGTCCTGCCACGCACCTCCGCGTTCACGCGGGGCGAGGAGGCGAGTGGCGACCACATCAGCGAGCAGGTCGTGGCCGCGAACGTGGACACGGTGTTCCTGGTGAGCGCCCTCACCCGGGACCTCAACCCCCGGCGCATCGAGCGCTACCTGCTGCTCGCCTGGGCGAGCCGCGCGGCGCCCGTCATCGTGCTCAACAAGGCGGATGTGGCACCCGATCTGCCGGGCGCGCTGGCAGCGGTCGGCGGCGTCGCCGCGGGCACGCCCATCCACGCGGTCAGCGCCGTGACGGGCTTCGGGCTGGACGCGCTGGAACCCTGCCTGGCACCCGGCCGGACGGTCTGCCTCCTGGGCTCATCGGGCGTGGGCAAGTCGACCCTCGCCAACGCCCTCCTCGGTTCCCAGCGTCAGCTCGTCCAGGCGGAGCGCGCCGACGATGCGCGCGGCCGGCACACGACCACTGCGCGAGAGCTGTTCCCGCTGCCCGGCGGCGCGCTGCTCATCGACACCCCCGGCCTGCGCGCCGTCGGCCTCTGGGACGACGGTGCCGGCCTGGACCAGGCCTTCGGGGATGTCGCCGCGTTCGCGGAAGGATGCCGCTTCTCCGACTGCCGCCACGAGACGGAGCCCGGGTGCGCGGTGCGGGCAGCGATCGAGGATGGCGAGCTGGCCGCCGGCCGCCTTGACAGCCATCGCAAGCTGGAGCGGGAGCTGCGGTCCCTGGAGCTGCGCAACGACGTGGCTGCGGCACGCGCCGAGAGCCGGCGGTTCGGTCGGATGATTCGCGAGGTCGCCAAGCGCTCCAGCGCGCGGATGGACGGATGACGGCGGCCGACACGATGGCGGCGCGGAGCACTGGAGGCATGGAGCGCGATCGGCTGGTGGCGGCGACGGCCGCGAACATCGCCGCCTGGCACGACGCGAACCTGCGCGCCCTCGGGTACGCGACCGCCTGGCGCGATGGCTGGTGGCTCACCCCGGACGACGTGCCGGTCATCTACTTCCGGGCGATCGCCGTGCGACCGGGAGCCGACCCGTCCGTGCCGACGGCGGTGTGTCATCGTGCGCCGAACCTTGCGGTGTGCGATCCGTGGTCGTCGCTGGCGTTGGAGCGTCACGGCATGGCGCGCGAGGCGGACAGGCCCTGGATGACCCGCGCGCCGGGACCCGTCGCCATCACCGAGCCACCAGCTGGCATCTCCATCACGCGCGTGGCCGACGTGCGCCAGCTTGCGCTGTACGAGCGGACCGCCGCGATCGGGTTCGGGTCAGCCACGCCGCCGGCCGGCGCATGGCACGGTTCCGCGATCCTCGGGGATCGGCGCTTCGACCACTGGCTGGCCCGCGGAGAGGAGGACGACACGGCCGTGGGTACCGGCAGCGGGCTCCGCGAGGCGGGCGTCCTGGGCATCTACTCCATCTCGACCGTGCCCGAGGCTCGGCGGCGAGGCATCGCATCGGCGGTCACGGCGCACTCGGTCGGGGATGCGCCGGACCTGCCGGCCGTGCTCCAGCCCAGCGAGATGGCGGAGTCGATCTACCGGCGCCTGGGCTTCGAGCGCTTCACGACGTTCCGCACCTGGACACAGGCCCGACGCTGACCCGGGCGCCGTCCCGTCCCTGACCTCGGTCCGGGACGACGCCCGGGTCGTCACCGAGGTGGACAGGGAGCCCGTGGCCCACGCCAAGGCGGGCGGCCGCGGCGGCCGGTCGACATGTCGACCGCGGGGCGGGGCGGCGGGGCGTTGGGGCGGGGCGACCGCGGCGGCCGGTCGACATGTCGACCGCGTGGCGGGGCGGCGGGGCGGGGCCGCGGGGCGACCGCGGGGCGGCGGGGCGGCCGGTCGACATGTCGACCGCGTGGCGGGGCGGCGGGGCGGGGCCGCGGGGCGGCAGCGGCGGCCGGTCGACATGTCGACCGCGGGGCGGGGCGGCGGGGCGGCGTGGCGGGGCCGGACGGCCAGCCGAGCGCGCTCACCGGGCGCCGCTGAGTCGTCAGGGAAGCGCTACCGTCTCCATGACAGCCCAAGCATCGCGGAGGTGGAGGATGGAGCGGATCACCGTGACTGCGGTCCGGCGGGTGGCCCGGGTCGCGCTCGCGGCGCTCGGGGGCGGGGTGCTGGTGGCCGGCATGCCTCCTTCCGGCATCGCGGTGGCGCAGTCGCCTTCCCTCGTGCCCGGACTGCTGGGCGCGGCCACCGAGGTATTCCGAGACGACATGTCTGCACCCGGCACGTGGGAGGTCATCAGCGACGAATCGGGGGTCACGGCGTACGACACCGAGCACGGCTGGCTCACGATGTCGGTCATCGAGGACCGCTCGAACGTGTGGGACGACGCGGAGCTCGAGTCCGCCGCCCCGGTCATCCGCGTCGAGTCATGGGTCGCGACGAGCGGCAACGGGGTGGCGGGCGTCGCCTGCGGCTCGGCGCTGGGGCTGCCTCGCTGGCTGTGGGCGGGCATCGACGGCGATACCGGCTGGGTGTTCGGCCGGATGATCGATGGCCGGCTCACGACGGCGGTCCACGGGGACCTGCCCATCGATGTGGACGGACGCCGCGCGACCGTCAGCATCGAGTGCGCCGCCGATCCGGAGTCGGGCGGTGATCACGTGGTCGTGACCGTCGACGGACAGGTCGTCCACGTCGCACTCGACATCCCGGTCGGGCCATACGACAAGGGGACGATCATCGTGGCGTCCGATGTGGCGCCCGTGGAGGCGGCCTTCGACGACGTCGCGGTCGCCGTCGGTGACGTCTACGTGCCACCCGCTCGGGGCGCCCTGCCCTCCCCGACTCCCTGAGGCGCGCCGCCGCCGCGACGGCCTACAGCAGCAGGCGCCGTTCGCGCGCCACCATCTCCAGCCAGGCCTGCTCGCGCCCGATGGAGGACCTCCGACCGTGGCCCGGCAGGACGGCCAGGTCGGCATCGAGCGTCGCCAGCCGGCTGAGGCTGTCCACCATCGCGGTCGGCGAGGCACCCGGAAGGTCGACCCGCCCCCAGCCGCCCGCGAACAGCGTGTCGCCCGTGAACAGCAGGCGCCCGTCCGACGCGAGCAGGCACACCGAGCCCTCGGTGTGGCCGGGCGTGTGGAGGACGTCCAGGCGCACGTCACCGAAGCGGATGACGCTTCCCTCCGCGAGGTCCAGGGCGGGCACGGACGGCACGATCGGGAAGGGCGCGAACAACGGCTGTGGGTCCATCAGCCCATGTCGGTCCAGCTCGTGCACCGCGAGGGTGGCGCCGGTCCGATCCACGACCGCCTGGTTGTCGCCGATGTGGTCCCAGTGACGGTGCGTGCTGACCACCAGCTTGAGCGTCCACCCCCGCGCGGCGAGCCGCTCCGCGACCCAGTCGACGGACGGCGTCGCGGTGTCGATGGCGATGGCCTCCCGGCTGACCTCGTCACCCAGGATCCAGACGTTGGTCCCCACCGGACCCGTGACCGTGTGCAGTAGCTCCATGGACCAAGGATAGGCGGCTAGGATTCCCTGGACCGACCACAGCGGAGGAGACCGACCATGACCGACCCGACCGACCTGGGTTTCGCGTTCACCTGGCACGGCCACGCCTGCGTGGAGATCGAGAGCCGGGCTGGCAGACGCGTCATCGTGGATCCCTGGTTCGGCAATCCCCGCTCGACCCGCGCGGCGTCCGAGGTGGACGCCTGCGACGTGCTGCTCGTGACGCACGGCCATTCGGACCACCTGGGCGGATCCGCGGGCAACGGCGGCGACATCGACGCGCTCACGATCGCGGCGCGCACCTCGCCCGCGTGGCCCTGCATCCACGAGATGAGCCTGTGGCTGGCGGGCGCCACGGCGACGCCCGCCGAAGTGGTGGGCATGAACAAGGGCGGCACGGTGGCGGTGCGCGACCTGCGCGTGACGATGGTGCACGCGGAGCACTCGGCGGGCGACTGGAGCCAGGCCAAGCAGCTCCAGCTGGACCTGGGCGAGCCGGTGGGCTTCGTGATCGAGCTCGAGAACGGGAGGCGGGCATACCACGCGGGCGACACCGCGGTGTTCGGGGACATGGCGCTCATCCGCGAGCTGCACCGACCAGACGTGGCGTTCCTGCCCATCGGCGGGCACTACACGATGGACCCCGTGGGCGCGGCCATGGCCGTGGAGCTGCTGGGCGTGACGGCGGTCGTGCCCATCCACTGGGGCACGTTCCCCGTCCTCGCGGGGACACCAGAGGAGCTCCGGTCAGCCCTGCGGGGGCGTGGCCTGGGCGACGTGGCGGTGGTGGCCCCGGAGCCGGGGGAACGCGTCGGCTAATGCGTGGCGGGATCGTCGCGGGCCGGGGTGAGGGCTCGGGACGCCGGCCGTCTCGCCAACCGCTGTGGCCGTCTCATCATTGGGGGCTGCCGTCTCGCCACCCGCCGTGGCCGCCCAGCGGCCGTGAGCGACGACCGCAGGATGCCCCGGGTCGGAGGGGGCCGCCCAGCGGCCCGGATCGACGACCGCAGGATGCCCCGGGTCGGAGGGGGCCGCCCAGCGGCCATGAGCGGCGACCGCAGGATGCCCCGGGTCGGAGGAGGCCGCCCACCGGCCCGGAGCGACGACCCGAGGTCCGGGCGGTCCCGTGACCGGACCGATCCGACTCACGAGCGGCCCGGCTCGTCTGTCATGTCCGCTGTGCGGCCCGCCCGCTTGGTCCCTGGCGCGCCCGCCCGGTCCCGCTCGGTCCCTGGCGCGATCCGGGCGCGACCCGGGACCGACAAGACGCGTCAGGACGCGTCGGGAAGCGCGCGGGACGGGCTCGCCCGGGGCCCGACGTGGCGCCACGCCACGGCCCACCCGCCACGCGATCAATGCGTGAGGGTCACCTTGCTGATCCAGCGCGGGCTCTCCGCGTCCAGTCCGCGCGCCAGGGTCGCATGGAGCGCGAACAGCTGGGCCGGCAGGATGGACACGATGGGCGTCAGCCAATCCGCCACCCCGCCCGGGACCGCGATGCCGGACCGCGCCAGCGCGAGCGTCCCCGGATCGTCGGAGATGACCACGAGATCCACCCGGTACTGGTCGCGCAGGCGCGTCAGCAGCTCCCGCATGCCCGCCAGGGTGGCACCGCTGGGCGCGGCCGCGAGCACCAGGTAGTCCGGCTCCACCAGGGCCATCGGCCCGTGCTGAAAGTCCGCGGCGGAGTACGGATCCGCCTTGACCTGGGCCAGCTCCTTGAGCTTGAGCGACCACTCGCGCGCCGTGGCGTACTCGAAGCCCCGTCCCAGCACGATGCACCGGTCGGTCGCGGCACGGCTGGTGGCGGCGGCCGCGACGCCCGCCTCGTCGCGGAGAGCAGCGGCCATCTGGTCGGGCAGGGCCGCCAGGGCCGCCCAGCGCGTCGCGTCGTCACCACCGAGCGCGCCTGCGCTGCCGCCACCCATCGCCGCCGCGAGCATCGCGACCGCGAGCAGCTGCGAGGTGTACGTCTTCGTCGCGGCGGTCGCCTTCTCCGGCCCCGCGGCGACGTCGATGAGGAACTCCGCGGCCTGTCCCAGCGGTGATTCCGCGGCGTTGGTGATGGCCACGGTGGCGGCCCCCTGCGACCGCGCGTCGGCGAGCACGCCCACCACGTCGGGCGAGCGACCGGACTGCGAGATGCCGATGACCAGCGCCCGCGACAGACGCGGCGTGACGCCGTAGATGGACGTGAGGGCGGGCGCGGCGAGCGCCACGGGCAGCCGGTGGAACGCCCCGAACAGGTACTGCGCGTAGATCGCCGCGTGATCCGACGAGCCGCGCGCCACCACGAGCACCAGGTCGATGTCGCGCGCGCGCAGCTGCTCCGCGATGGCCGCGATGGCGGTGCGACGTCCGAGCAGGCGGCCGGCGACCTCGGGCTGCTCCAGGATCTCGTCGTGCAGGCTCATGGGGTGCTGACCTCCATCCGGTGTCCCGTCGGGTACAGGCCGGGGACGGGCGCCGGCAGCCGGCCGGGCATCGGGGCGGCGCCCAGCAGCGCGGCCGCAAGCGCGTCGATCGCCGCTGGTACGACGGACCAGGCACAGACGTGCGTGCGCGCCTCCGGGTAATGCGCCAGGTCCCACGGCGTCCGCATCGCCACGGTGACGGAGGGTGTGCCGGTGGCCGTCAGCGCGCGCACCAGGGCGGCCTGCTCCGGCTGGACCTCCGCGCTGATCGTGCCCACGATGACACGGTCCGCACGCTGCGCCCGGGCGACCACCGCGGCGATCTCCGCGTCCGCGGGTCGCGCCGACACTGCGATCGCCTCCAGGACCGCACCGCCCAGCGCCCGTCCGCCATCGACCGCCCGGAGCGCACCCGCGAGATCGGGCGTCAGCGTGGACGAGGTGTCCGCGGGCGTCAGGTCGCGCGTGGTGGGCGTGACCACGAGCAGCCGCTCCCCCGCCCGGGGTCGGAGCGGCAGGAGACGCGCATCGTCCCGGACGAGCGTGATGGACGCGGCCGCCGCGCGCCGCGCCAGCGCCTGGTGCGACGCGCCTCCGACGACGTCCATCGCGGGCCGCTCGAACCCCGCCAGCCAGCGCCGCAGACGCCCGATCCGGGCCAGGGCGGAGCGCGTCCCCGCCGCCGGCAACAGACCGCGCAGGGCCGCCTGGCGGATGCCGCTCGCCATGCGGTCCTGGGCCACGCGGTCGGGCGGGCCCAGCAGCACGTCCACGCCCGACCGCAGGGCCACGATCGTGTCCACCACCTGGCCCGCGCCCTGGGCGATGGCATGCATGTCCAGCGCATCCGTGATCGACAGCCCCCGGAAGCCCAGGCGGCGTCGCAGCAGGTCGCCCATGAGCGCCGACGAGAGCGTGGCGGGCAGGGCCGGGTCGCCGGTCACCGCGGGGACCGCGACATGCGCGCTCATGACCATCGCCACGCCCGCGGCCACCACGGCGCGGAACGGCACCAGCTCCCCGGCCTCCAGGTCCCCGAGGTCCGCGTCGATCGTCCCGATCCGCTCATGGGTGTCCACGGTGATGGCGCCGCTCCCCGGGAAGTGCTTGGCGACGCCCGCCACGCCCGCATCGGCGAGACCCGTCACGAACGTCGCCGCCTGGATGGCCACCTGCTCCGGGTCGGACCCGAAGCAGCGGCCGCCGAGCGACGTCGATCGCGGCTCGTCCGCCAGGTCGCACGAGGGCGCGTAGTCGACCGTGACCCCGAGCGCCCGGCACTCCCGACCGATCGCGCGCGCCACCTCCAGGGTCAGCAGCAGATCGCCGGCGGCGCCCAGCGCCATGTTGCCCGGGAACAGCGTGGTGCCCACTCCGAGCGTGTTGAGCTGGCCTCCCTCCTGGTCCGCCGCCACGAGCAGCGGCAGCTCGGTGCCGTCGGCGCGCTGGAGCGCGGCGACCAGGTCGGCGACCTGTTCCAGCGACTCCACGTTGCGCCATCGGAACAGCGACAGTCCCGCCGTGGTCCCCGCCCGGAACCGGTCCAGCGCCCAGCGCGGGGGACGCAGGCCATCGAAGGCGAGCATCACCCGCCCCAGGGCGGCCTCCCCGGCCGGGACGGCCGACCCGTCGTGGGCGGTCGGCCCGGCTGGGACCGCGCGGGTCATCCCTTGACGGACCCGGACAGCAGCCCGCGCACGAAGTAACGCTGGAGCGCCAGGAACACGATCACGGGCACGACCATGGTCAGGAACGCGCCCGCCGTGAGCAGGTGCCACGACTCGCCCCGCACGCCCACCAGCTGGTACAGCCGGAAGGTGAGCACGGACACGTCCTGGCTGGCGCCCAGGAACACGAGGGCGACGAGCAGGTCGTTCCAGACCCACAGGAACTGGAAGATCGCGAACGCCGCGAGCGCCGGGACCGACAGCGGAAGCACCACCTTGGTGAACATCTGGAAATGGGTCGCGCCGTCGATGCTGGCCGTCTCGAACAGGTCGCCCGGCAGCTGCGACATGAAGTTGTAGAGCAGGAAGATCGCGAGCGGCAGCCCGAACCCGGAGTGGGCCAGCCAGACGCCCAGGAACGTGCCGTTGATGCCGATCGTGGAGTACATCTGGAGCACCGGGATGAGCGACATCTGGAGCGGCACCACGAGCAGCCCCACGACCACGATGAACAGGGTCCGCCGGAGCGGGAAGCGCACCCACGCGAAGGCGTAGGCCGCGAACGCGGCGACCGTGATGGGGATGAGCGTGGAGGGGATGGTCACGATGAGGCTGTTGAAGAAGCCGCCCGCGAACCCCTCCGAGTTGAGGATCTGCTCGTAGTTCTGGAGCGTGAACTGCGACCACGCGGCCGGGTTGAAGATGACCGTCCACCAGCCGTTCTGGGTGATCTGGAGCGGCGGCCGGATGGAGCTGATGAGCAGGCCCAGGGTGGGCAGCGACCACAGCAGCGCGATGCCGATGACCGCGAGGCGCAGCGGCAACCGCCGCACGAACGCGTTCTGCCAGTTGGAGGTGGCGCCGGTGCCGCCGGCGGCCGATCGCGGCGCGGTCATGCCGGCAGCCCCTGGTGGCGCATCTGGCGCACGTTGAGGATCATCAGCGGCAGCACCGCCACGAACAGGATGACCGCGAGGACCGCCGACCGGCCGTCATTGAAGAACTGGAACTTCTGGAGGAACATCTGGTTGGCGATCACGTCGGTGTCGAACCGACCGCCGGTGAGGGTGTACACGATGTCGAACACCTTCAGGACCACGATGGCGGTGGTGATGGTGACCGTGACCAGCGACCCGCGGATCATGGGCACGATGATCTTCCGGAACAGCTGGCGCTCCGAGGCGCCGTCGAGCTTGGCTGCCTCCGTGACCTCCGCGGGCACGCCCTTGATGGCGGCGCTCAACACGACCATGCAGAAGCCGGTCTGGAGCCAGATGAGGATCACGATCATCAGGTAGGTGTTGATGGGCGGCGTCTGGATCCAGGGCACCGGCTGCTGGCCCAGCGCCGTCCAGACCGCGTTCAGGAGACCGTACTGCTCCTGTCCGGCGGGCTTCCAGGCGTACACGAAACGCCAGATGACCGATGCGCCAACGAGCGAGATCGCGAGCGGGATGAACACCAGCGTCTTGGCCATCGACTCATGCTTGACCCGATCCACGAGCCCCGCGATGAGGAGGCCCAGGCCCACGGCGCCCGCGGTGCCCACGATGAGCCACACGATGTTGTTGCGGTAGGTCGCCCACATCGCCTTGTCGGTGAGCGCCCACTCCCAGTTCTTCAGGCCGCCCTGGGCGGTGAGGCTGGTGATGATGGTGAGGACCGCGGGGATGACGAGGTAGATCGCGAGCAGGGCGAGCGCCGGGCCCACGAAGACCCAGGGCAGCAGCTTGCGCTGCGTCCGCTCGCCGGCGAAGCGGGTGATGAGCGCGTTCATGCCCGCGTAGAACAGCCACACGCCGCCCACGCCGACGACGACCGCGACGACGAGCGAGACGATCTTGGCGAGGGTCTGGTCACCGCCGCCCGCCCGCAGCGCCCGGGCCTCCCCGGTGTTGCCGAGCAGGTCCCAGAAGAACGCGACGAAGCTGGGCGAGGCGGTCTTGTCCGCCAGGAACATCAGGCCCAGGATGATGCCGACCGCGCCCAGGAGGACGCCGATGGGCATCAGCAGCAGGCGCCAGGTCTCCCCCTCTCGGGGCTCCCTCACTCCGGTCATGGCACGCTCGGCTCCTGTGGCTGTGGGGTGGCCGGGGGTGCGCCGCCGAGGCGACGCACCCCGCAGGGTCACACCTTACTGGGCGGGCCAGCTGGCGTCGATCGCCTGGAGCCGCGCCTGGGTGTCAGCACCGTTGGCGGAGATCCAGTTGACCATCTCCGACCAGAAGGAGCCGGCGCCGACGGCGGGCGGCATCAGGTCGGACGCATCGAAGCCGAAGGACGTCGCGTTGGCGACGATCCCGGACGCGACCTCGAGCTTGTAGTTGCCGGCATACCAGTCGGCGGGCGTGGTCTGGTTCGCGGACAGGGCGGAGCCCGCCTTGACCCAGGCCTCGATGCCGGCCGGCGTGGACAGGTACTGGGCCAGCGCACGGACCTCGGGCCGATCGGCCATGACCATCAGCGCGTCACCCGCGCCGAGGGCCGGCTTGCCCTGGGCCTCGTCGATGGGCGGGAAATAGAACAGGCCGATGTCCTCGCCGATGATGAACTGCGAGGGCTGCCCGCTGGTCCGCTGGTCGGGGAAGAAGTCGGGGCCGTACCAGGTCGCCTGCTTCTGCATCCAGCAGCCGGGGGTGAAGCCGTCCCAGTTCCCGTCGGTCGGGAACATCGGGTCCATGGGCTGGGTCTGCGGGGTGGCCACGATGGCCGTGTTGCCGCCGTAGACGTTGCCCTCGGTGAAGAAGATCTTGGCCAGGATGTCCATGGCCGCGGTGATCTCCGGCGAGTCGAACTTCAGCTCGTGGGTGATCCACTTGTTGTACGCGTCGATGCCGGCGGTCCGCAGGACGATGTCCTCCAGCCAGTCGGTGGCCTGCCAGCCCGTGGCGGTGCCGGCCTCCATGCCGATGCACCAGGGGTTGCTGCCGTCGGCGACGATCTGCGCCTCGAGCGCCTCGAGCTCCGCCCACGTGGTGGGCACCTTGTAGCCCGCGGCCTCGAAGGCCTTGATGGGATACCACACGGTCGACTTCACATCGACCTTGTAGGGGATCGCCCAGATCTGATCGCCGGACGCATACAGGCCCACCGTGGCCGGATGCTCGTCCTTGAGCTTCTGGGCATCCATGATGGTCGCGACGTCGATGAGCTTGCCGGACGTGCCGTAGTTCACGATGGCCGACGGCTGGGCGAGCATCGCGAGGTCGGGCGGAGCGCCCCCCTCGATGCGGGTGCGCAGCACGGTCTCGTGGCTCGAGCCGATCTCGTCGACCTGGACGTCGATGCCCGTGGCCGCCTCGAACGGCGCGAGGACGGCCGCGAAGTTGTCACCCTCGCCGCCGATCCACTGCGTCTGGATCGAGACCTTGCTGCCCTTGAACGGCTGGTCGGCGCCCATCGCCTGATCCAGCTCGGTGTAGCCGGTCGCCGCGGCATCCTGGGCGGTGACCGCCCCGGTGCCGGCCGCGAGCGCGGTCATGGTCAGGACCGCGGTGGCGGTCATGAACCTGCGAGTACGCATCCAACTCCTCCGTGGTGACAGGCGATGGCCTGTCCCGACTGTTCCTCCGGGTCGATCGACCCGTGTGTTCCATGCGTCAGGTGGTGGGTGTGGCGGTCGTCGATCGCGCGCCCACCTCCTTCCGCTCAGCTGCGCGGGCCCCGATCGGGGCCCACCCCTTGCGGGCGAGCAGGACCGCGCCCCAGGTGCCCGGCTCGTAGCCGGCGGGGAGCGGACGGACCAGGTCGGGCGGCAGCACCGCCGCGGCCAGCTGGCTGGTCGCGCGGACGGCGTCGAGCGCCCGGTCGAGCGGTCCGAAGAAGGCCGGCCCGGCGGCGGTCACGCCGCCGCCGATGGCCACGATGGGGATGTCCAGGGCCACGCCCAGCAGGTGCAGCGCGCGCGCCAGGGCCGCGGCGGCGCGCTCGACCGCTTCGCGGGCCACCTGGTCGCCCGCCGCCGAGGCGGCATACACGTCCGCCGCGGTGGGGTGCGCGAGTCCCGCGAGGGAGGAAGGCGCGCCCGCCCGGACCCGGTCCCGGGCGCAGGCCGCGACGGCCGGACCCGACGCGATGGCCTCCAGACAGCCGCGCTGGCCGCAGGCACAGGCGGCGCCGCCGGGCTCCACGACCAGATGGCCGACCTCCCCGCCCAGCAGGTGTGCGCCATGGCGGACGACGTCGTCGATGACCACGCCCGCCGCGATGCCGGTGCCCACCGACAGGTACACGAAGTCCCGGGCGTCTCCCAGCATCCGCTGGGCGCGCAGTCCCTCCGCGGCGGCGCGCACGTCATTGTCGAGCGTGCACGGCACACCCAGGATCGCCCGCACGTCCGCGGCCAGCTGCACCTGCGTCCAGCCCAGGTTCACGGCGTGGGAGACGGTCCCCGCCTGGCCGTCCACCTGTCCGGGGACACCGACACCCACCGCCACGATCCGCTCCAGGCGCTCGCCCGCCTCCCGGCAGGCCGCCGCGATGGCGTCCACCATCTGCCGGCCCGCGCGCTCTGGCTGGTCGCGCACGGTGGCGACGACGCTGCGACCCACGCTCACGAGGCCGTCAGCGGTCGCCAGCCGCACCGCGATCGTGGTGCCGCCCACGTCGAGCCCGGCGAGCAGGCCGCTCATCGCGCCAGCTCCAGGCCCAGCGTCTCGGTCATCAGCATCGCCGAGGCACCCATCACGGTGAGGTTGCTGTCCAGGCGCACCAGGTCGATGGCGACCTCAGAGGCGATCAGGCCGAGGGATCGTCGGGCGGCCTCCGAGCGGACGGCCGAGAGCCACCGCTCGCCGAAGCCCGTGACGCTGCCGTGGAGCGCCACGCGATGGATGTCGAGGACCTCGATGACCGCGGCGATGCCCGCGCCCAGCGCCCCGGCCGCCTCCAGCACCGCGCCGACCGCGGCGGCGTCGTCGCGCTCCCACGCGAGTCGCACGTCCCGCAGCGTGATGCCCGATCGCGAGCGCGCGGCACGGTGCAGCACCGACGCGCCATCCTCGAGCGCGAGCTGGCGCGCGCGCCGGACGACGGCATCCGCGCTGGCCACGGTCTCCAGGCAGCCATTGCGCCCACAGCGACAGGCGAGTCCGTCCTCCACGACGCCCAGATGGCCGATCTCTCCGGCGCCGAAGCCGTCGCCCTGGTACAGCCGACCGCCCAGCACGATCCCGGCGCCGACGCCCTTGCCCACCTTGACGACGACCTGGTTGGGGACGCGCGGACCGTCTCCGCCGAACGCGTACTGGGCCAGCGCCGCCGCCTGGGAGTCATTGGCGACGTACACCGGCAGGCCGGTGCGCTCCTGGAGGAGCCGGCCCAGCGGCTGGTCCTGCCAGTCGAGGCGGACCGCCCACCGGATGGTGCCGGTGCGCGTGTCGATGACGCCCGGCGTGCCCACGCCGATGCCGAGCACCGGTCCCGTCGCCGCGGCGCGCAGGCGATCCACGAGCGACTCCACGAGGTCCACGGCGGCGGGCCCATCCGGGGCGTCCACCGGCAGGTCGATGGGGTGGCTCACCTCACCGCGCAGATTGACCAGCGCCCCCGTGAACGTGGCCTCACCCAGGTCCAGGCCGATCACGTGGCGCGCGGAGCTCCGGATGCGCAGCAGGATGGGCGCCTTGCCGCCGGACGACGCCCCGCGGCCCACCTCCTCCACCATCCCCTCGTCCAGCAGGTCGGTGACGACGTCACCGACCGTGGTGCGGGTCAGATGGGTCTGGCGCGCGATGTCCGCCCGGCTGATGGGCCCCAGGTCATACAGCGTCCGCATCACGAGCCGCACGTTGTGCTCGCGGGTGCGCTGGTGCGTCGCCTTCGTGGGCAGCGGCAACCCCGACCTCCGATCGCGCCCCCGGCGGCCGCACACCCTCCCCGGTGGTCCTCCGCACCGCGGTGTCGACTTCGTCAGGTCGCTGGACAAAGAGTGCCCCCGGACGGCGGGTTTGTCAAGAGCGCTTACGAAGATCGCGGGGCATGGAGGCCATCACCCGGCGCCACCCGCTGGCTACACTCCGCCTGTGGATGACGTCCCCGGGTCCGCCCCTCCCCCGCCGGGCGTGGCGCAGCCGGGCGTGACTGGGCAGGACGTGACTGGGCAGGGCGTGACTGGGCAGGGCGTGACTGGACCGGGCGTGACGGGGCCAGACGCCTCGGTCCCGCACGACACGCTGCGTCGGGCGGTGCTCGAGGCGGCCCGCCTGCTGCGCGCCGACGGCGCGATCCTGTACCTGCTCGATGCGCGCACCCGGATGCTCCGGTGGGCCTACGACTCGGGCCTCACGGACACCCCCGATCGAGGCTGGATGCGGGAGCTGACGATGCCCATCGGCAGCGGCATGTTCGGGGCCGCCGTGGCGCAGCGGTCGGTGCGGGTCACGAACGACTACCTCGAGGACCCCTCCTTCACGCACCTGTGGATGGCCGACCAGGTCGCCCGCGGCGCACCGATCCGCTCGATGGTGGTGGCGCCGCTGCTCGCGGGCCAGGAGGTCATCGGCGCGATGGGCGTGTACACCGGCCGGCCGGGCGCCCTGGGGGAGCAGGATGCCTCGCTCGTGCGCGCCCTCGCCGACCACGCCGCGGCATCGGTCGCGAACGAGCGGCTCATCGAGGCGCTCGCCCGGTCGCGGGAGGCGCTCGCCCGGCAGGCGGAGCAGGAGCGGGCGCTGCGCGAGATCAGCTCGCGCATCGCCCTGCTGGGCCAGACGGAGGGCATCCTCCAGCGCATCGTCGATGAGTCCCGGCGGCTGCTCCACGGCGACGGGGCGCATCTGTGCCTCATGGACCCCGACCGCAGGGACCTGGTTCCCCAGGTCCTGGCGGGCGGCGTGGACGCCGCCACCGCGGCCTGGCTGCGCGAGTGCCGCTTCCCGGTGGGCGGCGGCATGAACGGGCTCGCCGCGCTCCAGGGCGTGGCCCTGCGCACGGAGGACTATCTCGCCGATCCGCGCATCCCGCACGGGCCGCAGGACCGTGCCACGGCCGCCCGCATGGGCCTGGGCGCGATGGCCGTGGCGCCCCTGCGCACCCCCCGGGAGGGCATCGTGGGCACGCTCGCGGTGAGCTACCGCGAGCCGCGCCGAATCGACCGATCGGCCATGGACCTGCTCCAGGGCATGGCCGACCAGGCGGCCATCACGCTGTCCAATGCCCGCCTGTACGAGGCGCTCCAGCGGTCCGAGTCGCGCTATCGGTACCTCCTGACGAATGCCCCGGACATCGTGTTCTCGGTCGATCTCGCGGGCGCGTTCACGTTCCTGTCCGACGCGACCCAGGCGATCCTGGGCTGGAGTCCCGAGTCGCTCATCGGGCGGCGGTGGCGCGACGTCGTGGACGTGGAGCGGTCCGCGGGCCTGCGCGAGGCGTTCGAGGCGATGCGGCTGCCGCCCTTCCCGCCCGCGGTCCAGCGGTTCACGATGCGTCACCGCGACGGGACGCGCATCACGGCGGACATGCGCGGCGTGGCCATCGTGATCGACGGGCAGTTCGCCGGCGCGCACGGCATCGTCCGCGACCTGCGCGAGCAGGTCCGCCTCGAGGACGACCTGCGGCGCCAGGCGACGGAGCTCGCCACGGCCGGTGAGCGCCAGCGACTGGCCCGCGAGCTCCATGACTCGGTGACCCAGGCGCTGTTCTCGATGACCCTCACGATCCGCTCCACGGAGCTGCTGGTCGACCGCGACCCGGCGGCGGCCAAGCGGATGCTGGGCGAGCTGAAGGCGCTGGGGCGCGATGCGCTCGCCGAGATGCGCGCGCTCATCTTCGAGCTGCGACCGAGCCAGCTGGAGGAGCTGGGCCTGGAGCAGGCGCTCCGGCTCCACGCCGCGGCGGTGCAGGGTCGGACCGGCCTGCCCGTGACGATCGACTGCTCTCCGGTCGACCGGGCCCCGCTCGCCGTCGAGGACGCGCTCTACCGCATCGCGCAGGAGGCCCTCCACAACGTCGTCAAGCACGCTGGTGCGAGCATGGTCAGGGTGACCCTAGACCAGGCCGACGGGGTGCTGCGGCTGCGGGTGGACGACGACGGCGCCGGCTTCGACCCGGCCACCGTGCCCGCGGGGCATCTCGGCCTCGGGTCCATGCGCACGCGCGCGGAGGGAGTGGGCGGCGTGCTCACGATCGATTCGCGACGCCAGGACGGCACCCGGCTCCAGGTCGCGGTCCCCCTCCGCGGGAGCCCTGCCCCGGATGACTGAGCGACGGCACGACGAATGACGCACCCCGAATCGGCCGCCCGCCCCATGACGGGACAGCGCAGGGGCCCGACCCTGCTCCGGGATGGAGCCTCTGAAGGCCGCCTCGGCGCCCCCGCTGCGCGTCCTCGTGGTGGACGCGGATCGCCGCGTCCGCCAGAGCCTGTGCGGACTCATCGACCTGGCGGACGGGATGGCGGTCGCGTGCTCCGCGGCCGATCCGGCCGGAGCCCTGGCGAACCTCGCCGCCGAGCGGGTGGACGTGGTGCTGCTCGACCCGCGGCTGCCGGACCTGGAGTCTGGCGCAGCGCTCGTGGGCGCCATCCGGAGGGACTGGCCAGTGCTGCCCATCGTCGCACTGTGCTGGTCGGACGAGACACCCCGAAGCGTGAGCCTGCCGGTCACCGTGGCCCCCTGCCCCGTGCAGCCGGACTCGCTGGTGGAGCTGCTGCGTGCCGCAGCCGCCGGGACCGCTCCGGTGTCGACCGCTGGTCTATCGTGAGGACGGCAACCGACCCGGCCCATCACCAGGAGATGCGTGCGTGACCCATCCGAGCGCGTCCGGCCCGAACGCCGGCGAGCCACCCATCCGCGTGCTGCTCGTGGACGACCACGGCGTGGTCCGCAGGGGCCTCCGCACGTATCTCGACCTGGTGCCGGACATCGAGGTGGTGGGCGAGGCGGAGAACGGTCAGGTGGCCATCACCGAGGCGGCCCGGGTGCGTCCGGACGTGATCCTGATGGACCTGCTCATGCCGGTGCTGGACGGCCTGGGCGCCATCGCCGCGATCAAGCACGTCCAGCCCGAGGTGGAGATCGTGGCGGTCACCTCGTTCATCGAGGAGGAGAAGGTGACCGCGGCCCTGGAGGCCGGGGCGTCGGGCTACCTGCTGAAGGACGCGGAGGCCGAGGAGGTGGCGACCGCCGTGCGTGCGGCGCACGCCGGCGAGGTGCACCTGGACCCGGCCGTGGCTCGCCTGCTGGCGCAGCGGATGCGCGAGAGGCGCTCGGAGCCGCCGCTCGCGGAGCCGCTCACCGAGCGCGAGAAGGAGGTCCTGGCGCTGGTCGGCCAGGGAGCCTCGAACAAGGAGATCGCGACCGCGCTGTTCATCACCGAGCGGACCGCACGGACGCACGTGAGCAACATCCTGGGCAAGCTCGGCCTGGCCTCCCGCACGCAGGCGGCGCTCTGGGCGGTGGACCACAGGCTCGCCGGACGGCGCGCCTGACCCCCTCGGGCTGGCGACCCACCCCGGATGCACCACCATCGGGCTCACGGGATGGTCCTCCGGGTCACTCCGGGTCGCGCGGCTCCCACGAGACGATGCCGATCCGCGTGGCCGTCCAGAGCAGCGCCCAGCGCCCGTCGCGCTCGGTGGCGAGGTCGTCCACGATGTCGACGAGCCGGCGGTCCTTCACGGACGCCGGTCGCAGCCACAGCTGGCGCCGCGCCATCTGCACCAGGTCCTCGCGGCTGTCGAAGGTCGGCGGGACGCGGTCCACGAGCTGGATCTCCGGCAGCCGTCCGCGTGCCAGGAGCAGCGCGATGAGCTCCGGGAGGGCTGGGAGCGGCACCCGCGGCTCCCCGTGGATCGTGTCCCACAGGAGCGTGGCGACCGTGGTCATCGAGCCCTCGCTCATGACCGCCACGCAGCGCCGGGTCGTGACCGCCTCCATGGCGTCCAGGAAGGGACCGATCGCCTCGATGTCGTAGCCCACGTGCGCCATCAGGGAGACGTCCGCGTCGACCCCTTCCGCGGTCCCCCGGGCGGCCCACGAGGCCGGGGGCCACTGACCCTCGAACAGGCGGACGTTGCCGATGCCATGCTCCTCGGCCGCACCGGCCATCACCGCGCGCATCCCCTCCGACGGCTCGACGCAGATCACCTCCCGGGTGACGAGCGCGATGGGCAGCGCGTATCGTCCGCCTCCCGCGCCGATGTCCAGCCAGGTGTCGTTCGGGCGGGCGATCGCGGAGAGCGCGGCCAGGACCTGGTCGTCGGACCGATGGGGGTCCGCCCGGAACCGGTCCGCGATCGGCGCGTAGTAGTCGGATGGGTCGTCCAGCTCGCGCAGTCGCTCCACCTGCTCCCGGTCGGCGCGGACGCGCTCCGCCCAGGTGGCCAGGGCGATGTCGGCCGTGGGACGCAGCGGATCCGGTCGGGCGGGGCGCGGCAGGGAGGTCATGTCCTCTAGGCTAGCGGACCATGGACGCCGACGAGATCATCGACCTGCTGGGCATGAGGCCGCATCCCGAGGGTGGCTGGTACGCCGAGACGTGGCGCGGCGCCGCCGTGGATGGGGGGCGGGCGGAGGGCTCTGCGATCTACTTCCTGCTCAAGGCCGGCGAGTGCTCCTGGTGGCATCGGATGGATGCCCCCGAGATCTGGCACTGGTACGCGGGGGCCGCGCTCGAGCTGCTGACGGCGCCGGGCCATGGTCGGACGGCGCCCGTCCGGGACGTGCTGGGCCCCGGACTCGCGGCGGGCGAGCGGCCCCAGATCGTGGTGGAGGGCGGCCTGTGGCAGACCGCGCGCAGCCTGGGCGGGTTCACGCTCGTGGGGTGTTCGGCGGCGCCGGGGTTCGTGTTCGACGGATGGGAGCTGGCGCCGCGCGACTGGGCACCGGGAACCGGGCAGGAGACCGCGGAGCTGCGCCGCGTGGGCTGATCCGCCCCATCCGGTCTCCGACCTCAGGCGGGGGCCGCGTCCCGCCTCGGGGGCCGCGTCCCGCCCCGGGGGCCGGGTCCCGCCTCGGGGGCCGCGTCCCGCCTCGGGGTCCGGGTCCCGCCCCGGGGTCCGGGTCCCGCCCCGGGGCCGTCGTGCGTGGCACGCACGAGATCTCCGCCGCGTGCGTGGCACGCACGAGATTCGACTCCACGGGCCGGCTCCGGAGGTGAGCCAGGCTCGCGGCGGGCTGTGGCGCCTCCGTCGTGTGTCCCTGGCGCACCGGTGTGCGTCACCGGAACGGATGGGCGTCCGGCGCACGCCGCCGAACGACCCGGGCGCCGTCCGACCCGGGATCTCGTGCGTACCACGCACGCCGCGACCATCTCGTGCGTGGTGGGCACACGGTCGGCGAGGACAGCGGGTCAGATGAGGATGATCGTGTCGCCGCGCGGCGGCCGACCGGCCCGCAGGTCGGCCAGCGCCTCGTCCGAGGCGACCGGGAATGTCGAGCGCAGCAACGCGCCGTGGTCCCGGAACATCGCTCGGTGGTGGGCCGTGTCCCCAAGCAGAAGGATCACGCCATCAACGCGCCCGTCGCGCTTCTTGCGCTGCAGCGACCGCACGCGCGCTTGGACATCCCCGACCCGCGTCTCCCCCTCCACACCCCACCGTGCGCCGCTCATGAACCGCAGGAATGCGTCCCACGCCCGTGGATCTCCCGGCATCGGCAGCGGCACCTCGGTCTCGAGCCCCACCGATGCGGCGACCTCGGACCGGAAGCGTCCCACCAGTCCCAGCTGCGGTGCGTCGCGCAGCGCATCGCCGCCCGGGTACGCCCGGACAGACAGGTCCAGGCCCACCACCGCGAGCAGCCGGCCGACCGCCACGAACCCGATGCCGCCGGCGTCCCCCCGCTCGAACCGGCTGAGCCAGCTGCGATCGACGCCGGCGGCCCGGGCCACCGCGGCCTGGGTCAGATCCGAAGCGGTCCGGGCGTCGCGGCACTGACGGCCGAGGTCCGCCAGTGCCTCGGACGCGCGACGGGTGCCGCGGTCGCGCGGTCGCTCTCGGTTGGCCATTCACCGCAGGATGCGCGGCGGCGCTTCACCGCCACTTCACGGGCGCTTCACCACCGCTTCACCCGGCCGCAGCCGCGCACAGGGACGGGCATCGTCGCTGGCGTGGACGCCAAGGTCGCCGTAGTCGCAGACGCGCCGGTAGAGCGGTGTGCCACGGTGGCGGGCTCGCTCGCGATCCGCCATGCCGTGGAGGAGGACCCGCTCGGCTTCGCCCTGGCCTCAGACTGGCGTTGCCCCGGCTTCACCCCGGCATCACCAGGACTCACCCGGCCCATCCGAGCGGGCTCAGCCGCGGGCGGCCACGACGCAGCTGTTGGTCCGGACGGGCGGCCTCAGGAAGCGAACCAGATACGGCTTCGGCACGCTTCCGAGGCCCATGCCTGGCGTGGTCTCCAGGATCTTGATCGGCTTGCCGGGCGTGAGGCGGACCTTGGTGCCCGGACCGATCGCGATCGCATGGCCTCGACGGTCCAGGAAGTCGGTCACCCGCACGAGACTCTTCGGCCCGACCTCGACGACGACCGAGCCGGACCGAATCTCGTTGTGTAGGCGTTGCTTGACACCGTCTTCGCCCAACAGGAACGCGTCCCCGCCGAACCGTCTAAGCAGGAGCGTCCCTCCACGACGCCCGATGACCACGGGCTCGTGGACCGAGGTGATCGTGTCGTACCGACACTCCATGGCGGGCTTCTCCCAGCGCTCGGTGAACGTCTCGGACATCGACACCTTCGCATCGGTGATCATCCAGCGACCCTCCAGGCCCAGGATCACCTGCTCGCAGCCGCCGGACGAGGTGCTGCCACCGCTGAGCGCGAACCGGTGGGAGCCCGCCGGGGCCACCCAGCGGGAGTCGCCGTAGCGGAAGTCGTCGTCGGCGAACGGGGGCGCCCCGGCCTTGGTGCCGTCATA
>DAOTUU010000003.1:0-136431 GCA_034436555.1 Chloroflexota bacterium | reverse complement strand
CCTGGTCCGGACCGTCACCCTCGGGGCCCTGCCCGTCGGGGGCTGACCCCGGGGAGGAGGAGTCCGGCGGCGGACCGCCGGATGAGGCGCACGCCAGGTCCCGCCGCGCGCCGCCCCGGTCGATCCGCGGCACCCGGCCGTCGGACCGCCATGCGACCCCGCGGGCGCCGCATTCCCGGGACCCGCGGACCACGACCCTGATTGCTTCACGGCCTCTGAGCGGACCACACGCATCGTGGGAGGGGACAGTCCCCTCGAGCCCAGCGCCGCCGACTGCGGCCGCGGCCCAGGGAGCGCTCGGACCCCGGCTAGAGTCGACCGGCCCTGATGACCCGCTCCAGGAAGGCGCGCGTCTCCGGCTGCCGAGGCTCGCGCAGCAGGTCCCCGGCCGGCCCCTGCTCCAGGATCGTGCCCTGGTGGAGGAAGCACACGCGGTTCGCGACGTCCCGCGCGAAGCCCATCTCGTGAGTGGCGATGACCATCGTCATGCCGCCCACGGCCAGCTCGCGGACCACATCCAGCACCTCCGACACGAGCACCGGGTCCAGCGCCGAGGTGATCTCGTCGAGGAGCAGCAGGTCCGGGCGCATCGCGAGCGCCCGCACGATCGCCACGCGCTGCTGCTGGCCGCCCGACAGCCGATCGGGGTGGACATCACGCTTGTCGGCCAGGCCGAAGCGGGTCAGCAGCTCGGTCGCGCGCGCCTCCGCGTCCGAGCGCGAGAGCCTCAGCACCTTGCGCGGCGCGAGCGTCACGTTCGCGAGCACGGTCATGTGGGGGAACAGGTTGTAGCTCTGGTACACGATGCCGATGCTCCGGCGCACCCGGTCGGCGGAGACCCGCGGATCGGTGATCTCCGTGCCGGCCACGATGATGCGCCCCTCGTCGATGGGCTCGATGAGGTTGATGCAGCGCAGGAGGGTGCTCTTGCCCGACCCGCTCGCGCCGATCAGCGCGACCACCTCGTGCTCCGCCACGGACAGGTCGATGCCCCGCAGCACCTCCAGTTCACCGAACGACTTGCGGACACCCTCGACGCGCAGCATCTCCGCACCCAGCGGCGCGTGGTCGGCCTGGTCCAGGGACGGGACCATCAGCCGCCCGCCTGCACGCGTCGGCGCTCCCGGGCCACCAGCCAGTCCGACAGGCGCGTGAGCGGGATGGTGATGATCAGGAACAGCAGCGCGGCGGCCAGGTAGGGCGTGAAGTCGAACACCGCGGCGGACTTGATGGACGAGGTGCGGAACGCCTCGATGGGTCCGATGAACGACACGAGCGCGGTGTCCTTGGTGAGGCCGATGGCATCGTTCACCAGCGGCGGGATCACCCGCCGCACCGCCTGGGGCAGCACCACGTGCCGCAGCGACTGGAGGCTGGACAGGCCCAGCGAGCGAGCGGCGGCGTCCTGGCTCGGATGCACCGACTCGATGCCCGCGCGGTAGACCTCCGACACATACGCGGTCCACACCACCACGAGCGTCACGATGCCCCAGAACATGGGGTCGTCCGGGATGCCCTCCAGGCCCAGCGCCGGGATGCCGAAGCCGAACAGGTAGATCACGAGGATGCTGGGCACGCCACGGAAGAAGTCCACGTAGGCGACCGCGAGGGCGCGCAGCGGGAACAGGATCGGACTGCGCAGTCCGCGCAGCACGGCGACCACGAGCGCGAAGACGAGGATGAGCACCTCCGCCACCGCGAAGATCACCAGGTTCTTGAGCAGCAGCGCGCGTGTGATGTCCGGGAGCGCGTCGACGAACACGTCGGCGTCGAAGAAGATCGCCTGGACGCGCGGCCAGCCCGCCGAGTTGACGATCACCCAGCCCAGCACCAGCACCACCACGAGCGTGCTGATGCCGCCGATGACGACGCCCGCCCAGCGCGACTGCCGGAGCGGTCGACGCGGGCGGGCGCCCTGGGGCCCGGACGGGGCGCCCGTGACGGTCACGGGCGCCCCGGGATGCGAGGGGTCACTGGAAGAACGGGATCTCCTGGCCGGTCGAGATCCACCGGTCATAGATCGCGCCGAGGGTGCCGTTCGCCGTGATGGCGGCCAGTGCCTCGTTCACGCACGCGGTGAGCGGGCTGTCCTTCTGGAGCACCATGCCCACCGGGTCCGACTGGGCGCTCTCGTCGAACTGCCCGACGATGGTCGCCTCAGGGTCCGGCGTGTCCCAGTTCTCCAGCTGCGCGTCGCGCATGAAGAACGCCGTCTGGAGGTCCACCACCAGGCCGTCGATGGTGCCCGACTGGAGGGGCTGGATCGCGTCGGCGTTGGAGTTGAAGATCTGCGGCTCGGCGTTCGGCGCGATGACGTGGTCGATGAGCTGGAAGCTGGTGGTGGCCGTCGCCGCGCCGAGCCGGAAGTCCTTGAGGCCCTCGATCGTCGTGACCGCCTGGATCGGGTTGTCGGTCATGGCGATGATCGACTGGTTCGCCTGGAAGTAGGGGTCGCTGAAATCGACCGCCTCCGCCCGCTCCGGCCGGATGGAGATCTGGGCCATGTGCCAGTCGAACGGCTTGTCACCCGGTGCGAACGCCTGCTCGAACACGGCATTCGGGATCCAGTCGACCTCCTCGTGGGCGAACCCGAGCGCGGCCGCGACGGCGTACGCCACCGCCGCCTCGTAGCCCTCTCCGGAGTAGGGGTCGCCCAGCTCCCAGCCGGAGCCGCCCTCGGGTTCGCCCGGATACTGGGTGGCCGGGTCGCCCCACCACCAGGGGCCGTACGCCGGGTTGTCCGTGCTGAGCGTCAGCCGGCCAGGGTTCTTGAGCACCAGCGCGTCCTTGGCGCAGCCCTCCGAGAGGGTGACGGGCGCGGCGGAGACCGCTGGCGACTGGGCGCTGACCGTGGCGCCGGCCACGAGCAATGCGCCCGTCATGGACAGCGCCCCGATGGCGCGCAGGGGTCGATGGACCATCGTGCTGGAGACCTCCGTCTGGGGAAGGGGAGCGTGCGGCGCCCATCATCGGGCATCCGGGCGATGTCCGCGCGGCCCAGCGACCGCGTCAGCCCAGCGGCGGCAGCGCCTGCGCCGTCGCGAGCACGCCTCGAAACGGATCGCCGATGGCCGTGACCCGCTCCACGATCGTGTGGATGTCCCAGCGGTCAGGCCGCAGGTCAGGATCGTCCAGCTCCTCCCACGTGATGGGCGCGGACACCGCGGCGCGGTCCACCGGCCGCACCGCATAGGGCGCCACGAGCGTCTTGTTGAGCGCGTTCTGGGTGAAGTCCAGGCGCGCCCGACCGCCCCGATCCTTCTTCGCCCAGTCCCAGCTCACCAGGTCGGGCACCGTCGCGCCCACCGCCTGCGACAGGGCGCCCACCCAGTCGCGCGTCTCGTCGAAGGAGTAGCGCGGCTCCACCGGGATCCAGACCTGGATGCCGCGCTTGCCGGTGACCTTGGGAAAGCCGGTCACGCCCAGGTGCGCCAGCGCGGTCCGGTTGAGACGGGCCAGCGTGAGCAGTTCATCCCACGTCGTGCGGGGCCCCGGGTCCAGGTCGATGAGGGCATACGTCGGCGTGGTGTAGGCGGGCAGCCGGCTGGTCCACGGGTGCAGGTCGATGACCGCCTGGTTGGCCAGCCACGCCAGCGTCGCCACACGGTCCGCGACCACGTACGTGTGCGACTGGTCATGGCCCGCCTCGGGGTAGTCCCAGCGCCGCACGAACGCCGGTGCGTGCGAGGGGATCTGCTTCTGCCAGAAGTGGTGGCCGGTGATGCCATCCGGCCAGCGGTCCGTGTTCAGCGGCCGCTCCCGGAGGTACGGCAGGATCGCCGGCGCGATCGTCACGTAGTAGCGCACCAGGTCCCGCTTCGTCCGCCCGGACCCCGGGAACAGCACCTTGTCCAGGTTGGTGAGGTTGACCGACTCCCCGCCGACCGACCAGACACCCCCCTTGCCCAGGGCCTCGAGGGCGGCCAGCTCATCCGCGGTTGCCGCCTCGGGCGGGTCGCCCGTGGCACCCGGGTCGCGGATGAGCGGCAGCGGTGCCAGGGAGACCGCCTCCGCGGTGCCGCTCGCTGCGCGGTCGCGGTCCGACCCCGCACGGACGCGCGCCGACTCCGCCGCGGCGTGGGTGCGATGCGCGGCCGCGGCGCTCGCCTCGGCGGCCCGCTTCCGATCCTGGCGTCGCACGACCCTCTCCGCCGCGTCCCGGGCGACGAGCGCCGCCTCGGGGGTCTCCCGCACCACGCTCGCGGGATCGCGCCCGGGCTCGCGGCCCAGGAACGAGGACTGCCGCAGCAGGTCGTCGCCGGTCCAGTCCGAGAATGCCGCTCGGATGACCAGGCGCGGCTCCACCCAACGCGCGTCGGGCAGCCGTGGCGGATCATCCACCGGCGGTCGGTCCACGCGGATCGCGTCGAGCTCCCGGCGCAGTTCCCGGCGCATCCGGGTGTCCATCCCGGAGCCCACCTCGCCCGCGAACCGAAAGCCGCCGCCCTCCTGGGCGACCGCCACGAGCAGCGACCCCAGGTCCGTGTGGGTGCCCTGGCCCGGCTCGTAGCCCACCACCACGAGCTCCTGGTCCCGGCGCGCCTTCACCTTGAGCCACGCCCGCGAGCGCCTCCCCGGCTCGTATCGGGAGCGGCGGAGCTTCGCGATCACCCCCTCCAGCAGCCGGGACCGGACGCTCTCGAAGAACAGCTCGCCCTCCTCGACGATGTGCGAGAGGTAGCGCACCTGGGGATGCGGTCTGAGGCGCGCCTTGAGCAGCCGCTTGCGGTCCTCCAGGGGCACGTCCAGCAGCGAGCGCCCGTCGAGGTGGAGCAGGTCGAACGCGTGGAACACGAGCGGCGCCAGGGCCTGACCCGCGGCGACGTCCCCACCCTCGCGCAGGGCCTGGGCGGATGCCCGGCGCTCGCCCCGCCGTTGCGCGATGCCCTTCATCCCCGTCCGGTCCTGGAGCAGGCTGAAGTCCGGGCGGCCATCGGGATCCAGCGCCACCACCTCGCCGTCGACCACGGCCTCGTCCGCGGCGATCCAGGTGGGTCGCGCGGCGGCCAGCTCCGGGAAGTGGCGCGCGGCATCCAGCCTGTTGCGGGTCCACAGCCTCAGGGTCCCGTCGTGCACCACGGCCTGGACCCGGTAGCCGTCCAGCTTCAGCTCGTACAGCCAGTCGGGATCGCTGAAGGGTGCGTCCACGGCCGTGGCGGCCATCGGCGGGATGAAGTCGGGCAAGCGTGCTGCCTTGGCCGCGGACAGGTCGATCGCCGCCTCGGACGCGGGAGCGCTGCTGAGCCACAGCGCCGGGACACCGTCGCGCACCTCGTCGTTCGTCCGGCCGCTCTTGACCGAGGTGAGCAGCGCATCGATGTCCCACGCGTCGTCCGCGGCCTCGTCGCGCTTGTGGATGAGCAGCCACTCCTCCTTGGACGGGTCCTCCGAGCGGGTGCGCACGAGCACGAACCGGCCGCGCAGCCGCTCGCCGGCCAGGACCAGCTTCAGCTCCCCGGCCCGCACCGCCGCGCCTGGGTCGGGCGTCTCCGCTTCCGGATTCCAGGTCCCCCAGTCCCACACGATCACGTCGCCCGCGCCGTACTCGCCGCGCGGGATCACGCCCTCGAAGTCGAAGTACTCGAGAGGGTGGTCCTCGGTCCGCGCGGCCCGCCGCCGCTCCAGCGGCCGCATGGACGGTCCCCGCGGCACGGCCCAGGACATCAGCACACCGTCGATCTCGAGGCGCACGTCGTAGTGGAGGCGCGTCGCGCGGTGGCGCTGGACCACGTAGCGCCGCGATCCCTCGGGCGGGGCCACCGACGGCGCCGCACCGGCGGGCTCCGGCGTCCTGCCGAAGTCGCGCTTCCGCCAGTACCGGTCGAGCGACATCGGGCTGCCGCGGCCGCCCGCCCGGCCTACAGGCCGAAGCGGGCGATCGCCTCCTCGGAGAGCACCCGCCCGATGGCCAGCGACGAGGTGGCCGCGGGGGAGGGGGCGTTGCGCACGTGGAGCACCCGGTCGGTGCCGCCCAGCAGGAAGTCGTCCACGAGCGCGCCGTCGCGTCCCAGCGCCTGCGCCCGGACGCCGCTCGGCCCGAAGACCAGCTGATCGCCGCGCAGTTCCGGCACGTACCGGTTGAGCTCCGCCAGGAACGCCCGCTTGGACAGATCCCGCCACATCTCGAACGCACCCATGCGCCAGTACCGGCGCGCCACGCGCAGGAACCCGGGATAGGCCAGCGTCTCCGCGAGGTCCCTGACGTCGACGTCACGGCGCCGGTAGCCCTCGCGCTTGAGGGCGAGCACCGCGTTCGGTCCCGCCAGCACCTCGCCGTCCACGCGCTTCGTGAGATGGATCCCCAGGAACGGGAAGCGCGGGTCGTTGACGGGATAGATGAGGCCCTTCACCAAGGAACGCGCGTCAGGGGTGAGGGTGTAGTAGTCGCCCCGGAACGGCACGATGTGGGGCACATCCCTGCCGGTATCGCCGGTCAATGCCGACACCCGGTCGGCGTGGAGACCGGCGCACGCGATCACGCGTCGCGTGACGAGGTCGCCAGTGCTGGTGCCCACGACCAGCTCGTCCCCTCGCTGGGTGATGGACGTGGCCGCGCGGGAGGTCTCGATCGTGGCGCCCATCGCCCGCACGTCGTCGGCGTAGGCCGCGGCGACCTGCCTGTAGTCGGTGATGCCGGTGCCCGGGCTCCACAGCGCCCGGATGCCGCGGCAGTGCGGCTCCAGTTCGCTGATGCGCTCCGGGCCCACCTCTTCCAATCCGTCGACGCCGTTGGCCACGGCGCGCTCCTTGAGCGCTGCGAACCGGGGCAGCTCCGATTCGTCGAGGGCGACCACGAGCTTGCCGCAGCGCTCGATGCGGATGCCCTTCTCCTCGCAGTAGCGCTCCAGCTCCTGCTTGCCCTCGCGGCACAGGCGCGCCTTGAGCGAGCCGGGCGTGTAGTACAGACCGGCGTGGACGACACCCGAGTTGTGGCCCGTCTGGTGGGCGGCCAGGACCGGCTCCTTCTCGATGAGCGCGACCCGCAGGTCGGGCCTGGCCCGCAGCAGCTTGAGCGTCGTGGCAAGGCCCACGATGCCGCCCCCGATGACGGCCACATCGGCGCGGCCCACCGGGCCACCCGTGGCGCCTGTGCCCGCGATCATGCCGTTTCCTCGTGTGCGCCGGTCCATGGGACGGGCGTGGTCGCGTCCGGCAGCGGCACGCCCAGACGCGCGGCGATGGCGCCGAGCGCCTCGTGGTGCTCGCGATCGATGACGATGCCGCGGGCCGCGGCGCGACGCTCCGCGGCGGCCTCGGGCTCGCCCGGGATGAGCACCCGGCCCGGCGCGTCGGGGATGAGCGGCGCCGCCACGAGCTGCTCGCAGTACGCCTCGAGGCGCGCCTCGAGGCGCGTGTCGTCCAGTGCCGCCGGGTCGATGACCCAGAACAGCTGCCCCAGGTCGGCGATGCCGTCGTGGGTCGAGAACAGCGGGATGATGTTCGGTCCGAACGCGGCATCGCCCAGGATGCCCGTCAGGAGATCCACCATGAGCGCAAGGCCGTACCCCTTGTAGCCCGCGGTCGCCTCCGCCCCGCCCAGAGGCTGGAGGGAACCGCCCAGGGCCGCCGCGGGCGTGGTCGCGGGGTTGCCGTCGGCGTCGATCGCCCAGCCCACGGGGAGCTGCTCACCGCGCCGCGCCGCGACCTCGATGCGGCCCCGGGGCACGGTCGAGGTGGCCATGTCCAGGCACAGGCTGCCGAACCGACCCGCGGGCGCCGCGATCGCGATCGGATTCGTGCCGACCATGGGGGTGCGGGCGCGGGTGGGCGCCACGAGCGGCGAGCTGTTCGTGAGGCTCATGCCGATCATGCCCGCCTCCGCGGCGCGCAGGGCGTACCAGCCGGCGATGCCGTAGTGGTTGGAGCGACGGATCACCGCGGTCCAGGCGCCGCTCGTGCGCGCCCGCTCGATGGCCGTGTCGATCGCCACCCGGGACGCGTGGTGGCCCCAGCCGTTCTGCGCGTCGAAGCGGCCGAGCGCCGGAAGGTCCTTCTCCAGCACCGGCCGCGCCGTCGGATCCACGACCCCCGCGTCCACGAGTGACACGTACTGGGGCAGGCGGGCGGTGCCGTGGGAGGCGATGCCGCGTCGATCTGATGCCAGCAGGACCGTCGCGACATCCGCCGCGATGTCCGTCGGGGTGCCCAGTCGCTCCAGGACCACCGCGGTCCACGAACGGAGGGCGTCGGCATCGAGGGCGCGGGCGTCGTCGGGGTCCTGGTACACGGGCATGCCCTGATGATAGCCAGCAGGCCGACCCCGCCGATCGGCTGTGGGCGATCCTCAGGGCTTGGGCTTCTTGGTCGGCTTCGGCGTGGGCTTGGGCGTCTTGTCCGGCTTGGGGGTGGGCTTGGGCGTCTTGTCCGGCTTGGGCGTCTTGTCCGGCTTGGCGGTCGGCGTGGCGTCCGGGTCGGGCGTGGCGCTCGGATCGGGCGTCGGCGTCGGCGTCGCGCAGGGTCCCACGATGGGGCCACCCCAGGATGAGCGAGCCTCGAGGTAGCGGGTCCGGGTGCCGAACACGCGGGATGTCACCCACGGGCCCCGACGTGCGCGGGCCATCCAGTCCCTCACGGCGGCCTTCCACGTCGAGGGAGCACCCCGGTTCTCGGCCTTGAGCGGGTCCACCATCCAGGTGCCGCACTCACGCACGTAGATGTTGCTGCGCGAGGTGTCGACAGCCCCCCGGGCGCCCGGCTCGGTGCCTGCGATGAACCACTCCTGCACCGTCTGGCGCGTCCAGGGCCCGGGCTTGCCACCCGTGAATGCGTCGATCGTCCGGAGCGCCAGGCCCTTGCCCGGCCGGTCGAAATCGGGTGCCGGCTTGCCCTTCATGTAGTCGCGCAGGAACGAGTGCCACACCTGGGCGGGACCGTCCGAGGCGAACAGCGGGTTGCCGCCGAGGGTGGGCTGGGAGTGGTCGCTGTTGCCCATCCACACGCCCAGCGCGATCGATGGATCCTTCTTGTCGGACGTCTTGGGCAGCAGCCCGTAGGCGGCCAGGTCACGGATGTCGTTGGTGGTGCCCGTCTTGAGGGCCGCCACGCGGTAGGAGCCGCCGGGCCCGTTGTCCAATCGGAACTTCGGCCCCCAGTAGATGTTGTCCGCCGGGTTGGTGTTGCCCTTGAGGATGTCAGCCATGATGTAGGCGGTCTGGGGCGTCACGAACTTCTGGCGGCTCGGGTCGGGCGCGGTGTAGACCACCTCCGTCTTGATGGTGCCGTCCGTCTGGACGACATCCTTGGTGATCTTGGTGATGAAGCGCGGACTGGTCACGAACCCGTCGTTGCCGAATGAGCCATAGGCGGAGACGAGGTCCAGCATGCGCGTCTCGACCGTGCCGATGGCGCCCGCGAGCCCGGCCAGGGTCATGCCCTTGCGTCCTGTCAGGAACGTGATGCCGGCGCGCGCCGCGTACTGACCCACGGTCGCGGGGGTGACCCGGCCCATGACCCGGATGGCCGGGATGTTGAGCGAGTACTGGAGCGCCTTGCGCGCCAGGACCGGACCGCGCTCATCGAGCCCTGCGTTCTTGGGCGCCCAGCGACCGGCGAACGGCGTGGTCACATCGAGGATGACCGAGCCCGCGGTGATCGCCTTGTTGTCAATGGCAGTGGCATAGACGATGGGTTTCCACGCCGACCCGGATTGGCGATAGCCCTGGATCACGTCGAACTTGGGGTCCATGCGCTTGCTGTTCTTGCCGTAGTAGTTGGCGGACCCCACGTACGCGATGACATTGCCGGTGCGGTAGTCCACGGCCACGAGGGCACAGTTCTTGATGCTCTTGCCGCGCAGGAAGTCCAGCCAGGGTCGGTCATAGCGCGGCACGTTGTAGCGGTTCAGCGCCCGCACGTACTGGCTGTAGCTGTACTGCGTGAATTCCGCGGCAGCGCGGCAGTACTTCTCTCCGATGGCCTGCGCCCGGGCGTCGAGCGTGGTGTAGATCTTGTAGCCGCCGGTCTCCGCGGGCTCCCGGTCCGCGAGGAGGGTGTCCAGCTGGCCCTTCATGGCCCACACGAAATGGGGCGCCTTGAAGCGCACCGGCACGTCCCCCCGCAGCACGATCGGCTCGGCGAGCGCGGCCTGATACTGCGCCTCGGTGATCCGGGTCCACCGGCCGTGGCCCTCGCGCAGCGCCTTGAGCACGAAGTTCCGGCGCGCGACGATCTGGAGATCCGTGCAGTCGGCCGGGGCATCCTGCGCATGGCAGTTCTGCACGATCAGGTTCGCCTCCTTCGTCTTGCCCGTGGCGGGGTCGACGAACTCGCCCTTCTTGGCGTAGCGGTACAGGTCATACACAGACGGCGACTGGGGGATGCCAGCCAGGATGGCCGCCTGTGCCAGTGTCAGCAGCTTGCAGTCGCCCGATTCCAGCTTGGCCGGCGCGCACTCCAGGGATGCGTCGAAGTACGCCCGCGCGGCGGCCTTGATGCCGTACGCGTTGTGCCCGTAGAAGATCTGGTTGAGGTAGGCGGTGATGATCCGCTCCTTGCCCGCCTCGCCCGGGTACGCCTGGGTGAGCTTGTAGGACTGGATGATCTCCTTGGCCTTGCGCTCGTAGAGGCGGTCCGGGTCCGTGACCAGGTCGCGCGGCAGCAGCCGGGCGCGAACCAGCTGCTGGGTGATGGTGGACCCGCCGCCGCGATCGGAGCCGCCGCCCACCTCCTGCGCCAGCGCGGACAGGGTGGCCACGAGATCCACGCCCTGGTTGTCCCAGAAGGTGCGGTCCTCGGTGGCCGTCGTGGCGTCCAGCACGTACCGCGGGATCTCGTCGAACTCCACGACCTCGCGCTTCTCGGAGAAGAAGCGGCCCAGTTCGCGGCAGTCCGTCCCACCGTTCTTGCAGTTGGAGCCGTTGTCATAGACGATCGATGGCTGGGCGTAGTCCAGCGTCTCGAACCGCGTCACGTCCGGCAGGTCCCTGTCCAGGGCCGCGAGCATCGCGGCGCCGGTGCCGCCTGCCAGGAGCGTGGCGGCGCCCGTGACGACAACCATGACCACGATGGACACGATGACGATCGGGACGAGGACGCCGCCCCTCGGCCGGCCCGCGGCCGAGCGGGAGCGCCGCAGGGAGCGCTGGAGCGCGCGCCGGCCCGCGGGCGTGGCGCTGGGTCCAGTTCCGGACGCGCTCGCGGGACCGCGCTGCGGTCCTCCGGCGGGCCTCC
Source organism: Chloroflexota bacterium (assembly GCA_034436555.1). Lineage (GTDB taxonomy): Bacteria > Chloroflexota > Limnocylindria > Limnocylindrales > CSP1-4 > JAFMJV01. The sequence continues at coordinate 125,262 of DAOTUU010000003.1, read as the reverse complement.
GCGGAGAGATTGGCACGGTCGCGAGTCTGCCAGACATCCGCACCGCGTGCGCATAAGTCGAGGTGAAGGAACCTTCACCTCGATGGGGGCCTGCGCACTCGAGCGTGGCAGCGTGCCCCGGCGCGCGCCCGGGATGCCCTCTACGATGCCCGGCGTGCCCGCCGCAAGCTCACCGATCGCCCACGTCCGTGCCGGACCCCCTGCCGCCGCGTTCCCAGACGCCGCGGTCCCGGCCGCCGCGTTCCCGGACGCCGCGTTCGCGCGCGCCTTCCGCGACCGCCTGGGGGCCTGGTTCGCGCGGCATGGCCGACGGCTCGCGTTCCGGACGCGCGCCGATCCGTGGGCCGTCCTGGTGGCGGAGGTGATGGCCCAGCAGACGCAGGTCGGGCGCGTCGAGCCCGCGTGGACGGCGTTCATGGCCCGCTTCCCGACCCCTGCCACGCTGGCAGCCGCATCGCCTGCGGACGTGCTGCGCGCGTGGGCTGGCATGGGGTACAACCGCCGGGCGCTCGACCTGCGGCGTGCCGCGGCCCGCATCGAGGGGCTCCATGGCGGCGTGACACCGCGGACCATCGCGGAGCTCGAGGCGCTGCCGGGCGTGGGCCCCTACACCGCGCGCGCCGTCTCCGCCATCGCGTTCGGGGTGCCCGTCGCGGCGGTGGACACCAACGTGCGGCGTGTCATCGGCCGCGTCGTCACGGGCCACGGTGCCGTGGCGGATGCCGGATCGCCGCTGCCCGCGAGGGCGCTCCAGGCCGTCGCGGACACGCTCGTGGACCCGGCCGATCCGGCTCGCTGGACGCACGCGATGATGGATCTCGGAGCCTCGTGCTGCCGCCCTGCGGTACCCCGATGCGCTGACTGTCCGCTCGCTCCGCTGTGTCGACGTCACGCGCTGACGGCGGTCATCCCGCCGCCCGGCTCGACCCGGACGGGATCGACCCCGCCCTCGCCGACCGCTCGCCGGTCCGACGCGCCCCCGTCGCCGCGGCCTGCCTTCCCGGAGACGCGCCGATGGCTGCGGGGCCGCATCCTCGCCCGCCTCAGGGAGCTGCCGGACGGCGCCTGGACCGTGATCGCCGGGCGCATCGGGACACACGATGGGCCCGCGGTGGAGATGGCGGTCGCGATGCTGGTCGGGGAGGGGATGGTCGAACGGCGCTCGGACGGCTCGGTGCGCCTACCATCAGCGCCATGACGGTGTTCTCGTCGGCCCCGGATCCCGATCCGCCGCTGCCCCTCGAAGACCCGCTGCTGTCCGAGACGGACCTCGACCTGCACCGGCTGATCGCCCGCTGGGCCCCCCGCGCCGCACTGCCGGGCATCACGGCCGAGGCGATGCGCGGCGCCGATCGTCGGGCGCAGCGCCTGGGGACGCCCGGCGAACGACTCATGGAACAGGCGGGCTGCGCGGTCGCGGTGACCGCACGGGCGACGCTGCGCACCGCGAACCGGCCGCGGGGCGGGGTCGTGCTGGTGCTGTGCGGCCCCGGCAACAACGGCGGCGACGGGCTCGTCGCGGCGCGCCACCTGGCGGCGGCTGGCATTCGCGTCGCCGCAGTGCTGGTGTCTCCCGCGGATCAGCCCGGCACCCCGGACGCGACGCTCAACTGGGAGCGCCTCGAGGGGATCGACGGCGCCGAGCGCATCCACGTGGCCACCGCCCACGATGTGGCGATGCTCCACAACGGGTTGGATCGGGCGGCCCTCATCGTGGATGCGCTGCTGGGCACGGGAGTGCGGGGCATGCTGCGAGAACCCATCCGCACCGCGGTGGATCTCATCGGCCGCGGTCGGACGCTGGGCGTGCCGGTGCTCGCCGTGGACACCCCCACCGCGCTCGACCTCACGTCCGGCGAGCCGTCCGACCCGTGCGTCCGTGCGGACGTGACGATCACCTTCCATCGGCCCAAGCGGGGACTGATGACGCGCACGGGCAGGGCGCTCGCGGGCAAGGTGCTCGTGGCCCCCATCGGCATCCCGCCCGAGGCGGACCCCGCATGACGGCACCCGCGGGCAGGCATGTGCGCGATCGCCGGGTGGTGCTGCTGCTCGCCGGATGCGTCGCGCTGGTGCTGGGGGTCGACGTGCTGTCGGGCCTGGTCCCGGAGCTGGACCGATTGCTGTCGCAGGTCCCGGTGCTGGTGATCGTGCTGGTGGTGGGCACCCTGGGCATCCTGGTCTGGTCCACGAGGAGCCGCCGTCCTCGCTCGGGCTAGGGACGGGCTGCCCGCTCGCGCGGATCGAAGCGACGCTCCGTGCCCGCCATCAGACGCGCGATGTTGTCGCGGTGGGCGTACCAGATGATGGCCACGCCGGGGATCGTGTAGACGAGCCAGGCGGCGTCCAGCCATCCCAGCGCGACGAAGCCGACGCTGACCAGGCCCCCGGTGAGCGTGCCCAGGAGGGATCCCAGCGAGACGTATCGCGTGACCCAGATGACGCCGAAGAAGACGGGCGCCGCGAGCAGCACGACCCAGACGGACACCGCCGCCATGCCGCCCACCCCGGTGGCCACGCCCCGGCCGCCGTGGAACCGCAGGAACACCGATCGCCATGCACCCGTCAGGGCGGCCAGCCCGGCAAGCGCACCGACGAGTGGCGAGGCGCCCGCCCAGGTGGCGACGAGGATCGGCAGGGCGCCCTTGGCGATGTCCAGCAGGCCCACGGTCAGCCCGCGTGCGGGACCCATGGCCCGAAGCGCGTTCGTGCCGCCCGTCCGCCCGGAGCCGACGGTCCTCGGGTCGACGCCGCCTGACAGTCGAGCCACCAGCACCCCCATGGGGATGGAGCCGACGAGATACGCGCCGATGACCAGGGCGATCGCCTGGGCGAGCTGGGGGTCCACGCCCCAGACGATAGCGTGCCCGGTCGGCACGAGGGGACCCTCTGCTACCATCGCGGTCGTGAACGCCACGCACATCGCGGCCTGACGCACATGGCCGACATCCCGTCCGACTCCTTCGACCTGGTCGTCATCGGCGCCGGCACGGGAGGCTACGCAGCGGCCTTCCGTGCGGCCCAGTCGGGTCTGCGGGTCGCCCTCGTCGACCGCTACCGCATCGGCGGCACGTGCCTCCACGTGGGCTGCATCCCCACCAAGGCGATGCTCGAATCGGCGGACCTCGCCGATCGCATCCGGCATTCCGCGGAGTTCGGCATCGACGTGGCGGGTCACACGCTGGACCTGCCGCGTATCGCAGACCGGCGCGATGGCATCGTGGAGAGGATGACCAAGGGGCTGATGTTCCTGGTCAAGCGCCACAGGGTGGAGTACATCCGCGGCCAGGCCACCCTCCAGGGGGCCGCGACCATCCGGGTCACGCTGCTCGACGAGTCGGGCGATCCCGCCGGGGAGCGGACGCTGACGTCCCGGGACACCATCCTGGCGACCGGATCGCGCACGAAGTCGCTGCCCGGCATCGTCCCCGACGGAGAGCGGATCCTCACCTCGGACCACATCCTGCGCTCGCGGGACGTGCCCGCCAGCCTCATCGTCGTGGGCGCGGGCGCGGTGGGCATGGAGTTCGCCTCGTTCTACGCGGACATGGGCACCGCGGTGACGGTCCTGGAGTACCTGCCGGCGGTGGTGCCGCTGGAGGACGCGGACGTGTCCAAGGAGATGGAGCGGGCATTCGCCAAGCGCGGCATCAGCGTCATCACGAGCGCCCGGTTCGATCCGGCGTCCATCACCGTGGACGAGCGTGGGGTCCGGCTGCTCGTGGGCAAGGAGGGCCAGGCGCCCGTCGAGCTGGCGGCGGAGAAGATGCTCGTCGCCACCGGCCGCGCCGCGAACACGGACGGCGTGGGCCTGGAGACGACTCGCGCCGTGGTGGAGCGGACCCTGGTCAAGGTCGACCCGTCCACGATGCAGACCGCGGAGCCGCATCTGTATGCCATCGGGGACATCATCGGCGGGCTGTGGCTGGCCCACGTCGCGGCCCACGAGGGCATCGCCGCGGTCACCGCCATCACCGGCGGCGAGGTCCACCCCATCGACTACCTGGCCATGCCGCGCGCCACCTACTCCCGGCCGCAGGTGGCCTCGATCGGGCGCACCCAGCAGGAATGCGAGCGGGACGGCATCCCGTTCAAGGTCGGCAAGGTCCCGTTCCAGGCCATCGGCAAGGCGATCATCGTGGGCGAGCCCGGCGGTTTCGCCAAGATCATCGCGCACGCGGACACCGACGCGATCCTGGGCGTCCACCTCATCGGCACCCACGTGACCGAGCTCATCGCCGAGGCGTCGGCCGCGATGCTGTTCGAGTCCACCGCCTGGGAGCTCGGCACCGCGGTGCACCCGCACCCCACCCTGTCGGAGATCCTGGGGGAGGCCGCCCTGAACGTGGCCGGCCAGAGCATCAACTTCTGACGCCGTCCAGTCCGTCCACCCGAAACCCGACGAAGGAGCGCGCACGATGCCCACGGTGACGATGCCCCAGCTCGGCGAGAGCGTCGCCGAGGGGACGATCGGCAGGTGGCTCAAGCAGGTCGGCGATCACGTCGGCCGTGATGAGCCGATCGTCGAGGTGATCACCGACAAGGTGAACGCCGAGGTCCCGTCCCCGTTCGAGGGCGTCCTCACGCGGATCCTGGTCGCGGAGGGCCAGACGGTCCCCAACAACGCTGAGATCGCCGTGATCGAGGCCGCCGACGCCTCGGTCGCGCCGACCCCCGCCACGGGTGAGTCCTCCGCGCCCGTCGCCGTCCCTGCGCCTCCAGCCGTGCCTGCGTCCGCGCCTCCCGCGCCGGCCGCGCCTCCCGCACCGGCGGTCGTCCCGCTCGCGGTCGCCGCCGGGACCCCCGTCGACGTCGTGTTCGAGGGTCGCATGACACCCGCGGTCCGCCGTCTCGCGCGCGAGCACGGTGTGGACCTGCGCGGCATCGCGGGTTCCGGGCATGGTGGTCGGATCACCCGCGAGGACGTGCTCGCGCATGTCGCGACCGTCGGTTCGGCGCCGCCACGCACCACCGCGCCCGCGCCGCCGCCCACCACCGCGCCCGCGCCGCCGCCGGCGTCTCCCGTGTCGGCGGGTGACTCGCTCAAGCAGCTGTCGCCGATGCGCAAGGCGATCGCCGGCCAGATGACCCGTGCGCTCGGGGTGCCCCATGCGTACATCACGGTCGAGGTCGACATGACCGCGGTCGTGCGCCGGCGCGATGCGATCCGGCGGGAATACCAGGAGCGCGAGGGCCGCTCGCTGTCCTTCGTGGCGTTCGTCACGAAGGCGTGCGTGGAGGCGCTGCGTCGCCATCCCGACCTCAACGCCCACTGGACCGACGAGGGGCACTGGCGCCGCAGGGCGATCAACGTGGGTGTCGCGGTCGCCGTGGACGACGGGCTGACGGTGCCGGTGGTGCCGGATGCCGACACGCTCAGCCTGCACGGCCTGAACGGCGCCATCGCCGCGGCCGCCGACCGCGCCCGGAGCGGCAGGCTGAGGCTGTCCGACGTCTCCGGTGGCACGTTCACGGTGGACAACACCGGCTGGACCGGCAGCATCCTGACGCTGCCCATCATCAATGCGCCGGAGGTGGCCATCATCACGATGGAGGCGATCGTGAAGCGGCCGGTGGTGCTGGAGCGGCCAGAGGGGGACCTGATCGCGGTGCGGTCGATGATGAACATGGTGCTCGGGTTCGACCACCGGGCCACGGACGGCGCACAGGCCGGCCGGTTCCTGGGCGATGTGAAGCGGTGGCTCGAATCGGTGGATGAGGCCACCCCGATCTGGTGAGCATGGTGCGACGCGACCTTCCGATGTTCCAGCCGTCCGATGGCGGCCATGTCCGTGAGCCCCTGACGATCGCGATGGGCGGTGGGCACCTCGACGCAGCCGCGGACGGCTCCGTGGCCCTCCGTCGCCACCCCGACTGGATCAAGTCGCGGCTGCCCACCGGTCCCAACTACCAGGACATGCGCGAGCTGATGCGGGGACTCACCCTCAACACGGTGTGCGAGGAGGCCCGCTGCCCGAACATCGGGGAGTGCTGGGAGCAGCGCACCGCGACGGTGATGATCCTGGGCGACACCTGCACCCGTGCCTGTGGCTTCTGCGCGGTCAAGACGGGGCGACCCACGTGGAACGACGCCGACGAGCCGCGCCGCGTCGCGGAGGCGGTCAAGGTCATGGCGCTCGAGCACGTGGTCGTGACAAGCGTCGCGCGCGACGATCTCGCTGACGGCGGCGCCGGCATCTTCGCGGACACCATCCGCGCCCTCCGACGCGAGTGTCCGGGCATGGGCATCGAGGTGCTCATCCCGGACTTCAACGGCCAGGATGAGCCGCTGCGGACGGTCATGGAGGCGGGTCCTGACATCCTCAACCACAACGTGGAGACGGTGGAGCGGCTCCAGAAGCCAGTCCGCAAGCGCGCTCGCTACCACCGATCGCTGCAGGTGCTCGCGCGCGCGAAGGCGATGGCCGCGGAGATCTCCGGCCGCGACGGCACGGTCCACACCAAGTCCAGTCTCATGGTCGGCCTGGGCGAGACCCGCGACGAGCTGAGCCAGACCTTCCGGGACCTGCGCGAGGTCGACTGCGACATCCTGACCATCGGCCAGTACCTGCGGCCGTCCGCCAGCCACATCGAGCTGGTGCGCTACGTCCACCCCGACGAGTTCGCCGAGATGCGCGTGGAGGCACTGGGACTCGGCTTCAAGCACGTGGAGTCTGGCCCCCTCGTGCGCTCCTCCTATCACGCCCGCGACCAGGTGCCGGAGGAGGCCAAGGCGAAGCGCGGCTCGCTCGCCGCGGCGCTCGCCGCGAACGGGATCGTGCCGAGAGCCTGATCCGTCCCGGCCCCGGGCGTCACCCGACCGCCCGCCTCCCGGTAGCATTCGCCCGTGCCCAGCGTCCTCCCCGCCAAGGTCCCGCTCACCGAGCTCCACTGCCACCTCGGCGGCGCCGTCTCCCCGGCCATCATGTGGGGCATCGCCCACGCCCAGGGGATCCGACTGCCGACCAAGGACTACTGGGAGTTCCGGGAGATGATCACGGTCTCCGCCAGGCGCGGCCGCAGCTTCGACGGCTACCTCCAGCTGTTCCACTGGACGGAGCTCATCCAGAGTTCTCCGCTCGCCGTGGAGCGGTCGGTGTACGAGGTCCTGGGCGGCGCGTACCGCAAGAACAACGTGACCACGATGGAGCTGCGCTTCAATCCCATGAAGCGCAACCGCGGCGGCGAGCAGGACCTGGACCACATCATCAGCGCGGCGCTGCGGGGCATGGACCGGGCCCGCCTCGAGTACCCGGTCAACCCGGGCATCCTGCTGTGCCTCGACCGGGCGTTCCCGTACCAGCTCAACGAGATCATCGTGGACAAGGCGATCGCATACGGCTCCCGGGGCGTGGTCGGCATCGACATCGCGGGACCCGAGTCCCCCCAGTTCAAGCCATCGGACTACCGGCGCCTGTTCGAGCGGGCCCGTCGTCGCGGCCTGGGCGTCACGGTGCACACCGGCGAGTCGGGGCCCATCGAGGAGATCACGGACGTCATCACGCAGCTCGAGCCGAGCCGCATCGGGCACGGTGTCAAGGCCGCCTATGACCCGCGCACGATGGCCCTCATCCGGGAGCGGGACATCACCCTCGAGGTGTGCCCCACCAGCAATCTCAACTCGCGCGTCGTCAGCGGCTGGGACGAGTTCCGCTGGATCTTCGACACGTTCCGGCGCAACGGCGTCCGCTACACCATCAACACCGACGGACCGGAGATGCTCAAGACGTACATCCGGGACGAGCTCACCTCGCTCGGTCGGCTGGGCATCCTGTCGGTGGAGGAGCAGCTCCAGGCCGCGGAGTGGGCGCGCCAGAGCTCGTTCGTGGCGGGCGTCGCCGACCTGCCGATGCCCCGTCGCGCTCCGGGTCGTCGTGCCGAGGTGGAGCGCGAGGAGGCCTGATGCACGCGGCGGGCCTTGGTCAGGGGGTCGTGCGCATCAGCTCCGCCGCCTCCTCGAGGGATGCCTGACCATCCACCCCGCCCACGGCGCGCACCGACGCGCTGCCGCACGCCACGGCCAGCCGCAGCGCCTCGTCCAGCGGCCAGCCGCTGACGGTCGCCGCGACGAACCCCGCTGCGAACGAGTCGCCCGCTCCGGTCGTGTCGATGGCGGCCACCCGGGGTGCCGCGGCGCGCACGAGCCGTTCCTGCCGGACCGCCATCGCCCCTGCGGCGCCCAGCTTCAGGACCACGGTCAGGGGACCGGCATCAGGATCGCGCGGCGCGACCGATCCGTCCGCGAGCGCGCGCGCCGCAGCCTCGGCGTCGGAGCGTCCCGTCCAGCGTCGCGCCTCCTCCAGGTTCGGGAAGCAGACGTCCGCCGTGGCCAGCAGCCCGGCGAGTCCCTCCCACCGCTCGTCGGGATCCCAGTTCGTGTCGAAGCTGGTGGTCACGTCCAGCGCCCGAGCCAGTGCGAACAGGTCGGGCAGGCTCCCGCGAAGGGCCGGCTGGAGGGCTGTGGATCCGACGTGCAGATGGCGGCTGGTGGCCAACAGGCCCACCGGGATGTCGTCCACGCCCAGTCGGTCGATGGTGCCCGTGGCGGTCAGGATCGCGCGGTCGTCGCCGCGGCTCAGGATCACCGTGGCGCCCGTGGGCACATGGCTGTCGACGCGCGATGCCCGCACGTCCACGCCGTGCTCCGCCATCGACGCCATCATCGAGGCGCCCAGCTCGTCCTCGCCCACCACGCCGCAGAACGCCACGCGGAGGCCGAGGCGCGCCGCTCCGCAGGCCATGATGGCGGACGATCCGCCGATGGTCATGCGGATCGCCCGGACCAGCTTCTCGACCTGGCCGAAGACCGGCGTCGGATCGGGGTCCAATACCAGGATGTCCGGGTTGAGGTCTCCCGCCACGAGCAGGTCGAACTCGCGCCGGTCCCGGGGGATGCCGTCCGACGGTTCGTCGGCGAGGTCATCCGGCAGGCCCGCTCGGCCGCGGTCGGCGTCGCGTCGGTCGGGCGTCGGGGCTTCCTCGGCGGGCATCGGTCGATGCTACCAGCGGGGCATGGCCGCGGGTGACGGTGGTGTGCTCTCGCATCGAGCGGCGTGGCGTCGGGTATCGTCGGACATGGCGTCCTGCCAGCGACGTCGACCGCATGGAGCCACGAGAGCGATGAGCCTGAACGACCCCGCCCTGATCGAACTGCGCACGCGGCTGGACGCGCTCGAGCCGTGGGCGGAGGCAAGCACCGGTGGCGATGCCATCGCGTTCGCGCTGGACGCGGCGCGCCAGGCCCCGGAGGACATGCTGGCGCGGCTCTCCGCGTCCGGTCGGATCGTGATCACGGGCGCCGGTTCGTCGTACTACATCGCGCAGATCGCGGCGGCCGGGTTCCGCGAGGAGGCGCGCCTGCCCGCCATCGCCGTGCCCGCCTCGGAGATCCTGCTGCGGCCACTCGGCGTCTTCGACGCCCGCCCGGCCGCGGCCCAGCCGGTCATCGTGATCTCACGGTCCGGGACGACCTCCGAGGCGATCGCGGTCGTCGAGCGGGCGCGCGCCGCGGGCCACCCGACGTGGTGCGTCACGGGCCACCCAGACTCGCCCATGGCGCTCGCCTCGGAGCACGCGCTCGTGTCACCCCTCGCCGCCGAGCGGAGCATCGTGATGACCCGCTCCTTCGGCAGCATGACCGCGCTGCTGCTGCGCCTCGCGGCGCGGCTCGCTCCCGACGCGCGCTTCGCACGCGACCTGGATGCGCTGCCGGCCGCCTGGGCGGGCACCGCGCTGGAGGTGGCGGCGGGTGTCGGCCATGCCGCGCGGAACCCGTCTCGGGTCGTCGTCCTGGGGGGCGGTGCGGCGTTCGGGCTCGCCAACGAGGCGGTCCTCAAGATCACCGAGACGGGCCAGGCTCCCGCCAACCCCTGGGAGCCCTACGAGTTCCGGCACGGCCCGATGTCGGTGTGCGAGCCCGGGATGCTCGTCATCGGCATCCTCGGCGGGGAGACCGCGGCCGCCGAGGGTCGGGTGCTCGATGAGGCCGCCGCCCACGGCGCGGACACCTGGCGCCTGGGCCCGGGGGACCCGGGCGGGCACCTGGGTGCCATCGCCCGCCTGCCCATCCAGCTGTACCCGCTCCAGGCGTTCGCATTCGCGCTCGCCCTGCGGCGGGGCCTCGATCCGGTCGTGCCGCGCCACCTCAACCAGGTCGTGGTGCTGGGCGAGGTCTGACCTCCGGGCCGCCGCGCTGGCGGCGCGCCTCGTAGAACAGGATCGCGGCGCTGACGCTCACGTTGAGGCTGTCTGCGACGCCCGCCATCGGGATGTGGGTCGCCTGGACGTCCGCGCCGGACCATGCGTCGCTGAGACCCTCGGCCTCCGCTCCGAGCACGATCGCGACGGGCCCCGTGAGGTCCACCCCCGTGTACGGATGCGATCCATCCACGCGCGCCGCCACGATGCGCAGGCCCGCCGCCCGCAGGAACACGCGCGCCTCGACGGAGGTGCACACGGCCATGGGCATCGAGAACACGCTGCCCATCGAGGCTCGGATGGAGTTGGGATTCCAGGGGTCGCAGCGTGGGTCCGCCACGACCAGGGCATCCAGGCCCGCGCCGTCCGCGGAGCGCACGATCGCGCCCAGGTTGCCGGGCTTCTCCAACGCCTCCACGACCCCGAGCAGGGGGTCGCGAGGCAGGACCAGATCCCCCAGCGCGACCGATGGCGCCTCCGCGACCAGCACCAGGCCGTCGGTCCGATCCCCGAAGGCGAGGCGCCCCAGGAGTTCGGGGGTGACGGCGATGATCGCCACGCCGGACGCCCGGGCGCGCTCCAGCGTCTGCGCCGCCTCGGCGTCACGAATCAGCGGGGGTGCCAGCCACAGCTCGACCGGGCGGATGCCGGCGGCCAGCGCGCGCCCGATCTCGCGCCCCCCGTCGATGAGCAGCCGTCCGGTCGATCGGCGCTCCCGGGCGTCGCGCAGCGCGAGTGCGGCGCGGAACCGGGGGTTGTGGCTGCTGGAGAGGACCGGCGACTGGTGCATGGAGCGAGTATCGTCGCCCTCATGGCTGGACGATGGTTTCGCGGCAACCTCCACACGCACACCACCAACAGCGACGGCGACTCGCCGCCGGATGTGGTGGCCGCCTGGTACCGCGATGCGGGCTATGACTTCCTGGCGCTCACCGACCATGACCTGCTGACCCGACCCGAGGACGTCCAGCACGCGGCAGGCGCCATGCTGCTGGTCCGGGGCGAGGAGGTGACGTCGGGCTCCGCCCATGTGAATGGCTTCGGCATCTCCGCCACGATCCCGCCGCGCTTCGGGGAGAGCGTGCGCGAGACACTCCAGCTGGACATCGACGCGATCCGCGCCCAGGGTGGCGTGCCCAGCGTCAATCACCCCAACTTCGTGTGGCAGGCGTCACCGGCTGACCTGGCGGCCCTCGAGCGGCTGACCCTGTTCGAGGTGTTCAACGGCGGTCCGGACGTCAACAACTGGGGCCGACCCGGCCGCCCGGGCATGGACGAGGCGTGGGACATCGTGCTCACGATGGGCAGGCGGCTGTGGGGGGTCGCGACCGACGACGCCCATCACTTCCAGGTGTGGGGCAGGCCATATAGCAACCCCGGTCGCGGCTGGGTGATGGTCCGTGCCGAGCGCTGCGAGGAGGCGGAGTTGCTCACACGACTGGAGGCGGGCGAGTTCTATGCCACCACGGGCTGCGAGCTCGCGGACCTCTCCACGGACGGCGGCGAGGTGGCCATCGACATCGCGACGCGCGGCGACCAGCACTACACCACCCGGTTCATCGGCCGCGGCGGCCAGCTGTTGGACCTCCAGCATGGGCCGTCGCCGCGCTACCGGATCACCGGACACGAGGGCTACGTGCGAGCCCGCGTGGACGACTCGGACGGCCTGGCGGCCTGGACCCAGCCCCGCTTCACCTGAGCGACGACGGCCCCTCTTCGCGCGGGCCGTCCGGCCGACCGGGGTCCTCGCGCGGCTCGCAGGGCAGGACATCGGCCGCGGCGATGGCCAGTTCGCCGGCGTTCCGGAAGGTGCGCTCCTCCCCGGTCGCGACGACGCGCAGGCGGCCGACCAGCTGCCCGCGGCGCAGCTCGTCGGGGACCAGTCGGAGCAGGAACGACACCGTCATGTCCCCGATGATGCGCGCCCCGCGTCCGGTGCCCGTCCGATGGCGGCGCGCAACGCCCCCATCTCCGCCGTGGGCGGCAGGCCCAGCGTGCGCAGGGACGCCTCGCCCGCATCCAGCGCCGCTCGGGCGGAGCCCCGCCGGCCCTGGGCCAGGAGCAGGCGCGCCAGGGCCACGTAGCGCACCTCGTCGTCCGGGTCCAGGGCGATCCCGTCGCGCCGCATCCGGATCGCCTCGTCCACGTCGCCGTCCCGCTCCGCCACCGCGGCGAGCCGGTCGACCACCTCCATCTGGAGCCGCGCCAGGCGCTCCCGTGCCTCCGCAGCCCAGTCGTCGAAGGGCCGATCGGGGAGCAGCATCCCCGCGTACAGCCCGGCTGCGGATCGTGCCGCATCCACGGCGCGCGCCAGACCGACCCGATCGCCGCTGGGCGTCGGTGCGCCACGAGCCGCTGCGCGCAGCGCGGCGATCGCGGCACGCGCGTCCCGCTCGTAGCGGGCCGCGTCCACGGTCACCCCGTCCGCCAGTCGGAGCACCTCGCCCCGGCGATCGACGACCGGCCCGACCGCATCGCGCAGCCGGTTGAGGGTGTTGCGCAGGCGGGACCGGCCGGTGTCAGGATCCACCTCCGGCCAGAGGCGCTCGATGACCTCGTCGGCGGCGACCGACCCGGCCACCGCGACCATCTCCAGGATCGCGGCGGGCCGGCCAGGCGGGACGTCCATGGGTCGTCCGTCGCTCCACAGCCCCGACGTTCCCAGCAGCCGGACCTCGAGCGATGGCGCGCGGACCGGCAGGGCCCCCGCGAGCCGCTCCTGGAGCGCGGCCGCCACGACCGGCTCGCGCACGAACGGCAGGCCCGGGTCGATCGCGTCCGCCATCGCGAATGCCTCCCGAGCGAGCCGAGGGGCAGCCGGGTCGTCGCGCCGGACGGCGGCCCATGCACGCATCAGGGCCAGCCACCATCGGTCGCGGGTCTCCAGGCGGGCGCTCCCGTCGAGCGCCGCGAATGCAGCCTCCGCCGCGGCCGGGTCCCCCGTCCGGGCATCGAGCATCGCCTCGGCGATGGTCACCGCCTGGTCCGCCTCGCCTCGCCGCGCGCGAGCCCGCTCCAGGCAGCGAGCCGCCACCTCCCGCTCGCCCACGCGGTCCGCGAGCACCGCGGCATCGGCCAGGAACTCCACGCCGGTCATGTGGTCGAACCAGTCCCCGGGGTGACGCTCGGTCTCGACCAGGCGATCCAGCGTCAGCGTGGCGTCGCCTGCCTGGGACGCCGCCCGGGCCTCGTTCCACGCGACGTACGCCAGCACGCGTCGGTCACCCAGGGCGCGCCCGGTGACCCGCGCCTCGTCGTGCGGCGCGATCGCCTCGCCGGCCCGCCCAGTGGCGATGAGGATCTCCGCCTTGAAGGTGAGCAGCACCGCACGCAGCCGCTGGCGTCCGCTGAGGGACGCCAGGGCTTCGTTCAGGCGAGCCAGGGCCGGCCCCGCCTCACCCCGCGGGTGGTGCACGTGATACGCCAGGGAGAGCGCCGCATGGGCGCTCCACCCGGGCATCCCCAGGTCGCCATACAGCTGCACCACGTCGCCCAGCAGGCGCTCCGCCTCCATCAGCGAATCCGGATCGGCGCGCCATGCCAGCACGCGCCCGACCGTATGCAGCGCCCGCACCCGCGTGAGGCTCTCGTCCGCGTCGGCCTCGTCGGCCACACGTCGGCCCAGCGCCTCCGCCTCGTCCGCACGGCCGTCGCGTGCCAGGTCCCGGGCCACCTCCGCATCCAGCTCCCTGCGGAATCGCGGGTCGCGGGCGGCGGCCGCTGTGGCCGCCGCGCGCTCCAGGGCGGCAGAGCGCGTCGTCCCGTCGGCGGCAGCGTCGCACGCTCGCGCGAGCTGGAGCCACGCGCGTGGGTGGCGCTCGAGCGAGGCGTCCGGCAGCGCCCGGACCAGGCCGCGCATCGTGCGCAGGTCGAGTCGCTCCGCGACCTGCGGCGGGAGGTCGGCCAACAGCCCCGCCGCGTCATCGGGCCGGCCCGCCGTGACAAGCAGCCGGATCGCGGTCTCGAGGTCCTCCTGGCGTGCCAGCGTGGCGGCCAGGCGGCTCGCCAGCTCGCCGTCCGGTCGCGCGACAGCGAGTCGCTCACGGACCGGGTCGGGGATGCGCCACCTGCCGCCGGCCACGGGCGTCATCGGCAGCCCGCCGGTCAGCACGGCGTCGAACAGGCCGTCATCCCCCGTCGCCTCCGCGACCAGCGTGGGCGACAGCCATGGCAGCACCGCAAGCTCACGCACGAGCCGGGATCGCTCCGGACCGAGCGGACGCAGTCGTTCATCCAGCAGACGGCCCAGCAGCGCCCCGCGATCGGCATCCGGGACGAGCAGCGCCTCGGGATCGGGCGGGGCATCGTCGACCAGCAGACCCACCGCGGCGGGCCAGCCGGCCGTGGCCCTCAGGATCGCGTCGATGGCAGGCGCCGGTCGCTGGCCCTCACCGTCGGCGACCCCGGATCGCCGGAGCAGGTTCGCCACCTCCTCGCTCGTGAACGCCAGGTCCGAGGCGTCCAGCCGGACCGCGTCGTGGCCGTCGGCGACCCGCGCCAGGAGGTCCCGCCTGCGTCGTGTCAGGACCACCAGCCTGTGCGGTGGTGCCACGGCGGCGACGAGCCGGTCCAGCACGACCTCGCTGTCCGCATCGTGAAGATGATGCGCATCGTCGATCACCAGGAGCACCGGCTCCCGCTCCTGTGCCAGCGCGACACCCAGGTCATCGGCCAGCCGGCCCGGATCGGCGGTCGGATCACCGAGCGCGGCGGCGAGATCGCTCAGTCCGCCCACCCGGAGGCCCGTGCGGAGGCGTGCCAGGAGGCTTCGTGCGTCGGTGTCCTCGGGCGCCAGCTCCGCGACCGCCATGGCGATGCCCAACTCGTCCGCCAGCAGCCGGGCGAGCGTGGACTTGCCGTATCCGCCGCTCGCCTCGACCACGGCGACCCGGGCGCCCGCGAGCGCATCCGTGAGGCGCGTACGCGGGATGGGCGTGGGCTGACGGGGCATCGACGGAGCACCTCCGCCCCGGTTCCGGGGCCGGGACTCCCAGATGATGCCCGGTCACGACCTTCGTGCGCCAGCCCCCGGCCCGCATCAGGTGGGCCATGCCGGCCTCACTGGGTGGCGATGGTGCACTTCGGCGTGTCGACGTCGTCGGTGATGGGTCGGACCCCGCTCAGGCTGTCGAACGACCCCTTGCCCTGCTTCACCACCTGGAAGGGCTCTCCGGGGGTGATCCGGACGGTCATGTTGGGGCCGATGATGATGCCCCGGCCGTCTCCATCAACCACCCGGGCGATCGCGTTCGCGTCGGTCTTGATCAGCATGGGCGCCTCGCCGTCGCCCCACCACTCGGGCTTGACCGTGTTCTCCCAGTCGAGCACCGCCTCGTCCTCGGTCACCGTCACCTTCCCCTGCTTGCCCACCCGCTGCACGCCGATGGGCTCGCCAGGCTTGCCCACGACGATGGGCTCCGCCAGCCTGCGCGGCTTGGGTGCACGGCGCAGGCACTCCTCGAAGGGTTCCTTGTATCGGTCGCTGAACTTCTGCTTCATGCTCACGCGGGCGCTGACGATGACCCACCGCCCCTCGACCATGAGGATGGCCTGGGCGCATCCCTGGCCCGTGCTGCCGCCCGAGAGCGCGAACTGGTGGAAATCCGGCGGCACCGGCCAGTCGTCGCCGTACCGGAAGTCGTCGTCGGGGAACGGCGGACCGTTGTAGATCGCGTCCCTGTTGAAGCTGCTCGTGTCGTCCACCGCCACGCGATACCCCTTGGCGAGGCGGATGTGGGGCACGCGGGCGAAGGCGTAGACCCAGCACCGGTCCGGGTCGTTCGGGCCTGGCCTCTCCTTGGTCTCGATCTGGACCGACGCGGGCA
Organism: Chloroflexota bacterium; assembly: GCA_034436555.1. Classification (GTDB taxonomy): domain Bacteria; phylum Chloroflexota; class Limnocylindria; order Limnocylindrales; family CSP1-4; genus JAFMJV01. Next base: position 109,240 of record DAOTUU010000003.1, on the reverse strand, counting down.
GCTTGATGGTGAACTCGTCGGCGCTCAGCGCGGACCCGGCGGACACGCCGATGAGGGCGGTCGCGAGGCCGAGGGCGCGCACGGCGCGGTGTCGGCGGGACGGTCGCAGTGCAGGGGGTCGCAGGTTCATGTCCATCCTCCGGGCTCTGGAGACTGATACCCGGAGACGCTGATGGGCGGACGTCCGATGAGCGTCCGACGGGGTGCGGCGTGGGTGGCGATCAGTCGCCGGCGGGCTCCAGCGCGACGGCGCGGATCGCCTCGACCGCGAGCGGGTCCTCCAGCGCCGAGAGATCCCCCGGGTCCCGATCCAGGTAGACGGCGCGCGCCACGCGACGCATCACCTTGCCGCTCCGCGTCTTGGGCAGCTGGCGAACGAAATGGATCGCCTCGGGTCGGAGCGCCTTACCCATCTCCGAAGCGACTCGCGCCCCGATCGACGCGCGCAGCGCTTCGTCGCCCACCTCGCCTCGGCGCAGCACCACGAACAGGACGATGACCTCGCCCTTGATGTCATGGGGGACGCCGATCGCCGCGGCCTCCAGGACGGACGGATGCGCCACCGCGGCGCTCTCCACCTCCGCCGGCCCGACGCGCTTGCCCGCGATCTTGAGCGTGTCGTCGGAGCGACCCTGGATGAACCAGTGGCCGTCGGGGTCGATGACCGCCCAGTCGCCGTGCACCCAGGTGCCCGGCACGCGTCGCCAGTAGGCGTCCAGGTAGCGCTCGCTGTCGTTCCAGAAGCCGCGGGTCATGCCCGGCAGCGGTGCGCGGATGGCCAGCTCACCCACCTCGCCGCGCACCGGCGCGCCGGTCGCGTCGATGACGTCCGCCGCGCAGCCCACGTTCGGACCGCCGAACCCGGCGGGCTTGATGGGCGTCAGCACGTTGCTGCCCACGATGCCCCCGGACACCTCCGTCCCGCCGCTGTAGTTGATGAGCGGCGCGCGTCCACCGCCCACCTCGTCGAAGAACCAGCGCCAGGGGTCCGGGTTCCAGGGCTCGCCCGTGGAGCCCAGCACCCGGATCGATCGCAGGTCGTGCGCCCGGACAGGGTCGGTGCCGTGGCCCATGAGCGCCCGAACCACGGTGGGGGAGAGGCCCAGGTGCGTCACCCCGTGGCGCGACGCGATCGACCAGACCCGGTCGGGGCCCGGATGGTCCGGCGCACCCTCGTAGATCACCAGGCTGGCGCCCAGCAGCAGCGCGCCGCAGATCGCCCACGGGCCCATCATCCAGCCCAGGTCGGTGAGCCAGAACAGGCGGTCGCCGGATCGCAGGTCGAACGTGTGGGCCAGGTCCTGGGCGGCCTTCAGGGGGAACCCACCGTGTGGGTGGACGGCGCCCTTGGGCCGGCCCGTGGTGCCCGAGGTGTAGATGATCATGCAGGGCGACTCGGGATCGGTGAGCGGCGCCTCGGCGACGGGCACCACCGCGGGATCGGCGAGGGCCTCATCCCACCAGCGGTCGCGGACGACGTCCCACGGAGCCGGCGACGGCATCCGCTCGCCCATGCGCCGGACGACCAGCACGCGCTCCACGGAGGGGGTCAGCGCCACAGCCTCGTCCGCGACCTGCTTGAGTTGCACGACGCTGCCCCGCCGCAGGAAGCCGTCCGCGGTGATCAGCAGGCGCGCGCCGCAGTCCGCCAGGCGGCTGGCCACCGCGGGTGCGCCGTAGCCCGAGAAGATGGGCGTGTGGATCGCCCCGATGCGGCCCAGCGCGAGCACCGCGATCACGGTCTCCGGCACGAACGGGAGGTAGATGCCCACGCGGTCGCCGCCAGCGACCCCGTGCGATCGGAGCATGCCGGCGGCGCGGTCGACCGCCGCCTTCAGCTCCACGTTCGTGATGCGACGGACGTCCCCGTCCTCGCCCTCCCACGTGAGCGCGTGGCCGTCCGGGTCGCGTGCCGCCCGAGGGTCCACCGCGGCAGCGGCGTGGTTGAAGGCCCCGCCCGTCCACCAGCGGGTCCATTCGGGCCCGCCGGACGCATCCAGGATCTGGCGTGGCTCACGCTGCCAGGGCACCCCGATGTCCGCGGCGGCCGCGCCCCAGAACCATGCCGGATCGGCTGCGGCGCGGGCCTGGAGCGCCGTGAGGGACCGCTCGCCGGTCGCCCGCAGGAAGCGGGCCAGGCGGCTCTCCGCCAGTAGCTCGGGGGAGGGGCGCCACGCGACCCCGTCGGCATCGCGGCCGAAGATCGGCCAGCGGTCGGCTCCGTTCACCCGCCCCATGCTACTGGCCGGGCAGGCCCATCGTGGAGGCCTCCGTGAGCCCATCCGTGACGGCCGCGGTCAGCTCCTGTGACCAGTCGGCGCCGAAGGCGCGATAGACCGGGATGTCCAGACGGGTGATGGTGGCGCCCGCGTTCGCCGTGGCGTACTCCGCCTGGCAGGCGTCCACGGCGGCCTTGGTGGCATCCCATCCCTTGGCCCGGAACGCGTAGATCCAGACGTCGCGCGGCACCGGGTCGCTGGCGACGGTCGTGGTCAGGTGGATCGCGTTCTCGATGAGCGATGGGTCCTGGCATGCCGAATCGCCGACCATCGCGCGTGCCTCGACGCCGCGACGGGCGATGGCGGTCAGCAGCTGGCGGGCGTTGCCGGGGTGGAATGAGGGCTGTGCCAGGTTGTAGCAGCCAGCGAGCAGCGTCGCGCACGCCGCGAGCAGGCCGAGGTGGCGCATGGTCCGGACGCGGGGCACCCGACAAGCCTACCGCCGACGGCCGGACCGCGCCCCGGCGGTCGGGGGTCGGGCAGGGCCGCAGATCGGAGGTCCGATGCGGCGCGTCGCTCAGCGGCGCGCCCGCTTCTTCGCGTCGCGCAGGCGGGCCATCCCGTCCGCATCTGCGGCCGCGGCCGGAGGCATCGTGGGGGGTGCCGCCGGGATGGACGTCGGCGTCGCGGGTGTCGCGGGACGCGGCGCAGCCGCGGGGGCGGCCATGTTCGACGGCGCCGCCGGTCGCGCCACTCCGGCCGCAGGCGCAGCGCTGCGTGCCGGCGACGTTGCCGGTGCCGCGGGCGCCGGTTCGGACGGTGATGCCGTGATCGGTGAGGAGGCGGGCGTCGCGACCGACGCGTCGAGGGACTCCCCATCACCGGCGGTCCGGAGGGCGCCACGTGTCCGGGTGCCACCGGCGCGGCCGCGCGCCGCGAGCATCGCATCCACCGAGGCCGCCCGCTCCCCGGGCAGCCGCCGGCGCGCCCAGCGTCCCGTCATCCACGCGCGGGCGAGCGCCAGGTCACCCCGCCCGATGGACATCCGGCGCACGCCCACGTCGACGGGCCACAGCAGCAGCGCCAGCACCAGCAGCCACGGCCACAGGTCGCGCGCCGACGTGGTGCCCGTGACGTCGTGGGTCCAGGCGTCGCGAGGCGCCGCGTCGCCGGCCAGCGCGCGTCCGCCCGTGGCCCCGCGCAGCGCCGCAAGGAGACGGTCGTTGGTGCCCAGCAGCCGGTATTCCGCGGGCGTGGGCGCAACGAGCACGACGGTCCGACCGAGCGGGCTCTTGCCCGGCTGTGTCTGGTCGATGCGCATCGCGTATGCGCCCGCGTCCAGGGTTCCGAGAGCCGCCTCGTACGTGCCCGGCGCCACCTGGTCGAGGCGCACCGCGAAGGGCTCGATGCCCGGCCCGGTGATGCGCACGGTCGTGTCGTAGAAGTCGCGGGGTGTCCCGTCCTGCTCCGTGGAGCGGAGCCGGAGGCGCGTCGCATCCCCGTCCGGGACGAGCTCCGCCTCGAGCCCTCCGGACTCCTCACCCGGGAACGTCCATGCCACGAGCTGCGAGAAGAAGCGGTTGAAGCCGTCCCAGGCGAGCCAGTCCGACGCCCAGCGACCGCTCGCGTCCGACGTCCAGGCCACCGCCCGGCCCAGGCCGTACTGCCACTGGGCGAGCAGCGGGTCCTCGCGGGCGGTGGCCAGCACGCCCTGAGCGGCTGGCTTGAGGGTGGAGCCGTTGTAGCCGAGCAGCTGCGGCATCCCGGCCTCGCTGCCGCGCAGGATCGGCGAATCGCCGGTCTGGACCGGGAAGAACGCCTCCTCGATGATCTGCTGGCCGGATGCCTGCTGCGTCTCCTTGAGGAAGATGTCGGGGATCGTGGCCGGGTTCGAGGCCGGCCAGTAGCGCCCGCCACCCTGCTCCGCGAGGCCTGCCAGGAACTCGTTCGCGCCGCCGCCGCCGGCACCCACCGCCGACAGCGTGATGTTGGCGGCCTTCATCCGCTCCAGCAGCTCGGCGTACCGGCCGCTGCTGGACCAGCCATCCGTCAGGAGCACGATGTGCCGCCGCTCCGCGCTGGAGCGCTCCAGGGAGTCCACGGCCGCCGAGAGGCCCGCGAAGATGTTCGTCTGGCCTCCCGCCGTGATGCCCGCGATCTGGCTCTCGACGTCCCCGATGCCGCCCAGCGGCGCCGTGTCGATCACCCAGTGCGCGTTCTCGTTGAACGCGACCACCCCGAACTCGTCACGATCGGTCAGCGCCGCCACCGCGCGCAGGATGGCCTCCTTGCCGATGTCCACCTTGGGCACGCCCGCGATCGCCGCGCCGCGGTCGCGGTCGGCGGTGTTGCAGTGGCAGGCATCCATGGAGCCCGACTCGTCGATGACCACGACGAGCGCGATGTCCGGCTGCATCGTCTGGTCGCGCACCTCCATGCGCACCGGCAGCGTCTCCTCCAGCGGCGTCCGGGCATAGCCGCCGGCTCCATAGGACGCCTCGCCGCCGATCATCACGAGACCCCGACCCACGTCGCGGACGTACACCTGGAGCGCCTGCATCCGCTCCGCGCCCAGATCGCTCGCGGCGACATCCACCAGCACCACCGCGTCGTACGAGGCGAGCTCCGCGAGATCGGCGGGCACGCCGTCGGCGGTCACCACGTCCACGTCCTGGCGCTCCGCCTCGAGCGCCGCGAGCAGGTTCTGCGATGCCAGCTCCGTGCCCGCCACGAGCAGGATCCGCGGGTCGCCCTTGACGATCGTGTCGGAGTCCGCGCGGTTGTTCTGACCGAACGTGTCCTGCGCCGCCTCCACCACCGCCCGGAACGTGTGGAAGCCAGCCTCGTCCGCGTTCAGCGTGAACACGACGCGCGTCGTGCCCGCGTCGAGCTGCACGGACTGGACGGCCACCTGGCGGCCGTCCCCGAACAGCCGCACGGTGGCTGGCTGGGCGACCGTGGAGCTGATGGTGACCTCGGCGGTGATGTCCTCGCCCACGCGCGCGACCGAGGGCGTCGTCAGGCGCTGCACGATGACCTCATCCGCGCCGCCCAGGCCCACCTCGTACGTCTCGATGCGCACGCCGCGCGCGGCAGCCAGCGCCGCCTCCGACTGGCCGCGACCGGTGGTGTCGTTGCCGTCACTCACCAGCACGATGCGCTTCTGCGTCTCGTCCGGGAACAGCGCCGACGCCATGCGCAGCGCGCCGCCCACGTCTGTGGCGCTGCGCGTGGGCACCGAGGCGATGCGGTCGATCTCACCGAACTCGCCCGGCAGCCGCTCCACGAGCGCCTCGCGCCCGAAGGCCACGACGGCCGCCTGGTCGCCGCCGGGTCGCGCCGCGAGGGCGCTCCGGACGAACGCGAGCGCCGCCTCCCGGCCCGCCGGGCCGACGGAGTCCGACAGGTCCATCACGAACACCGTGGTCAGCCGGTCCACCGGCAGCTCCAGGCGCAGGCCCGCCAGCGCCAGCACCAGCGCCGACACGACGATGGTCCGGAGCACCAGGCTCACGCGGCGGCGGCCCTTGGACAGGTGGTGGCGCGCAGCCACCGACAGCACGAGCGTCGCTGCCACGATGCCGATGCCGAGCGCGAGCAGCTCCGGGCTGGCGATGGACACCGGCAGCATCAGCGCCGCCCTCCGGCGGACGGGACGGGCACGCCCCGCCGGCGGATGCCTCTGACCGATGCCCAGATGCGTCGCGCGCCGTCGCGCTCGTAGAGCGTCCACTCGGCGAGCAGCAGCAGCAGGATCAGCGCCACGACCGGCGGCCACCACTCATCGCGCGCCGTGCCGGCCGCGGCCACCTGCCCATCGGCCGGGTCCGTGCCCAGCGCGGCCAGGCGGACGCCGTCACCCGGTGCGATCGAGGATTCGGTGACCGACAGCAGGTCCACGGCGAACCGGTCGGGCGCATCGAGTGCGCGGATCGGCGGCGGGCTGGCGCCGGGTGACGCCGCGGGCGCCATGGTGACCGTGGGGAGACCCGCCGCGCGCACCTCCTCCACGCGGTAGACGCCCAGCTGCCTTGTCTCCACGAACGCCACGCTCGTTGCGCCGGTGGCGCCTGGCGCCACCTCCCGCATCGAGCCGTCCGGGAGGGTCACCCGAAGTGCCCGGACGCCCGGCCGGAGGGCGAGATCGACGGGCGTCGCCGGGGTGATGGGGTCGTTCGCGTCGCCGCCCAGGCCCATCAGCTCGCCGGTCAGGTTGGACAGCAGCAGCGGGAACGCGACCTGGAGCGGCAGGTCGCTCTGGCGCAGGTCGAAGGCGATGACGGTCGTGGGCAGCCCGGCGCGGAGGCCGCTGTAGATGAGCGGCGTGTCAGCGTCGGAGGGAAGGACGGTGCGCGCCCACGACGGCGTCTGCATCCGCTGGGCGCGGGCGACGTGGAGGCGCGTCAGGTCGACGTTCCGCAGCAGCGGCTCGTCAGCGGGCGGCTCCCCCACGGGCGGAACCGCGATCGAACCGCCGACCGCGCCCAGGTCGGACGTGCGGGGCGGCGCGATGGCCAGGATGGGCACGTCCGGCAGCTCCTCGGGCAGGAAGCCGTCGAACACCATCAGGTCGAAGCGATCCCTGCCGGTCAGCCCCGCCCACTCGCCCGGCGTGGCGCCGTACAGCTCGATGTTGGGCAACAGCGTCAGCGCGTTCTGGAGGTAGACGTTGCCGGGCCCCACCAGCAGCACCCGGCGCAGCCGGTCGTCGGGCACGATGGCCCAGGCGGCGTCGTCCACCGACAGCAGGTCCGGTGGCCCTGCGACCGCGGCGAGATCGTCCGGTCGGGCGAGCCGTGCCTCGACCGTGGCGATGCCCGGAGGCAGCTCGTCGATGACCACCTGGGTCCGGACCCGCGGCTCGAGCACGACGTCTCGCGCCGTGACCGGCACGCCGTCGGCGAGGATCTGGAGCCGGCGCGTGGCGCGGGTCTCCGAGAGGTTCGCCACGCTCACGAACAGCTGCCGCTCCAACCCCGATGGGTCGGCACGCACGGCGAGCGCGGCGATCGCCTGGTTGTCGCCGCGGTCACCCACGGTGATCACCCGCACCGGGGCGTCCAGCCGGACCAGCGGTGTCGGGTTGCCCGCGTCATCGGTGACCACGAGCACCTCCGCACCGGTCGCGCGCGCCGCGAGCGCGTCCGCCAGCCGGAGCGCGTCGGTCAGGTCGGCTGCCGCCGTCGACGGTTCGATGGACTCGATGGCGCGCGCCGCGCGCTCCCGGTCGCGGGCCTCGTTGACCACGACGCGGGCGCTCTCCGCAGCCGCGATGACGCTCACCCGGCCGTCCGACGGCAGGTCCGCGAGCGCCGCGATGGCCGCCTGCTTGGCCCGGCTCAGCCGGTCGGGTGCCACGTCCGTGGCGCTCATCGACGCCGAGGCGTCCACGACGACCACGAGGTCCCGGGCGAGACCCGCCGGCCGCTCTGCGACGGGACGCGCCACGGCGAGCACGAGCAACAGCGCCAGGAGCAGCTGCACCAGCAGCAGCAGCGACCGGCGGAGTCGCTGCCACGGCGCGTTGGCCTCCACATCGCGCACCAGGTGCTGCCACAGGAATGTGGAGCTGACCGATCGCTGCTCCCGGCGAAGCCGGAGCATGTAGAACGCCACGATGACGGGCAGCGTCGCGAGGCCCAGCAGCCCCAGCGGGGCGAGCAGGTTCATGTGGCCCGCCCGATCGCGCGAATCACGCGACCACCCGTCGGCGGCGCAGCTCGGCGTACACCAGGTCGGCCAGCGGCAGGGTGGTGGTGATGGGCATGTAGGCCACGCCGCGCCTCCGGCAATGATCATCGAGCGTGGCCTGCCAGGCCGCCAGGCGCTCCCGGTACGCGTCCAGCAGGACCAGGTCGGCGGTCACGTCCACGCCGTCGCCGGTCTCGCGGTCGACCAGGCGGAGGTCCCCCTCCAGCGGCGGGTCGATCTCCTCCGGGGAGAGCGTGTGGAGCACGGCGACGTCGCAGCGTGTCGCGGCCAGCTCCGAGATGGCTCGGTCGGCGGCTCCGTCGAACAGGTCGGAGATGAGGACGAGCGGTCCGCGCTGGGTCAGCTGGGCGGCATACTGGCGGGCGGCCGCGGCAAGGTCCGTGGGTCCGGCATGGGCCGCGACGGCCGACAGGTCACCCAGCAGCTGCAGCACGCGCCCGGTGCCGCGCATCGGCGGGAACCTGCGCGCTGCGCGCCCCTGGAGCACCGCGACGCTCACCCGATCGTAGGACGCGAGGCCGATGTAGGCCATGGCCGCCGCGGCCCGTTTGCCGTAGACCAGCTTGTCGGGGGTGCCGGCGTCCATGGAGGCCGATCCGTCAAGCAGCACGTGGACCGTGACGTCCTCCTCCTCCACGAACAGCTTGATGAACAGCCTCTCGAGGCGGGCGTAGACGTTCCAGTCGAGGGTTCGCAGGTCATCGCCGAGGGCGTAGTCGCGATAGTCCGTGAACTCCACCGACTGGCCGCGCTTGACCGATCGCCGGACACCCTTCAGCCCGCCCCGGACGGCGGCCTTGGTGACCAGCATCAGCCGCTCGAGCTGGCGCAGGAACGCCTCGTCGAAGACCGTGGGGTCGATGCTCGAAGGGAGCAGGTCGGCACGCCGAGGCGTGCCGCCAGCGGCCGAACGGATCGGTTCGGAGGCCATCTGGATCTCAGTCGACGCGGGTCGGCGTGACCGCCTCGAGCACCGCCCGCACGATCGCGTCGGAGCTGATGCCCTCCGCCTCCGCCTCGAAGTTGCGGATGACCCGGTGGCGCAGCGCCGGCAGCGCGACCGCCCGGATGTCATCGGTGGCCACGTTGAAGCGACCCTCCAGCAGGGCATGGATCTTGCCTGCCAGCACCAGCGCCTGGGCTCCGCGCGGCGACCCGCCATAGCGCACGTAGCGGTTGACCAGCTCCGGGGCGCGTGGCGCGGAGGGATGCGTGGCGGCGAGCACCGACACCGCGTACGCGGTCACGTGGGGGGCGATGGGCACGCTCCGGGCAAGGCGCTGCATGGCGACGATGGTGCCCGCGTCCGCCACCTTCGACGCGCTGGGCGTCGCCGCGCCCGTCGTGCGCTCCATGATCGCGATCAGGTCCTCCTCCGACGGGAAGGGCACCCAGAGCTTGAACAGGAACCGGTCCAGCTGCGCCTCGGGGAGGGGATAGGTGCCCTCCATCTCGAGCGGGTTCTGCGTCGCCAGCACGAAGAACGGGGGCTCCAGCCGATGGCGCTCCCGGGCGACCGACACCTGGTGCTCCTGCATGGCCTCCAGCAGGGCTGACTGGACCTTGGGCGTGGCCCGATTGATCTCGTCGGCGAGCAGGAGGTTGGTGAACACCGGGCCCGCCTGGAAGCGGAACACCCGCTGGCCCCCCTCCTCGATGAGCACGTTGGTCCCCACGATGTCGGCGGGCATCAGGTCCGGGGTGAACTGGATGCGGTTGTAGGCGCAGTCGATGACGTCGGCGACCGTGCGCACGAGCATCGTCTTGCCCAGGCCCGGCACGCCCTCCAGCAGCGCGTGGGCATTCGCGAGGAGGCAGATGAGCACCTGTCGGATCAGGTCGTCCTGGCCCACGATGACCGTGCCGATCTCGGCGCGGATCGCCTGCGCGGTCGCCGCGAACTCCGCGGCGGACAGCCCGGGGGGCGTGGCGCTCGCCGTGCCCGTCGTTGTCTGGCCGTTCGACATCCCTGCCTCCTAGCGGTCGCCTCCGAGCGACGCGAAGTAGTCACGCACGTAGTCCTTGACGTCGATCGGGACGTACGTCCGGTCGAGCGCCTCGATCGCGAAGTCACGGAAGTCCTGGAGCACCTGGGTGTACGGCACGAACGCGCCGTTGTCGGTGCCCTGGCCCTGGCCGCTGCCCTGCTGGGTCTGGCCGGTCCCGCCCGAGCCCGCCACGTACGTCGGGTCGCCCGGGCGACCCAATCGAGCGAAGTCCGCGTAGACGGTGTCCACCTCGTCGGTCCCGAACTGGCGGTTGGGCAACGTGGGCCCGCGGAACCCGCTGTTCCCGCCCCGACCGGTGCCCAGGTAGCGCGCGTTCGACCCGCCACCGCCCAGGGAGCCGCCACCGCTCTGCCCCTGCCCCTGCCCCCGGCCCTGGCCCTGGCCCTGCCCCTGCTGCCCCTGCTGGCCCTGCCCCTGCTGGCCCTGCCCCTGCTGCCCCTGCCCCTGCTGGCCCTGCTGGCCCTGCCCCTGCTGGCCCTGCTGGCCCTGCCCCTGCTGGCCCTGCCCCTGCTGGCCCTGCCCCTGCTGGCCGGCGGCCGCGGTGAGGGTCCGACGTGCCGACTGAAGGTCGCCGGCGGCTCGCGCGAGCGCACGGTTGCGCTGGACGTCGCCCGACGCCGTGGCGAGCGCCTGTGCCAGTCGGTCGAGTGCCTCTCGGGCCCCTGCGTCATCGCCGCTCGAGATGGCGGACGTCGCGTCGTGCAGCGCGGACTGGGCCTCCGGACTCGTCTGCCGCGCCACTGCGTCCAATGCCTGGAGCTGCCTGACCAGCTCCGCCCGTCGCTCCGGCGCGAGCTGCGGCAGCTGCTCTCCAAGCCGGGACAGATCCTGGGCGGCCTGCTTCGGGTCGCCCGCGGGGTTGCTGTCCTCGCCGGTGGCGGCGCGCGAGAGGGACCGCGCCAGGGTGGCGGCCGCCGCCGCCCGCTGCTCCGTCCGCGGATCGAGGCGTGCCCGGATCGAGTCCTCGAGGCTGCCCAGGCGAGCCAGCTGCGCATCGAGGTCGTCGGGCCGGTCGCGCAGCTCGCGGGCCAGACGCCGCAGCTCCTCGGCGGTCTGGGTGCGTGCATCCGGAGTCGTCGCACCCTGCTCGAGCCGGCGAGCGGACTCCTCGAGGTTTCGCGCCTCCTGTTCCGCCGCGTCACGCTGCCGATCGCGCTGCGCGAGCACGGCGGACTGCGGGTTCGGCAGCAGGACCGCGGGCAGCACCAGCGCGAGCGCCGCGACGGCCACCGCCGCCGTGCGACGAGGCACCCGAGGATGGAACGCGTGCGCGTCGGCCGTGGCGAGGCTGTGCACCGCATCGAGGCGCTGGAGCCGCACGAGCTCGGCGACCTGTCGGTCCTCCGATGCGTCGGCCCCATCGGTCGGCGCGATGGGCCCTGCGAGGTCCGGCCGAACCTCGGCCAGCTCCAGCGCAGACGAGATCCGGTCGCGCAGCCCCTGCTCGACGTCGAGCGCGAGCGCCGCCTCCGCGAGCGTGGGACGCACGCGCGCGGCGTCCATGAGCAGCGCGACGATGCCTGCCACGAGAACCCCCGCGACCAGGGCCGGCGCCATCTCCAGCGGCCATGCGCGGGCCGCCATCGCCACGCCCAGCAGTGCGACCGCCATGACGGCCACGACACGTGTCCCGTCGCGCACGATCCGGCGCAGCCAGAGCCGGCGGCGGTAGGGCCGCAGTCCCGAGCGGATCTGGAGGAGGAGCGGATCTGGCGTCATCGCGTCACCTCGTGGGGCTGGTGTCGGCGTCCGGAGGCTCGCCATGGAGTGCGGACAGGTCGCGAGGGGTCGGGTCGGCCTCAGGGTCGCGCCAGCTTGCCGGCGGTGCCCACTCCGGGCCCGCCGGAGCGCCCGAGCGGCGGATGCGCCAGCGGCGGGTCGGCGCCACGAGCTGGGCCGCCAGGAGCGTCAGCACCGCCCCGAGACCGAGGTAGCTGAGGGCGATCTGGGGCCACAGGCGGTCGCGTGGGAAGCCCAATGGCGGCAGCGCTCCCGACACGCCCGCCTCGGCCCCGTCGCCCGGGACACCGGCGGCCACACCCACCGCGATGGGAACGGCGGCATCGTCGACGGCCACCGCGCGCCACATCCCTCCGCCCCCGTCGCCCTCCACCATGACCGCTCGGGCGCAGGGCCCACCGTCCGGGCACTCGGATGGCGGAGCGAGGGTGAAGAACGGCGTGCCCGTCACCTGCGCCACGTAGCCGCAGGTATCCGCCCCGTAGCCATCCGGCGCGGTCGTGCAGATGAGGTCCAGGTCTCCCGCGAACGGGTTGAGCCACAGCAGCGACTGTGGCGCCGCACCCGAGCGCTGGACGGGGATGAAGCCGGTCTGCGTCTTGGCGGACTGTGTCCCCAGCACGCGCCACAGCTCGTGGACGGCGGCACTGCCGAATGTGATGCCGAGCACCGCCATCAGGGTGATGACCGTGGCGGTCTGCGTCCTCCGCACGAGCGCCGACACGAACAGGCCGATGGCGCCCATCCCGAACGCGGTCGAGAACAGGAGCGCGTAGGCGCGCACCAGGTCCTCGGGGCCCACGCCCCCGAACACGAACACGATGGCCATGACCGGAATGGAGGCGAGGATGAGCAGGAACACGTAGGACAGCGCGGAGGCCAGCTTGCCGATGACCATGCCCAGCGTGGACAGCGGCGTCGTCACCAGCAGGTCCAGCGTCTGCTTCTCGCGCTCCATGGAGATGGCGCCCGTGGTGAAGGCGGGCGAGAGCACCAGCACGAGGACCGTCAGCACCAGCAGCAGGCCGCTGAAGATGGCGTGCCCGATGTCCGCCGACAGGGCCATGTCCGCGACGCCGTTGATGACGCCCTGACGGAACAGCCGCTCCGACTCGAGAGCGGACTGCTGGCGCAGGTAGGCGTAGATGCCGAAGGCGAAGCCCGACAGCAGCAGCAGGTAGATCGTCAGCACCACGAACGCGCGCCGGCCGCGCATCCGCCCGCGCAGCTCCTTGCTGCCCACCGCGCCCAGGCCGCTGGTGAATGCGCGGACCGCGCGGGCGGGACGACCCCGCCCGTTCGAGGTGGCCGCCGGCGGACTCACGCGGCCTCCTCCCCGGGCTCGACGACGGTCGTCGCGGCGGCATCCGTGATCTGGAGGAACAGCTCCTCGAGGTCGCTCGCGGCGGGCGCGAACGCCGCCACCCGGTGTCCCGCGCCGATCGCCCGGGCGAGGAGCCTGGCGGCATCGTCGTCATCACCGCGGAGCGCGAGCTCCAGCCGCCCGTCTGGCAGGATCTCGACCGCGCTCGCCTCGGGCTGCTCCGCGAACCAGCGCGCCGCGCTCGCGAGCGCGGCGGCGTCCCCGAGGACCGAGGCCCGTGCCACGGTGCCGCGCCGGAATCGACCCTGGATCTCGTCCACGCGCCCGGACGCGAGCAGCCTCCCGTGGTCGATGATGGCGACCGCGGTGCACAGCTCCTCGAGCTCGGGGAGGATGTGGGAGCTGATGACGATGGTCTTGCCCATGGACCGCAGCTCCCGGAGCAGCTCCCGGAGTTCAACCCGGGCCCGCGGGTCCAGGCCCGAGGCGGGCTCGTCCAGCAGCAGCAGCGGCGGTTCGTGCACCAGCGCGTGCGCCAGGCAGAGTCGCTGCTGCATGCCCCGTGACAGCTGCTCCACGTAGGCGTCGCGCTTGTGGCCCAGATCCACCAGTTCAAGCAGGTCGTCGATCAGCCGCCTGCGGCGACCCGCCGCGATGCCGTGGCAGCGCGCGAAGAAGTCGAGGTACTCCCAGACGCGCATGTCGTCGTACACGCCGAACGTGTCGGGCATGTACCCGATGAGTCGCCGGACCTCGCCGGGTTCGCTCCGGACGCTGTGACCCAGGATCCGGGCATCGCCCGCGGACGGCACGAGCAGCGTCGCGAGCATCCGGATGGTGGTGGTCTTGCCCGCGCCGTTGGGGCCCACGAGGCCGAAGATCTCCCCCTGCGCCACGTCCAGGTCGACCCCGGCGACGGCGACCGTCCGGCCGTAGCGCCGCGCCAGTCCGCGGGTCTGGAGCACGGGCATCATGCGGCCTCCCCTTCCAGCCGCACGAGCGGCACGAACCAGATGGTCATGTCCTGGGCCCCGCGATTGACCATCCGGACCAGGAACGCACCGGTCTCGTCCACGTACCGGGCAGGCTCCGCGACCTGGAACTCCCGGCGCGCCGTCGGATGCGGCAGCTCCACCCACGACTCCGTGGTCCGGTCGAACAGCTGCACGTCCGGGATGCCGTCCCATTGCCTGGCCGCCGCTGCGGCCGGTTCGTCTCCCGTCCCGTCATCGCCGAGGACCAGCTTCCCATCGGGGCCCCACCGGAACGTGACGCCGTCCAGCGGGTCGTCCTGTGGCGGCTGCTCGTCGGGGGGCAGCGGCTGCACCTCCGCGCCGTGCCCGGTCAGCACGGGCGATTCGCCCTGCGTGAACATCATGGAGAGGGCGGTCGGTCGGAGCGGACCGCCGTAGCCCAGGGGCCGCCACTCCACGGTGAGGGTGCCCCGGCTCAGCGACATGTTGGACCCCTGGTCGGTGGCCTCGTTCGCCTCGGACGCCACCAGGGAACGGCCCATCAGCGGGTTGGTGAACACGGATGGGCCCGCGACGCGCATCGTGGCAGGGTAGACGTGGACGGTGTCCCCGACCTGCTTTGCGGTGTCACCCAGGGTGATGGCGAGCTCGGGACCGCTCGTCCAGCCCAGGATGGTCGGACCCGGCTGGACCGATCCGTAACCCATGCCGGAACTCCACCAGATCTGGTCGAGGACCATCCTGCGGGTCATCTCGGTGCGCGATCGGATACCGTCGCTGGGGTATGGCCCGAACACCAGCTCTGACAGGCTCCGGCCATCGTCGGCGACGCCCGAGACCCTCAGGTCCACGGCCGCCGAGGCGCCTGGCGCGAGCGTCGGGATGCGCTGGACGGTCCGGCCGAACAGCACCGCGACGTCCTCCAGCGGCACTTCGGAGCGGTTGTGGAGCGTGCCCGTCAACACGCCGTCCCGGTACTCGAGGTCCGACTCCAGTCGAGGCACGGTCACCGGGGCCTCCGCCCGGAACGTGCGCAGTGTCGAGAACCCGACCTGGAAGTCACGCAGTCGGCTGGTCTCGCCCAGCTGGACATCGAGCGGCGTGGTGGTCTGCCCGCTGTTCTGGAGGTAGGCCGGGTTCGTGAGCAGCGCGCCGTCGGAGACCCGCACATCGTAGCTGGCGCGGTCGGGCGAGAACACGCCCACGTAGACCTGGCCGATCCCCTGGTCGGTGCCCGCCGCCGTCCGGACGATGCCCACCTGGTTCACGATCGTGTCGGTGCCCTTGAGCGTGGCACCCAGGCCGTAGGCGGCGACCGCGAAGATGCCCACCAGGACCGGCATGGTCAGCCATGCCCATTCCCGCCGGTCGAGCCGGCGCAGCACCAGATAGTTGAGCGGTCCGATGAGCGCGATGTAGAGCAGCAGCAGCGCGAACAGGACGCCCAGGTCCGGCAGGTCCACCGACGGCAGGTTGGACAGCGCCATCACGATCTGGCTGTCGTCGGTGAGCATCAGCGGGTTCACGACCGCGCCGCTCGCGCTGGTCGGCAGGAAGCGCCGCCACAGTCCGGATGCCATCGCGGAGCCGGCGATCGGGTCGGTGGACGGATCGATGCCCAGCAGGGTCACGGCACCCTGGCCCACGCTGCGCTGGGCGGCGAACACCGCGTCGCCGGTCCGGCCCAGCACCGTGCCTTCCTGGAGGATCCCGGCGACCGCCGGCAGCGTGGTGGCATCCGCCGGCAGAGTCCCGAGCAGCTGCTCCAGGTCCGTCTTGGGAGCGTCCACGGTCCCGGTCGGCAGGAACGGCAGGAGGTCCGGCGGCAGTCCGCCCAGGGTGGAGGTGCCCGTGGTCCCGGCAGCGACCACCATTCGGCCGCCGGCCCCCACCCAGCCCCGGAGCGCCGTCAGCTGCTCCTCGCTCAGCAGGGTGGTGTCCACGTCCTGCCACACGAGCCGGTCGATGGCGGACCATGCCTCCACGCGCGCGGGCAGCTCCTCGGGTGTGACGGTCAGGATCACCGGCGGGTTCATGTTGGCGAGCGTCGTGCCGGCCCGGATGTCGGCCACGATCCCCTCCGGCCGCTCGGCCACGACGACGATGGTGGGGGTCCAGGCGTCCACGACCCGCGTTGTCAGCTTCTGGGACAGCAGCGGCTCGCCGTCGCGCACGAGGTTCACGAGGAGGCCACGCCCGGTCCAGTCCGGCTGCGCGTACAGCACATGCTGCTGGCGCGCGCCGGTCGCCAGCTCCACCGGCACGCCATAGCGGCTGTCGCGCTGCTGTCCGCCGGTGATCTGGAGCTCGCCCGCGATGGCGGGTCCATCATTCTCCAGGCGGACCTGCACCGCCATCCAGGCACCCGGCCGGACCGCTCCGCCGAGGAGCGGGCGGGCGCTCATCCGCACATCACCGATGGGTGTCGCCGAGGGCGATGGTCCCGCGGCTCCGGCGGGTGTCGCTCCCGCGAACAGCCACAGGAGCAGCAGCAGGGCTGACGCACCTCGCCTGAGGCTGGCGAGCGAGACGCTGGAGGGTCTGCGGCGGATCATCGGGCTCCGGACGAGGGCTTGGCACGCTGTGGTCCGGCGACGCCGAGGCGCGGACGGACCGCTCCCGGTCGGTCGGGACAGCGACCAGACGGCGGACCGGGCGAAAAGGTTCCCTGGTGGCGCGGGAAGGCCGCGCCGTCTCCGATTACCATTCGGCGGTGCCCGACCTCCGCGCGTTCCGCGCCCTTCGCTATGCCCATGCGCCGGCCTCCGACATCTCGACGGTGCTCTGCCCACCGTACGACATCATCGGCCCAGACCGGCTGGCGACCCTTCTCCAGCGTGACCCGCACAACGCCGTGCGCCTGGAGCTGCCCCAGCCCGTGTCCGGCATGGCACCTGACTCGCGCTACCAGGACGCGGCGCGCACGCTCGCCGCGTGGCGGGCGGACCGGGTGCTGGTGATGGACCGGGCACCCACCGTCACGCTCCACGAGATGTGCTTCCGGGGTCCCTCGGGCGGCGAGCGGCGGGCCCTGGGCGTGTTCGTCCGTCTCGGCCTGGAGCCCTTCGGGGCGGGCGTGCGGCGACACGAGCGGACGCTCACCGGGCCCAAGGAGGATCGCCTCGCTCTGCTCCGCGCGACGGCCACCAATCTGTCACCCGTGGTCCTGCTGCATGATGCCGATCGGACACGCACGCGGGCGCTGCTGGATGATCTGACCGGTGGGATCCCCGACTCGGTGGCCACCACCGACGACGGGGTGCGGCATCGCGTGTGGATCGCCGACGCGACCGCCGGGCGGGGCGCCGACGACGATGCTCGTCCCATCGCGGATGAGACCGCGGCGAGCGTCGCGGAGCTGCTGCGCCTCATCGGCGGCAGCCCGCTGACCATCGCCGACGGCCATCATCGGTACGAGACCGCGCTGCGCTACCGCGAGGAGCGGCGTGGCGGTGACGCGGACGTGGTGGACCCGGCCTGGGACTCCGTGCTCGCGCTGCTCTACCACGTGGACGACGCACCACCGGTCCTGCCCACCCATCGGGTGCTGCTGCGAGGACCCGCGGGAGACGACCTGCTGGGAGCCTGGTCCGACCTGTTCGGGGTGGAGCGCCTGGAGGACGCGGGCGCGGTGATGGCGCGCATGGCATCGCCCGCGCCCGGGGTGGACGACGACGCCACCGGCACCGGCCGCGTGGGGTTCGTGAGCGGCGGCGTCTCGGCCGTCCTCACGGCCCGGGCAGAGGCGTTCGTGCCGCTGCTGGATGCCGCGGCCAGTGACGCCTCGCGCGGACTGGACGTCAACCGGGTCGCGGTGGCGCTCGAGCGCATCGGCGTGGACGGCCCCGCCCTCGCGGCGGGTGACCGGGTGCGCTACGTGAAGAGCGCCGCCGAGGCGGTGGCCCTCGCGGCTGACGGCGGTGCTGCGGCCGCGCTGCTGCTGGACGGTCCGCCGGTGTCCGCGGTGACGCGCGTGGCGGCCGCGGACGAGGTGATGCCCCAGAAGTCGACCTACTTCGACCCCAAGGCGCCCACCGGGCTGCTCTTCGGCCCGCTCGAATGGTAGAGGAGGCAGCGGTGGATCCGGTTGGTCCGGAGGGTGCCGGTCCGGCACGCATGACACATGGTCTGACGAACGGCGCCGCGGACACTGGCGCGGGCACGACGGGTCAGGTGGCCGGCCGAGCTCCCGGGCGGCCGGTGCGCAAGGACGAGATCGTCATCGAGGAGCGCGGGCTGTACGTCGAGTCATGGCTGCCGGAGCGACGATCGCGGCGCCGGCCGCTGCTGCTGCTGCACGGCGAGCTGGGCGGATCATGGCTGTGGGAGCGCTATCTGCTCTATTTCGCCCAGCGCGGCTGGGAGGGGCACGCGCTCAACCTCCGGGCCCACTTCTGGTCGGAGAACGCGGACTTCGAGGAGCTGGACCTCGACACGTACCTGGACGATGCGATCGCCGCCGCGGAGGCGCTGGGCCGCCCCGCCGTGGTGATGGGCCACGGCATGGGGGCCCTCCTGGCGATGAAGCTCGCGGAGCAGCGCCAGGTGCACGGCCTGGTGCTGCTGTCGCCAGCCCTGCCTCGGCCCATCAAGCCCGAGGCGGCCTCGCCCGTGATCCGGCTCGTCCCGTCGCGGTTCCGACGGGAGCTCATCGGCTGGGCCGGTGCACCCGACCAGATCCAGCGCCAACACCCGGACCTCACGCTCAAGGACGTGCTGCGCGTGCAGCACCTCATGGGCGCGGAATCCGGCGCCGCGCGCCGGCAGATGCTGGAGGGCGTCCCCGTCGAGCGGGAACTGCTCGCGGGGGTGCCGACGCTCGTCGTGGGCGGGGGCATGGACCGCCTGTTCCCGGAGGCGGACAGCGAGCGCCTCGCCGAGTGGCTGGGTGCCGAGTACCAGCCGTTCGGGGCGCACTCGCACTACGGGCTGGTGATCGGAGAGGAGACCCACGAGCAGGTCGCCGACGCGATCCGGGGGTTCCTGGAACACCATCGGCTGTAGTCCGGGCCGCTGGAGGACTCCGACCGCGATGCCGTGGTAGAGTATCGGCCGCACAGCCACGCCGCATTCGTCTAGAGGCCCAGGACACCGCCCTCTCAAGGCGGAGATCACCGGTTCGAATCCGGTATGCGGTACCACGTCGAATCCAGTCTCGCTGACGCCCTCGGAGCCGCAACCGGGGGCGTCGCCGTCTCCGGCTTCGACGGGGTGCGACCCGCGGCGCTTCGGTAGACTCGGGGACATGGAGCCATCAGTCCGCCGTCGCTACGTGATCCTCGCCGAAGGCCAGTTCGGCGAGGCCGCCTCGAAGACCGCCATCGGCGTGATCCGCTACGCGCGCGACACGGTGGTCGCGATCATCGACTCCAGCCGGGCCGGCCGGAACGCGGGGGAGTGGCTGGGGCCGCGCTTCGACATCCCCATCGTGGCTTCGCTGGAGGGCGCGCTGCCCTTCTCGCCGACGGCGCTGCTGCTGGGGACGGCACCGCCCGGTGGCCGGATCCCGCCTCCCTGGCGAGCCACCATCCTGGCCGCCATCGGTGCCGGACTGGACGTGATCTCCGGCCTCCACGAGTTCATCTCGGACGATGTGGAGTTCGCCTCCGCGGCGGCGACCCATGGCGTGGAGCTCATCGACCATCGCAGACCCCCGGAGCGCCACGAGGTGGCCACCGGCCGACCCCACAGGCCGGGCGCCCAGGTCGTGCTGACCGTCGGGTCGGACTGCGCCATCGGCAAGATGACGGTGTCGGTGGAGCTGCGCCGAGCCGCCGTCCAGGCGGGGCTTGCGGCCGTGATGGTGCCCACCGGCCAGACGGGCATCATGATCGAGGGCTGGGGCGTGGCGGTGGACCGGGTGATCTCCGACTTCGTCGCGGGGACCGTCGAGTGGCTGGTCGCCCAGGCGGAGGAGATGGGTGACTTCATCATCGTCGAGGGCCAGGGCTCCATCGATCACCCGGCCTACTCCGGGGTCACCCTGGGCCTGCTGCACGGGTCGGCACCGCATGCGCTGGTGATGGTCCACGAGCCCGGCCGGACGATCCACCACGGCTGGGAGGATCGGGCGGACCAGCCCAGCGCGCGCACCAAGCCGATGGGCGAGCTGATCGCGACCTACGAGGCGCTGGCGGCGCTGGTGTCGCCCGCCCGGGTGCTGGGCATCGCGCTCAACACGTCGGCGATGAGCGAGCGCGACGCGCGCGCGGAGATCGCGCGGGTGGAGGCGGAGACCGGCATCGTCACCGACGACCCCGTGCGCTTCGGCGGGGAGCGGCTCGTCGATGGCGTGCGCCTGGGTCTGGCGGGTGTCTCCGCATGAGCCTGTCGCTGCGTTCCGAGACCCTGGTCCTGCCGTTCCGCGATCCGTTCCGGATCGCGCGCGCCGAGGACTTCCGGTCGGCGACGACGGTCGTCGTCGACGTCGAGATGGCGGGTCTGGTCGGGGTCGGCGAGGCGTTCCCCACGACCTACTACGGGGAGACCGTCGGGACGGTCGGCGCGGTCCTGCCGCTGCTCGCCGAGGTCGTCGAGACGGTCGGTGACCCGCCCGCCGGCGTGGAGGCCGCCCGGACCTGGCTGCGTGCCGCCGGCGCGGCGATGTCGGGCCGGATCGGAGGCCACGGGTCGGCAAAGGCGGCCCTCGATATCGCGCTCCACGACCTGGTGGCGCGCGGCATGGGCATCCCCGTGTGGCAGCTGATCGGCACCTCGCCCGACATCCCCCCGACTGACTTCACCCTGGGCATCGACACGCCCGACGAGGTCGCGGCGCGCGCCCAGCGTGCCGCCCGCTTCCCGGCGCTCAAGATCAAGGTCGGTGGACCGGCGGACCTCGAGACGCTCGAGGCGGTGCGCGCCGTGTACTCCGGGACGCTGCGCGTGGATGCGAACACCGGCTGGGACCCGGAGGCCGGGGCGAGGCTCATCCCGGAGCTGGTGCGCCTGGGGGTGGAACTCATCGAGCAGCCGTTCCCGGCCCACCAGATCGCCCAGCTGCGCTGGCTCCAGGAACGCAGCCCGCTGCCCATCGTCGCCGACGAGAGCGCCGTCTGGATCGAGGACCTCGAGGGTCTCGTGGGCGTCGTGGCGGGCGTCAACATCAAGATCATGAAATGCGGCGGCATCGGTCCGGGCCTCGCGATGATGCGCAGGGCGCGCGAGCTGGGCTTCCGCATCTTCCTCGGCTGCATGGAGGAGACGAGCGTCGCGATCGCGGCGGCCGCCAGCCTCGCCTCCCTGGCGGACTGGCTCGATCTGGATGGCAACCTGCTGCTGGCGCGCGACCCGTACCAGGGCCTGGAGCTGGGCGATGACTGCCGCTGGCGACTCACCGACACCCCGGGACTGGGGGTCTCGCGAAGGGCCGACTGACCCGCTCCGGCGATGCCCATCGGGCTGCCGGCGAGGCCTGTGGACAAGGTCGTGGACAACTTCGTGGATTGCCGCCTAGAGCGCTTCAGGCGCCGCGGGCTACCATGGCGGCAGCGATCCGGCGCCGAGCCGGAACGCGGGAGGGAGCCCCACGCGGGGCGCCGCCAGACGCGCGCCCGACAGACGCGCGTGGCGGCCTGGTTGTCGATCTCCGGGCACACATGGGCCCGGTCGCGGCGTGTCCGCGGAGGAAGAGGGAGTCGGTGTCGAGCGACGTCACGGGCCGCAGGATGGCCGCTGGCAGGGTGATGCAGGCCGGAGGGGAGGGGACCGCCGGGCCAGGGGTGGATGGCCGCTGCGCGGAGGCGCCGGCCGAGGTGCTGGAGTTCATCCGGCACTGCTACCGCCGGCGAGGCATCGGGTGGCCGGAGCTGTACGACGAGATGTGCGCGGCGGCCGCGCGCGGCAGCTATCGGGGCATGGACTACGACGCGCTGGCCGAGCTCGGCATCGGCTTCTCCATCACCGAGCTGCCGAGGCTGGCCGCGCTCGCCCAGCGCGTGGTCACCGAGGAGCGGGCCGCGCGCACCGCCGCCGCGCGTCGTGCGGCGGTGGGTGACGACCGGGTCGGCGAGTCATCGGCGGGGCATCCGCAGGACGATGCCAGGCGCGCGCGCACCGCGCTGTTCGCGGCGTCGACGGGCTGAGCGTGGTGCCCCGCGCTCGCGGTGACGGCGGGCGGCGCGGAGAGGGGCCGCCGGCGCGGAGAGGGGCCGCCGGCGGCTCGCCGGGTGACGGCTGGATGCCCGATTCCGACCGGTCAGGCGCGGATGCGGCGCCGGGCCAGCTCCGACTCGATCTGCCGCTCCGCCTCGACGTACCGGTCGATCTCCATGCGCACCTGGTTCGCCTCCGGCGTGTACAGGTGAACCTGCTGCTGGAGGATGTACGAGAGGCGCCGCGCGGTCATCCGGACATGGTCCAGGTTCTTCATCAGGACCAGCGGGTCCATCGAGCCGAGGTCGTCCGGGTGGTACATCTGCTGCATGGCCATCGAGTATAGCCGGGGCGTCCTCGCTCGCGGGACCGCGGCCGCGGTATCCTTGAGCCACGTCCCCGTAGCTCAGCTGGATAGAGCAGCCGCCTTCTAAGCGGCCGGTCGTGCGTTCGAGTCGCACCGGGGGCGCCACGCCCGGACGCGGTAGGATTGCGACCGACCGACCGGTCGGTCGGTCGTGATGGAGACCCGTCGGATGTCCCCTCGGACCACGCCCGAGCCCAGCGAGCAGAGTCGGAGCCGCCGCGAGCGGATTCTCGATGCCGCGTTCGCGACGTTCGCCGGGCGAGGCTATCGCGACGCCTCGATGGATGACATCGCGGCGGCCGCAGAGACCTCCAAGGGAGGCGTGTACTTCCATTTCCCGACCAAGGACTCGATCTTCCGGGAGCTGATGCGGACCACCGCTGACAAGCTCGTGGCCAAGGTCGAGCGCGCGGTCGCGGCCGAGGTCGAGCCGATCGCGCGAGCGGAGGCGGCCATCCGTGCCGTGCTCGCCGCGTTCGCCGGCCACCGGACGATGGCGCGGCTGATGTTCCTGGACGTGGTGGGCGCGGGTCGCGTCTTCCAGGCCGAGGCCGACGCGCTCCACGACCGGTTCGCGCGCCTCATCGCGGGCTATCTCGACGAGGCCGTGGCCGATGGCGCGATCGCGCCGCTGGACACGCGCATCGTGAGCATCGCCTGGTTCGGTGCGCTCAACGAGGTGGTGGGACGATGGCTCCACGCCGACCAGCCGGACCGGCTTGAGGACGCCTATCCCGCCCTGCGCGGGATGCTCCTGCGCAGCGTGGGCGTGGGCGCCGACCGGCTCGCGTCGGTCCCGGTGCCGGCCGGCCCGAGCACCTTTCCCGAGGCGGCGCGATGACCCTCCTGGGCGCGCGTCCCTCGGCTGACCTGGCGGCCGCCCTCGCGGCGGCACCGAGCGGGACCCTCCTGACCACGAGCACGCTCGGGGTCCCCGCCCGCGACCCGTTCGGGCTGGTGTCCGCGGCCGTTGCCGCCCG
Organism: Chloroflexota bacterium; assembly: GCA_034436555.1. Classification (GTDB taxonomy): domain Bacteria; phylum Chloroflexota; class Limnocylindria; order Limnocylindrales; family CSP1-4; genus JAFMJV01. Next base: position 85,821 of record DAOTUU010000003.1, on the reverse strand, counting down.
CCTGGAGGTCGCGGCCTGGTTCCGACCATCCGACGGCCTGGCCATCGTGGGCGTCGGGCGGGCCTGGGCGATCGAGCGATCGGGTCCCGGTCGCTTCGCCGACGCGGCCGCCGCATGGACATCGGTCGTCGCGGACCTCTCGACTCACGGACGCTCGGGCCCCGCCGGTCCCGTGCTGATGGGCGGGCTCGGGTTCGCCGCGGACCGACCGTCGGAGTCCGGACCGTGGTCCACGTTCCCGACCGCCTCGCTGGTGCTTCCCGCGCTCGGGTATGTCGAGGTGGGGGGTCGGAGCTGGCTGACCGTGACGGTCCAGGCGGGCCGGGAACGGCGAGAGGGCGCCGCGCTCGACGCGACCTGGGCGCGGCTGGGCTCCGTCGCGGCGAACTCCCCTCGACCATCGTCGGGGACCCTGTCCGGGCCGGTCCGGTCGACCCCCGATCGGCTCGGCTGGGATCGGCTGGTGTCGTTGATGGCCGGCGCCGTGGGTCGGGGGCGCCTGGACAAGGTCGTCCTGGCGCGTCGCGTGGACCTGGACCTGTCTTCGCCGGTGGATGCGGCATCGACGCTGCGGCGGCTCTCGGACGGCGCCCCGGAGAGCGCCACGTACCTGTTCAGCCGGGGTGGCCGAGCATTCATGGGCGTCACGCCGGAGCGACTCCTGCGCGTCGAGGGACGGGCCTTCCGGACAGCGGCGGTCGCGGGATCGGCGCGTCGCGGGCGAGACCCGGCCGAGGACGCCCGGCTGGCCGCTCGGCTGCTGGCGTCGGACAAGGACCGCGAGGAGCATTCCGTGGTGGTCGACGCGCTTCGTCGCGAGCTGGAGCCGATCGCGGCCGATGTGCGCATCCAACCGGTCCCGGCCGTCCTGACGCTGCGCGACGTGCATCACCTGGCGACGCCCATCGAGGGCGTCCTCCGCGAACCTGCCGGGACGCTGGACCTGGCAGGACGGCTGCACCCCACGCCGGCCGTGGGTGGGGCGCCACGCGACGCCGCGCTGACGATGATCGCTGAGCTGGAGGGGTTCGAGCGCGGCTGGTATGCAGGGCCGGTGGGCTGGGTGGGCGCGGACGGGGACGGCGAGCTGATGGTCGCCCTCCGCTGCGGTGTCGTGGACGGGACGCACGCCAGCCTGTTCGCGGGGTGCGGCATCGTGGCCGATTCGGACGCCGGATGCGAGTGGGACGAATCGCGCGTCAAGCTGCGACCGATGCTCTCGGCGCTGGGCCTCGACCCCGATGACACCGAGGCGGTGCCGTGACCGCGGCGCTGTCGCGCGGCCTCGTGGCCCTCGTCGGCGAGCTCGTCGGGGCCGGGGTGCGGGATGCGATCGTGTGCCCGGGGTCACGATCCACGCCGATGGCGCTGGCCCTGGCGGCGAACCCGTCGATGCGGGTCCGGGTGCTGCTCGACGAACGGTCCGCATCGTTCGCGGCACTGGGCATGGCGCGCGTCGCGCGTCGGCCGGTCGCGGTCCTGGTGACCTCCGGGACGGCCGCCGCGGAGCTGCTGCCCGCAGCCGTCGAGGCGGATCTGGCGCGCGTCCCCCTGTTGCTGCTGACCGCGGACCGACCGGCGGAGCTGCGTGACCGGGGCGCCGCGCAGACGATCGACCAGGCGGGACTGTTCGGGACGCATGTGCGCTGGGCGGCCGAGGTGCCGCTGATGGATGGGGCCCCGGAGACGCTCGCCCACTGGCGCTGGCTGGCCTGTCGCGCGGTTTCGGAGGCGCTGGGCACCGGTCGCGGCGCCGGACCGGTCCATCTGAACCTGGCGTACCGTGAGCCGCTCGTCCCCGAGGGGGCGCTGGCACCCGGCCCTGATCGGGCAGGGGCGCCGTTCGTGAGCGTCGTCGAGGGCGAGCGACTGCTGGACCCCCTGGAGCTCGATCGCCTGGCCGCGCGTCTGGCCGAGACCGATCGCGGGCTGATCGTGGCGGGACCCGACGATGCGCCGGTGCTGCCGCTTGCCGCCCGGACCCTCTCGACCGCGACCGGGTATCCCATCGTGGCGGACGTGCTGTCGGGGGTGCCGCGCGGCCATGGGGTGCGGGGCGACCTGCTGCTGCGGCCCGGCCCGTGGCGGGATGCGCACCGTCCGGATCTCGTCATCCGGGTGGGTGCGATCCCCACGTCGCGCTGGACCAACGAGCTGGTCGATGACCCGGCCCACGAGCTGTGGGTCCTCGATGGCGCGGCTCGATGGCCGCAGCCGGCGCCACGGGCCGCGACGATCATCCACGCCCATCCGGCGGCGACGTTGATGGCCCTGGCGGAGCGGGTCCGGCGTGACCGCGATCGTCCGCCGTCCGCCTGGTCGTCCGACTGGTCCCGTGCGGACCGGGCGGTCCAGGCCGCCGCGACCGCGTGGCTGGGTGCGCTGGACGAGCCGTTCGAGGGACAGCCGTTCCACGCGCTCGGTGAGCTGGACACCGACCGCGTCCTCCTGTGGGTGGGTTCCTCGATGCCCGTGCGCGACCTCGACACGTGGTTCGACGGGTCCGAGCGGATGACCGTCATCGCGAGCCGGGGTGCGAACGGCATCGACGGCGTCACCTCCGCCGCGGCCGGGGCGGCGACGGTGCACCGCGGACCGGTGCTGCTGGTCACGGGCGACATCTCGTTCGTGCATGACCTGGGTGGGCTGGTCACGGCGCGACTCCTGGAGGTGCCGCTCACGGTCGTGGTCATCGACAACGATGGCGGCGGGATCTTCTCGTTCCTGGCGCAGGCGACGACCGAGCGCCCGGAGGCGGGTCTGCCGGCGCGCTTCGAGGCGCTCTTCGGGACGCCCCACGGCACCGACCTCGCGGCCAGCGCCCTGGCACTCGGCGCGGTGGCGCGGCAGGTCGACCACCGCAGCCTGTCAGCAGAGCTGGGCACGGCGCTCGCTGACCGGAGCCCGGGCGTCCGGGTGCTGCGCCTCGCCACCGACAGGCGCCGCAACGTGGAGCTCCACGCGCTCGTGGCGCGCGTGGCGGCAGACACCCTGGCGAGCCTCAGGTGAGCCATCGGTGGGCGCCGCCTGGGGTGCCACATGACGCGCCCGGCGGCATCCGACAGTCTGGCTCGGGACCCGCCCTGCTGCTGCTTCACGGCTTCACCGGCAGCGGTGCGGACTGGGATCCGTTCCGGGTGGCGCTCGAGCGTCTGACCACGGTCGTGACGCTCGATCTGCCGGGTCATGGTGCGTCCGCGGCGCCGCTGGACGAGGCGCGGCACGCGGTGGAGCGTCAGGCGGCCGATCTGGCGCGGCTCTTGGAGGGGCTCCGGCTCGCGCCTGCCCATGTGATGGGCTACTCCTTCGGGTCGCGCGTCGCGCTGCGCCTGGCCGTGGACCACCCGGGGGTGGTGCGGAGCCTGTTCCTCGAGAGCCCATCACCGGGCATCGCCGACCCCGTGGCGCGCGCCGATCGGCGCGCCGCGGACGAGGCCCTCGCGCAGCTCCTGGAGCGCGAGGGGATCGAGGCGTTCGTGGACCGCTGGGAGGCGCAGCCCCTGTTCGCCGCGGAGCGAGCGCTGCCGGCCGGACGCCGCGCCGCCATCCGCGCCGCTCGACTTCGCAACGACCCGGCCGCCCTGGCGGCCAGCCTCCGGGGGGCCGGACAGGGCGCGATGGCGCCGCTCCACGCGGATCTGCCGACGATCGGGGTCCCCACCACCGTCGTCGCGGGATCGCTCGACGACCTCGGACTGGCGCGCGCGCGGGCGGCCGCCTGCGCCATCCCATCGGCCCGCCTGGTCGTCGTCGACGGGGTCGGCCACACCCTCCACCGTGAGGCGCCGGAGCGGTTCGCCCGCGAGCTCGCCCGCCACCTCGTCACCGCATCGGAGATCTGCACCCCCGCAAGGAGCCGCCCATGAGCAGCGTCACCTGGACGCCCGTCGCCGCGTACAGCGACATCCGCTACGAGCACTCGGGGACGGGCGTGGCCAGGGTCACCATCGACCGCCAGCACGTCCGGAACGCGTTCCGCCCGGAGACGGTGCAGCAGCTCATCGACGCGTTCGCGCGCATCCGCGACGACGCGTCGATCGGCTGCGTCCTACTGACCGGCGCGGGCGACACGGCGTTCTGCGCGGGCGGCGACCTCAACGCGAAGGGCCAGGGAGGGTATGTCGGCGGCGACGGCCTGGCGCGCCTGAACGTGCTGGATCTCCAGCGCCAGATCCGCTCCCTGCCGATCCCGGTGATCGCCCTCGTCAACGGGTTCGCCATCGGGGGTGGGCACGTGCTGCATGTCGTGTGCGACCTCTCGATCGCGAGCGAGAACGCCGTGTTCGGACAGGTCGGCCCGCGCGTGGGCTCGTTCGACGCGGGGTTCGGCATCGGCCTCCTGGCGCGCCTGGTGGGTGACAAGAAGGCCAAGGAGATCTGGTTCCTGTGTCGCCGCTATGACGCCCGAGAGGCGCTCGAGATGGGCCTCGTGAACACGGTCGTGCCGCTGGCGGACCTGGAGGCGGAGGGGCTGCGCTGGGCCCACGCGATCCTGGACATGAGCCCGACCGCCATCCGCTTCCTGAAGTCGGCGTTCCTCGTGGCCACCGATGGCCTGGCTGGGCTCCAGGAGTTCGCGGGCAACGCCACGGGGCTGTACTACACGACGCCGGAGGCGCACGAGGGCAGCCGAGCGTTCCTCGAGAAGCGCCCACCCGAGTACCGCAGGTTCCCGCGTCGGCCCTGATGAGCGCCATCTCCCGGACCGTCATGCCCCGTGAGGCATGGCTGCTCGCCATCCGACCCCGGACGCTGCCCGCCGCGGTCGCGCCAGTGCTCGTCGGCCTGGGCGCGTCCGCGGGCCTGGGCACCGCGCTGCGACTGGACACGGCGGTCGGCGCGCTGCTGGTCGCGCTGCTGTTGCAGGTCGTGGCGAACCTGGCCAACGACCTCTCCGACTTCTCCCGGGGGGCTGACACGCCCGATCGCCAGGGTCCGGTCCGGGTCGCCGCGGCGGGGCTGGCCACGCCCGCCCAGCTCAGGCGGGCGATCGCGATCGTCGTGGTCGGGGCGGGCCTGGTCGGGCTCTACCTGGTCTGGGTCGGCGGCGTGGCGCTGCTCGTGGTGGGTGCGCTGGCCATCGCCGCGGCGCTGCTGTACACGGGCGGGCCGATGCCCTACGGGTACGCCGGCCTGGGCGAGGTCTTCGTGTTCCTGTTCTTCGGGGTCGTCGCGGTGGTGGGCACGGGCTATCTCCAGTCGCTCACGATCGAGCCGCTGTACCTCTGGGCGTCGGTTCCCATGGGCTGCCTCATCACGGCCATCCTCGTGGTCAACAACCTGCGCGACCTGCCGACCGACCGGCGGGCGAACAAGCGGACGCTCGCGGTGCTGCTGGGCGAGCGGTTCGCGAAGGCCGAGTACGTGACGCTGCTGGCGGTCGCCGCGATGGTGCCGGTGGCGCTGGCGTGGGGCGGTGCGACGTATCCGGTGCTGCTGCCCCTCGTCGGCCTGTGGCGCACGCGGCCGCTCACGCGCACGGTGCTGGCCATCGGTCCCGACAGCGACCGGCGTGTCCTGAACGGGGTGCTCAAGGGCACCGCCGAGCTCGCCCTGCTGTTCGGGGCGCTGTTCGCGATCGGCCTCGCGCTGGGGGCGACGTGAGGGTGGCCGGTGCTGCCCACGGGTCGCGTCCCGTGGCCGCGGTCCGGGTGCGCGTGCCGCTGCGTCGGCCCATGGGCAGCGCCCGCGGAGACTGGCCCGCCTGCGATGCCTGGCTGGTCCAGGTCCGGGATGCGGAGGGACGGACCGGCGTGGGCGAGGCGACCCTGGGGCCGCTCCCGTCCGGGGCCCGACAGGCCGGGCTGGACGCCTGCGTCCGCGCGGCCGTGGCGGGCGACGCGTGGGAGGCGGGCGGTGACCCTGCGACGGCGGCCGTCCGGGCGGCGATCGACGGGGCGTGCCTGGACATCGGCGCCGTGGCCGCCCACCGGCCCCGGGCCGCGTCGATCGGCGTCAATGCGATCGTGGACGGTGCGTCACCGGACGAGGTCGCCGCCTCCTGTGAGGCACTGGTCGCGGCCGGATTCCGGACGCTGAAGCTCAAGGTGGGCCGCGAGTCGTCCACGGCGACGTTCCTGGAGCGCGTGGTCGCCGCGCGCGCGGCCGCCGGTCCGGGGGTGGCCCTGCGGCTCGACGCGAACGGTGCCTGGGATGTCGCCACGGCGATCGCGCGGCTGTGCGCGGTCGTGGACGCGGGTGTGAGCCTGGAGTACGCCGAGCAGCCGGTGGGGGATGGCCTCGGCCGGGTCCGCTCGGCCCTCGGCGGCGCGGTGGCCATCGCCGCGGACGAGCAGGTCACCGATCGAGATGCGGCGCGCGCGCTGCTCCAGACCCGGGCCGTGGACGCACTCGTCGTCAAGCCCGTGCGCGTGGGCGGCCCGCAGGAGGCCCTCGCCATCGCGGACCTCGCGGCGGCGATGGGTGCGCGGGTCACCATCTCGACGCTCCTGGAGACGGGGGTCGGTCTGCTGGCGGCGATCGCGACCGCGGCGATGCTCACCGGTGCAGGCGCGCACGACGCCCACGGCGTGGGCACCGGAGGGCTCCTCGCGGACGACCTCGTCGGGGGTGCGAGCCTGGTCACCGGCGGCGTGGCCAGCGTGCCCGCCGGGCCCGGCCTGGGCATCGCGGCCCGGCTCGAGCACGCCGCGCTGGACCGTTTCGCCGTGGATCGCGTGGGTCGATGGGCGTGATCGGTGCGCACGGCCTGGCGGCGGCCTGTCGGGCCTGGGGGCGGTCTCGGCCCGACGACCCCGCGATCGTGGAGATGGATCGGACCTGGACCTGGGCCAGCCTGGGTGCGTGGGCGGGGTCCATCGCCGCCGAGGTCCGATCCGGGGTCCGCCTCCCGGGCGACCTGCGGGTCGCGGTCGAGCCTCCGATGACCGCGGCCGGGGTGGCGATGCTTCACGGCGTCGCGATCGCGGGCGTGCAGGCGATCGTGATCCCTCCGCGCTGGACTCCGTCCGAGCGGACCTCGCTGCTGGCGACGACGCGGCCGCGACTGCTGCTCTCGGCCTGTGACGAGGTCGTCGGCGACCATGGCGACGACGTGCCGATCCTCGATGTCCGCGGACTGGACGGTCAGGGCCGGGAGGCGCACACGCCCGCGACGGGCTCCGCGCCGGAGTCCGGCGCGGAGCTCGTCGTGCCCACGTCCGGCACCACGTCGGCACCCCGGCTGGCTCGACTGCCGATCGCCGCCATCGATGCCAGCGCCGCGGCATGGCTGGCGGTTCTGCCTGCGGCCACGGGATGGCTGCTGTCCCTCGGGCTGGCGCACGTGGCGGGCATCGGCATCGTGGCGCGCGCGGCGGCCGAGGGTGTGCCGGTGATCGTCACGGCGGCCGGTGACACGCTGGGAGCATCCCTGCGACGGCCGCGGGTCAGCCACGCGTCGCTCGTCGCGGCGCAGCTGCATCGGCTCCTGGACGAGCCGGAGTCCGGGCCGTCCGACGGGCTCCGCTGCGTGCTGCTGGGCGGCGGCCCGATCCCGACCCCGCTGCTCGGGCGGGCGCTGGGCCTCGGCTGGCCGGTCTGGCCGTCCTACGGCCAGACCGAGACCGCGTCGGGGGTGGTCGCGTCCGCCCCGGACGACGCGCGCGGGTGGCCCGATCGCGCGGGCCGCGCGCTGCCGGGCGTGTCACTCCGGGTCCGGCCGGCCACCGGCGCACCATCGGCCGATCCTGCGCCCACCGTCCCGCCCGCCGACGCGGGCCTGGGTGAGCTGGAGGTGCGCGGGCCGATGGTCTTCTCGGGCTACCTGGAGGACCCCGGATCCACGCTGACCCGACTGCCCGGCGACGGCTGGCTGCGCACGGGCGATCTCGCGGAGCTCGATGCGGACGGCCGGGTGCGCATCGTGGACCGACTCGGCGACCTGATCATCGTGGGCGGCGAGAACGTGGCGCCCGCGGCGGTCGAGGCGGCCCTCGAGGTCGTGCACGGGGTGCGCGAGGCAGCCGTCGTGGGGGTGCCGGACGCCGCATGGGGCGAGGCGGTCGTCGCGGTGGTCGTGCCGGAGGCGGGGGCGGATCCGGCGGATGCGGACCTGCTCGCCGCCACCGGCGCATCGCTCGCGCCATTCCGGCGCCCGCGCCGGATCCTGCGCTCGGCCGCCCTGCCACGGGGGACGGCGCAGAAGCTGCTGCGCCGGGCGCTCAGGGGTCCGGCCGCGGATGCGACCGCGCTGGGGTGGCCGTCGGGCGACACGAGCCCGCGGGATGCCGACTCGGGGCTGGAGCCTCGCGTGGTCCTTGCCGACGACGGCCAGCCGCTGTGCGTGCGCGCGGCCCCCAGGCTCCCCGGCGACACGCGTCCCGCGCTGCTGGTGCTCCACGCGACCCTGTCGAGCGGCGCGCAGCTGCTCCGGATGGCCGCCGAGCTGGCACCCGTCGCCCGGCTCGTGCTGCTCGACCGACGCGGCAGCGGCGGCAGTCTCGTGGCCCGCCCGGGACCGGTGGACGTGGCACGTCACGTCGAGGATGCGGCGCAGGTGCTGGCGGCCTGCGGGGAGCCCGGGGCGATCGTCCTCGGGCACAGCTTCGGCGGCGTGGTGGGACTCGAGCTGTCCGCGCGCCACCCCGGCCTGGTCGCGGGACTGATGGCCTGGGAGCCCCCCTACATGCCCCTCGCGCCGACCGACGATCGCGGTCGCCTGGAGCGAGTGGCCGCCCTCGTGGCCCGCGCCCATGCCCAGCGAGGTCCGGGAGCGGCGGTGCGCGTGTTCATGGACGTCGTCTCGCCCGGCGCGTGGGAGCGCCTCCGGCCCGCGCAGCAGGCGGCGCTCGAGGCGACGGGTGACGGCGTGCTCGCGGACGTGGCGATGCGCGGCCTGGAGCCCGGCGGGCTGCGTGCCATCCGCGCGCCGGTCGTGCTGGGCACGGGCGGTGCGTCGGAGGCGTTCTACGCGCCCATCGCGGCCGCGGTCGCCGCGCGGATCCCGGGTGCCGCGGTCCGGTCCATCGCGGGCCTGGGCCACTCGGCTCCGATCGTGACCCCTGGCCCGATCGCCGCTCTCGTCCGGAGCCTGATCCCCCCATCATCGGTGTCGCCGCCGTCCCGCCAGGAGCCAGCCCCATGACCCCCATCACCGCCGACCCTGCCGAGCCCGCGATGCCCAGCGGTGGATCCAGCGGGGAGGGCAACGTCGCATCGGTCGTCCAGGTGGGCGCCATGTTCGACCGCATCGCACCCGTGTATGACGTGATGAACGCGCTCATCAGCGCCTTCCAGGAGCCGCGCTGGCGGCGCCGGGCGGTCGCCCTCGCGGCGCTCGCGCCGGACATGCGGGCGCTCGACGTGGCGTGCGGCACGGGCAAGGTGGCGGCCTCCCTGCACGACGTCGTGGGTGGCGCCGGGCAGGTGGTGGGTGTCGACGTGTCCCCCGGGATGATCGACCGTGCCCGGCGCGTCCATGGCCGACGTCCCGGTCTGTCGTTCGTGGTGGGTGACGCCATGGCGCTGCCCGTGGACGCGGCGAGCTTCGACTCGGCGACGATCGCGTTCGGGATGCGCAACCTGCCGGACTACGGGCAGGGGTTCGCCGAGCTGCGCCGCGCCGTCCGTCCCGGAGGCCTCGTGGTCTGCCTGGAGATCGCCCGCCCGGACCACCTGGTGGCGCGCGCATCGCGGACCTGGTTCGAGTCGGCGGTGCCGCTCCTGGGCAGGCTCGCGGGCCAGGGCGATGCCTACGGCTACCTCGTCGAGAGCGTCCGCAACTACCCCCGCCCAGATGCCATCGCGTCGATCATGCGATCCGCCGGCCTGGTCCAGGTGACCTGGCTGCCGATGAGCCTGGGCATGGTCACCATCCACGTGGGCCGCCGACCGGTGTCGCGCTGAGCCGGTGGACGGGGCAGGCTGGCATCGGTCCGGGAGTGGCTGGTGTGGCGCCGCAACACCCTCGGTAGGGGCTCGGGGGGACCGAAGTACGGCTTCTGGCCGACCGCTCAGGACGGCACCATGCGTCACGTGACCGGGCCCCACTCCAACCCCACCGGGTCGGCTGGGCCGATGTCACCTCCGAGACGAAGTCCGAGCGCCGTCGCGGGATCCGAGCAGATGTCCAGAACACGTGCCCAGAACGAGGACCCGCATACGATGGCCGCCATGGCGATGAACGAGCTCGGCCCCATGCTGACCGCGAGCGAGGTCGCGGAGCTGCTGCACCTGCACGTCAACACCGTCAAACGCCTCGGTGACCGGGGCGAGCTGCCGTTCTACCGCGTCTGCAAGCGCGGCGATCGTCGGTTCCGCCTGGATGACGTCATGGCGTTCCTCGCCCGCAACCGCTGACCGCCGGTCGCCCGCGGGTCGCACGCATCCCCCTTCAGCGCCGCCGGCCGCCCACCGGCCGCACGCACCCCCCTTCAGCGCCGCCGGCCGCCCACCGGCGGCGCTTCCGCGTCCGGGTGGGGGTCGCCCGCGGCACGGCCCGCGGCTCCGGGTACCATCAGGCGCGTCCGCCGGCGCCGCGGAGCCCACCGCCGGCCATCGGACCCGCACGCGAGCCGCAGCCCACGATGTCCATCGACCTGTCCCTGACACCCGAGCACCTGCTCGTCGCCGAGAGCGCCCGCGCGTTCGCGCAGACCGAGATCGCCCCGTTCATCGCGGAATGGGACGCGAAGGGCGAATACCGTCGGGACGTGTTCGACCGGATGGGGGAGCAGGGGTTCCTGGGCGCCCCCATCTGGGAGCGCTGGGGCGGCGCGGGCATGGACTATGTGAGCCTGGGCATCCTGTGCGCCGAGATGGAGCGGGTCGACTCGGCCTACCGCGTGGTGCTCAGCGTCCACACGGCGCTCAACTCGCTGACGCTGATGCAGTGGGCGACCGAGGAGCAGAAGCAGCGCTGGCTGGTGCCCCAGGCGCAGGGCCGCAGGCTGGCCACGTTCGGCTTGACCGAGCCGGGCTCGGGCACGGATGCCGTGGCCATGGCGACCACGGCGCGCCGCGACGGTGACAGCTACGTGCTGAACGGATCGAAGCTCTGGATCAGCCTCGCGGACATCGCCGATCACTTCCTGGTGTTCGCCGCCACCGATCGCGCGCGGCGGCACAAGGGCATCACCGCCTTCGTCATCGAGCGGGGAATGCCCGGTCTGACCACCGGCACCATCCACGGCAAGCTGGGCATAAGGGCCGGCAACACCGGTGCGATCTATCTCGATGACGTGCGCGTCCCCCTCGAGAACCGGATCGGCGAGGAGGGCGAGGGATTCACGATCGCGATGTCCGCGATCGACCAGGGGCGCTTCACCGTGGGCGCGGGCGCGGTCGGACTGGCAGAGGCCTGCCTGGACGCGTCGGTGCGCTATGCCCACGAGCGAAGGACGTTCGGCAAGCCGATCGGCGAACATCAGCTGGTCAAGCAGATGATCGCGAAGATGGGTCAGGGCATCGAGATCGGTCGCCTGCTCACCTGGCAGGCCGCGTGGCGGAAGGACCGCGGACTGCGCAACACGCGCGAGACCAGCTCCCTCAAGTGGTACGCCACCGAGCACGCCGTGCAGTCGGCCATGGACGCCATCCAGATCCACGGTGCCTACGGGTACTCGAGCGACCACCCCGTGGAGCGCTACCTGCGCAACAGCAAGGCGGCGGTCATCTACGAGGGCACCAGCCAGCTGCACACGCTCATCCAGGCGGACTACCTCCTGGGCTATCGCGAGGACGCCCCGCTGCGCTGTCCGCAGCCGCCGTCCCAGCCGTTCGCCACGGACGTCTGAGGGGCTCCGCCCCTCCGCCAGGGGCCCCGTGACCGACCTGTCGCTGCTCGACGACGCCCTCCGAGCGCTGGGCGGACACGTCGCCGGTCCGGTGCCTCTGCTGGCGGTCGGCTGGGCGACGGTGGATCTCGAGCGGACGCTGGCGGGCATGGGTCCGACGGCGGTCGATGCGGGTCCCGTGGTGGAGGAGCGGGCCCTGGGTGCCCGGGCGGTGGTGGTGGGTCGCGAGCCGGTGGCCCTGGTGATCCTGGAGCCCGCGACGGAGGGCCGGCTCGCGGCGGCTCTCGCCCGGCGAGGCGAGGGAATCGTCTGCCTCTACGTCGCTGGTCCGCCCGTGGTGACAGAGGGGAGCCCCCTCACCGCCCTCGGCCGTCCCGGGCGGCTCCTCGCCCATGACCGGCCGTGGGGTCCCTTCGTGATGCTGGTGGAGCGGGAGGCGGGCGGCTGAGGGGTGCGTGCGAGCGCTACCAGCGCTCCTCGTGCAGCACCTCCGCGAGCGCCATCCGGCCACCCGCGCGCGGCGGCCGGACGATGTCGTCGGGGTCTGCCGGATAGCCCAGCGCGAGCAGGAACTCGCAATGCCGATCCTCGGGCAGCCCCAGGACCTCCCGCACGAACGCGTGCTCATACACCGTCACCGGGCACGAACCCACGCCCAGCGCCCATGCCGCGAGCAGCATGTTCTGGGCCGCCCGTCCGGCATCCCACATCACCGACAGCGGGTCGCCCGGACGCAGGGTGGGCGTGACGATCGCGATGATGACTGCGGCGCCGGGCACATGCTTGGTGTATGGGCCCGCACCCTCGAGGCGCGCGATGGTGGCGCGATCCTGGACCGTCACGAACGACCAGCGCTGGAGGTTCTTCGACGAACCGGCGTGGCGACCGGCATCTACGATGCGCCGCAGGTCCTCGGCGGCGAGAGCCTCGTCGCGATAGCGTCGCACGACGCGCAGGCCGGAGATCGCATCGAGGACGTCCATGCCCTCGAGTGTACCGCCGGCATCCGATCGAGGCATCCGCTCCCCCGTGGCGCCGGGCACGTACACTCGGCGCCATGCAGCGCTTCCACGAGTTTCCCGCGGTCATCGAGGTCTTCGTCGAGATCCCGGCGCGCAGCCGCAACAAGTACGAGTACGACGAGGACGCGAAGGTCATCCGCCTCGACCGGGTGCTGTCGTCGGCCGTGTACTACAACTTCGACTACGGCTTCATCGAGGGGACCCGTGCGGATGACGGCGACCACACCGACGCGATGCTGCTCATCGACGAGCCGACCTTCCCCGGCTGTCGCGTCTGGGCCCGGCCGGTGGGCACGCTCCGGATGCGCGACGAGAAGGGCATCGACCTGAAGGTGCTGTGCGTGGCACTCGCGGACCCCACGTACAACCACGTGGATGCGCTGCGCCAGGTCTCGCCGCACAAGCTGCGGGAGATCGAGCACTTCTTCGAGACCTACAAGAACCTCGAGGACAAGTCCGTCGAGACCGATGGCTGGGCGGGCGTGGCGGAGACCCTGGAGCTGCTGCGCCGGGACCGTGACGCGTGGCTCGCGGAGCAGCGACACAAGGCGGCCGCCGCCGGGCCCGATGGCGAAGGCGGCGGCTGAGATCATCGCGGTCGCGGGCCGCGATGTCGTGATCAGCAACCCGGACAAGGTCTTCTTCGCGGAGCCTCGCCACACCAAGCTGGACCTCGTCCGGTACTACCTCGCCGTGAGCGAGGGGGCGCTCATCGGGGTGCGCGGCCGCCCCATGGCCCTCAAGCGGTTCGTCAACGGCGCGGCCGGGGACTTCTTCTTCCAGAAGCGGGCGCCGGACAGCCGGCCCGACTGGATCGAGACGGTCGAGCTCGCCTTCCCCTCCGGACGGACCGCCGACGAGGTGGTCGTGCGCGATGCGGCGCAGCTGGCCTGGGTCATCAACCTCGGTTGCATCGACCTGAACCCGCACCCCGTCCGCTCAGGCGACCTGGACCACCCTGACGAGCTGCGGGTGGACCTGGACCCGGTGCCGGGCGTCGCGTGGGCCCAGATCTGCGAGGTGGCGATGGTCACCCGACAGGCGCTCGAGGAGGTGGGTCTGGTCGGCTGGCCCAAGACCTCCGGGTCTCGCGGGATCCACATCAACGTGCGCATCGAGCCTCGGTGGACGTTTCCGGAGGTCCGGCGCGCCGCGCTCGCGCTGGCCCGCGACGTGGAGCGACGGGCGCCCGCCATCGCCACCAGCCGGTGGTGGAAGGAGGAGCGCCATGGCGTGTTCCTGGACTACAACCAGAACGCCAGGGACCGCACGGTCGCCTCCGCCTACTCGGTGCGCCCCACGCCTGACGCACGCGTGAGCTTCCCGCTCCGCTGGGAGGATGTCGCCGACTGTGATCCGGCCGACTTCACGCTCGCGACGGTGCCCGGTCTCGTCGCCGCGGACGGCGACATGGGCTCGGGCATCGACGACGCGGCGGGGTCGCTCGAGGGCCTGCTGGAGCTCTCCCGCCGTCATGAGGCAGAGGGCCATGGCGATGCGCCGTGGCCGCCGCATTACGCCAAGCAGGCCGGCGAACCGCCGCGCGTCCAGCCGTCGAGGCGACGACGTCCCGCGCACGGCCACGGCGAAGGTGACGCCGCCGCCGGGCCGTCCCCACCGGTGACGCGGCCCGGTGGTTTGACGAGACCCACGCCGACCGGCCGCCGGACGAGCAGCATCCCGGTCATCGAGATCGCGCGGGCCGCGCGGAAGGCCGACGCCCTGGACGGCCTCGAGCGCTGGAGGGCGCGCCACCCCGAGGCCGCCGCACGCCTGGAGCCCGCAGACGTGCTCGTGGACTCGATGCGTGGCCGCTCCACGACGTGGACGCGGGTGCGCCTCAACCTGACGCACGTGCCGGTGGACATGCGACCGCCGCAGGAGCCGCTGGACCCGGACTACGATCCTCGCGTGGAGTGGCTCGGGGCCGATGCAGCCACCTGACCGAGAGCGTCAGTCCCGCTGCTGCCGCCGGAAATGGCCGCCACCCGCGGCGAGCGCCAGGAACACGAACAGGTACAGCGCCGTGAGCACGCCGGCCGGGATCGCGGTCCCGCTCACGTCCACGAGCGAGCCATCGGCCTGGAGGCTCGGACCGGCCTGTGCGATGGCCACCGTCAGCAGGCCGAACACCAGCGTGCCCGCAAGTCCGTAGAGGATGCCGAGGAAGCGCCCCACGCCCTTGTGGGCGAGCACGAGCAGGCCGGCGAGCGCCTCGATGAGGCCGGCCGCCAGGAAGAACAGCGCCACGCCGACGACCAGGTTCCAGGCGTCCCGCAGGGCGTCGGTCACCTCGATGCTGGGGCTCACGTTTCGCACAAGGTCGTCGATGGTGACCTGCGAGGAGCCGAGGGCCAGGATGCCCCCACCGAGCGCGGCAAGCAGGCCCATCACGAGGAGGATGAGGCCTGCCAGCACCGCGCCGATCGATCGCCCGAAGCCCGCTTCGGGTGCGGCATCCTCGGCCGCCCAGTACGCGGGGTTCGTGGCGCCCCACGCCTGTGCCGGCTGTTCCCAGCCGGGGGCCCCCGCGGCCTGCTGGCTGGCCACCTGGTTCTGGTAGGCCGCCCACCCGGCGGCTCCGGCGACCTGCTGGCCGGACCAGCCAGCCTGCTGACTGTAGCCGGGCTGGGCCTGGCCCTGCTGGCCGTGGCTCGGCCCACCGTAGCCGGGCTGGCCGTAGCCGGGCTGGCCCTGACCCTGCGGGACATATGCCTGCTGGCCGTAGCCCGGCTGTGCGTAGCCCTGCTGGCCGTAGCCCGGCTGGCCGTAGCCGGGCTGTGCGTAGCCGGGCTGGCCGTAGCCCGGCTGGGCCTGACCTTGCGGGGCATATGCCTGCTGGCCGTAGCCCGGCTGTGCGTAGCCCTGCTGACCGTAGCCGGGCTGCGCGTAGCCCGGCTGTGCGTAGCCGGGCTGGCCGTAGCCCGGCTGGCCCTGGCCCGGGCCCTGCTGCGTCGCCTGCGGTCTGGGTGTGGAGGGCGCGCCCCCGGGCTGCCCCTGTGGGGACGGTGCGTTGGCCGACGGCGGAGCCGGCTGCACGGGCGCCGCCTGTGGGTATCCCGAACCGGATGTCGTGCCCGTGCCCGGCTGCTCCGGAGCGAGCTGGCCCCCGGTGGGGGACGCGGACCCCTGTGCGGTCCATGCCCCCGTCCCGGGCGTGGCCGACGAGCGCGTCGCGGATGCGGCGTCGGTCGGGACCGATCCGGCCAAGACCGGCTGAGCGCCCGCCATCGGGTCGGAGGCTGCACCCGAGGCGGGCACGGCGCCGACCGCCGCGGTGTCCGCCGCGGGCCAGCCGGCGGCGGCCGCGGCCGCCGTGGACCCGGTCGCCGTTCGGTTGTAGATCCCGGTGTCGCCCGGCGTGGCCCCGTACGTCGCGGACGCTCCGTAGGTCGCGGACGCCGCCGAGGCCGGATGCGCCATCCGCTCGCTCAGGGGACCCGCCGTGGCAGCCGATCCGTCGGCGGGCGGCGCGGGCGAGGCGACCGAGGCTGGCGAGGCGGCCGGGGAGACCGCGGGCCAGGGATCGGCGGGGGTGAGCACGGCCGACACGGGGTCCACGGCGTCTGGTCGTGTGTCGAGCGTGGCGTCCGCGTCGCGCCGGGGAACCGCCCACACCGGATCCGCGTCACCGACAGGCCTCGTCGCGGGCGTCCCCGTCCATGGGTCGATCGGCGCGTCGACGCCGGATGCGGCGGCCGTGGTCCACGCGCCACCATTCGCGGTGCCCTGCGCGTCCGCTGCCGTGAACGGCACCGATCCGGCATCCGGCATCGACGCGGCTGCCGGCACCGCCCAGATCGGATCGGCGCTCCCCACGGCCGGGTCGGGGACGGCGGACTGACCGCTGGACTCCGCGACGGGCGTGCCGATGACCGAGGCCCACGCCGGGGCTGCCGACGGCGCACCTGGATCGTCATCGACGGGGATGGGTGGCACATGGGGTTCGGGCGCCCCCCAGCCGTCCGCGCCGTCAGCCACGCGCGGACGCCAGTCATCGTCCCGTCGCAGGTCGCTCATCACCGGGTCTCCTTGGTGTGGTTGCGCGCCAGTGTACCGACGCTTCGGCCTGAGCGGGTCAGCCGCCGAAGATCCCGGCCAGCTCGTACGCCGGCGTCACCTCGAGCTGGTCATATCGGCAGGAGTCGGGCGGCCGGTCATCGCGCCAGCGCAGGAACGTCGTCGCGTGGCGGAACCTGTCGCCCTG
This sequence comes from Chloroflexota bacterium, assembly GCA_034436555.1. GTDB lineage: Bacteria > Chloroflexota > Limnocylindria > Limnocylindrales > CSP1-4 > JAFMJV01. Next base: position 68,857 of record DAOTUU010000003.1, on the reverse strand, counting down.
GAGATGGTCATAGGCGACCTCGCAGACGCGCTCGGCGCGCAGCGGCTCCCAGCTCAGGTCCTTGCCTCGGCTCCAGCGCGAGGTGGCACCCGGCAGTCGCTGGCCGGAGGCGTCGGCGGAGCCCTGGGCCGCCCACGCCGCCCATGCCGCCCACGGGTGGCCGTCGAGCGCGTCCCGTCGCGTCGGCTCCAGTTCCGTCAGCAGCGTGGCCCGGCGCTCCCAGGTGAACGTCGAGGTGACGCCCACGTGGTGCAGCCGGCCCTCATCGTCGAACAGGCCCAGCAGCAGCGACCCGACATGGGTGCCCGGACCATTCTTGTGCCACCGGAAGCCCGCGACCACGCAGTCCGCGGTGCGCTGGTGCTTGACTTTCAGCATCGCGCGCCTGCCGGGCTGGTACGGCGCGTCCAGCGGCTTCGCGATGACGCCGTCAAGGCCCGCCCCCTCGAACCGCGCGAACCAGTCGACGGCCGTCTCCCGGTCCCGCGTGGCCGGTGTGAGGCGCACCGTCGCCGGAGGGGTCGCGAGCAGCGACTCCAGCCGCTCGCGACGGTCCGCCTGGGACGTGCCGCGCAGGTCCTCGTCGCCCACGGCCAGGACATCCCAGGCGACGTACGACGCCGGGGTCTCGGCGGCCAGCAGGCGGACGCGAGAGTCCGCGGGGTGGATGCGCAGCAGCAGGGACTCGAAGGCGAGCCGCCCATCGACCGCGATGACGATCTCGCCGTCGACGACGCAGCGCTCCGGCAGGGCGGCCTTGAGCGGGCCCTCGAGCTCCGGGAAGTACCGGTCGAGCGGCTTGAGGTCGCGACTCTGGATGAACAGCTCGTCCCCGTCCCGGAACACGATCGCCCGGAAACCGTCCCACTTGGGCTCGAACAGCCAGCCGGGCCCGGCGGGCACCTCGGCGCTCGACCTGGCGAGCATCGGCTCCAGCGGTGGCTCGAAGGGCAGTCGCACGGGTCGCACGATAGCCCACGCGCGCCCGTGGCGGCACCCGGACGCTCGGGTCATGGCGGCCCGGACCGCCCCGGGAGCGGCGGCCGCGCCGACGGCCTCGCGATGGCCCGGGGCAGCGGTGTTCCGAGGCCGTCGTGGTAGCCTCGATGCCGTATGCCCGAACCAGCCTTCCGCGGCGATCCCTACCGGATTCTGGGGGTCCCCCGCGACGCCACGCCAGATGCCATCAAGCGTCGCTGGCGCGAGCTGGCGCGCGAACATCACCCCGATCGGGCGGCCGGCGACGACCCGGCACAGGAGCGCCTGACCTCCCGGATGGCACGCATCAACGCCGCCTACGACGTCCTGCGCGACCCGGTCAGGCGAGCCCGGCACGACGCATCGCCGGCTGCCCGGCGCGCCGGAGCCCGGGCCGCCGGCGACGCACCCGATGGCCCGCGCGAGGCCGCGGGTCCGGGACGCCCGCATCCGCCCGGTCCGCCCCCGCCCCCGCCGACGCGTCCGGTCACCGGCCGCTTCGACACGAGCGCTGCATACCGAGCGCGAGACGCGACCGTGGGTGGCGGCCCGACGCCGCTGCGAGGACAGGGCCCCGCCGACCGGCGTCATCGGCCGCACGACAACGACCTCCGGGCGAGCACCCCCACCGGGCCTGTGCGGCGGCGCCGCACCGCGAGCCCGCCGCCGCTGCCGACGCTGGAGGAGAGCCGCGCCACGGTGCTCGAGTTCGGGCGTTTCCACGGCTGGACGCTGGGCGATGTCGCGGACCGGGAACCCACGTACGTCGACTGGATCGCCCGCACCATCACCCGGGACAGGGACCTCGTGGTGCGCGCGCGGCTGATCTCCGCGGATCTCGACGAGCGGGGGGTGGAGCGGGCCGCGGGTGCTCCCCGGGCCGGATTCGGCGACCCGCGTGAGACGCGCGAGGCGGCCGAAGCCTCGGCCTGAGCGGATGGGAAGGCGAAGGAGACCGATGATCCCGCCGTCGCTCACCGTGGCGGATGGCCCGCGGGGTGGCCGGTCCGTCCTGTTACTCGATTCGTGGCCCGATTTCGGCGACCCTCGACCTGCGTTGCCTGCGCAGCGCCAGGTGAAGCGGACTGAGGGACGCGGTTCGTCTCGGGTCCGGTGATCGACGCCTCGGCAGCCGTCCCACCGTGGAGAACGACGACGCCCCGGAGCCTACGAGCGACCCTGGTCGGTGAGCAATGGCGCCATCGTCGGGTGGATCCCCCGACCATCCACTCCGCCATGATGCCGTGGCTTCCGCTGTGGTGCGGTCCGGACCGGTGTGTCAGCCGCGGCGTCGACGTCGCTCTTCTCGACGCTCCTTGAACCACCGCTTGAGGTTCACCTTGCCCACGACGCGATAGCGCACGTCCAGACGGGTGAAGCAGCCGTTCTCTACATGCCTGGGTCGGAACGTGTTGCAGGCCAGCCAGGCGCTCCAGTCGAACTTGAGCCCGACCGGTCCATACGGTCCGCGGTCGATCACGGGTGCCACCGCCGTCTTGCCGCCCCAGCGGAACTGCACGAGCGTCCCGCAGGGGAGCGTCTTGTGGGCCACCCCGACGATGTAGCGCGTGTAGCGTTGGCCGCACGCAGTGCGATTGCCGTAGAAGCCCGGTCCGTACCAGGTGACCTTCTGCGAGACCTTCCACGGCCCGAGCGGGCGCCGCCAGTGCTTCTTGTGGAGGCGGCTCGCTCGCGAGCTCGCGGGCGACTTGCGGTGGGCGGTCGTCCCCTGCGCTGCGACGAGGGTGGATGTCGCTGGTCCCGCGAGCGCGTCACCGCGTGCCGCACGCGCGGCGAGGATCGACCGCATCAGGCGGTCGGGGAGCGCGGGGTCCAGTGCCCGGAGCGCGTCCTGTCCATCCACGGCGGATGCGCCCGCGCGGATGATCTGCGGGCCCGTCATCCGCAAGGCCCCGGTCACGCCGGGCAGCCACGCGCCAGCAGACCATGCGCGCGCCGTGAGCACGCTCCTTGGCGTGCGTGTCGCGACATGGACCGGGCGGACGGGGATGCCGGGGCGCGCGAGCGCGAGGGAGACGAGCGCATCCCTCGACCCGGCCACGGCCGTGATGGGCGCGCGGGAGACGCTCGACGCTATGGACGTGCGCCCGACCACCCCTGCTTCCAGGAGCGACGAACCCACGATGACGAAGGCGATGGCCACCGCGGTCGATCGGAGCTGGGGCATGCCGATGCGCACGGAGTGCCACCTGCAGGGGATGCCCACGGCAGGCCTCCCCAGGTGTCTGGGCACCCGCGCACTGTATCAGACGTGCATCATCCGCGTGCAACCCCTCGATATGCCGTGTATCGCTGTGGTGTTGCATCAAGGCACCGGTTCGGCCCGCTGCCACCATGGCCGGCTGGTCCGCCAGGGTGTCGCGGGTGATGGGTCACCCGCGGTCGCGCTAGCATCGAGCTGGCCGCACGGGCGGTCGCAGGGAGGTCATCGCATGTACACCGCGGCCCTCGAGTTCCTCGAGGACGAGCGCGAGGCCTGGCGCCCATACGAGGCGCTGGCGCACCTCACGGACGCGCAGCTGGAGACGGGCACCCCGGTCGATGGACCGGGACACGGCTGGTCTGGCCGCGTTCTCGTCGCGCATGTGGTCGGCTGGCTGGAGCACGTCCTGGCGGTCGCGCGCGAACTCGCGGTGCGCGACGCGAGCCCCATCCATGCTGCGGGCGCGGCCGACTGGGAGGCGCGCGGCGACGCGGTCAACGACGAGCTCCACGCGGCATGGGCCGCGCTGCCCATCGCGGAGGTCCGACGCCGGCTGGAGACCATCCCCGGGGAGCTCCGAGGCACCCTCACCGTGGTCCCGGAGACGCGCTGGCTCAAGGATCCGCGCATGGCGGCGTTCTTCCTGATGGACACCCTCGAGCACTACGAGGCACATCTGCCGGAGCTTCACGCCGTGCTCGACGCCGCAGACCGGCCATGACCTCCGACGAACGGCCGGCGGACCGAGAGGAGACGGAGGGTGTCGACGACGGTCAGCAGGACGAGGGCGATGCGCAGATCCCGCAGGCGATGGTCGACCTGCTGCTCGCGACGGCCGACCTGGACCCGCCGGTCGAGCTGAGTGCGGGCCCGGACGGCACCGAGTACGAGATCTCCGGGCGGGTGTTCGCGTGGGCGGCCGGCCGTGCCTTCGAGGTCCAGCTGGGTCCGGACATCGCGTCCGCGGCGCTCCGCACCCCAGACGTGACCGATTCTGTCCGTGGCGACGGATGGATCCGCCTCGAGCCCGCCATCATCGACGACCACGCCGCCGATCGGGTCGTCGCGTGGTTCGAACTGGCGCGGCGCATCGCGGTCGGCCGGCAGGCGCGGCCCGGCGGCGGCCGCCGCCACTGACGTACACGGCCACGGACGGACGCCGCCGCCACTGGCTGGGGATGCGGCGACGGTCTCCCGCGGGCCCGCATCGCGGGGGGCCGCAGTCTCCCGCGCCCCCGGTGCGCCTGGCGGGCGCCGTGTCAGGCCTTGGGCGCTGGCGCGAACTCCGACAGGCCGAACTGCTGCTCCAGCTGCTCCAGGGGACGGAAGCCGACCACTCCCTGGGGCTGCTGGCCGGGCCGGAAGAACGCGATCGTGGGGATGCTCATGATCTGGAACGCCTGGGACAGGCCCGGGTTCTTGTCCACGTCGACCTTCACGACGTCCACGACCCCCTCGTACTTGGCGGCCAGCTTCTCCATCTCCGGGGCGACCATCTTGCACGGACCGCACCAGGTCGCCCAGAAGTCGACCACCACGGGTCGCTGGTTCTTGAGCACGAGCTCCTCGAAGGTGGCGTCATTCGCCTCGGTGATGGCCATGGTCTTGCTCCTCCCTGGGTTCAGCCGGCCGGATGGGCCAGCGTCTGGATCATCCGATAGGCCTCGAGGACGCGAGCGTCCGCGAGGCGGTAGTAGACCGTGCTCCCGTCACGCCGCGCGGTGACCAGGCCTGCGGAGCGCAGCACCGCGAGGTGCTGGCTCATGTTCGGGATGTGGCACGCCGCCTCGCGCGAAAGCTCGCTCACGGAGCGCTCCCCCGATGCGAGCACCTCCACCACGCACAGGCGCTTGGGATCCGCGAGCGCTCGGCCGATCGCGGCATAGCGCTGGCGCTCGGACTCCGGGGAGACCTCCGCGACCGGCTCGTCGCAGCCACAGGTCGCATCGAGGGGCTGGAGGGTGGTCGTCACGCGGCACACCATATCAACGTTTGCGCAATCACGCAAGTCCCAGTCTCTGGCCTGGCGCACCGAACCGGCCCGCCAGGTCTGCCGTGGGACACCGCGACGGGCTGCGCCACGGTCAGTCGAGGCCCAGCTCCTCGAGGCGGTCGTGATCCATGCCCACGTGGTGGGCCAGCTCGTGGAGCACGGTGATGCGCACCTCCTCGGCGAGCTCACCCGGATGCGGGAAGTCCGACTCCAGCGGGCCGCGGAACAGGGTGATCTTGTTGGGGAATGGCACGAGGTCCGCGCCATACGCCACGATCGGCGTGCCTTCGTACAGCCCGTACAGCCAGCCGTCCTCGTCACCCGTGCCCTCCATCGCCTGGCTGGGCGAGGGCCAGTCCTCGATGACCAGCGCGACCGTCGCGAGCAGCCGGCGGGCATCCTCGGGCAGACCATCGAGCGCCTCGGTGACCACGCGCTCGAACGCGTCCGGCGGCCGGGACCCGGGCTGGGACGCCATCGAACGGCGACTGGGATGGCGGCGCGCGAGGCTGCCGCGGCGACGGAGGGGCATCGAGCCGTATCCTATCGGGGTGACCGCCCAGGGATCGCCGCCCGCGCTGGAGGTCGACCGCGAGACCGAGCCGGAGTCCCTGGTCGTGACCACAGACGATGGCGTCCGGCTCCACGAGCTGGACTGGGGGGCGCCCAGCCAGGCGCTGCCGCGGCTGGCACCGGTGGTGCTCGTCCACGGACTGTCCGGCACGGGCTGGTCCTTCGCGCCGGTCGCCCGACGGCTGTGCCGCGCCGTCCGCGTCGTCGGCCTGGACCTGCGCGGCCATGGATCGTCCGAACAGCCTCGCTCGGGCTACGGACTGTCGTCGCTGGCCTATGACGTGCTGACCATCCTGTCCGCCAACGGCTGGGGCGCGGATGTGGCTGGACCGCCGGTGGTCCTGGCCGGGCACGGGATGGGCGCGATGGTGGTGGCCACGGCCGCCGCGCTGGCGCCCGACTCGGTGGCGGGCGTCGCCCTCCTCGACGGGGGCTGGGAGACGCTGTGGGACGCGACCGGCATGAGCCCGCCGGAGTACCTGGCCGCCCTCGCCGAGCCGCCCGAGGTGCTCGCCTCGATGGCCGCCTGGCTGGCCGATCGGCGAGCGTATGACCCCGCGTCCTGGGATGCGGACCAGGAGCGCGCGGCGCGGGCCCAGGTGGAGGAGAAGCATGCGGGACACGTCGCGCCGGTCGTGCGTGCGGCGACGCTCCGGGCCCTCGTGGAGGCGATCGACGCGTATCGCCCGGCCGAGGCCATGGGCAACATCCGCGCGCCGCTGACGGTCCTTGTCGCGGAGAGCGGCAACGCCGACGACGAGGACGCGCGAGAGCGACGGCTGGCACTCGACGACGTGGAGCGCCTGCGAGCGGCCGCGGGCGCTCCCGCGGCGCGCATCGTGGTGCACCGGGGCGTGGGTCACAACCTGATGCGCTATCGCCCGGATGCGGTCGCCGCCGAGCTGCGTGCCCTGGCGGCCCGCGCCTGACGCGCGTCCGGTCCCAGACCATGGCGATCGACTCGAGGGCTCGACGGTCCAGGCGCCGGTCGATCCCCCCGCCATCCCTCCGGCCAACCCATGTACGATGCGCCCATGGGACCTGACATCCTGATCGTCCTGGTCGTCGTCCTCGTGGTCGTGCTGATGTGGCGCGGTCCGAAGATGCTGCCCCAGATCGGCAACGCCCTCGGCCGCACCGTGAAGGACACCAAGGCAGAGCTGGACGAGGCCTTCAAGAAGGACGGCACGGACAAGCCGGCCTGACGGCGAGTTGACCGACCCTGCGCCCGTGTCTCACCTCCCGGAACATGTCCGCACGCTCGTCGATGAGATCGAACAGGAGATCGGCGAGGGCGGCGTGACGCCAGCGTCGATCGAGGGATCGGGATCGCGTCGGAGCGACGGCATCGGCAGCGAGGGCTCCATCGAGCACGCGGTGCGCGACATCCTGCGCGAGATCGGCGAGGACCCGGAGCGCCAGGGCCTCCTGGGGACGCCCGGCCGCGTCCACCGGATGTACGCGGAGCTCACCGCGGGCTACCACGTGGATCCCGTCCGACTGCTCAACGGCGCCATCTTCGACGTGGATCATTCGGCGATGGTGGTGGTCAAGGATATCCCGTTCCACAGCCTGTGCGAGCACCACCTGCTGCCCTTCTTCGGCATCGCGTCGGTGGCCTACATCCCGGATGGCCGGGTGATCGGCCTGTCCAAGATCCCCCGTGTCGTGGAGATGTACGCACGACGGCTCCAGGTGCAGGAGCGCCTCACCCAGCAGGTCGCCGACTTCCTGATGGAGCGGCTGGCGCCCCACGGGGTGGGCGTGGTGCTGGAGGCGACCCATCTGTGCGCCGTGATGCGGGGCGTGCGCAAGCCCGGCACGGTCATGACCACGTCCGCGGTCCTGGGGCTGTTCCGGCGCAATGACAAGACCCGCGCGGAGTTCTTCAGCCACCTCGCCCGGCCGGCTCCCGGCGCCCCGTAGCGACTCGGCGGAGCGTCAGGCGCGCTGGACCCGCAGCTGGCGGACGCCGTCGCTGATCTCGATCTCCCAGCGATCGGGGGCGCTCGCGGCGCCCGGGGTCTCCAGGCGCACCGATCCATGCACGCCCTGGAGTCGCTGGTCGTCGAAACGGATGTCGTGCGCCCCATTCTCCACCCGGGCCCGGACTGCCGATCCGCGCGGCACGGTCAGCGTGAGGTGGCTGGAGGACCCCGAGACGCGCAGGCGGCTGGTGCCGTCGGGGAGCGGCAGGTCCAGTTCCAGCTCATCCACGCCGCCGTCCAGGTCGATGGTCCGCACGCGGAGCCCGCGCAGATCCCCCGCCAGGCCTGACAGCCCGCCGCCGACGCTGATCGACCAGGGGACCGCCGGACCGAGCGTCAGGTGCGCCTGCCGGCCACGCGGGTCGAGCCGCGAGCGGTAGCGCACGGCGATGCCTCCGCCCTTGCCGGCCCGGATGTCGGGCACCGGCCCCTCGAACGTGGCGCGACACAGCTCCGCCGCGTCGCGTCCCGCGGACAGGCGCAGCGACGACCGCGCGAGCTGGGCCACGACCCGCGCGTCGGCGCTGGGTCCGAGCGGCGCGGTCCGGAACGCAAGCCGGGGCGCTCCGGACGCGAACACGAGGCGGCCCTCCCGCGCGTCCGCCACCGGAGCGGTGAAGGACTCGCCGACCATGCCGCCGTGGACTCCGGCGCGCAGCCGCGCGGTGTCGTCCGTGAGGGCCGTCGCGATGCGCCCCAGCGCCGCGGTCAGGACGCTCGCCTCGGTCGGGTCCAGGGATGCGTGGATGGCGTCCAGCGCCTGCTCCAGCGGCTCGTACGCCGCGCCCACGGCCGCGCCCCGCGCGTACGACACGCGGATGAGCGTCCGCCGCCGATCCGCAGGGTCCGGGAGGCGCTGGACGTAGCCCGCGCGCTCCAGCCGGTCGACGACACCCGTCACGGCGCCCGTGGTCAGGCCCGTCAGCTCCGCGAGCCGGCCGGGCGTCGGGTCCGGTTCCGACCACGCGAAGCCGATGCAGCGCAGGTCCGTGGGGTTGAGGCCCAGCGCCGCCGCCACCGCCTCCTGATGGAGGGCGCCCTGCTGGGCCACCGCGGTCACGGCCGACCAGAACGGGGACGGCGCGGGGGGATCGGGGTTGACACGCGGCTCTGGGTCATTCATGCTGTCGACATCTTAGCATCTAAGAGAGTTAGTGACCAGCCTGAACTGGCCCCCACAGGATGACAGACGGGAGATCCCACGGATGGATGCGATGATCGAGACCCACGGGCTGCGGCGGGTCTTCGGGCGGAACGGGGAGGTGGAGGCGGTGCGCGGCGTGGACCTGCGGGTCGCGCCCGGCGAGATCTTCGGCTTCCTGGGGCCCAACGGCGCGGGCAAGACGACCACGCTGCGGATGCTCGCGACCCTGCTCGCACCCTCGGGCGGCGAGGCATCGGTCGCGGGGTTCGACCTCCGGCGCGACGCGCCCCGGGTGCGCGAGCGCATCGGGTACGTGGGCCAGGCGGGTGGGGCCGACCCGCTCGAGTCGGGCCGCCGGGAGCTGGTCATCCAGGCGCGCCTGTACGGGCTGTCGAAGGGGGAGGCGGTCGGGCGCGCGAACGCGATGCTGACGCTGATGGAGCTCGAGGCGGCCGGCGATCGGAAGACCGGCACCTACTCGGGGGGCCAGAAGCGGCGCCTGGACATCGCGATGGGCATCATCCACCGGCCCTCGCTGCTGTTCCTGGACGAGCCGACGACCGGCCTGGACCCCCAGGCCCGGGCGCGGATGTGGGACGAGGTGCGACGCCTGCGCGAGTCGGGCACCACGGTGTTCCTGACGACCCACTACCTGGACGAGGCGGACGCGCTGTGCGATCGCCTCGCGATCATCGACCACGGCGCCATCGTCGCCGAGGGCACGCCCCTGGAGCTGAAGCGGCGCGTCTCGGGCGACGTGATCACGATCGCCGTGGACGGCGCCGCGGATGGTGTGCTGGCGCTCCTGCGCGGTCAGCCGTTCGTGCGTGAGGCGACCGCCGACGAGGGCACCCTCCGGCTCTACGTGGATCACGGGGACCAGAACCTGCCCGCGATCCTGCGGCTGCTGGACGGGGCAGGCATGCCGCCGGCGTCGATCGGCCTCAATCGACCGTCCTTGGACGACGTGTTCCTGCGTCAGACCGGTCGCTCCCTGCGCGAGGCCGCGGCGTGATCGCCGCCGAGCGCACCACCCACGCCCCCGACCGAACGGAGACCCACGCTGCCATGAAGGCCGTCCACGACACCTGGCTCATCTTCGGGCGCTCGCTGATGCTCACCCTGCGCAACCCCGTGTGGGTGTTCGTGGGCCTCACCCAGCCGATCTTCTTCCTGGTCCTCTTCGGGCCGTTGCTCAAGGGCCTCGCCGTCGCGGGTGGCGGCTCCGGCGACAACGCCTACAACCTGTTCGTGCCCGGGCTGCTCGTCCAGCTGGCGCTGTTCGCCACGCTGTTCGTGGGTTTCGGGCTGATCGCCGAGCTGCGCGCCGGCGTGGTGGAGCGGATGCGCGTCACCCCCATCTCGCGCGGTGCGATGCTCATGGGCCGGACGCTCCGCGACGTGGCGATCCTGGTGCTCCAGTCGCTGGTGCTGGTGCTGCTGTCGATCCCGTTCGGGCTGTCCATCGACCTGACCTCGCTGGTGGTCGTGATGGTGCTCGTGGCGCTCATCGGTCTGGCCATCGCGCCGGTCTCGTACGCGCTGGGCCTGGTGCTCAAGACCGAGGACGCACTGGCGCCGCTGCTCAACCTCGTCACGCTGCCGCTGCTGCTGCTCTCGGGCATCCTGCTGCCCTTGGCGCTGGCCCCCGACTGGCTCCAGGCGATCGCCTGGTTCAACCCCCTGAGCCACGCGGTGGACGCGGCGCGGCTGCTGTTCAACGGGCTGTATGGCGACCCCGTGGTGCTCACGGGCGTGGCGCTGATGGCAGTGCTCGCCGGCGTCGCCATCTGGGCCGGCTCACGTGCCTTCGGTCGAGCCGTGGCCTGACCGCCCGAACGGCATCGGCCCGGTGCTAGCATCGGGTCCATGCCGGATCGACCCATCAAAGTGCTCATCGCGAAGCCTGGCCTGGACGGCCACGACCGAGGAGCGAAGGTGCTCGCCCGCGGCCTGCGGGACGAGGGCTTCGAGGTGGTCTACACGGGGCTCCGGCAGACCCCCGAGATGATCGTCTCGGCGGCCCTCCAGGAGGACGTCGACGTGGTGGGCCTGTCGATTCTCTCCGGGGCGCACCTGACGCTGCTGCCCAAGGTGACGACCCAGCTCCGGGAGGCGGGCATGGCTGACGTGCTGGTGGTGGCCGGCGGCATCATCCCGGACGCCGACATCGAGCCGCTGACCGAGGCGGGCGTCGCCGCCGTGTTCGGGCCGGGCACGCCCATCGGCGAGGTCGCGGGCTACATCCGGGACCACATCCCCGCGCGCGAGGCGTGAGCGCGGCCGCGCAGGAGCGGGGCCGGCGGCTCGCCGACGAGGCGCGCGCGGGATCGCGCCGCTCCTTGGCGCGTCTGCTGACCGAGATCGAGAACCGCACCCCGGCCGCCGAGGCCGCCCTCCGGGTGCTGTATCCGCTGGCTGGCACGGCGCACCTCGTGGGCGTCACCGGGGCGCCGGGCGCCGGCAAGTCGACGCTCGTCGCCGCGCTCACCGGCGCGGTCCGGTCGGCGGGTCGTGCCGTCGCGGTGCTCGCCATCGACCCGTCCTCGCCCATCACGGGCGGTGCCATCCTGGGCGACCGGGTGCGGATGCAGCAGCACGCGGGCGACCCGGACGTGTTCATCCGCTCGATGGCCGCGCGGGGGCACATGGGCGGCCTCGCCACCTCCACCGTCGCGGCGGCCGCGGCGCTCGACGCGTGCGGCTTCCCGCTCGTGTTCATCGAGACCGTGGGCACGGGCCAGTCGGAGGTGGAGGTCGCATCCATCGCGGACACGACGCTCGTGGTCCAGTCGCCCGAGATGGGCGACGAGGTGCAGGCGATCAAGGCCGGGCTGCTGGAGGTCGCCGACATCGTCGCGGTCAACAAGGGCGACCGGCCCGGCGCGGACATGGCGGCGAGCCACCTCCGCGCGATGCTCACCGTGGGGGCGCAGCACGACCGGGCGATGGGCGACCGGCCCCGACCCCGCCGACCGGAGGTGCTGCTCGTCTCTGGGTTGACGGGCACGGGCGTGCCGGCGTTGCTGGGTGCGCTCGATCGGCGCGATCCGGCCGGACGGGACGCGGCGGCCCGCGGTGCGGCGCGGCGGCTGCGGGCGCGCGCCCAGATCGACGGCATCCTCGCGGAGCGGCTGCGTGACCGGCTCGCGGAGCCCGGACGGCGCGCGGCCCTGGACGCGGCCCTCGACGCGGTGGCCGGCCACGCGCAGGATCCATACGCAGCCGCCGATGCGCTGCTGGGTGCGCTGTTCCGCGAGCACGGCGACGACGAGCGGCGCGGCGGATCATCGCTGCAGGAGGCTGTCGATTGATGGGACGGAGCGTGGTCGTGTGTGGCGCCGGGCTGATGGGACACGGCATCGCGCAGGTCCTGGCAGCGGCCGGCGCCGAGGTTCGCCTCTATGAGCCGGAGCTCGCGCGCGCCGAGGCGGGCGTCGCGCGCATCGCGGGCAACCTCGATCGTGCCGTGGCGAAGGGGAAGGTCGACGGGGCCATCCGATCGACCATCCTGGAGCGCCTCACGGCCGTCGATGACCTCGCCGCGGCCTCCGCTGGCGTGGATCTCGCGATCGAGGCGATCGTCGAGGACGAGGCCGCCAAGCGGGCGCTGTTCGCGGCGCTGGATGCCGCCGCACCACCGGAGGCGATCCTGGCCACGAACACCTCCTCGATCCCCATCGCGCGGATCGCGGATGCGGTCGCGCCCGCCCGCCGGGCACGCGTCGTGGGGATGCACTTCTTCAGCCCGGTCCCGGTGATGCCGCTCGTGGAGCTCATCCGCGGCGCGGCGACCGACGACGCGACCGAGGCGGCCGTGCGCGCGATCGCGGCCGAGCTGGGCAAGCGGCTGATCGTCTCGCGCGACCGACCGGGATTCATCGTCAACCGCATCCTGATGCCGCTGCTGGCGGAGGCGATGCTGGCGCTCGAGGAGGGACTGGGCACCGCGGACGACATCGACACGGGCGCCAAGGTGGGCCTGGGCCACCCGATGGGTCCGCTGGAGCTGGCCGACTTCATCGGCCTCGATGTCTGCCTCCACATCATGGAGGTGCTCGCGGACGGCCTGGGCGACCCGCGCTACGCGCCGCCGGCCTCGCTCCGGGCGCTGGTGGCGGCGGGCCATCTGGGGCAGAAGACCGGGCGGGGTTTCCACCGGTACCCGCGCGCATGAGCGACATCGCGACGCCCGACGCGAGCGTCCCTGCGACCTGCGCGCGATGCTCGCGACCTCGAGGCCGTCGCGGCAGAGGACGGAAGGGATGAGCTGCGTCGGCAGGTGCCGCACCCCGCATGGCCCGCGTCGCGGCACCTCCCCGGATGCGCTGTCGCGTGGCCCCGATGCCGGTGCTCCTGATGAGCGACGGCCCGGCCCTGACCGGCGTGGTCGATCGCTACCTCCTCACCTCGCCGCAGTTCTGCGCGTCTGAGCCAGCCCGTCCAGCCAGGTCCGGAGCATCTGCGGGCCGGTCTCGGTGAGGATGGACTCCGGGTGGAACTGGATGCCCTCGACGGGGTGCACGCGGTGCTTCACGCCCATCACCAGGCCGTCGGGCGACCATGCGGTCAGCTCGAGCGCCGGCGGCAGGGTGTCGCGCGCGATCGCCAGTGAGTGATAGCGACCCGCCTCCACCACCGACGGCAGCCCCGCGAACACACCCGCACCGGCGTGCTCGACGGGCGACTTCTTGCCGTGGACCGGATCCACCCGGATGACGTCGCCGCCGTAGGCCAGGCCGATCGCCTGGTGGCCCAGGCAGACGCCCAGGATCGGTGTGGATGGCCCCAGCTCCCGGATCAGGGGCACCGAGATGCCCGCGTGCTCCGGACGCGACGGGCCGGGTGAGATGACGATGCCGTCGTAACCGCCGGCCCGGATCTCGTCCACCGTGATCTCGTCGTTGCGCGCGACGGTCACCTCGGCTCCCAGCACGAGCAGGAACTGGTAGAGGTTGTAGGTGAACGAGTCGTAGTTGTCGAGCAGCAGGATCCGCGGTGCGCTCATCGGACGGTCTCCTCGGGCTGTGCGGCCAGGGCGCTCAGGTCGGCGCCCGCCTCGGCCAGCGCGGCCAGCACCGCACCCGCCTTGGCGGCCACCTCGGCCGATTCGTTGGCGGGGATCGAGTCGGCGACGATGCCTGCCCCGGCCTGGACGTGGGCGCGGCCGTCCTTGAGCACCACGCTCCGGATGGTGATGACCGCCTCCACGTCGTCCGGCGCGAAGATGCCCAGCGCGCCGCCGTAGGGCCCGCGCCGGGTGGCCTCCTTCTCCGCGATCGACCGCATCGCGCGGACCTTGGGCGCGCCAGAGAGCGTGCCCGCCGGAAACGTGGAGCGGACCACGTCGAACGCATCGCGCTGCGGGTGGAGCCTGCCGCGCACCTCCGACACGATGTGCATCACGTGGGAGTAGCGCTCGATGGTGTACAGCAGCGGCACCGTGACGCTGCCGGCGGCCGCCACGCGGCCGACATCGTTGCGTGCCAGGTCCACGAGCATCGCATGCTCCGCGAGCTCCTTCTGGTCCGCCAGGAGCTCGTGCTCCAGCTCCACGTCCCGGACCGGGTCGTCGTCGCGCGGGCGCGTGCCCGCGATCGGCCGGGTGGAGATCTCACCGTCCTTGACCCGCACCAGGAGCTCCGGCGAGGCGCCCAGGATGGACGCCCCCGGGCCCAGGTCGATCGCGAACAGGTGCGGCGAGGGGTTGATGCGCCGGAGCGCGCGGTAGACCGTGAGCGGCGGCGCGGTGTTCGGCACGGTGAAGCGGCGCGATGGCACGCCCTGGAGCATCTCCCCGGCGTGGATCTCCTCCACCATGGCGGCGACCGCCGCCTCGTAGCGTGTATCCGCGGCGGGTGGGCGGGGCCGGGCCGGTCGCTCTCCCAGGGTCCCCAGGCGGACCGGCGCCTCATCGGCGACCGGGCGCGCGAGCCGGTCAGCGACCGTGGCCAGGCGGCCCGCCGCGTCGTCCCGGTCGAGCGTCACGAGGGTGGCGCTCTGGGCGAGGTGGTCGAACATGATGACCACGTCGGGGATGTGGAACACGGCCAGCGGCAGGCCGATCTCATCGTGTTCCGGGACTGGCACCTTCTCCCAGCGCGCGGCCGCCTCGTAGGCGAGGTAGCCCACGCCCGAGGCGAGCGGAAAGGGGATGCGCGGGTCCTCCACGCGCGGCGGCAGGATGCGCCGGAGCGCCTCCAGGGGGTCGTGCGCCGTGAACCGCTCCAGCTCGGCGTAGTCGGCGTCGTGCACCACGGCCTGGTCGCCGTCGACGGTGAGCATCCGACCGCGCACCCCGACATAGGAGTACCGGCCATAGCGCGCGCCGCCCTCGACCGATTCGAGGATGAACGCGAGGTGGTCCCGCAGGCGCAGTGCGGCGGCCACGGGCGTGAGCGTGTCCGAGGAGACGGTGATCGCGGCGATCGCGACCCGGGGGACGGGGGAGGAGGCGAGGGTGGTCATGGGGCGCGTTCCTTGTCCTTGGTGTGGTCCAGCAGCCAATCGACGGCATCCAGGTAGCCGCGCCAGCCACGCCCCATGATCGTGTGGCTGACGGCCGGCTCCACCACGCTCACGCGGCGGAACGGCTCGCGCTCCCGGATGTTGCTGATGTGGACCTCCACGGTGGGCTTCTCCGCGCCCAGGATCGCGTCGTGGAGCACGATGCTGGTGTGGGCGAGGCCGCCCGGGTTGATGATCAGCGCGTCGTAGTCGCGCTGCTCCAGGCGGTCGATGAGCGCGCCCTCGTGGTTGGACTGGAGGTCGTCGACGCTGGCGCCGCCGGCCGCGGCACGCTCGCGGATGGCGGCCACGACCTCGGCGAGGGTGGTCGAGCCGTAGATCTCCGGCTGGCGGTGGCCCAGGCGGCCGAGATTCGGGCCGTTGAGCACGAGGATGCGCATCACGCGGCCTCCGCGTGGATGTGGCGCATCGCGCGATCCAGCTCATCGTCCGTCACGTCGTCCACCTCCTGCATCCTGCCCACGGCCATCGGCAGGATCCAGCGCTGCCGGCCCTTGTGTCGCTTCTTGTCGCCGCGAAGCGCGCCCTTCACGACCGCCGGGTCGAAGCGACGTCTGCGGGCATAGCCCAGCCTGGTGATGACCTCGTCGATGCGCTCCTCCAGGCCGCTCTCCGCGCCCCGCTCGCTGGCCATGTGCGCCACGGCCCGCAGGCCGAGCACGACGGCCTGGCCGTGAGCCAGCCGATAGCGACTCTCGATCTCCAGCGCGTGACCCAGCGTGTGGCCCAGGTTCAGCTGGCGCCGCTCGCCCATCTCGAACGGATCCCGGTCCACGATCTCCAGCTTCAGCCGCGCCGCCCGCTCCACGAGGGCGTAGCGGGCGGCCTCGTCGTCGCCGAGGGCGGCCCGGCCGCGCGTCTCCACTAGCGCCCAGGCCGCGGGGTCGCCGATGAGCCCCATCTTGAGGCTCTCGCCCATGCCGTCGAGCATCCGCTGCCGGTCGAGCGTGCGCAGCGAGGCGATGTCCCCGATGACCGCGGACGGCGGCCAGAACGCCCCGGCGGAGTTCTTGGCGGCGGCCAGGTCCACGGCCACCTTGCCGCCGATCGACGCATCCGCCATGGCCAGCCAGGTGGTGGGCACCCCGATGAGCGGCGCGCCGCGGAAGTAGAGCGCCGCCGCCGTCCCCACCAGATCGCCGGTCGTGCCGCCGCCCACCGCGACCCACGCATCGCCCCGCTCGCAGCCCAGGGTGGCCGCGGTCTCCAGCAGCGCCTCCGCGGTTCGCAGCCGCTTGTTGCGCTCGCCGGCCCGGATGAGGATCCGGCGCTCGTCGGGGAGGGCGGCCATCAGCCCGGGCAGCGCGTCCGCGGCGCGCTCATCCGCGACGACCAGCGGCGCCCCGGTGGAGCGCGCGGCGATGGCCGCGTGGAGGGTGGCCCCGTCCAGCTCACGGCCCAGCAGCACCTGGGCGTCGCGCGGGCCCATGGGATGGTCCCGCCGCACCCGGGCGTCGAACAGGCGCCGGCCACCGGCTCGGCCGGTGGAGAGGGCCGCGACGCCGTCCGCCACGCGCGCCGCGAGCGTGGCGGGATCGGCGTCTGCGCTGATGTGGAGGTCCGCTGCCCGGTAGAAGGCCTCGCGCCGGGTGCGGGTCGTGGCCAGGGCCGCCAGGGCATCCCCGCGCAGCAGCGGGCGCGGCACGGCGTCCGCCGCCAGGCGGGCGATGAGCGCGTCGTCCGGGGCGTCCAGCCAGACGGCGGTCCCCGTCTCCCACAGCGTCCAGCGGTTGAGCGGATCGATGACCGCACCGCCGCCCGTGGCGATGACCGCTCGATCGACGGCGCATGCCGCCACGATCGCCGCGGACTCCAGGTCGCGGAACCGCGGTTCGCCGTGGCGCTCGATGAGCGCCGCGGGCGTGGCCTGCTCGCGCTCCTCGATGAGTGCGTCCAGGTCGATGAACGGCCTGTCCTCGCGCGCCGCGAGCAGTCGCCCCACGGAGCTCTTGCCGCTGCCGGGCAGGCCCACGAGCACGATCGCGTCAGACATCGGCCGCATCACCCAGGGCCGATCGGAGTCCCGCGCGCATCGCGTCGACCGGCGCCGGAACCTCCAGCCACAGCTCCAGCGAGCGTCGACCCTGCTCCAGGAGCATGCCCGCGCCGCCCCGGGCGGGCGCACCCGTCGCGAGGGCATCGCGGACCAGGCGTGTCGGACTCGGTCGATAGACCAGGTCATACACCGCGAGGTCCCGGCGCAGCAGGCTCGCGGGGATGGGGGTCTCGTCGGAGCCGGTGCCGACGGGAGTGGCGTTCACCACGAGGTCGGCGTCCGCGAGCTCGTCCGCCAACCGGGCCCACGACCCGTCGCGTCGCCGCAGCCGGGTGATCCGTGTCGCGCCCGTCCGCGCCAGCGCCAGCTCCACCGCGCGACCCACGCCCCCGCCGCCCAGGATCACCGTCCGACCGGCGCCCGAGGGACACAGGGCCCCCAGCTCGGCCTCGAGCGCCGGCAGGTCCGTGTTGTGGCCGATCAGGCGGCCATCGCGGGGCACGACGCAGTTGACCGACCCCAGCAGGGCGGCGTCCTCAGCCAGCCCGTCGCACAGCGTCGCGACCGCCAGCTTGTGGGGCGTGGTCACGTTGGCGCCGCCGATTCCCGGAGCCCGGAGGGCGGCGACGGCCGCGCCCAGGTCATCGGGCGCCACGTCGGCGAGCGCGTAGCGGTGTGGCAGCCCCAGGGCCGCGAACCCGGCGTCCTGCATGGCCGGCGATGCCGAGTAGGCGATGCCGTGACCGATCAGCAGGAACCTGAGCGGGGTGGTCATCGAGGCGTCCGGTCGAGCCGCTACGCGTCCGCGCCCACGACCGGCGTGGCCTCGGCGGCCGCGTTGTCGGGGAGCGCGGTGACGTCCCGAGCCGCCTTCGGGGCACCCCCGCGTGGCCACATGGACCGGGTGCGCCGTCGGCGGACGGCGGCCTGGAGGTCGCCCATCGTGTCGCCGCCGAACGTGTGGAGCATCTGGTCCGCGAGCGCCAGCGCGACCATCGCCTCGCCCACGACCGCCGCGCGCGGCAGGATCGCGACGTCGCTCCGCTCGATGTGAGCGCGGCCGCTCCGGCCCGTGAGCAGGTCCACGGAGTCCAGCGGCTTGCGCAGCGTGGCGACCGGCTTGACGGCCGCCCGGACGACGACCGGCGCGCCGTTGGTCATGCCTCCCTCCAGGCCGCCCGCGCGGTTCGTCCGCCGACGCCAGTTCGGGACGTCGGGGACCACCTCGTCGTGGACCGCCGACCCGCGTCGCCCCACGACCCCGAAGCCGAGGCCGATCTCCACGCCCTTGACCGCCTGGATGCCCATGACGGCCGCCGCCAGGGCGGCATCGAGGCGGGTGTCCCACTCGGAGCTGGAGCCCACGCCGATGGGCATCCCCTCGGCGACCACCACGAACGAGCCGCCGATGGTGTCCCCCGCCTCGATCGCGGCATCGACCTCGCGGCGCATCAGCTCCTCGGCGGCGGCGTCCGGGCAGCGCAGGGGCGTCGATGCCCGGCGATCGCGCCTCCACCAGTCAGCCGGGACCTCGACGAGCGGGTCGGGGGCATCAGGAAACGCACGGATGGGGCCCAGCTGGTCGCAGAAGCTCCAGACCGTGATGCCGCATGCCGCGAGCAGCTGGCGCGCCACGGCGCCCGCCGCGACACGCGGCGCGGTCGATCTGGCCGACGCGCGCTCGAGGACATCCCGCATGTCGTCGGTGTCGTACTTGATGGCACCCGCCAGATCGACATGACCGGGTCGCGCGAGCGTGATGGCCCTCGGCGTGCGGCCCGAGGGGATGGGCTCCACCGACATCCGCTCCTGCCAGTTCACCCAGTCGCGGTTCGCGACGCTGAAGGCGAGGGGGGATCCGAGGGTCCGCCCGAAGCGCAGACCGGCGGTCCACTCGACGCGATCCTTCTCGATGAGCATCCGGCGCCCGGAGCCGTAGCCGTGCTGGCGCCGGGCGAGGTCCCGGTCCACCTCGCGGGTGACGACGCGCAACCCCGCGGGCAGCCCCTCGAGGATGCCGCTCATGCCGGGCCCGTGGGACTCACCGGCGGTGAGCAGGCGGAGGCGATTCATGCAGGTACTCCAGGCAGGTGCTCCAGCGCATCCGCGCCGGCGATGGAGGCGAGATCGTCCCAGAACCCGTGGTACGAGACGTCCACGCACGCGGCGTCGTCCAGGATCACGGTGCCGGCGATTCCAGCCAGGGCGGCGATGGCGAAGGCCATCGCGATCCGGTGGTCGCCCGCGGTGGCGATGGTCGCATCCACGGGCGGCCCGCGCCGGATGCGCCAGCCGTCGGGCAGCTCCTGCGCATCCACGCCGATCGCGCGCAGGCCCGCGACCATCAGCGCGATGCGATCCGACTCCTTCACCCGCAGCTCCGCGGCGTCGCGCACCTCGCTCGTCCCCTCTGCCGCGGCCATCGCGATCGCGAGCACCGGCAGCTCGTCGATGAGCTCCGCGACGCGCGCGCCGTCCAGCGCGACGGCGCGCAGCGGATGGCCACCCCGGACCACGAGGTCCCCGATGGGCTCCGGCCCCGCGTCCGCGTCCCGGTCGCCGTGGACCTCGATCCGGGCGCCCATCGCACGCAGCACCTCGATGATGGCGAGCCGCGTCGGGTTCAGCGCCACGTGCCGCAGGACGACCTCCGCGGACGGATGGACCGCGCCCGCCACGAGCCAGGTGCCCGCCGATGAGATGTCACCGGGCACCGCGATCGACCGGGCGCGCATCCCGGCGGGCCCCTCGACCGTGGTGCGCAGTCCGTCACGCGAGACGGGCACGCCCATCCAGGACAGGAGGCGCTCCGTGTGGTCCCGGGTGGGCCCGGGGACGTCGATGGTGGTGGTGCCCTGGGCCGCGAGGGCGGCCAGCGTCACCGCGCCCAGCACCTGGGCGCTCGCGACAGGCAGCGCATGATGCAGGGCGGCCAGCGTCGAACCACCCAGGATGCGCAGCGGCGCGTGTCCGTCGTGCGTGTCCACGGTCACGCCCATGCGGCGCAGCGGCACCGCGACTCGCTCCATGGGCCGCCGCGTGAGCGATGCGTCGCCCCGCAGCTCCACCGGTCGGGGACGCCCGGCCAACGCGCCTGAGAACAGGCGCATCGTCGTGCCCGAGTTGCCGCAGTCGAGCACCTCACCACCCCCGCCGGGGAGGCGTGCGGCAGCCGCGTCGCCGCCGCCCGTCACCTGGTAGGTCACCGTCCCATCGGCCGCCGTGGTGATGCTCCGCACGGCGCCGAGCCGCTCCAGCGCCGCCGCGGACGAGCGCACGTCGGCGCCCGGACGGAAGGTGGTGACCTGCGCCTCCCCCTCCGCGAGCGCGTTGAACAGGAGCGCCCGGTGGCCGATGGACTTGTCGCCCGGCAGGCGGAGCGCGCCCGACAGCCGCATCGCGCGACCGATGCGCACGGCGACGGCGCCTCCCTCGCCGGCGGGTGCTGCGGCGGGCGACGGCACGTCGTGCGCCGGACGGTCGGATCGGTCGGATCGGTCGGTCGCGTCGGTCACGCGGGCGTCCCGGCCGCCGTGACGCTGCCCTGGGCGGCCGCCTCGCGTGCCGCCTCGCGCCGCTGGGCCGAGCGGAGCGCGCGGAGCATCGCGGAGAACACCATCTCACGCTCCTCGGCGGTCAGGATGCCGCCCTCGACGTTCGCCGCCCGCGCCAGGAGTGCTCGCTCGCGACTCACGTCATGGCCATGGTCGTCCGGTCGCCGGGTGTGCTGGACCGCCACCGAGAGCTCCGCGCGCTCCTCCAGCAGCGCCGCGAGCCGTGCGTCCACGTCATCGATGCGCGAGCGCAGGCGCTCCAGCTCGGCGGGCGGCGCGCTCGTGGAACGGTTCGTGGAGGAGGTTGGGTTGCGCAGGTACTCGAACCGTCGCAGGTCGTCCATCAGGTCGCCGAACTCCGGGAACGAGAGCGACTGCTCCGAGTCCGACCAGGCCTTGGGCGGCTCGGGGTGGACCTCGATGATGAGGCCGTCGGCGCCCGCCGCGACGCCCGCCACGGCCATCGGCCGGACCAGATGTCGATGGCCCGTGCCATGCGAGGGGTCCACGACCACAGGCAGGTGGGTCAGGTCCTTGAGCACCGGCACGGCGTTCAGGTCGAGCGTGTTGCGGGTCGCCTTCTCGTAGGTCCGGATGCCCCGCTCCACGAGCACCACGTTCGGGTTGCCGGCCGACAGGATGTACTCCGCGGCCATCAGCAGCTCCTCGATGGTCGATGACAGACCGCGCTTGAGGAGCACCGGCTTGCTGCTCTTGCCGCAGGCGGTCAGGAGCACGAAGTTGGCCATGTTCCGGGCGCCGACCTGGAGCATGTCCACGTAGCGCTCGAACATCGGCACGTCCGCGGGGTCCGTGATCTCGGTGACGACGGGCAGGCCCGTCTCCTCGCGCGCCTCCGCCAGCAGCCGCAGGCCCTCCTCACCCAGGCCCTGGAACGAGTAGGGGGACGATCGCGGCTTGAACGCGCCGCCCCGGAGCATCGTGGCGCCCTCGCGCTTCACCCAGCGCGCCGTGGCCAGGATCTGCTCCCGTCCCTCGACCGCGCAGGGACCCGCCATCACCACCAGCGGCGAGCCCGCCCCGATGTTCACGGGCGTGCTGCCCGCGCCGCCGACGCGCACCACGGTCCGGTCGGCATGGTGTTCCCGACTGGTCAGCTTGTAGGGCTTGCTGACCGCCATCACCTGCTCCACGCCGGACAGGCCGATGACGAGCGGACGGGCGCGCTCGTCGTCCGCTCCCACGACCGCGATCACGGTGCGCTCCTCCCCGATGACCGGGTAGGGCTCCAGGCCGGCGTCCCGGATCGCCTGTTTCACGGCCTCGATCTCCGACCGGTCAGCCCCGGTCCGCATCACCACGATCACCTGGTCACCATCCCTGTGTGTTCACCGGCCGTCCAACCGGCCCGTCACTCACCTCGCTCCCACGGGAACAAAAAACGCAGGTGCCTTGCGGCGCCTGCGTTGCGGGCACGAGGTGTCTTGCTGCCGAGCGATGCTCGGCTGCCTCGTACCCGCTAGGCGTAAAACCAGAAGGAGGACGTCATGTCGCCGTGGAAGATAGCGGGTCCCGCGGGACGGTGTCAACGTGGTCCCCCTCCGCCGCGCGGTCGAGCGCGGCCCAGGTGACCGCGATGATGCTCATCGCGTCGGTGATGCGTCCGTCGCGACACATCGCGACGACGTCTGCGAAGGGCTCCCAGCGGACCGCCAGGTCGTCCTCGCTCGCATCGAGGTCCTGGGCGCCCAGGGTCAGGTCGGTGGCGAGGTAGAGATGCGCCACCTCGTCGGTGACCGAGTTCGAGATGTGCGACACGCCCAGCAGCCGCCACGTCACCGCGGTCGCGCCGACCTCCTCGCGCAGCTCCCGCCGCGCGCCCTCGAGGGGATCCTCGTCTCGGCGAGCGCCACCCTCAGGGATCTCCCAGGACAGGTGGTCCAGGGTGTAGCGGTGCTGGCTCACAAGCGCCACGCGGTCCATGTCATCGACGGCGACCACCCCCACGGCGATGTGCTCGAAGTGGACCACGCCGTAGATGCCGGGGCTGCCGTCGGGGCGTGACACCTCGTCGTGCCACAGCCTCAGCCAGGGATTGCGGTAGACCTCGCGACGCGAGTGGCGCCGCCATGGACCCACCGGGATCGCGACCTCCGGGCCGCTCACGGGTCGCCGACCGCCGCGGCCCGCCTGGCTCCGGCGCCCGCCGCCGCCGAGGGGGAGAGCACCGTGCGCGCACCATCCACCACCCACACCGCCCCCGTCACGTAGGCCGCCTCGGTCGACACCAGGAACGCGGCCACCGCGGCCACCTCGCGCGCGGTGCCCATGCGGCCCAGGGGAATGTCCGGCCGGTCGTCGGGGGGGAATGCGGCTGGGTCGAACCCGGTCGCGATGGCGCCCGGCGCGAGGGCGTTGACCCGGATCCCATCCGGTCCGCCGATGACGGCCAGGGAACGGGCGAGCCCCTCGAGCCCGGCCTTCGCCGCCGCATACGCCGGAGACCGGGCGGATCCCTCGTGACCGCCCACGATGCTGCCCACGAGGACCACGGCGCCGTGCGCCGCGCGCAGCGCCGGCCAGGCCAGCCGGGCCGTCTCGTAGGGTGCGGTCAGGTCCACCGCGAGGGTCATGCGCCAGTGGTCGGGGTCGTCCCAGGGGCCGCTCGGTGGCACCCCTGCGGCGCACACGAGGGCGTCCAGCCGACCCTCCGGTGCCGCCACCGCCACCGCCCGCCCGATGGCCACCGGGTCGGCGGCATCGCCCAGCACGATCGACGCGCCCGCCGGCGCGACGTCCCGGCGCACGAGGCACGTGACGTCCCAGCCGTCCGACAGCAGCCGCTCCGCCAGGGCGCGTCCGATCCCGGACGAGGCGCCCGTGACGAGCGCCCGGCGGATGGCGTCCCGGCCTGCCGGGGTGGGATCGGGCGGGGCGTGCATCACGGATGCATCCTACCCGGGCCCTCGGCATGGGCGGGGCCCCGGCGCGACGGAACCCCGACGGGACAGGACCCCGGCGCGACGGAGCCCCGACGGGGACAGGATCCAGACGGGACGGAGCCCGGGTGCGATGGGACCCCTGTAGCATCCCCACATGAGCCAGCCAGCAGCGCCCGGCGGGGCGGTCTACGTCGTCTCCGCGGTGCGCACCCCGATCGCGAAGCTGGGCGGCGCCTACACGGACGTCCCCGCGACCACCCTGGGGGGCATCGCGATCAGGGCCGCGGTCGAGCGCGCGGGCGTGCCCGGTGACGCGGTCGACGAGGTGCTCATGGGCCAGGTGCTCCAGGGCGGCGCGGGTCAGGCGCCGGCGCGCCAGGCCGCCCTCGCGGCGGGGCTCCCGGAGCACGTCCCGGCCACCACCATCAACCGCGTCTGCGGCTCGGGCCTCAAGGCGCTGATGATCGGTTCGGCGATGATCCGAGCGGGGGACGCGGAGGTCGTCGTGGCGGGCGGCATGGAGAGCATGTCGGGCGCGCCATACCTCCTGCGCAAGGCGCGATTCGGGTACCGCATGGGCCACGGAGAACTCCTTGACGCGGCCGTCACGGACGGCCTCTGGTGCAGCGTCGATGACTGCCACATGGGCACCAACGCGGAGCGGGTGGCGTCCCGCGCGGGCATCTCGCGCGCTGACCAGGATGCATACGCCCTGGAGTCGCATCGACGGGCTGTGGCGGCGGCGGACGCCGGGCGCTTCGCGGACGAGCTCGTGCCCGTCTCGCTGCGCGTCGGTCGCGAGGAGCGGACGCTGACCTCCGACGAGGGACCCCGTCGCGGCGGCACGCTGGAGGCGCTGGCGCGGCTCGGGCCGGTGTTCCAGCTGCCGGGACCGGAGGATGGCCACCCCGCTCCGACTGGCGGGACGGTGACCGCGGGCAACGCGCCGGGCATCACCGACGGCGCATCGGCCACGGTCATCGCCTCCGAGCGCGCCGTGGAGCGTCACGGCCTGTCTCCGCTGGCCCGGATCTCCGGCCACAGCCAGGCCGAGCTGGCACCGCGCTGGCTGTTCCTCGCTCCGGTCCAGGGGGTGCGCACGCTGCTGGAGCGGACCGGCACCACGATCGCCGACTACGACCTGGTGGAGCTCAACGAGGCCTTCGCGGCACAGGTGCTGGCTGACGGCCGCGAGCTGGGGCTCGACTGGAGCAGGGTCAACGTGAACGGCGGTGCGATCGCGCTGGGCCATCCGCTCGGCGCCAGCGGCACCCGGATCGTGGCCACGCTGCTCCACGAGCTGCGCCGTCGCGGCGGTGTGCGCGGGCTGGCCACGCTGTGTCTGGGCGGCGGTGGTTCCGTGGCCATGGCGTTCGAGCGCGTCTGAGGCGTCGCGCGGGCCCGGGCCGCGGCGACCGTGGAGCGACCCACAGGGGAGGGGATCGATGAGGGTGGCCATCGTCACGGACACGGCCTGTGACCTGTCGGAGGAGCGCGCCCGGACGACGGGCGTGACGCTCGTGCCACTGCTGGTGCGCTTCGGCGACGTGGAGCAGAAGGCGGTCGCGGAGCTGTCCGTGCCCGCGTTCTACACCCGGCTCCTGGCACCGGGAGCGCCCTATCCGTCCACCGCCGCATGCTCGCCGGGTGACTTCGTGACGGCGTTCCAGCGGTGCCGCGACGACGGGGCCGACGAGATCGTGTGCCTGACCGTGGGCAGCCGCCTGTCCGCGACGCACAAGGCGGCGCTCGTGGCGCGGGACACGCTGGGCGGCTCGGCGGTGCACGTGGTGGACACCCAGACCGTGACGCTGTGCCAGGGGTTGCTGGTGCTCCTTGCGGCGGAGGCGGCGGCTGCGGGCGAGCCCGCAGCCGCCATCGCGGCGCTGGTGGAGGCACGTCGGGACGACGCCCGCCTGTTCGTGATGATCGACACGCTCGACTACCTCCGGAGGGGAGGTCGCATCAGTGCCGCGCAGGCGGCCATCGGCTCGGTGCTCTCGGTCAAGCCCATCATCACCATCGCGGAGGGCGTCGTGGAGACGATCGACAAGCCCCGCACCGCCGGACGCGCCCGGGCGCGCCTGCTGGAGCTCGTCGCCGGCGAGCACGTCGAGCGGATGGCCATCGCCCATGCGATGGCGCCGGGCATCGAGGCCTTCCGGGTCGATGCCATCGCGGCCGCCGGCATCCCGGGGGCGACCGTGTTCACGGAGCTCATCGGGCCGTCGGTGGCGCCGCACGCCGGACCGGGGGCCTATGGCGCGGCGATCCTGGTGCGTCCCGCCTGATGGGCGCCCTCGGTTGCGGTTCGGTATCCTCTCGGATACGGATCGGGACCATCGGACCCACATCCGTGGACGCTCGGCAGAGGTGACGCCACCGACCGCGGGGTTACCCTCGACGCGTGTCCGGATCATGCGAGGCAGACCACCCCGGACGGGGACCGGCCCTCGCCGCACGAGGGTGGACGATCGTGACCACGGAGCCTGCCGCCGCCGTCATGAACCCGTGGGCCATGGCCCAGCTGCAGTTCGACGTGGCCGCCGAGCGGCTGGGCCTCGACCCCGGCCTGCGCAAGGTCCTGCGCGAACCGCAGCGGGAGCTGACCGTCCACTTCCCGGTGAAGATGGACGACGGGTCGGTCGAGGTGTTCACGGGCTATCGCGTCCAGCACAACCTCGGCCGGGGCCCCGCCAAGGGCGGCCTGCGCTATCACCAGGGCGTGACCATCGACGAGGTGAAGGCGCTCGCCATGTGGATGACCTGGAAGTGCGCCGTGGTCGGCATCCCCTACGGCGGCGCCAAGGGAGGCGTCCAGGTCGACCCGACCAGGCTCAGCGCCCGGGAGCTGGAGGGCCTGACGCGCCGCTTCACGAGCGAGCTCGCGGTGCTCATCGGGCCGGAGAAGGACATCCCGGCACCCGACGTGAACACGAACGCCCAGGTCATGGCCTGGATCATGGACACGTACTCCATGCACGTGGGCCACACCGTGCCCGGCGTGGTCACCGGCAAGCCCATCTCGCTGGGAGGGTCCGAGGGGCGTGTCGAGGCCACGGGCCGCGGCACCGTGTTCTGCATCGAGGAGGCGCTCCGGGTGCGGGGTGACCGGGCGCCCGGGAAGCGCGTCGCGGTCCAGGGATTCGGCAACGTCGGGTCGGTGGTCGCGGCGCTGCTGCATGAGATCGGCGCCCGCGTGATCGCGGTGTCGGACGTGTTCGGTGGCATCAGCAACCCCGACGGCCTGGACGTCCCGCGCCTGCTGCGCTGGCACGCCGAGCACCGCACGGTCGTGGGGTTCCCGGGCAGCCGCGCCATCGACAACGCGGAGCTGCTGGCGACCGACTGCGACATCCTGGTGCCGGCCGCCATGGAGAACCAGGTCCATGGGCGCAACGCCGCCGACGTGCGCGCCGAGATCGTCGCCGAGGCGGCCAACGGCCCGGTCGATCCGGACGCCGACCGGATCCTGCATGGCAAGGGCACGTACCTCATCCCCGACATCCTGTGCAACGCGGGCGGCGTCACGGTGTCGTACTTCGAGTGGGTCCAGGACCTCAACCGTGACCACTGGTCGGAGGCGACCGTCAACCAGAAGCTCCAGGAGATCATGATCCGGTCCTTCGGCGAGGTCCACGCGATGAGCGTGCGGGAGGCGTGCGACATGCGGACCGCGGCGTACCTCGTGGCGGTGGACCGCGTCGCCAGCGCGACGGCGATGCGCGGGCTCTATCCCTGACGCCCGACCCGGCGGGGGTGTCATCGCCGGGTGCTACCATCGCCCGCGATGCTCGACCACGAAGAACAGTTCCTGTTCAAGGAGGAGATCCTCCACCTGTCCGGCGCGATGGCGGAGTCCGGCGTCCTCGACAACGTGGAGGACCTGCTCACGGATGTCATCACCAGCCCGCGCTTCGACTCCGAGGTGTTCACCCTGGAGCGGTCCCTCCAGGTGATGCTGGGCGCACGCGCCGGCACCACGCTCGTGGGACTGCTCACCGTGGGCCCGGAGGTCTTCGATCAGGTGGCCGAGGTGCGCATCGCACCTGAGGTCCACGAGCGGCTCGTCGCCTGGCGCGCCCGCTTCGGTCTGGCCATCGACAACGCGCTCAACTTCCTCAACAACCCCGACGGCATCCAGGGGCACAACTTCGCCACCCAGGTGGCCCACGTGGATGACCGCCGCGTGCTCCAGGGACGCCTCACGCTCGTGCGCTACAACAATGAGCCGCAGTTCTTCCTGGCGGACGCCTCGGTGTTCTACGGCCTCATCGTGGACATCCTGGAACGGCTCGGGCCACACGCGGACGCGGACACGATCGACGCCGACGCGTTCGCGCGGCTCAAGGACGCGGTCGACCTGGTCGAGCGACGCATCGCCGCGCGCGGGTAGGCGGGGCGTCGGGCGGCATGGGGGCGTCGGGCGGCATGGCAGCCACCTCCGTGCGCGTGGGAGTCGTGGGCTCGGGCTTCATGGGCGCCACGCACGCGACGGCCTGGCGGGCCGAGGGTGCCACGGTCACGCTCTGGTCGCCGGATCCCGGCCGGGCGCGGGCGGCCGCCCAGTCGCTCGGGATATCCGCCGCCCCGGATCTGGAGTCGCTGCTGGCGGACGTGGACGTCGTGGATGTCTGCACGCCCACCGACAGCCATCGCCCGATGGTGCTGGCCGCCGCGGCGGCGGGGCGCCACGTCGTGTGCGAGAAGCCGCTCGCCCTCACCGTCGCGGACGCGCGCGCCATGGTCGAGGCGTGCGAGGCCGCCGGCGTCCGGCTCCTCGTGGCCCACGTGCTGCGCTACGTCGCGGAGTACGCCCTGGCCAAGGCCGTCGTCGACCGGGGTGACATCGGTGACCCCGCGGTGCTCCGTCTCAAGCGAGCGGCGTTCCGGCCGCGCAAGCCCGCCGGACACTGGCTGTTCGACCCGGCGCGCTCGGGTGGCATGGCCTTCGACCTGCTCATCCACGACATCGACTTCGCGCGCTGGGTGGCGGGCGAGGTGACCCGAGTGTACGCCTGGTCGGCGGGCATCGAGCGCCCGGAGCGACCCCTTGACCATGCGTTCCTGACGCTCAGCCACGAGTCGGGTGCGATCTCCCAGCTCACCGGCTCATGGGCGTACGGCGAGCCGACCTTCCGGACCGCGCTGGAGATCGCCGGATCGCACGGCCTCATTGCATACGACTCGGAGCGGAGCCAGCCGACGCTGTCGTTCCTGCACGCGCGCCAGGACAGCGGCCAGGGCGCCGTGGGGATCGCCCGGAGCGTGAGCCGCGAGGATCCGTTCCGTGACCAGCTGCGCGACTTCCTGGGAGCGATCGTGGACGGTCACGCACCGCGCGTCACCGCCCAGGATGCCCTGGCCGCCGTGCGCATCGGCGTCGCCGCGAACGAATCCGCGCGGACCGGCCGTGCCGTGGACGTGTCGGGAGGTGAGGCGTGATGGCCCCGTCGATCGATGGCCCGGTGCGCGTCGGCGTGCTCAGCGTGGCCCACGTCCATGCGCCCTGGTACCTGGCGGCTCTGGACGCACTCCCGGACGTGGCGCTGGTGGGGTGCTGGGATGCGGACGCCGCGCTCGCGCAGGCCCGCGCGACCGTCGCCGGGACCCGGGCCTGGGAGGACATGGACGCCCTGATCGACGCGGTCGACGCGGTCGTCATCGCGGGCGTCAACCGCGACCACCGCGCGATCGCCGAACGGGCCGCGGCGGCGCATCGGCACGTCCTGTGCGAGAAGCCCCTGGCCACGACCGTCACGGATGCGCGGGCCATTTTGGACGCCTGCCGCGCGGCGGGCGTGCGCCTGATGACCGCGTTCCCCAGCCGGATGAGCGCCGCGGTGGTCGCGCTCGCCGCGGCCATCGACGACGGCGTCGTGGGGGAGGTGGTCGCGTTCGAGGGGGTGAACGCCGGGGAGATGCCGGACGTCCACGGGGCCTGGTTCGTGGACCCGCGGCTCGCGGGGGGCGGCGCGGTGACCGACCACGTGGTCCACCTGGCGGACCTCATGCGCTGGCTGACCGGCTCGGAGGTCGTGGAGGTCTATGCGGTCGCGAACCGGATCCTCCAGGACCGATTCGAGCACGTGGAGACCGGCGGCCTTGTCACGCTCCGCCTGGCGAACGGGGTCGTGGGCACGATCGACTGCTCCTGGAGCCGGCCTCGCTCGTATCCCACGTGGGGAGGCCTGTCGCTGGAGGTGCTGGGGACGGGCGGTGCGATCGATCTCGACGCGTTCCGACAGCGCCTCGAGGTCTACGGTCGCCGCGAGGACGGCGTGCGCTGGGAGTCGTTCGCCTCCGACGCGAACGGTCCCATGCTCGCCGAGTTCGTGGCGGCGGTCCGCGAGGATCGCGAGCCCGCCATCAGCGGCGTCGACGGCCTGCGCGCCGTGGAGATCGTCCAGGCGGCCTATCGATCGATCGCGTCCGGCCAGCCGGTGGCGATCGCGGAGGTCGCGGGCGACTGATCGTGCCTGCGAGTCGGAGTCGTCAGGCGGGCAGGAGCCCCAGGGCCGTCAGGTCCGCCAGCAGCCCGTCCGGGGAGCGGAACTCGACGCCCCGCATCCCCACCGACTCGGCGGCGGCCACGTTCTCGGGCCGGTCGTCGATGAACAGGGCGCTCCCGGCGTCCACCGCGTGCCGCTCCAGGAGGATCCGGTAGATCGCCGGATCGGGCTTGGCGACACCCTCCTCGCCGGACACCACGATGCCCTCGAACCAGCCCAGGAATTCGAACCGCGCCCGCGCCACGGGGAACGTCTCGGCGGACCAGTTCGTCAGCGCGAACAGGCGCACGTCGCCCCGGTCGCGCAGCGCCCGGAGGATGGCGACCGTCTCGGGGATGTCCCCGCGGAGCATCTCCGGCCAGCGCGTCTGGTAGGCCTCGATGAGGGCGCGTCGCTCCGGGTGCTGCGCGACGAGCTCGGCGACCGCGTCGGCCCACGGTCGACCGGCGTCCATCTGGTGGTTCCAGGCGGTGCTGGTGACCTGGGCGAGGAACGCCTCCATGCCCGCCGCGTCACCCGGGAACAGGTCGCGATAGACATGGCGGGGATCCCAGTCGATGAGCACGGCACCCAGATCGAAGACGACGGCGGAGATGTTCGGTTCGGTCACGGGTGCATGATGCCCTGATGCGCCAGCTCTATCTCGCCGCGACCGGCATGAACCGGGGCAAGACCACGTTCGCGCTCGGCCTCGTGTCGGCGCTCCTCGATCGCGGGCACCGGACAGGCTTCATCAAGCCCGTGGGCCAACGAACGGCGGTCGTGGACGGGGTCCCCGCCGACGAGGACGCCATCCTCGTGCGGTCGGTGTTCGGAATGTCCGCCCCACTCGCGCGGATGAGCCCGGTCCACCTGCCGCGCGGCTTCACGAAGGCGTTCATCCGCGGCGAGGTGATCGACGACCTGCCCGCTCGCATGCTCCAGGCGCATCGCGAGGCGGCCGCCGAGGCGGAGGTCCTGGTCATCGAGGGCACCGGCCATGCGGGCGTGGGCTCGGTCGTGGGGCTCTCGAACGCGGAGGTCGCCGCGCAGCTGGGCGCCCCGGCCCTCATCATCAGCGAGGGCGGCGTCGGCAGGCCGATCGACGAGATCGTGCTCAACCACGCGCTGTTCTGGAGGCGCGGCGTGCGCGTCGCGGGCGCCATCGTCAACAAGGTGGACGCGGACGCCGACCCTGCCCTTCCGGATATCCTGCGGCGCGGCCTGGCGCGCCACGACATCCCGCTCCTCGGCACGCTGCCGTATCGGCCGATCCTGTCCAACGCGACCCTCTCGATGCTCGCGGAGCAGATGCCCGGCACGCTCATCCACGAGGGCGACGACCCGGAGCGGGTCATCGAGCACGTGGCCATCGGCGCGATGCAGCCCCGCCACATGCTGGAGCGGATCGGCCCGGGGTCGCTGCTCATCGTGCCGGGAGACCGGGAGGACGTCATCCACGCCGTGGTGGCCGCGGACCGCCAGGGCCGGACGCTGACGCGCCCGTTCGGCCGCCAGTCTCGGGTGCCGGGCCGCACCCGGCTGACGGGCCTGCTGTTCACGGGCGGCAGCCTGCCGCGCCCGCGTGCCCTCGAGGCGATCCGCCAGTCGGGCCTGTTCGCGTATCTCGTCCAGGAGGACACCTACCTCGCGGCATCGAGGGTCCACGACCTGCTCGTCAAGACCCACCCCGCCGACCATCTCAAGATCGCGGAGATCAGG
Organism: Chloroflexota bacterium; assembly: GCA_034436555.1. Lineage (GTDB taxonomy): Bacteria > Chloroflexota > Limnocylindria > Limnocylindrales > CSP1-4 > JAFMJV01. Next base: position 36,763 of record DAOTUU010000003.1, on the reverse strand, counting down.
CGCCTCGTGGCCGATCACATCGACCTGGACCCGCTGCTGCGGGCGTTCGGCGACTGGGACCCGGCACGGCCGTCAGGGCCGGCGGGGGCGTCGATGCCGCAGGATGAGACGGTCGATCCGCTCGGTCGCCTGCGGCAGCCCGCACGTCGGCTGGCGGATCGGGCCGGCGTCGTGCTGGACCGCGTCCTCGGACGCTGACTCAGGGGCCCAGCGGCTCATTGTCGATGAGGCGCACGTCACCGAAGCGGACGGCGAGCGACGCCAGCGCCGGGCCGTCCACGGTCTCCAGCTCGTGCAGCGACAGGGCGTCCGCGACCGAGACGTACTCGGGCGTGGCGCGAGGCTCCTCCGACAGCACGTCGCGCATCGTGCGGCGGAGCAGCTCCGCATCCCGCTCGCCCGCAGCCCATCGAGCGCGTGCCGCGCACAGCGCACGGTGCACGACCGGCGCCGCGGCGCGATCGCCGGCCGCCAGACGGACGTTCCGGGACGACAGCGCGAGACCGTCCGGCTCTCGGACCGTGGGGCAGGCGATGACCCGGGTGGGCATCGCGAGGTCCTGCGCCATGCGCGAGATGACCATCACCTGCTGAGCATCCTTCTGGCCGAAGTAGGCATGGTCGGCGCCCACCAGGCCGAACAGCACCGCGACCACCGTGGCGACGCCCTCGAAGTGGCCCGGACGGGCGGCGCCCTCCAGTGGGGTCGCGATGGCGCCGACCCGCACGGAGGTGTCGAACCCCGCGGGATAGACCTCGTCGGCGGAGGGGGCCCACACGACGTCAACCCGCTCCTCCGCGCAGATGACCACGTCGCGCGCCTCGTCCCGCGGATAGCGCGTGAAGTCGGCCGGCTCCCCGAACTGACGCGGGTTGACGAAGATCGTCACCACCGATGTCGCATCCGCATCCCGCGCCCGACGCATCAGCGAGCGATGGCCATCGTGCAGCCAGCCCATCGTGGGCACCAGCCCGACGGGTCGAGGCGCGACCGCGAGCGCGGCTCGCAGCTCGGCGCGCGTGCGCAGGACCGTGGTCACGAGCGAAGCCGGAGCTACAGATCGCGGTCGAGGGGGATGGTGACGGGCCGGTCATCCGGCTGGTCCAGGGTGCCGCCCCCCAACACGTCGGTCAGCACCGTCTCGTCCATGCGCACCGTCTGGGCGGCTCCGGGGAACGCGCCGCTGCGGACCTCCTCGGCGTACGCCGTGACGGCGTCCCGGATCACGGTCTGGAGATCGGCGTACGGCCGCGCGTGCCGTGGGATGAACGTGCCCAGCCCCAGGACGTCGGTGAGCACCTGGATCTGGCCCGAGCATGCGGGTCCGGCGCCGATGCCGATGGTGGGGATGCGCAGGCGCCGCGTCATCTCGGCGGCGAGCTGCTCGGGGACCAGCTCCAGGACCACCGCGAAGGCCCCCGCCTCCTGCACCGCCAGCGCGTCGGCCAGGATGGAGCGGGCACGATCGCGATCCTTGCCCTGGATTCGGGTCTTGCCGCCCATGCCGTGGACCGCCTGGGGCGTCCAGCCGATGTGGCCCATCACCGGGATCCCGGCGCGCACCAGGATCTCGATGATGGCGGCGCTGCGGACGCCGCCCTCCAGCTTCACGGCACCGGCGCCCGCGTCGCGCATGAAGCGCCCGGCGTTGTGGAGCGCCTCGTCCGCGGTGGCGTACGACAGGAACGGCAGGTCCGCCACCACGAGCGCGCGCCGGGTGCCCCGGACCACCGCACGCACGTGGTGGAGCATCTCGTCCATGGACACGCGCACGGTCGACTCGTAGCCCAGCACGACCTGGCCCAGGGAATCCCCGACGAGCAGCAGCGGGATGCCAGCCTCGTCCAGGATGCGCGCCATGGGGTGGTCGTACGCGGTGAGCGTCGGGATGGGCGCTCCGTCGGCGTGCATCCGGGCGATGTCCGCGACCGTGACGCGGGTGGGGTTGCTGGTGGCGCTCATGGGGTGCTCCGATCCTCCGGGGACGGGCCGTCCGCCGGGACTCCACCCGATGATGCCCCGAGGCGCGCCCGGATGGCGAGGACGCGATCGAGGATGCCGTGCGCGACGGCCAGCTTGGACTGCCGCGGCCAGGCCTCGGGCGGAGCGCCGGGCGTGATGATGGTGACCCGGTTGGTGTCCGTCCCGAAGCCCGACCCGGGTTCCGACACGTCGTTCGCGACCAGCAGGTCCACCCGCTTGCGGACGGCCTTCTCGGGCGCCCGCGCCAGCGATCCGGTCTCGGCTGCGAAGCCCACGATGACCGGCCGTGCCGCCGGGTCGCCGGCAGCCTCCGCCATCGCATGGGCGGTCGTTGCGGCCTCGGCCAGGATGTCCTCGGTCGGCTCCAGCTCCAGCGTCAGGCCGGCTCCGCGACCGAGCTTCGTGACGGCGGCCGTCCTGGGGCGGAAGTCGGCCACCGCGGCCGCCATGATCAGCGCGTCGGCGTCCGGCAGCGCCGCCATGACCGCGTCGCGCATGTGCCCGCTGGTCGGCGCGTCCACGGTCGTGGCGGAGCCCGGTGCGGGCACCGAGGTCATGCCCCGGATGAGCGTCACGCGCGCACCCCGCGCGAGCGCCGCCTCCGCGACCGCCACGCCCATCCGGCCGGAGCTCCGGTTGCCGATGAAGCGCACCGGGTCGATGGGCTCCGCGGTGCCGCCCGCGGTCACCACGACGTGCCATCCGCGGAGGTCGCCCGGGTCACGCGCGGCGATGATCGGCGGCCGCCTCTTCGGGTCCGGCTCCCGCACCCCTCGGCCGGCCGCCGCCGAGACGACCGCCGCCACGATCGCCGACAGATCCGCGAGGCGACCCCGACCCACCTGACCGGACGCCAGGGGTCCCACCTCCGGCTCCAGCACCGAGTAGCCCCAACCGCGCAGCCGATCCACGTTGGCGCGGGTCGCCGGATGCCCATACATCTCACCGTCCATGGCGGGCGCCACCACCACCGGCGCGGCGGAGGCGAGGCAGGTCGCGGTGATGACGTCATCGGTCAGCCCGGCCGCCATGGCGCCGAGCCAGCGCGCCGTGGCGGGTGCCACGACGATCGCGTCCGCCGCATCCGCCGCCACGATGTGGCCGATGCGCGAATCGGCCAGCAGCTCCAGCGGATCGAGCATCACGCCGCGGCCGCTCAGCGTCTCCAGCGTCAATGGCCCGATGAACGCGGTCGCCGCCCGGCTCATGAGCACCTGGACCTGGGCGCCCTCCGTGGAGAGGAGGCGCACTAGCTCCGCCGCCTTGTAGGCCGCGATGGACCCGGTGACGCCCAACAGGATCAGCCGCCCCTCCAGCGGTCGGGGATCGCTCATCGGGCCGTCGCCGGGGAGCGGGTCGCCAGATCACGGGTCGCCAGGTCGCCCAGGGCGCGCAGCAGCAGGTGTGGGTCCACGGCGTCCGCGATGGGTCGGAATCCCGGCCCGCCGTCCGCCAGGAGCGCGTCGTGCATCCAGGGCGCCGCGCTGAGGCCGCCGGTCACGACCACCGTCGGGCGGGGCCCACCGGGTGTCAGTTCCGCGGCGACCCGCGCGACGACCTCTCGGATGGCGCCCAGGTGCCCCAGCACGATGCCGCTCCTGAGCGCGGCCAGGGTGTCCTCGCCGATGGCATGGTCCGGCATCGCGAGCTCGACGCCAGGCAGCTGGGCCGTCCCGCGCGCCAGCGCGGACGCCCCGAGCGCCATGCCCGGCATGATCGCTCCGCCCACGAACGCCCCGTCCGGGGCCACCGCGTCGACGGTCGTGGCCGTCCCGAGGTCCACCACGATGCAGGGTGTGCCGTGGGCGCCGAGCGCACCCCACGCACCGAGCAGCCGGTCCGCGCCGAGGCGCGACGGTCGCGGCACGCGCGTCGGGAGGGGGATGCTGGCGGCATCCGCGAGCAGCAGATCGAGGCCGAGCGCGGTCGCGGCCTCTCGCAGCGAGCGAGTCACCGCCGGGACCACGCTGACCGCGGTCACGCGCCCATCGGCAGTCGCGTCCGGGATGAGCCCCGCGATGCGCTCCGCGAGGGTGGCAGGGTCCGGGACGGGGATGGTCGGCAGGCGCTCCACGCGACCGACGCGACCGTCCGCGACCCATGCGAGCTTCAGCGCCCCGTTGCCGACGTCGATGGCGACGGTCATGGCGCGGGTGGCCTGGGACGAGGAATGGACCGGCCGATCATGCCCTCGATGATAAGGGCGAGCCGGCCGGCCCCACGGGACGGCGGGGTGAGGGTGGCCGAGCTACCGGTCGGCGGCCTCCTGTGCCCGGAGCTTGCGGTCGATGGCCGGCCGCGTCACGCGCGCGGATCGACGACCGCGCGGTCCGCGCCGGGTGGCGGTGACGTCCTGGGTGTCCGGGCGACCATGGAGGTCCGGGCGCAGGAACCGGCCGGCGAGCGCGCCCTTCTTGGCGCGCTCCGCCCGGAACGGGTGGTCGCGCGCGAAGGCGTCCCTGCGCACGCCGCTGACCTGCCACGAGACCTCCACGCCCGGTTCGGAGGTGCGGATGGTGAACCGGCCGTCACGCACCTTCTGGGCCACGATGGCCTGTGCGAAGCCGCCGACCACCGTGAGCTGGTAGCGGAAGTCGCCGTTGAGCGCGCCCACATACCCCGGCAGTCGGACGACCGCGGCACCCGCCGCGTCCGTGGTCACGTTGCCGCTGTAGGTGGACAGCATCTCGTCGGATGCGACGTACGCCTGGGACAGCAGCCGTCCCGACGGGTCCTGCGGGTGATCGACGGTGAACGCCGCGGCGGACGAGCCGAGCGTGCCGGTGACCTGCACGTCACCCGAGAAGTAGCCCGCCCAGCCGGTCGAGCTGCGTCCCCAGACGCCGAAGGCGAGCGTGCCCGAGTCGGCGCGACCCATGATGCCGGTGCCGTTGTTGGCCGTGGAGACGCCCTGGACGCCCGTGTTGAGCTGACCCAGCCGACCGAAGTTGGCACCGTCGGCCGTGGTGCCCTCCACGCCGACCTTGCCGGTCCCGCTGACGCCGTATCCCGAGATGCTCGCGCCGGCGACCCCAGCCGCGGTCGCGCCGCTGTTGGCGACCCCGCGCAGTCCGGTCCCGTTGCCGCTGAAGGACGTGCCCGCCACGCCCACTGTCCCATGGCCCATGACGCCGACCCCGGATGAGGCAGAGCCCCACACGCCGTAGGCCGCCGCGCCGCTGTTGGCGACGCCGCGCATGCCGTTGCCGTTGGCCGTGAACGCCTGGCCGAACACGCCGTTGCTCGGCTGGCCGAGGGCTCCCGTGTTGCCGGACACGGTGCTCGTGCCGGCGACTCCCGACCCGCGCGCCCGGCCGTGGAGGCCGCGCGCGGCGGTGCTGGTGGAGGTGTTCCGGACCACGGTGTCACCGTAGCCGGAGTTCGTGCTGGCGAGCCGGACGGGCGGCGCGACCGCGCTCACGACCTCGGCGCCGCCGATCAGCCTGGTGGCGAGCGCGGCGCCCCCACCCGCCAACGCTGCGATGAGTGCACGACGGGACATGGGGCCGCGATCCTGCTGCATCGGTCGAACCTCCGCTGACGACCTGGGGCCGGTGGGTGCGCGCTCCCTGTCGCGCCCGCCGACGGGTGTGGGCGAGTTCCATGCTGCTCCCGGCGGGTGCCGCGATGCCACCTCGCGACGATGCTGCTTCGGTTCGGAGTTCTTCACCTGCGATACCATCGGCCGGCCGGGGCGGGCCCGGGCCAGCAGGGGGTGGGGGTGTCGAACGGATCGGTGGCGCGCTTCTTCGTCAACAGCGGTCTGGTCGCGAACCGGGTGGACATCTACCACCTGCTGCGACCGCTGCTGAAGCAGACGGTGGCGTACCGCTACCTTCGATCGGGCAGCGTCGTCACCCACGGCACGGGCTGGGTGGAACGGATCGTGATGGACCGCCCCGACGTCTCGTCGTTCTTCACGCCGCTGTCGATCTGCCTCAACGTGGACTCCTGGGAGCATCTCGAGTTCGAGACTCGGCCGGACCAGCTGCTGACCTATCGACTGGTGCAGGGAGACGAGCAGGTGGTCATCGAGTTCCTGGCCGCCGTCGCCGGAGAGGAGGCGCTCCCCATCCAGCAACGGCTCGGCCTGGAGCCCGCGGCGCAGTACGTGCAGATGACGCTGGCCGCCTTCGACGCGGGGGCGCCGGAGGCCTCAGGCGCGGATGACGGGGACGACGCCGCGACCCATCGGGGCTGACGCCGCGGCGTCGTGTCGCGACCCGTGTAGCATTTCGGGCGATGTTCGAGCGTACGGTGCTGCCCGGAGGGCCGCGGGTGATCTCGGCGCGGCTGCCCGGGACGCGCTCGCTCGCGGTGGCTGTCCATGTGCTCGCGGGGTCTCGTCAGGAGGCCCGCGACAAGGCGGGCCTGGCCCACTTCATGGAGCACATCACGTTCCGCGGCACCGCCGCGTATCCCAGCTCGCGCGAGGTGGCCGAGGCCATCGAGGGGGTGGGCGGCACCTCCAACGCCGCCACGGACCGGGAATCGACGGTCTACTGGACCCGCCTGCCCGTGCGCGAGGCGGAGCGCGCCTTCGGGGTGCTCGCCGACCTCGTCGTCCGGCCCGCGCTGCGCAGCGAGGACATCGCGCGGGAGCGCGACATCATCGTGGAGGAGATCCGGTCGTACCAGGACGACCCGGCGCAGCACGTGTTCAACGTGTTCGACACCGCGTTCTACGGGGACGACCCGCTGGGCTGGGAGATCGCCGGCACGGAGGCGACCGTCACAGGTCTGACCGACGACGACGTGCGCGCCTTCTGGGCGAGGGGGTATGGACCCGCGAATCTGGTCGTCGCGGCGGCCGGGGACCTCCCTCACGATCGCGTCGTGGGACTCGTGGCGGATGCGTTCGGGACCGGCGAGGGATCGTCTGGATCATGGCAGCCGGCGCCCTCGCCCCTGCCCCGAGAGCGGCTCCGCATCGAGCACCGGAACACCGCGCAGGCACACCTGTGCCTGGGCGTCCCGGCGCTGCGGCGCGACCACCCGGACCAGTGGAGCCTGGAGCTGCTCAACGCCGTGCTGGGCGAGGGAACCTCCTCCCGGCTCTTCCTGGGGGTGCGCGAGGAGGCCGGCCTGGCGTACGACGTCCACAGCTTCCAGTCCGACTACGCAGATGCCGGAACGCTCCAGGTCTATGCCGGCGTGGACCCTGACGACCTCGCCCGCGCACTGCGCGCCATCCTCGACGAGCTGGCGCGGCTGCGCGACACGGCCGTCCCCCGCCAGGAACTGGACAAGGCGCGCAACTACGTCACGGGTCGCCTGGAGTTGCGGCTCGAGGAATCGCGAAACATGGCCTCCTGGCTGGGCGCACAGGAGGCACTGCACGAACGCGTCCTGACCGTGGAGGAGGCGATCGCCGAGCTGGACCGAGTGACGCCCGACGACGTCGCGACGCTGGCGGGACGGCTCATCCGCGACGAGGCCCTGTCGCTCGCGGTCATCGCGCCCCGGCGCGCGACGCGCGACCTGACAAAGGCGCTGCGGCTGCCATGAGCGAGCCGGTCGCGTCCCGCTCGCGGGATGCCGCGAATCTCCGGTCGGACGCGTGGGGCGAGCCCGAGTCGCTGTCGGGTGACGCGGGGACGGCATCGGGTGACACGTGGATGACGCCGGCCCTGGAGGTGGCGGGCACCGGGCCGGCGCCCGCGCCGGAGATCGACGGTCGCGACGCCCAGTCGTCGCCATCGGATCTGCCGGTTCCGGATCAGGGGGCGGCCGCCACGCCTCCGGCCGGTCCGGCGACGGCCGACCTGCTCGAATGGCCGGCCGCGATGGATCGCCCGCCCGCGTCCTGGGCGGAGACGGCCACGACGCGCGCGCACGTCACCGCGTCGGGCGGTGGCCTCGATGCGGCGTCACGCCCCTCGACACGCCGCGCGGTCGACGGGCGGCTGGCGCGCGTGCACCTGCGCGGCGGGCTGCTGACCCTGGCGCGGGCCTCACTGGAGCAGATGGCGGGCGTGGGCGCCCTCGATCGGGAGGCGCTCGCCGACCTCGCCGAGGCGCGCTGGAGGAGCGGTGACCTGGAGGGTGCCGCGGAGGCGGCGAACGCCCACCTGGACGCGGGCGGTGATGAGCCGCTGGCTCATCTCATCGTCGCCGAGGAGGCGGACCGCGAGGGCAGCCTCGTGGAGGCCCGGCGACACGTGGCGGTCGTCCGCGAGCGGGTCGGCATGGGCCTCGACCGGCTGTTCGCCGGGGAGCCTCGCAGCACCGCGTGGCCCATGGAACAGCCAGACTGGATGGATGATGGCGCCGCTGGGCCGGGCCGCTGGGGGCTCCTGGCGGGCGGACGCGAGGTCGCCGACCCGACCCCCACGGCGTGGCGGCTCGTGCCGCCGCCCTCGAGCGGCTCACCCCAGGCCCGTCCGCGGCCGTCATTCGCGGCCGTCGCATCCGCCGCGACCGCCGCCACGCTGGACCGGCTGGTGCTCGGACGCGCTGCGGGTCAGGAGCTCGAGCTCGCCGCGTCGGAGCTCGCCGCGGGTGCGGTCGATGACGCGGTCCAGCGCCTGGCCATCGTGCTGCGGTCCGATCCGGCGCTCGCGCCGGTGGTCCTCTCGATGGCCGAACGGGCGACGCTCGCGCCGGGTCTCCGGCCCTCGGGCCTTGCCGCCATCCATCTTCTGCGCGGAGACGCGTACCGCGGCGTGGGCCGCGAGGCCGACGCCGCGGAGGCCTACCAGGAAGCGATGCGCGCCCTGCCGGCGCGTCCCATCGACAAGGAGTCGACATGATCGAGCGCACCCTCATCCTCATCAAGCCCGACGGCGTCCAGCGCCAGCTGACAGGCCGCATCCTGGAGCGCTACGAGCAGCGCGGTCTCAAGATCGTGGGGCTGAAGCTCGTCTGGGCCTCGCGCGAGCTCGCCGAGGCGCACTACGCGGCCCACCGCGAGCGCGTGTTCTTTGGGTCGCTCGTCGAGTTCATCACCTCGGCGCCGCTCGTCGCGATCGCGCTCGAGGGCCTCAACGCGGTGGCCGTGTGCCGCGCCATCAATGGCGCCACGCGGCCGCATGAGGCCGCGCCGGGCTCCATCCGCGGCGACCTCGCCCTCGAGACCGGCCACAACCTCGTGCATGCCTCGGACGCCCCGGAGAGCGCCCAGGTCGAGCTGGCGCTCTGGTTCGCGCCCGGGGAGCTGCTGGACTACGGTCGCGCCATCGACGGCTGGGTCGTGGGCGCCTGACCGACGCGCGCGGCGGCCGTGCCCGCGAGCCCCGGGTAGCTCGGGGCGCCGAGCACGGTCGCGGTGTCGATGGGCCAGTAGCGAGCCGCCGCCCGCCCGATCACCCGCTCGAGCGGCACCATGCCCAGCCAGGCCATCCGGGAGTCGGTGGAGTCCCGGCGATGGTCGCCCAGCACGAACAGGTGATGCGGGGGCACGTCCCAGGCGGTCAGCGTGTCGGTGGGCTCGGTGGCCTGGTCCGCATCGAGATACCCGGACTCGTCGAGCGCCACGCCGTCCACCCACACGAGCCCGCGTCGCAGCTCCACGCGTTCGCCCGGCAGTCCGATGACACGCTTGATGAACGGGGCGCCATCGTCTCTGTCGCGGGCGGGCGGGTCGAACACGATGATGTCGCCGCGATGGACGCCCCCGAGCCGCGGCGTCAGCTTGTCCACGAGGACCATCTCGCCGTCGTGCAGCGTGGACAGCATCGAACCGTGCTCGACCCGGTAGGGCTGCGCCACGAACGCCTGGAAGGCGATGACGACCACGACGGTCAGCACGATCGTCTCGGCGGCGAACAGCAGGCGGTGCAGGGCTCGGTTCACGGCGGACCCACGATAGCCAGCGGGTGCGTCGCCCGGACGCTCGGCGGCGACGCGACGACCATGTGCCGGTGCGTCGCGGCACCGGCGATGTCGATCGATCGGGTCTGGATGTCCGGTTGACCGGGCCGCCGCGCCCTTGCTACACTCCCTGCCGAGTTCGCTTCCGACGCGGCCCCGGGCTGCCCCGGGGCTCTTTCCATGTCTGCCTTCGCCTGACGGACGCGAGGGGGGCGTGAGGACCCGTCCAGGGCCGGCGGCGACGGGACCGCGGCCGTGTGCGCGGGGAGACGCCCGACCCTCAACGGGAACGGGAACGGGAACGAGGAGGCAGAGAGCCAGATCGTGGGCGAAGCGATCACGTGGATCATCCCCATCGCGGGGATCGTGGCGGTGGTGTACGCGCTGTTCCTGGCGCGTGACGTCCTGTCGCGCGACAAGGGGCCGCAGGCGATGCAGGACGTCGCGGGCACCATCTTCGAAGGCGCCGTGGCCTTCATCAAGCGCCAGTACACGACCATCGGCATCCTGGCCATCCTGGGCGCCGTCGTGGTGGGCGCGGTCATCGCGATCGTCGAGGGGCCCGACGTCGCGGATACCTCCATCTACGGCACGGACCTGGGCATGCGCACCGCGTTCGCCTTCCTGGTCGGCGCGGCCTGTTCGATGCTCTCGGGCATCATCGGCATGTACATCAGCGTCCGATCCAACGGCCGCACCGCGGCGGCGGCCCAGCACAGCCTCGTCGGCGCGGTCCAGACCGCGATGCGCGGCGGCGCGGTCTCGGGGTTCCTGGTCGTGGCGCTGTCGCTGCTGGGCGTGTGGGGGATCTTCGCGCTGTTCGGCGGTCTGGACACCACGGGCTGCGTGGACACCCTGGCCGAAACCGCCTGCGGCACCGCGCAGGCGCCGTTCCTCATCGTCGGCTTCGGCTTCGGCGCCTCGTTCGTGGCGCTGTTCGCCCAGCTCGGCGGCGGCATCTACACGAAGGCCGCGGACGTCGGTTCCGACCTCGTGGGCAAGGTGGAGGCCGGCATCCCCGAGGACGACCCGCGCAACGCGGGCGTCGTCGCGGACCTCGTGGGCGACAACGTCGGCGACTGCGCCGGCCGTGGTGCCGACCTGTTCGAGTCCACCGCCGCCGAGAACATCGGCGCGATGATCCTGGGAGTCGCCGCGTACGGCATCGCCGTGACGGCCGGCTGGCCCAACCCCACCGCGTGGATCTTCTTCCCGCTCGTGGTGCGCGCCTTCGGCCTGCTGGCCACCATCATCGCGATGTACTTCGTGCGCGGCCGCGAGGATGAGGACCCGATGAACATCCTCAACCGCGGCTACTGGGCGACCACGCTGCTGTCGGTCGTGGGATTGGGCGTGACCACGTACCTGATGATGGACACCGGGTCCGCCACGGGCGCCAACGGCATCCCGGCCTGGGTCTGGTTCTTCATCGCGGGCATCGTCGGCCTGGCCACGAGCATCGCGTTCGTGTACATCACGCAGTACTACACCGCGGGCGCCTGGCGACCGGTCAAGGAGATCGCGGAGGCGTCCAAGACCGGACCCGCGACGAACATCATCTCGGGCACGGCGGTGGGCTTTGAGACCACGTTCGTGACGGCGGTCACCATCGGCATCGCGCTGCTGCTCAGCCACTGGCTGGGTGAGCAGGCGGGCCTGGTCAACGCCGAGGGCCACAACGTGGGTGGCATCTTCGGGACCGCCGTGGCCACGATGGGCATGCTCATGACCACCGCCTACATCCTGGCGATGGACACCTTCGGGCCCATCACGGACAACGCGGGCGGCATCGCCGAGTTCTCCAAGGCCGAGGGCGGCGCCCGTGAGATCACCGACAAGCTGGACGCGGTGGGCAACACCACGAAGGCGCTCACCAAGGGCTATGCCATCGCGTCCGCGTCGCTGGCTGCCTTCCTGCTGTTCAGCGCCTACATCGACAAGGTCAACCTCATCCTGCGCAACCAGGAGAAGCCGCTCATGGAGGCGGTCAACCTCGCCAACGTGCAGGTCTTCGTGGCCGCGTTCCTGGCCGCGATGCTGGTCTACTTCTTCAGCTCCCTGGCCATCCGCGCCGTGGGCAAGGCCGCCCAGGCGATCATCGTCGAGGTGCGCCGCCAGTTCCGGGAGATGCCCGGCATCATGGACTACAGCCAGCGCCCCGACTATGCGCGGGTCGTGGACATCACCACCCGGGCCGCCCTCAAGGAGATGATCTTCCCGGGCGTCGTCGCGGTCGCGACCCCCATCATCGTGGGCATCCTGCTGGGCTACGAGGCCGTCGCGGGCATGCTCATGGTGGGCACCATCGCGGGCGTCCTGCTGGCCACCTTCCTGAACAACAGCGGTGGCGCCTGGGACAACGCGAAGAAGTACATCGAGTCGGGCCAGCTCAAGGATGCCGCGGGCGCGGTGCTCGGCAAGCGCACCGATGCGCATGCCGCGGCCGTCGTCGGTGACACCGTGGGCGACCCGTTCAAGGACACGGCCGGGCCGTCGCTGCACGTGCTCGTCAAGCTCCTCGCCACGGTCACGCTGGTGATGGCGCCGCTGTTCATCCGCTGATCCGAAGCCTGGGGCCCCGGGCGCGGCGCGAACCGCGTCCGGGGCCTAGTCTTGTCCGCCGATGGATCTGATCCTCCAGGCCGTCATCGTCGGCATCGTCCAGGGACTCACGGAGTTCCTGCCCGTGTCGTCGTCGGCCCATCTCACCCTGCTGCCTCCGCTCGCCGGCTGGGACGACCCGCTGCTCAACAGCGCCGCGTTCGCGGTGATGCTCCACCTGGGCACGCTGGTGGCGCTCCTGGCCTACTTCTGGCGCGACGTGGTGCGCCTCGTCTCGGCTGGCATCCGCGCGCTGCTGGAGCGCCGCGTCACGGGCGACCCGGACCGGCATCTGGCGCTGCTGCTGGTCATCTCCATCATCCCGGCCGCCGTCGTGGGCGCCGTGGGGGAGGAGTTCTTCGACACGTACTTCCGGGAGGCCCTGCTGACGATCCCGGTCATCCTCGTGGTGGGCGCCCTGCTGCTGGCGGCCGCCGAGCGCATCGGTCGGCGGGACCACGGCCTGGACGGGATGTCCCCGCGCGACGCCGCGATCGTGGGCGGGGCTCAGGCCCTCGCATTGTTCCCGGGGATCAGCCGCTCCGGGATCACCCTCGCGGCGGGCATGGTGCTGGGACTGCGCCGCGACGACGCAGCGCGCTTCGCCTTCCTCATGGGCATCCCCATCATCGCGGGCGCGGGACTCTGGAAGAGCCGAGACCTCATCGCGGCGCCGCCCCGGGGGGACGAGCTCGCGGCCCTCATGGCGGGGATGCTCGCGTCCACGGTGAGCGGATTCCTGGCCATCCGCTTCCTGCTGCGATACCTGCGCACGAACTCCACCTGGGTCTTCATCGCCTACCGCCTGGCCTTCGCCGCGGTCATCGCGGTGCTGCTGGTGGTCCGGTGACGCCGTGGAGGTGATGAAGCAGCTTCGGCAGCAGGCGGCGCGCGACCTCATCGAGCAGCGCCCGATCAGGACCCAGCAGGAGCTGGTCACGGCGCTCCGGGAGCGCGGCTTCCGAGCCACCCAGGCCACCGTCAGTCGCGATGTCGCGGAGCTGGGGCTGGTCAAGGCGCCCCGCAACGGCGTGTCCGCCTACGCGCTGCCCTCTCGGGTGGCGGAGGCCGAGGTGAGCGGAGAGGAGCGCCTCGCGAAGCTGCTCCACTCGCTGCCCATCGAGGTCCGCGCGGCCGGTCTGCTGCTGGTCATCCGGACCATCCCGGGATCGGCGCACGCGGTGGCGGCCGCCCTGGACCGCGCGCGCTGGACGGAGGTCGTGGGCAGCGTCGCGGGCGACGACACGCTGTTCGTGGCGTTCGCCGACAGGCCGTCGATGGAACGCATCCGCAAGCGCCTGCTGCGACTGTGTGGACGCTGACCGGGCATCGTCGAGGGCCGCGCGGTGGCCCTGCGCCCGGCGCCGGTCTGACCGGAGGTGCCGGGGTCAGGGCGCGAACCGCACGCACGCCGGCGTGGGCATCGGGGTGGTCGCGACCGTCTGGCCCAGGAGCCCGGTCTGCTGGTCGATGGCGATCGTCACGATCGTGTCGCTGTCCTGGTTCGCGACGAGCAGGAAGCGTCCGTCAGGTGAGAGCGTGAGGCTGCGCGGCGTGCGACCCTCGGTGCTGCGATGACCCAGAGGGCTCAGGCGGCCGGTCGTGTCGTCGCGCGCGAACATCGCGATCGTGTCGTGGCCCCGGTTGGATCCGTAGACGAAGCGTCCTGACGGATGGACCGCGAGGTCCGCGCTGTGGCTGTCGCTGCGATCGACGCCCACGGGCAGCATCGACTGACCCTCGATGAAGGTGAGCGTGCCGGCCTGCGGGTCGTACGCCAGCGCGGCCATCGTCGAATCGAGCTCGCAGATGGCGTAGGCATGCCGGCCGCCGGGCGCGAACGCGAGATGGCGCGGTCCGGAGCCTGCGGGCATCACCAGCTCGCCGTGGCGCAGGAGGCGCATCGCGTCGAGGTCCACCCGATAGGCGACGATCCGGTCGGCGCCGAGGTCGCATGCGAGCGCGAACCGATCGTCGGGCGCAAGCACGATGCAGTGGGCGTGGGGACCCTCCTGGCGGGCCGGATCCGGGCCGCTCCCCTCATGCTGATGGACGCTCGCGGCCTCCCCCAGCGAGCCATCGGGACGGGCCGGGAAGAGGGCCACGCTGCCCGACCAATAGTTGGCGACGAGGGCGGCCCGCGAGGCCCGATCCATCATGGCGTAGCAGGTCACGGTGCCGCGTGCGCCCTGGACGCCCTGGAACGTGAGGTGGCCGCTCGCCGGGTCGATGGCATAGGAGCTCACGAGGCCCTCCGACCAGTCGAGCACCTCCCAGACGGCGTGGAGACTGCGGCCGTCCGGTGAGACGCACAGGTACGACGGGTTCTCGATGCCGGTCACCTCCTGGACCGGTCGCAGCGTCCCGCTGGCGACGTCGTAGTCGCACACCGACAACCCCTTGCCGTTCGCCGCGGCGAGGTATGGCGCAGGGCGGGTGTAGGTGCCCACGTACAGCTTCATCGGGTTCCTCCTGGATGGCCGCTCAGATGGTGTCGCGGATGCGCGCCTCGCGGCCGTAGATGGAGACGAGCAGGATGACCAGCAGTCCCAATGCGGCCGGGATGAGCGTGGACTCCACGCCCCGTGCCAGCAGCAGCGTGCTGAGCAGGATGAGCACCACGGCGCCCAGCGCGGTGCGCGCGTAGCCGCCCAGACCGCCGATGAGCGAGGTCCCGCCGATCACGACGGCCGCGATCGACTGGAACAGGAGCGGCTCGCCGACGGTCCCGGACGCCTTGCCGGTGAAGCCCAGGAACAGCAGCCCCGCGACGCCCGCGAAGGCTCCCGAGATCGCGAACGTGACGACCCACATGCGCAGCGGCCGGATGAGCGCGAGTTCGGCAGCACGGGGATTGGCGCCCATCGCGAACAGCCGCCGACCGTAGGCGGTCGACCGCTCCATGATCGCGATGCCCAGCGTGACCCCCAGCCACACCAGGACGATGGGCGGGAAGGGGATCGGCCCGGTGGAGGCCCCGATGGACACCCAGCCGGTGACCCAGGCGGGTGCCGATCCTGAGGGGAACCCGCTGGTCCACCAGTTCACCGCCGCCAGGGCCGTCGTCCCGATGCCCAGCGTGACGATCAGCGGATGCACCCGGAACCGGCGCGACAGGAAGCCGTTGAGGGCGCCGATTGAGGCCGTCAGGCCGACGGTGACCAGGATGACGACCGGGTCTGGGTAGCCCGCCTCGAACAGCTTGGCACCCACCACGTTCGCGACGCCCACCAGGAACGGGATCGACAGGTCGATGCCGCCCATGACCACGACCAGCGTCTGGCCCACCGATGCGAGCCCCACGAACGAGGCCAGCACGAGGATGGCACGGACGCTGCGGATGCTCGCGAACCCGTCGATGAGGAACGCGCCGATGAGGAACAGACCGATGCCCAGCAGCAGCGGCAGCGCGATCGATCCCTGGAGGCGGCTCAGCCAGGCGCGACGGGTCATCGTCGCCGGACCGTGACCGCATTGAACAGGACGGCCAGCACGAGCACGATGCCGAACACCATCTGGACCACGAAGGTGGACCAGTTGGTGCTGGTCATCGACAGCTGGAGCAGGAAGATCACGAGCGCCCCGGTGGCCGCGCCCACGAAGCCGCCCCGGCCACCCGCGAGGCTGACGCCGCCGAGCGCGACCGCCGCGATCGCCTTCATCGTGATGGGGGCCCCGATGGTCGGGTCTGCAGAGCCGAGCAGCGCGGTCATGGCGAGGGCCGCCACGCCCGCGATGAGGCCGCCCAGCGCGTATGCCGCGAGGCGGATCGCGGGCACATCGATGCCGCTCGTCCACGCGGCCTTGGCGGAGCCTCCGGTGGCCATCAGCGAGGCGTGGAACGGCAGGCGGGTGACCGTGAACCACACGACCCCCACGAACACCAGGCCCACGATCGCCGCGTCGCTGGTCAGCCAGTCGGGGGCGTGCCCGCCCGGTCGAGACATGACATACGGGGTGAGGCCGAAGAACACGAGGTACGTGCCGAGCGTGGCCACGATCGGTTGCAGCCGGACATACGCCACGAGGATGCCATTGACCGCGCCGAGCGCCGCCCCCGCAGCCAGCACCAGCGGGATGACCAGGAACGGGGACTCCACGCCGTTCATGAACAGGTGGCGCACCATCAACACGTTGAGGAACCCGATCATCGGGCCGATCGAGATGTCGATGCCGCCGCCGCCCGACAGGATCGCGGGTGTGCTCGCCATCGCGGCGAGCATCAGCCAGGCCGCCAGTCCGATCGTGGTCAGGATGCCCGCGGGTGCCAGTCGAGCGGGGTTGAGGAATGCGTTCAACACCAGCAGGAGCACCAGCAGGCCGCCCACCACGAGCGCGCCGGGGCGAGGGCGCGGCCAGCTCCGGAGGTCGCTCACGTGACGGCTCCGGTCAGGCCGAACATCCCCGCCAGGACCGTCTCGCGGTTGAGCGCCCCTCGGTCCAGGAACGCGCTGGGTCGACCCTCGCGGAACACGACGGCGCGGTGGCAGTGGGAGACGATCTCGTCGATCTCCGTGCTCAGCACCACGATGGCGAGGCCGGTGGTGGCGGCCAGTTCCTCGAATGTCGCGAACAGCGCGAGACGCGTGGGGTAGTCCACGCCGCGGGTCGGGTCGTTCAGCAGCATCACCCGCGGCCCGGCCTCGAGCAGTCGCGCGAGGAGCACCTTCTGCTGATTGCCGCCGGACAGGCTCGTGATGGCCGCCGACGGCGCGGACATCACGATGTCCAGCCGGGTGCGATGGGCGGCGAAGTCGCGCAGCGCCCGTCCGCGGCTCAGGAACCCGAGGCGGGTTCGCTCGCCGATGGTGAGCATCCGGAAGTTGTCCAGGATCGAGAGCGCCGGGAAGATCCCCTCGGTCTTGCGGTCCTGCGGCAGGTAGACGATGCCATGGCGATAGGCGGTGCGAGCGTCGGTCAAGGGATGGGCGACACCGCCGTCCAGCACGCTGACGGCCCCCTGGACCGGGGCGCGCCAGCCCGCCAACACCTCGAGGAAGCCGGCCTGGCCGTGGCCATCGAGGCCCGCCAGCCCCACGATCTCTCCCGCCTCCAGAGCGAAGTCGAAGGGTGCCGTGCCGGGCGTGACGGCGAGTCCGCTGGCGAACAGGATCGGCGCGGCGGTCACACGCCCTCCGGAGCCATCAGCTGAAGCAGGAGCGTGGGCGACAGCCGGTCACGCTCCACATGGTCCACGACGCGCCCGGAACGCAGCACCGTGACGCGGTCGGAGATCTCCATCACCTCGTCCATGCGGTGGGACACGTAGATCACGAGGACGCCCGCCGCGCGCATCCGGCGCACGATCTGGAACAGGTGATCGCTCTCCGACAGCCCCAGTGCGGCGGTGGGCTCATCGAGGATCAGGATGCGCGGGGATCGCACCAGCGCCCGGGCGATGACCGTGATCTGCTGGACGAACAGCGGCTGCGTGCCAGCCTCGGCGCGCACGTCCGTGTCCGGCAGGCCGAGTTCCGCATACCACTCGCGTGCGCGTCGCTCCTGGGCGTCGCGCGGCAGCCGGTGACGAAGGGGGCCGTGGAACCCCAGGAACACGTTCTCCACGAGCGATCGGTTCGGCGCCACCAGGATCTCCTGGAAGCAGGTCTGGACGCCCATGGCCTGCGCGGCGCGGGGGGAGAAGCGGCGCATGGGCGTGTCGTCGATGGCGATCGTGCCGGCGTCCGGGACGACCACGCCCGAGAGGGCCTTGATGAGCGTGGACTTGCCGGAGCCGTTCTCCCCCAGGACGGTGTGGACGCTGCCACCCTGGAACGTGACCGACGCGGCATCGAGCGCGCGCGTCGGCCCGTAGCTCTTGCGCAGTTCGGAGACGCGGAGCTGCACCTGGAGGACTCCGGTCGGAGGTGGTCGCGGGCCCGGCGGATGGACGCTCCGCCGGGCCCGCCATCAGGTCAACCGCAGGGGTCGGGGGTCGTCGCGTAGTCGTAGGGTGGCGTCGCCGCCCCGTTCTCGAAGTACGCGTCGAGCAGCTCGTCGGGGTACGGGTCGCTCGGTGCCACCGGGAAGACGGTCGCCGAGTCGGGCGTCATGCAGTCCGCGGCCCAGCCGTCGAGGTCCGCCATGGTGACCTTGGGCAGGCCCACCAGCAGCGTGTTCAGCCTGGGCCCCTGGCCCTCGAGGGTGCGCAGCGCGATGCGGAAGGCGCTGTTGGCCGTCGGCACGGGCAGGACCGCGTTGCCGGTGAACCGATACAGGTCCGGGTTGGCCTTCCAGTATCCGATCCCGTCACCGGAGATGGAGCCGGTCACGAGAGCGGGCGGGCGACCCGACTCGGCGAACGCCTCGGACACGAGTCGACTCTCCGACCCGGAGGTCCACACCGCGTCGATCTCGGCTGGGTTCGTGGCGAGCGTCTGGAGCACCACGCTCTTGGTGGTGGTCGGCGTCCAGTCGCCGTTCACCGTGGCGACGACCTTGAGATCGGGGTAGTTGGCGAGCGCGGCGTTGCGGCCGTCCGCCTGCATCGCCACGATGGGCGAGCCAGCGATGCCCTCCACGACCAGGACGTTGCCCTTGCCGCCCAGCTCCTGGCCGATGGCATCCATCATGTCATAGCCCCACCGCCACCAGTTCGAATCGACGTTGATGGCCGAGGGAGCGGTGACCGCGCCCGAGTTGGTGATCACCGGGATGCCTGCCGCGGCCGCCTTGCCGATGATCTCGTCGAGCCCGGTGGAGGACCCCGGGATCGTCACGATGATGTCGCAGCCCTCGTCGATGAACGACTGGAACTGGGTGATCTGCGTCGGCACGTCGCCGTTGGCATCGGACATCTTGAACTCGGAGAGCATGCCTGCCGCGATGAACTCATCGGCCAGGCGCTGCATCTCGTTCGTCAGGGCGATGCGCCACGGATTCCCCTGATACGACTCCGAATAGCACATCTTCCAGGGTCCGTCGGGATTCTTCAGCGTCGGCAGCGCCGCCGTCGTGACCGTGCCCGAGTAGTTCGGATACAGGTCGGCGAGCTCCGCGGGGAGCCCGCTGATGATGTCCGACGCGGCCTGGTCGGTCTGGGCGACCGCCGCCACACCGGAGCCGGCGACCAGCATCGCCGCCGACGTCGCCGTGAGCATCGCTCTGCGCATGAACGCTCCTTTCGTCCCCCGCGGACGGGGGCCATCCAGTCCCGGCACGGCTCTCCGGCCGGTGAACCCTACGTGTAGCACCCACGGACCGGTGTCGTCAACCGATTGACCCGTGCCGGATCGGAGGCGCCGATCCGATCGACACCCGCGGGCGGGTCAGGGCGATATCCATCGGATCCCCGGGTGCGGACGGTCCGAGGGAGCCTGGCGCGTCGGGTGGGCGCACCTCCGGCCGCCATGCGCCCACGCGCGATCCTGTCCCGAGCCGCGGTCGTGTCGCGCCGGGTACAATGGCGCCTCTGGTGGGTCACCGCGACGACGCACGAGCAGCTTCGACAGCGACGCCTGTCCCCATCGGTCCCGAGTCCCGTCCGCCGGTCCGTGTTGATGCGCGGACCGCATCCAGTTCCAGGGGAGACCAGGTGAACAACAAGCCCGCCTACATCTCTCGCGACGGCCTCGAGAAGCTGCGCGCGGAACTGGACGAGCTGGTGAACGTGAAGCGCGCTGAGGTCGCCACGCGCATCTCCGAGGCCAAGGAGCACGGCGACATCACCGAGAACGCGGAGTACGAGGACGCCAAGAACGAGCAGGCGTTCATCGAGGGGCGCATCCAGACGCTCTCCGCGCTCATCAAGAACGCCGTGCTCATCGACGAGACCACCTCCACCACCCACGTCCAGATCGGCTCCACGGTGGAGCTGGAGGGGGATGATGGACGTGAGTCGTACACCATCGTCGGCTCCGCGGAGGCGTCGCCGGGCGAGGGCAGGATCTCCAATGAGTCTCCGGTCGGTCGGGCCCTGCTGGGCAGGAAGAAGGGAGACAAGGTCACCATCTCGGTGCCTGCGGGCGACATGCACTACAGGGTCGTCAGCATCAGCTGACCGGGGCTCGCGCGCCCCCCGACGGCCGGAGCGCGGAACGAACCACGAGGAGAGCCGCCATGTTCTGGGCGGACGAGCTGGCCGCGTCGTTGGCGGGGCCGCAGGTCGTCAATGACTCCAAGACCCCGTCGGGGACGGTCCACGTCGGCAGCCTGCGCGGCGTGGTGCTGCACGACGCCATCGCGCGCGCGATCGCCGAGTCGGGCAGGCCGGTGGAGTTCCGATACGGCGTGGACGACCTGGATCCGATGGACGCCCAGGCGCTGCTGACCCCGGATGCCGTGGAGCGGTTCATGGGCGTGCCGCTCGCCCATGTCCCCGCCCCGGAGGGCAGCACCGCGGCGAGCTATGCCCGCCACTTCGTGGGCGAGCTGTTCATGGGCACCTTCGCTGGCCTGGGCATCAGACCGGTCATCTACTGGATGAGCGAGCTCTACCAGGACGGCACGATGGACCGGTTCATCCGCATCGCGCTGGACGCGTCCGAGTCGATCCGTCGACTGTATCTGCGGGTGAGCAAGGTCGAGAAGGCACCCGGCTGGCTGCCGGTCTCGGTCATCTGCGAGCAGTGTGGGCGCATCGGCACCACGCTGGCATCAGACTGGGATGGCCAGACCGTGGCATACGCCTGCCTGCCCGACTACGTCACCTGGGCGAGGGGCTGCGGGTTCCGCGGCCGCGTGGCGCCGTTCGGCGGTCGTGCGAAGCTGCCGTTCAACGTGGACTGGGCCGCCAAGTGGACGCTGTTCGATGTCACGGTGGAGGGCTGCGGCAAGGACCTGGCCACGGCGGGTGGGTCGCGTGACCGCTCGGATGCCATCAGCCGCGAGGTGTTCCAGCGCGAGCCGCCGCTGAACGTGGCCTACGAGTTCCTCAACATCGGCGGCCGCAAGATGTCCACATCCAAGGGCCGCGGCGCCGCCGCGCACCAGATGGCGGAGCTGATCCCGCCGGAGCTGCTGCGGTTCCTGTTCCTGCGTCACAAGCCCAGGCGTGCCATCGAGTTCGACCCCGAGGGGGACACGATCCCCGGACTGTTCGACGAGTTTGACCGGATCGCGGCGGCCACGGCCGGCCGACCGACGCGTGGTGAGCTGCCTGCAGATCCCGAGCGCATCTTCCGCCAGTCGCTGCTCGATCCCGCCGCCGACACCGCGCTGGAGGCGGCGCGCTTCCGGCCCGCGTTCCGGCACCTCGCGCTGCTGGTCCAGGTCCCGAACGTGGACGTGGCCGCCCGGATGGCGGCGGAGAAGGGTGCTCCGCTCGACGCGACCGAGGAGGCGATCCTGGCCGAGCGCGTGCGCATCGCCCGAGCCTGGCTGGAACAGCTGGCGCCGGAGCGCTACCGCGTGAGCGTGACCGATGTGCTGCCGCCGGGTGTGGGCGATCTCGCCGAGGGCCAGCGCGCGTTCCTGGGTGCGCTTGCAGCCGCGGCGGAGGCGGAACTGCCCGCCGCGGGCGACGCATGGCAGGACCTCATCTTCCGCACCGCTCAGGCCGCGGGCGTCACCTCCGGCGATGCCTTCGGGGCGATCTACGGGACGTTCCTGGGTCGCGCCAACGGGCCGCGCGCCGGGTGGCTCCTGGCCAGCCTGGAGCCCGCGTTCGCCATCGATCGGCTGCGCG
This sequence comes from Chloroflexota bacterium, assembly GCA_034436555.1. Lineage (GTDB taxonomy): Bacteria > Chloroflexota > Limnocylindria > Limnocylindrales > CSP1-4 > JAFMJV01. The sequence continues at coordinate 14,742 of DAOTUU010000003.1, read as the reverse complement.
CAGCGGCGGCCGCGGCTCCGTCGGTCGTCGCCGCGGAGGCCGGGCGATGAGCGTGGGGTTGCAGCGGCTGCGCGAGGATGCCGCGATGGTGCGCGATGGAGCCATCAAGAAGGGCGAGGACCCGGCGCTCGTCGACCGGGCCGTCGCGCTGGACGTGGCGCGCCGTGAGGCGCAGGGCCAGGCGGATCGGCTGCGCAACGAGAAGAGGGGCGTCAGCGAGCGCATCGGCGGAGCGATCAAGGGTGGCGCGGACCCGAGGGATGCCGAGGTCTCCGCGTTGCGCGCGCGGAGCCAGGCGCTCGACGGCCGCATCACGGCGCTGGATGCGGAGGTCGAGGCCGCCCAGGGCGAGCTGGACGAGCTGCTGCTGCGCATCCCCAACCCACCTGACCCCGAGGTTCCGGTCGGTGGCGAGGAGGCGAACACGATCGTGCGCCACTGGGGCGACCCGCTGGCGCATGCGCAGGACGGCTGGACCCGCAGGCCGCACTGGGAGATCGCCGAGGCGCTGGGCATCATCGACCTCGCCGCGGGCGCCAAGATCGCGGGTTCCGGCTTCCCGCTCTACCGCGGCGCGGGGGCGGCCCTCCAGCGCGCGCTCATCGACCTGTTCCTGACCATCCACACCACCGAGCACGGCATGACCGAGGTCTGGCCGCCCGTCGTGGTCAACACCGCTTCCGCGCGCGGCACCGGCCAGATCCCGGACAAGGAAGACCAGATGTACGTCGTCACGCGTGACGAGCTGTATCTGGTGCCCACCGCCGAGGTGCCGGTCACGAACATCCACCGGGACGAGATCCTGGACGCGGACCGACTGCCCATCCGCTACGTGGCCTACACGCCCTGCTTCCGGCGCGAGGCCGGAGCGGCGGGGCGGGCGACGCGCGGCATCCTGCGCGTCCACCAGTTCGACAAGGTCGAGATGGTCTGTTTCGAGAAGCCCTCCGAGTCGGGTGAGACGCTGGAATGGCTGACCGCGCGCGCGGAGGCGGTCCTCCAGCGCCTGGGACTGCCCTACCGCGTCAAGCTCATGGCCACCGGTGACATGGGCTTCACCCAGGCCAAGAAGTACGACCTGGAGGTCTGGGCGCCCGGCGTGGAGGACTGGCTGGAGGTCAGTTCGGTGTCCAACTTCCGGGACTTCCAGGCGCGCCGCATGAACATCCGCTGGCGACCCGAGCCGGGGGCGCGACCGGAGATCGTGCACACCCTGAACGGCTCCGGGCTGGCCCTTGCGCGCGTCGTGGCGGCACTCCTGGAGACGGGACAGCAGGCGGACGGCTCGGTGGTCTGGCCAGAGGCGTTGCGGCCGCGACTGGGACAGCGCATCGGCGCGTGAGCACCCCCGCGCCCGATCCGGCCGTCCATCAGCCTCACGCGGGTGCGGCGGTCGCGCGGGCCCTGGCGGCGAGGGGTGTGACGCTGCCCGTGGACCATACCCTCGTCACGCTTGCCGAGCGGATGGACCTCGAGGACGCGCTGGACGCCCACAACAGCCGTGCCTGGCCGCGCTTCATGCTGGAGGACGCGGTCGCCGACCGGTTGTGGCACCACCTCCACGAGGAGCTGGCCGGCTACCAGCTGCTGTTGCTGGATGGAACCGGGGCCATCGCCGCGGCGGGCAACTGCGCGCCACTCACGTGGGACGGCACGGACGGCGACCTGCCGGACGGTTGGGATGACCAGTTCGAGCGGACTGTGGCCGACCTCCTCGCGGGCCGGCCGGCGGACACCGCCGGCGCGCTCCAGATCGTGGTCGCGCCCGCCCGCCTGGGGAGCGGACTGTCGTCGCTGATGGTTGCGGCGTTCCGGGCGCTGGCGGGGCTGCAGGGCCATCGCGCGGTCATCGCATGCGTGCGGCCCACCTGGAAGGAGCGCTACCCGGCGGTGCCGATCGAGCGCTACGCGGCATGGGGGCGCGAGGACGGCCAGCCGTTCGACCCGTGGATCCGGGTCCACGTGCGCCTGGGCGGCCGGATCGTGCGTCCGTCCCCCGCGTCCATGCGCATCGAGGGGTCCGTGGCCGACTGGGAGGCCTGGACTGGCATGGCGTTCCCGGAGACGGACCGCTACGTGGTGCCGCGCGCCTCGGACCTGGTCACGATCGATCGCGAGGCCGACCGCGGTCTCTACCTCGATCCGAACGTCTGGATCGTGCACGACCTGGGCCGCTGACCGGCCAGCTCGCGGGTCGGAGCAGGCTGTGGCACGATGACCGCGGAGAGGTGGCCGAGTGGTTGATGGCTGCGCTCTTGAAAAGCGCCGGGCGAAAGCCTCGTGGGTTCGAATCCCACCCTCTCCGCCAGAGATTCACGCTCAGAAGGGGCCCATCGGGGGCCCCTTCGCCGTCTCGCGGGGGCCCGTGGTAGCAACCGTGGTAGCAACGGCATACACTGGCGGACACTGAGACGACCCCGGGGGATCACCCGGGGCCGTCGCGGACCAGTCCTGAGAAGGGGGACCGCTCCGATGCGCAAGTGTGCCACCGATGAGAGGCCGAGTCGCCGCCGGGCGAACGGCGAGGGGACGATCTACCAGGACGCGGCCGGACACTGGCGCGGCGCGCTGGCCTGGGTCGCGCCCGACGGCACCCGTCGCCGCCGGACGGTGTACGGGCCGTCGCAGGCGGAGGCGAGGCGCAAGCTCACGAAGCTCCGCCGCGACGTGGACCAGGGCATCGAGCCCGCCGTCGGGTCGCTGACCGTGGATGCGTTCCTCCGCGCGTGGATCGAACGCGAGAGGGGCCGCGTCCGGCCCAGCACCTGGCGGGGATACGAGCAGCGCGTGCGGACATCGATCCTCCCGGCGCTCGGCAGGGTCCAGATCGCCCGGCTGACTCCCGCCGACGTGGAGGCGATGACCTCGCGCATGATCGCCGAGGGCCGGAGCCCGCGCACCGCCGTCGCCGTGCGCGTCACCCTCCGCCGCGCGCTGGGGGATGCCGTCCGGGACGGGCTGGTGCATCGCAACGTGGCCGCGCTCGCGCGACCGCCGCGCGTGCCCGTCGAGGCGATGGTGCCGGGCCGCGACTACTACGAGCCCGCGCAGACGCGCGTCCTGCTGGAGTCGGTCGGGGATCATCCGACGGGCCCGCTCGTGACGCTCGCGGCGACGACCGGACTCCGGCAGGGCGAGGTGCTGGGGCTGACCTGGGCCGCCATCGACCTGGACGCCGGGATGCTGTCGGTCCGGGGCGCCATGGCGCGGACCGTCGCGCCCGCGCGGGCGGACCGCCAGAGTGCCGCCCCGGCGTACGGCTACGCCCTGGCGGAGCCCAAGACGGCACGGAGTCGCCGGACGATCCATCTCCCGGCCCGCGCGGTCGCGGCGCTCAGGGTGCAGGCGGACCGCCAGAGGGCCGCCCGTGAGGCCGCGGGGGCCGCGTGGCAGGACACCCGCGGCATGGTGTTCACCGATGCGGACCTCGCCCGCCGCCCGTCCGACGGGCCGCCCGCGGGACTTCCCCTCCGCGGCTACACCGTGACCGCCGCGTTCCACGCGATGACCGACGCCGCCGGACTGCCGCGCATCCCGTTCCACGGGCTGAGGCACTCCGCCGCGACCGCGCTGCTGGCCGGGGGCGTGCCGCTGCGGGTCGTGGCCGACATGCTGGGCCACTCCACGATCGTCGTCACCGCGAATCTCTACGCGGCCGTCGTGCCCGAACTCCGGCGCGACGCCGCCGACGCGATGGACAGGATGCTGTCGTGAGGACCCGCGGCCGTCGAAGCTGGCGGGGCGCCCAGGTCGCCGCCCTGCGAGACTCCGGGCACGAGGCCGTGCCTCGTGTCGAGATCACCCACGAGATCGTCATCAAGGCGCCGCTGGGCGCCAGCCTCCGCGAGCTGATGGAGTGTGCCCGGCAGGCGGTCGCGATGCGCGATGCGCTGCTGTTCCCGAACCGGGACCAGAGGGCGGACATCCTGGGCGAGGTGGCGCGGGAGGCGCACGGGCAGGGCTTCTCCTGGGCCGAGATCGCCGCGACGCCATCCATCCTGGGCGCCGACCTTCGCATCCTCTCCCAAGAGGACGCGCTGAGGCAGGCCGCCGACCTGGCCCCCGACCTCTCCGAAGAGGACGCGCTGCGGCTGGCCGCCGACCTGGTCGACCGCAGCAGAGAGGACGCACGGCGGCAGGTCAGACGCTGGGCGAGGCGCGCCCGGTAGCGCTGACCCCGCCGGGGGGGCACAAGTGGCCCAAGAAGCCGCACTTGTGCCCTCTGCCCATCGGCCCGCGGGGCGTGGATGCTGCGGGCATGGTTGAGAACTCCGCGACTCCAGTCCACGGCATCGACCTCCGACTCATGAGGACCGCGCGCCGCGTCACCGGCGCCGCGGTCGCCCGGGCCGCCGGATGGCCCGCGCAGCGCGTGTCGCTCATCGAGGCGTACGACCGGCCATCCGCGCGCTCCATCCGGCGATACCTCGCGGCGCTCGATGCGATCGCCGCGGGCGAGGCGGCCGACCGATGACCGCCGACGCGCTGGCCGACGCGCTGCGCCCGATCGTCCGGCGGCTCGTGGCCGAGGCGCTCGAGGAGAGCCCGGCGTCCACTCCCGCACCCGACAGGCTCTACGACCTGGCCGAGGCGGGGGAGCTGCTGGGCGTCAGCCGGACCGTCGTCTACGAGCTGATCGGGCGGGGCGACCTGCGCAGCACCAAGGTCGGTCGCCGGAGGCTGGTGGCCGCGTCCGACATCGCGCGCTTCATCGAGTCCGTGAAGTCCGCCTAGACAGGACGGCGGCCCGCGTCGATCAGATGCCGCGGGCCGCCCGCCGGGAGGTAACACCATGTCCCGACCCATCAATCCTACCCCGCGACCGACGCCGCCGCCGCGAGTCTCGGCATGGGGCGTGGGCGACGCCGTGGCCCGCCGCTACGGCTACCCCCGCTCCCGGCCGCCGTCCGACCGGGAGCTCATCGCGCACCTGGAGCGGATGGCCGACTGGCTGGCCGAGCGGCTGGAGCTGCTGGCCGACCGCATGGAGGCCATGGCCGCGGAGGCCGGGCGATGACGCGGCCCGCCGACTCCGGGCCGCCCTTCGACTGGTCCATGATCGCGGGGCCCATCGAGCCCGCCGCCCGCGTCGCGGCCGACGCCGCCCCCGTGCCCGCGTCGCGCCCGCGGCGCCGCCTGGACACCATCAGCGCGGCGGATGTCCGGCCGTGCGCCGTGTCCTGGCTCTGGGACGGGTACCTGCCGCGCGGGATGCTGACCGTGTTCGACGGGGACCCGGGCCTGGGCAAGTCGACCGCCGTCTGCGACATCGCGGCCCGCGTCACCACGGGGGCGCCGATGCCCGACGGGTCGCCGGGGACCCTGGGCGACGTGCTGGTGTTCTCGGCCGAGGACTCCATCGAGCAGGTGATCGTGCCGCGCCTGGCCGCGGCGGGGGCGGACATGGGCCGCGTGCGGATCGTCAGGGGGAGCCGGGGGCCCGGGGATGACGACGCCGTGCCCGTCACCCTGCCCGACGACCTGGGGGCGATGGAGGCCGCGCTGCCGGGCGTGGCGCTGGCGATCGTCGATCCCCTGATGGCGTACCTGGGCGGGGGGACCGACAGCCACCGGGACCAGGACATCCGCCGCGTCCTGGCGCCCGTCGCGGGGATGGCCGACAGGACGCGCGCCGCGTTCGTGGTCGTGCGGCATCTGAACAAGGCCGCGGGGGGCAGCGCGATCTACCGCGGCGGGGGTTCCATCGGCATCATCGGCGCCGCCCGGGCCGCGTTCCTCTTCGGCCGGGACCCCGACGACGACGACCTCGTGCTGATGGCCCCCACCAAGTCCAACGTGGCCGCGCTGCCCGAGACGATGGCCTACCGGCTCGCGGATGCCCGGCTTCCCGGACACCCGGAGGTGCGGGTCGCGCGAGTCGAGTGGCAGGGCACGTCAGGCCGACGGGCCGACGACATCATCCGACCCCGACCCTCCGACGGATCGGCGGAGGGCGGGGCCGCCGTCGCGCTCCTGCGCGGGCATCTGGCCGGGGGGCCGACGGCGGCATCCGACATCAGGGCCGACGCGGAGGGCCGCGGCATCTCCTGGCGGACCGTCGAGCGTGCCAAGTCGTCGCTGGGCGTCGTCGCGCGGAAGGTCGGGCGGCCCGGCGATGCGGGGCAGCACTGGGAATGGCGGCTGCCCGGCGATGGCCCGGAATCCCCGAAGACCGCCACCGAATCCCCGAAGACCGCCATCTCTGACGGAGTGGCGGTCTTCGGCGGTCTTCGGCCCGAGATGGCGGTCTTCGAGCCGGAATCCCCGAAGACCGCCACGGTGCCGCCAGAGGCTGACGAGCCGGACGCCTGGGCCCGCCACGCCCCCGCCGACGCGTCACAAGCGTTACAGGCGTTACAGGACGCGCCGCCCGAGGCCGTCGCCATCGCGGCGATGCTGCGCCCGACGGTCGAGGCTGCTGCCGCCGAGCGTCAGCGGGTGGGCCGACCTTCGTCCGAAACGGACGAAGGTCGCCCGGGTGACGCGGACTTGGCAGCACCTGACGGGCCGGACGCCGCGCCCGCCCGGCCCGCCGACGGGACCGCCCGCGTGGCGTGCCGCGACTACTCGGCTCACGCGACGCACCATCGGCTGACCGGGCCGGGGGTGTTCTCGTGCGACGCCTGCGACCTGGGGGCGACGGCATGACCGCCGACGGTGGGGATGGGATCATTCCTGATCGCGCCGGAACTGATCGCGCTCCTTCTCCCTCCGCCCGGCTACGGGTTCGGGCCGCGACGGGCGACCGCTTTTCCGGGCCGCCGGAGGGGCTGGACCCCGCCATCGCCGGACTGTGGCCGGGACTCGCCGCCGACTGCCGCGAGATGGCCGGGGGAGCGGAGGCGGACATGGTGATACTCGCCCAGGTCGTGCGGGCGATGGATCGGCTGGAGGCGATCCGGCGGGCCATCGAGGCCGAGGGCGTGACCGTCGCGGGATCGACCGGGCAGGTCCGCGGGCATCCCCTTCTCACCGTGGAGGCGCGCCTGCGCGCGGAGGTGGTCCAGGGACTCCAGATGCTCGGCCTGGCGCCGTCGCAGACGCGGCGCCACTCCGCCACGGTCACGCGCGCCGGACGCCTGGTGAGGCCGCGCTGATCGGGCACACCACATGTGGTGTGCCCGGCCCGTGACACCACATGATGTGGTGGGGGTGCCCGGATGCCGCCCCCGATCCCATCGCCCGTCTCGGGCCGTCCTGGCCGGGCTGGGGGCATCGCTGGCCCACCCGCTCGATGGTGAGGAACGATCGCCCGGCGGCCCGCGCGGCCCGGGTGCGGGACTCGGACTCCGCGGGCCTGGGCGGGGCAACCGTTTCGCGGGCGGTAAAGTTTACCGGCCGCGAAACCGCATCCCCCAGCCGACGGTTGGCATCGGCCCGATCCCTCGCCGCCGCCCGCTCGACGATCAGCTGGGCCTCGTGGATGTCGTGGGCCTCGGAGGGCGTGAAGTCCTTGCGGACCGTGTTCTCGTCGGCCTCGGCGCGGCCGCGCCTGGGGGGCCCGAACGTCACCATCCGCACCGGGCCGCGAGGGCGACCTCCAGCTGATCCCGCGCCGGATGCAACCGCGTCCCGGAGGGCCCACGTCCCGCTCGATGCCCAGGGCGTGCGCCCGATCCCCCGCCGCCCGCGGACCCGGGGCAACCCACGTCCAGAATGGACCAGGGTCGGCCCGGCGTCGGACGTTCCGCCACTGTGGCGGGATGTTCCCCTCGGAGGGCGTGCGCGGCGCCCGGGGGCCCGCCTATGCCCGGGGGCCCGTGGATGCCGCCCGGCCGCGAGGGGCCGTCTCGGGCCGTCCTGGACGGGCTGGGGGCATCGCTGGGCGGGGGCGATGCCCTGGGCCGGCGATCGACTCCGGGGGCCCGTCGGCGGCCCGGATCGGCTCGATTGCCGGCCGGATGCAGGGCCGAATCCGGGGGTGCGCGTTGCTACCATTGGTAGCAACGGGATCGCATCGGGGCGGATTCGGGGGGCCCGAGAGTCGAACGGATGATCGGTTCCACGCTCAGAATCCGGCGGATCACCCCTCCGGCGGACACCCGGTCGCCAACTTGAAAAGCGCCGGGCGAAAGCCTCGTGGGTTCGAATCCCACCCTCTCCGCCAGAGGCCGTCGTCTGACGCCGTCTAGCGCCCCAGGCGCGCCACGGTCCGCGCCGCTCCCAGGACCTTGCGGGCGGTGCCGGGAGACACGCGCGAGATCGCCTCGATGGTGTCCACCAGCTCCTCCTCGGGGATCGCCGCGACGAGCCTGAGCAGCCGGTCCAGCGCGTCGTCGGACAGGCGGCCGAGCACGCTGAACGCGTGCGAGATCTCCATGGAGTCCGCGCGGGCGACCATGCTGATGGCCCGGTCGAACAGCTGGATGAAGGCGAGCAGGTCGACCATCCAGTCGCGCAGCCGGCCGACCTCCGGGTTGTCGGGGGCCGCCCGCACCGCCTCCCGGGCGAGCGAGAGGCAGGTCTCGATGCGCGGCACCAGCGGGTCGGCCTCGCGTGCCTTGCGCTGCTCGGCGATCCGCTGGAACCACAGCCAGCGGTCACCTGCGACGCGCCAGGCCGTGGCGGACGGACCGCGCCGGCCGGTGCGATCGGGGTTCGCGACGCGCTCGATGAGCCCCCACGTCTCGATCTCCGAGATGGCCATGCTGGTCGCCCGGTGACTCAGGTCCAGCGCCTCGCGGATCTGGCGCTCCGTGAGCACGCCACCGTGTGCGAGGAGGTAGCCGTGGACGCGCGCCACGGATGGCTGGACGCCCCACGCGCCACCCATCTGACCCCACGAATCGGCGAACGCGAGGCGGATGCGCTCGGCGGCATCCTCGTCCAGCGCGGCAGCCTGGGAGATCGCGGTGAGCACCCATCGACAGTACCAGACCGGTTGCGGCGAGCGCCGGATGCCGCCACCATCTGACCGTGGCTCATCCATCTGCGGTCCCTGACGGCGTGACCGCGTCGAGCGCCGCCCGGTCCGTCGCGGGATTCGCGGGGACCGCCTTCCCGGGCGAGTTCCGGCGCCACCAGTCGATCGCCCTCGATGCGTTCGAGCGCAACCGTGCCGCCGGAGACAAGCGGCACTACCTGACGCTCCCCCCGGGGTCGGGCAAGACCCTCATCGGTCTCGAGATCGTGCGGCGGATGGCGCTGCCGTCGGTGGTCCTGGCGCCGAACACCGCGATCGTCGGCCAGTGGCTGGACCAGTGGAGCCGGTTCGAGCCGCCGCTCGTGACCGCCGGGGACACCCCTGACCTCGCCGCGCCGATCACCGTCCTGACCTATCAGGCGCTGTGCGTGATCGACCGCGACGACGCCACCGACGTGGCTGACGAGGCGGCGCAGGATGGTCGCGACGGGCAGGCACAGGATGGGATGCGTGACCAAGGTCCGATCCCGGCGCTGACCCGCGCGCGGCGCAGGCGCCTGGTCGCCCGGGGTGGGGACCGCGAGGCGGTCCTCGGACTGCTCCATCCGAACGGGCGCGCCATCGTCGATCGCCTGGCGAGCCTGGGACCCCTCACCCTGGTGCTCGACGAGTCGCACCACCTCCTGGAACTGTGGGGGTCGCTGCTCGCATCGGTCCTCGAGTCCATCCACCCGGACTCGGTGGTCGTCGCGCTCACCGCGACCCCGCCGCTCGATCTCGGACCGCGCGAGCGGGTCCTCCATGACGCCCTGTTCGGGTCGGGCGCGGACGTGGAGGTGGTGGCGCCGGCCGTGGTCAAGGACGGTCACCTCGCGCCGTACCAGGAGATGGCCCTGGTGGTGAGCCCGCTCGCCGACGAGGCCCGGTTCATCGCGAGGGAGGGTGAGCGATTCGGGGCGCTCGTCCAGGCCGTCGAGGGTCCGGACCTGGGGTCGCTGCCCTTCCGCGCCTGGTTCGACCGCCGGGTGATCCGTCGCCGCTCCCCGGAGGGTGCCCAGGTCGCCTGGCCGACCTTCGCCGCCGCGGAGCCGGACCTCGCGCGCGCCGCACTGCGCTGGCTCCACGACCAGGGGTCACCGCCACCGTTCGGCGCACGGTACCTGGAGGCCCACCGGACCCCGCCCGAGGCGGCCGACTGGGCGGCGCTGCTGGACTGCTGGGCCACCGAGGCGCTGGCCCCGTCGGCGGACCCGGTCGACCAGGCGGCGTGGGAGCGGCTGCGTTCGGACCTGCCCGCGGTGGGCTACCGGCTCACCCGACGCGGCGTCTCGCGCGGTCCGTCCGTGGTCGATCGAGTGCTCGCGCTGTCGGCCAGCAAGGCGCTCGGCGCCGCCTCGATCCTGTCGGCGGAGTCGGCGGTCCTGGGGGACCGGCTGCGCGCGCTGGTCCTGTGCGATCACGCGGTCCTCGGCCATGACCCCGGCGTGCGGCTGCGGGGCGTGCTCGATCCAGCCGCTGGCAGTGCGGCGCTCGTGCTTCGGACGCTCGTCGATGGGACGGCCGCGCCCGGGCTGCATCCGGTGCTCGTCACGGGCAGGCACGTGGCCTGCACGCGCGCCACCGCCGAGCGCCTGGTCCGTGCCGCTCGTGCGATCGCGGCCGACGCCGATGCCTCCGTCGGACCGGAGGCGCGAGCCGGCTCCGCATCGGCGCGGCTGCTCGATGGCGCTCGGGCGCTGATGGACTGGGATCACCTCGCCGCCGCCTCGCCCGCCGGCCAGCCGCGAGGCGGCGGCAGCAGCGGGAGGACCGACCCTGATCCGTGGACGGAACTCGTCCTCGTCATGCCCGCGGATGCGCGCTGGACCCCGCGGACGTGGGTCCCGCTGCTGACGCGCTGCTTCACGGATGGGGTGTCACACTGTCTCGTGGGCACGCGAGCGCTGCTGGGCGAGGGATGGGACGCGCCTGCGGTCAACGTGGTCATCGACCTCACGGCCGCCACGACGCGCGCCGCGGTCCATCAGATGCGCGGGCGGGGCATGCGCATCGACCCTGCCGACCCCGCCAAGGTCGCCGACCTGTGGGACGTGGTGTGCGTGGCGGACGATCATCCCGAGGGCCACGCCGACCACGCGCGCTTTGCGCGCAAGCATGCCCACGACCTGGCGCTCGACGCAGCGGGCGAGATCGAGTCCGGTGTGGGACACGTCGACCCGACGTTCACGCCCTGGTCTCCTCCAGCGCCGCAGGAACGCGCGTCTATCCGGGCGCGGATGCTGGCACGCCCCGCGACGCGACCCGCGGTGCGCGTCGCGTGGCGCATCGGGCAGCCGTACCGGGACGAGTCGGTGCCCACCGTCCGCGTCCGGACCGGGCGGTCGCCTGGCCTGCCGGTACGGGATGTCTTCCGGCATGACTCGGGCGGCGGTGCGGCGGGTGAGCGTCGCCTCCGGCGCGCGGCCGGCGCCGCGCTCGCGCTGGCCCTGTTGCTCGCCACGGTTGGGACGTGGCTCTCCGGCCCGGCTGCCGGGGCGGCCGGGCTCGCGCTCGGGGTGCTCATCGGCACCGGCTGGCTGCTGCTCCTGCTGGTCGGCGGCCTGCGGTCACTCGGGCCGTCCGACACGCTGCTGGACCTCGCCCGTGCGGTCGCCGACGGGCTGGCCGGCGCCGGGCTCGTCGATGCGTCCGCGGGTGCCGGCGCCGTGCGCCTGGCGGCGAGGCCGGACGGCTGGTTCCGGTGCCGCCTCGAGGGGGCGTCCGTCGCCGATGCCGGACGCTTCGCGGCCGCGCTGGACGAGTTGATGTCGCCGCTCTGGGACCCCCGCTGGCTGATCGCGCGGCCCGTCCTCGAGGTCCAGCCGACGCTCACCGGGGCCGCGCGCTTCACGATCGGGAGGGTCACCGGCCGGACCCCCGGCATGCCGCCCGTGTGGCACGCGGTGCCCGAGGTGCTGTCGCGTCGCCAGGACCACGTGGCCGCGTTCGAGGCCTCCTGGCGACGCTGGGTGGCACCGCGTGCGACGGCGATCCGGGCCCGGGATCCACAGGGCGAGGCGGTCCTGGCCGCGCGACGCGGCGACGATCCATTCCGCACCGAGGCGCAGCTCCGGACGCTGTGGACCTGATCGGCGGCCTCGGATCCGGACCGCTTGACGCGATTCGCGAGGGCGACCTAGACTCGGGTCACGAGACCACCCGGTGACGACCGGGAGCAAGTATCCGACGCCATGTCCGCCAGCGCGGCGTGGACCTCGCCCCAGAGAGCCGGCGGCGCTGCGAGCCGGTGCGTGGACGGCGGAGAATGGGACCCGCGAGCCGGTGACCTCGTGCAGAGAGCGGCGCCACGGCGCCGAACACGGGTGGCACCGCGGAAGGACCGACCCTTTCGTCCCGGCCGGGGACGGGTCGGTCCATCGTCATCTTCAGAGGTCCACGACACGATGAGCGAAGCGGTCAAGAGCGCCCTGGCCCAGGTCGTCGCCGGCGAGAGACTGTCCGCGCAGGCCACCGAGCGCGCCATCGGGTCGGTCCTCGACGGAGAGGCGACGCCCGCCCAGCTGGCGGGCCTGCTCGTCGCGCTCCGGATGCGCGGTGAGACGGTGGAGGAGCTGACCGGGTTCGTGCTCGCCATGCGCGCGCGCGTGCTCGCCGTGGATTCGCCTCCGGGCACCATCGACACCTGCGGCACCGGCGGCGACGTCCATCACACGTTCAACATCTCCACCGCGACCGCCATCGTCGCGGCCGCCGGCGGCGTGCCCATCGCCAAGCACGGCAACCGGGCGGTCTCCTCGCTGTCGGGCTCCTCTGACGCGATGCTGGCGCTGGGTCTGCGCATCGACTCCACGCCGGACGAGGCCTCCCGGGCGCTGCACCAGGACGGCTTCGCCTACCTCCACGCCCCCGACTTCCATCCCGGGATGCGCCACGCGGGCCCGGTGCGGCGGGAACTGGCGGTCCGGACCGCATTCAACCTGTGCGGGCCGCTCGCGAACCCGGCGTTCCCCAAGCGGCAGTTGCTGGGCGTGGGTGATCCGGGCGCCGCGCGCCACGTCGCCGAGGTGCTGCATGCGCTCGGCGTGGAGCGAGCGTTCGTGGTGCACGGGGACCGCGTCGACGAGCTTCCGCTCGATGGCTCGGGCGTGATCTACGACGTCTCACCCGACGGCATCGCGCGCCGATCCATCACCGCGGACGATGCCGGACTCGCGCCCGCGGACACGGCCCGGCTGGCGGGCGGCACGCCCGAGGAGAACGCCGGGCTCATCGAGCGCGTCCTGGAGGGTCGCGATGTCGGTCCGGCGCGCGACGTCGTGGCGCTCAATGCCGGCGCCGCGCTGGTCGTGGCCGGACTCTGCGGGGACCTGCGGGAGGGCGCGGACCGGGCGCTCGCGCTCATCGCCTCGGGCGCCGCCCGCGATCGACTGGAACGCCTGCGACTTCGGTCGTCGGCCGCGAGGGGAGCCGCATGACCGCACAGACCGCCCAGACCGCACACACCGCCCAGACCGCTCGGGCCACTCTGGTCGCCCATCGCCCAGCCGCCGGAGCGGGACCTCGCCGACCGGGTGAGTCCGTGGTTCGCCAGATCGTCGCCCGCCGCCGTGCGGATCTCGCCGACGAGCTCGGAAGCCGGACGTACCGGGAACTGGCCGCGGGAGCGCGCCGGGCCCCGGCGCCGCGGCCGGTGGCGGCGCGCCTCGTCGCACCCGGCCTCCATCTGATCGCGGAGATCAAGCGCCGCTCGCCCTCTGCGGGGACGCTCGCCTCCTCCGACCTGGACGTCGCGGCGCGCGCTCAGGCGTACCAGGCCGGTGGCGCGGCGGTCATCTCGGTGCTCGTGGAGCCTCACTGGTTCGGCGGCTCGCTCGAGGATCTGCGCGCGGCGCGCGCGGCGACCACGCTGCCCGTCCTCGCCAAGGAGTTCGTGGTCGACCCGCGCCAACTGCCGCTGCTGCGGGCGGCAGGCGCGGACGCGGTCCTGCTGCTCGCATCGCTCCACCGACCCGCGACGCTCGCCCGACTCGTCCGGCGAGCCCTGGACCTGGGCCTGGAGCCGCTCGTGGAAGCCCATGACGCTGGCGAGCTCGACGCCGCCCTGGCCACGGACGCGCGCCTCATCGGCATCAACAACCGCGACCTGCGCTCGCTGGCGGTGGATCCCGAGACCGCGGTCCGCCTCCGCGACCGGATCCCGCGTGACCGGATCGCGATCGCGGAGAGCGGCCTGCGTGACACCGCCACGATCCGGCGCTGGCGCGCCGTGGGGTTCGACGGGGCGCTCGTGGGCGAGGAGCTGATGCGCCAGGGCGCCGATCCGGCGGCTGTCACGGCGCGCGTCGCGGCGCTGGCCGGCGCCGGACGCCAGCCCGCGCCCGGCGAGGACCCGGCCACCGATGGACGGCGCCCGCTCGTGAAGATCTGCGGTGTCACGGAATCCGGGGGGCTGCGCGCGGCCATCGCCGCCGGTGCGGACGCCATCGGTCTCAACCTGGTGCCCGGCACGAGACGATGCCTGTCCGAGCCGGAGGCGGCCTCGCTGGTCGTGGAGTCGCGCACCATCATGCCGGTCGGCGGCCCCCAGCTCATCGGGGTCGTGGCAGACCAGGATCTCGGGACGGTGGTCGCGCTGGCCGCCCGGCTGGGGCTCGATGCCATCCAGCTCCACGGCGACGAGCCGCCCGACGCCCTTGCCGAGATCCCGCTGCCCGTCATCAAGGTGCTCCACCTGCCCGGTGCGGACGCTGCGGCCGCGAGCGACCCTGACGCCATCGTGGCGGACGTGGTGGCCAGGGCCGAGGCGTACCGCCGGCACCCCAACCTGCGGGCGATCCTGCTGGACACCGCCGATCCGAACGTGCGCGGCGGGTCGGGCC
>DAOTUU010000002.1:0-47657 GCA_034436555.1 Chloroflexota bacterium | reverse complement strand
GCCCGAGCCCGACGCCCAGCCCGAGCCCGGCGCCCACGCCCAGCCCGTCGCCCACGCCCAGCCCGAGCCCCACGCCCAGGCCCAGCCCGACGCAGTCGCCCAGCCCCAGCCCGACTCCCACGCCCAGCCCGAGCCCGACGCCCAGCCCGAGCCCGACGCCCAGCCCGAGCCCGGAGATGACGCCTCCGCGCCCCCTGCTGTCGACGCCGGCTCCCTCGACGGTCATCGATCCCAGCCCTCGGCCATCTCCGTCGACCCTGGTCTCGCCGAGCCCGGGTCCGTCCGAGCCCTTCGCCGGTGCCAGCCCGTCACCTTCGCCCGACGCGGTCGCGTCGCGCGTGGTCATCCGATCCCAGCGCATCGACCTGCCCGTCATCTCACGCGACCGGCGGGTCCGGGATCAGGGGCCCGACGCCTACCCTCCCTGCGACGTGGCCCTCTACCACACCGCATTCGGACAGCCCGGACATGGGAGCGTCACATACCTGTACGCACACGCGCGCGACGGCATGTTCCTGCCGCTGCTGCTCGCCTCCCAGCAACGGGACGGGGCATCACTCCTGGGTGAGCTGGTCCAGGTGTACACCTCGGACGAGAAGCGCTACGTGTACCAGATCGTGGAGGTGAAGCGGCACGCGCTCGACTTCAGCATCGTGGACGAGGGCAGGCCGGGCGTGGACCAGCTGGTGCTCCAGACGTCCGAGGGACCCGCCGGCACGATCCCCAAGCTCCAGGTGCGCGCCGAACTGCTTGGGGTCCGTCCTGCGGATCCCGCCGACGCCACCCCCAAGGCGAAGCCGCGTGCCTGCTACGACGAATGAGCCCTTCGATCAGATCCAGTCGATGCGCTTGAAGTAGATCAGGATCGCGAGGCCGATCGCCAGCACGAACAGCGTGATGATCCAGAAGCCGGGCGCCTCCACGAGGTTCAGCGCGGCGCCCGCCTCGCTCATCCCGAAGATGCCCGCGACCGCGCCGATCCCCGCCAGGACGGCCGTCACGGCGGTCAGCCGCTTCATCACGTCGGACATGCCGTTGTTGATCGTGGACAGGTATGCCTCCAGCGCTCCGGAGACCAGCTCTCGGTGGGTGTCCAGCTCCTCGGTGACGCGGATGAGGTGGTCGTATACGTCCCTGAAATAGATGAGCCGGGTCGGATCGATGAGGTCGTTCTCGCGGTTGGTCAGCTGATTGAACACCTCACGCTCCGGTCCGACCATCCGGCGCACCTCCAGCAGGTCCCGCCTGATGCGGAACAGTCGCTCCAGGACCGGCTTGCCCGGGGACGCCACGACCTGGTCCTCCAGCAGGTCGACCTCGTCGGACAGGCGGTCCAGCACGGGGAAGTACCCGTCGACGACCGGGTCCACGACCGCGTACAGCAGCAGGTCCGTGCCCCTCGACAGGAAATGGTCCACCCCCAGGCGAGCGATGTCGCGCGTCTTCAGCGGACGCCATTCGGGAGGATGGGATGTGAGCAGGAAGCGGGCGCCAAGGACGATGTCCAGCTCGACCGGTCGCAGCTGCTCATCCCACGTCAGGGCGAACATCACCAGGTGCATCGTGTCGCGGGTCTCCTCGAGCTTCGCTCGCTGGTTCCGCTCGGCGATGTCCTCGACGACCAGCGGATGGAGCCCGAGGCAGCGGCCGAGGCGCTCGAGCAGGCCGGCGTCCACGTCCTCCACGTCGACCCACAGGCGCGACTCGGGGTCCGCGTACGCTGCCTCCACCTCGTCGATCGTGGACAGGTGCCGCAGACCGGCGGAGGCGCTCCACGCATGCCCGTGGAGGATCGACCCCGACATGGTCATCGAGACGGACGGTCCGTCCGTCCGCGGGGTGGCGCTCTCCGGCGTCGGCGACACCTGGCCCGCCGGAGCCGCACCAGGCGTCTCGACCTCAGAGACCGACCGGGGCGGGGGGCGCCTCGGCTTCCGCGCGCGTGTCATCGCCGGGCATGGTCGCACGTCCGTCATCCGGCGTGGAGCGCATCCGCAGCGCCGGCAGGACGCCGAGCAGCGTCACGCACGCCGCGACCAGGAAGAGGCCGCCCAGGATCTCGGCTGCCTGCGCCGATGCCCACGTCTCGAGGGCGCCCATGACCCGCGGATCGCCGATCGGCCTGCCGGACAACCCCTCCGGGAGCACGGCATCGCGTGCCGCATCGTCGGTGAGCACGACGCTCAGCGCCTCGATCCGGGACGTGCCGAAGCCGGACAGCACCGCGAGGCCCACCGCCATCCCGGCCATGCGCGCCACGGTCACCCCCGCGCTCGCGATGCCGTAGGCGGAGCGGCCGAGCGCCTCCACCGCCGCGGAGCTTCGCGGCGTCACGGTCAGCCCGAACCCGAGCCCGAACAGCGCGACGCCGGCCATCAGGACGGCCAGGTCGGTGTCCGGGCGGGCCAGGCCGAGCATGACCAGCCCGAACGTCGCCGCACCCAGGCCTACCAGGCTGAGCAGCAGCAGGCCCAGGCACCGGATGAGGAATCCCGCGACGAGCGCGCCACCGGCCATGGCCAGGGCCAGCGCGCCGAGCACCATGCGCTGCTCCGGAGGCCCCGCATAGCGCACACGATCCACGAACACGACCGCGCCGACGATGACCGTCGCGAGTGAATAGCCGGTCAGCAGGCTCAGCAGCATCGCAGCCGAGAAGGGCCCGTTCCGGAACAGGCGCGGGTCGATGAAGGGGTCGCCGGTTCGAAGCGCGTGCCGGACCGCGGCACCGCCCAGGAGCAGCGCGGCCATTGCGGCGAGCAGCTGGATCGGTGGCTCGCCGGGTGCCGCGGTCTCGCCCAGGCCCGTCAACGCCAACAGGGCGGCGGCGAGCGACGCCGTCCAGAGCACGGCACCCGGGATGTCGGTGCGGCCGGGTGCCCGCGCCTCCTCCTGCCACGACGGCGCCACGGCCCACACCCACGCGAGGGCGATGATGGCGAGCGGCGCACCCAGGTAGAAGACCCAGCGCCAGGCATCCTCCAGATACGGGTGGATGACCGATGGGACGTCGGCCCGATCGAGCGCCGCGGCGAGATCGAACGACTCGAGCACGGTGGCTCCCAGGAATGGCCCGAGGGCCATCCCCAGGAAGGTCGCGGCGCCCACGACGCCCAGTGCGCGTGCTCGGATGTGCCCCTCGTACAGGTGGCTCGCACCCGCCGTGGCGAGCGGCAGGATGGCGCCCGCGCCCATCCCCTGGACGACGCGCCCCGCGATCAGCGCGTCCAGGCTCTGTGCCATCCCGGAGAGCACGCTGCCCACGGCGAACACCACGAGGGACAGCATGTACAGGCGGGGGATGCCGTAGCGGTCGCCCAGGCGTCCGGCGAGCGGCATCATCGCGATGTAGGCGAGCAGGTAGCCGTTGACGATCCAGCTGGCGCGGCGAAGCTGGGTCCAGTCGGCCAGGTCGGCCAGGATCCGCGGCAGGGCGACCGCGGTGATCATCAGCTCGATGCCGACCAACAGCGCGCCCCCGCACAGGGCCAGCAGCAGCACGAACCGCGCGCGCGAGCTCATCGTGTCGATGATGGCTGATTGGCCCTCGGAATGGCAGGGCCGAATCAGGGAGCGGCAGGTCGGAGTGAGGCGAGGGGCTGAAGGCGGGCGGGGCGCGGGAGACAGGGGCGGGGGGAGCGAGGGGGCGGGGTCTGTGCCGACCCAGGGCGACACGGGCGGGACACGGGTCTGGCGGCGCGCCGGACGCGGGCCCATGCATGACGGCCTCGCCGCGGGGGTCACGAGGTGGCATCGTTCCCCGCATGAGCGACCCCCTCTCGCAGCCCCGCCTGCCGTCGATCTCCGACCGGATGCTCCGCGTCGGCACCGAGTCCGCCTTCGAGGTCGCCGCGCGCGCCCGGGCTCGCGAGGCGGAGGGCCACTCGGTCATCCACCTCGAGATCGGCGAGCCCGACTTCGACACGCCGGTCGCCGCGCGGGAGGCGGCCAAGGCCGCCCTGGATTCAGGCCAGACGCATTACGCGCCGTTCGCCGGCATCCCGGCACTGCGCGAGGCGATCCGCGACGACGTGAGGCTGCGCAAGGGCGTGGACGCGCGCATGGAGGACTGCTTCGTCACGGTCGGCGGCAAGGGCGTGATGGTCTACGCGATCATGGCGCTCATCGACCCGGGCGACGAGGTCATCGTGCCCGACCCGGCATATCCCATCTACGACTCCATCACCCGGTTCTGCGGCGGCACGCCGGTGCCCATCCCGCTGCGCGCGGAGGACGGCTTCGAGCTGGACCCCGATCGTGTCGCCGCGGCCATCACGCCGCGCACCAAGATGCTGGTGCTCAACTCCCCTGCCAACCCCACGGGTGGCGTGCTGGGCCGTCCCGCGCTGGAGCGGCTGGCGCAGCTGGCCGTGGAACACGGCCTGGTGGTGCTGAGCGACGAGATCTACGGCCGGATCCTGTACGAGGGCGCGCAGCACATCTCGATCGCGACGCTCCCCGGCATGGCCGAGCGGACGATCATCCTCGATGGCTTCTCCAAGACCTTCGCGATGACCGGCTGGCGCCTCGGCTACGCGGTCAGCCCCCCATGGCTGTCGCCGCACATCGGCAGGCTGATCATCAACACGGTCTCGTGCGCACCGACGTTCGTGCAGGTGGGCGCGGTGCAGGCGCTGCG
This sequence comes from Chloroflexota bacterium, assembly GCA_034436555.1. Lineage (GTDB taxonomy): Bacteria > Chloroflexota > Limnocylindria > Limnocylindrales > CSP1-4 > JAFMJV01. The sequence continues at coordinate 43,018 of DAOTUU010000002.1, read as the reverse complement.
CGGTCCGCAGGACGAGGTGGACGCGATGGTGGCGGAGTTCACGGCACGCCGGACGCTCGTCACGGACGGCCTGAACGCGATCCCGGGCATCACCGTGGCGCCACCCAAGGGCGCCTTCTACGCCTTCCCGGATGTGTTGGGCACGGGCCTGACCGGACCCGAGATGGCGGAGCGACTGCTGCTGGAGGCGGGGGTGTGCGTTCTCTCCGGGCGCGCGTTCGGGGCCGCGGCGGACCGGCACATCCGCATCTCATACGCGACCAGCCGTGACAACCTGACGGAGGCGCTGGGGCGGATCGGGCGTTTCGTGGGTGCGCTGTGACACGTTGATGCTAGCATCAGATGCATGGCGATCAGGCGAGCCACCGTCGCGGCTGACGAGGACGACCTCCGCGTCCTTCAGGGTGAGGCGCGACGACGCGGCGTGCCGCTGTCGTCCGTGCTCCGTGAGGCCGTGGAGGCCGAAGCCGCCCGGCTGCGTGAGAGCGCCCGGCCGCGATTCGGAATTGGCAGGAGCGGAGGCGTCGGAGCCGCCCGGGCTGCTGGACAAGACCCGGATGCGCCATACCGACAGCGTCGAGGGACCTGATGGCGCTGGTACTCGACACGGGGCCCATCCTTGCTCTCCTGGATGCGGACGATCCCGACCATGAACACTGCCGCGACATGGTGGCGGCAGTGGGTGAAGACCTGGTAATCCCATCGCCGGTCCTCGTGGAGGTCGACTACTGGGTCCTCAAACTGCTCGGTGCGGCAGCCTGGGAGACGTTCGTGGAGGACATCGCCCGTCGGGCGTATCGACTGGACCACCCGGACGAACGTGACCTGGTCCGGGCCGCGGAGCTGGAGCGCACCTACGCATCGCTCGACCTGGGGTTCGTCGATGCGTCGGTCATCGTCGCGTGCGAACGGCTGGGTGAGACGAAGGTCGCGACCCTGGACCGGCGCGACTTCGCGGTGGTGCGACCGCGGCACTGTGAGGCGCTGACCCTGCTGCCGGGTTGAGACAGGCACGTGACCGGATGACCCCGGCGATCGCGCGCCGGGGTCATCATCGTTCGAGAGGGTCCGAGATCAGAACGCGGCCGGGTCCGGGTCCCGATCCAGGTCCGAGGGCGAGGGTCCGGACACGGGCTGCCGGCTCGGTTCGCTCGGGCCGGCGCCCGGCAGTCGGATCTCGTCACCTCCGATCGACATACCCTCTCGCACGATGACCGATGTCCCCCGATCCGGCCACGCCGGCCCGCCCATCCTGGAGTTCGATCCGGACCAGACGGCGATCATCGAGCCGACATGGAGCGCCGCCTCCGGGCGGTCGCGGCGCATCGCGGGGCGGGTCGTGCTGTGCTTCTTCCAGGACGTCATCGAGGCGGCCGTCGCGGAGATGGGCGGCGTTCGAATCGGCCGGCTGTCGTCGGAGATCGGGCACAACCCGATCTGGTCGGTGGAGGTGGGTGGCGTCCCCGTGGCCGTCGTCCACCCGGGGGTGGGAGCGCCGCTCGCGGCGGGCTTCCTGGAGGAGCTCATCCCGCGTGGTGGGCGGGCGTTCGTGGCGTGCGGCGGTGCCGGCGTCCTGGTGCCGGAGCTGGCGGTGGGACACGTGATGGTGCCCACCACCGCCGTGCGCGACGAGGGCACCTCCTACCACTACCTGCCACCGGGGCGGACCGTGGACCCCTCTCCTGCCGCCCGCGCCGCGATCCTGGACGTGCTGCGCGAGCGCGATGTGCCCTACGTGGAGGGTGCGACCTGGACCACGGACGGCCTGTATCGCGAGACCCGGGGCAGGACCGCGGCTCGCGTCGCTGAGGGATGCATCAGCGTGGAGATGGAGGCAGCCGCGCTGTTCGCGGTGGCCGTGTTCCGGGGCGTCACCATCGGTCAGCTGCTGTACGCCGGCGACGACCTGTCAGGGGCGGCGTGGGACGCCCGGGCGTGGGACCAGCATGGCTCGGCGCGGCGGCTGCTGTTCGAGCTGGCCCTGGAGGCCGTCACCCGGCTGCCGGCGGAGGCGTGACGGGGCCGGCGGAGCGCGCGGCTCCGGACGACCGAGTGCTGATCGCGAGAGATCGCGACGCCCGCCGGACCTCGATGGTCGCGACGGGCATCGGCCCTGCGCGCGAGACGATCTACTGGTAGTAGAGCGCCACGAGCAGGTTGCAGCTCGCCGAGTCGTCAGGCTGGGACTTCTGTCCGGTGTCGAGCGCCGGCGCGATGAGCTCCGTGCCGCTCCCGCCCGCGCAGTAGAGGGTGCCCGTCTTCTTCGCCTTGATCGCGATGTAGGAACCCTTCGCGATCGCGAAGTCGACCGCGAACCGCTGCACCTTGTACTCGCCCTCATCGCCGCCGCAGAAGGTCTCGGGATCGCCGTCAACCACGAACGGATCGGCCTTGTAGCTGATGGTCGGGCCGGACCGCACGACCTTGAAGGCGCCGCTGGGCTTCTTGCGCACGATCTGGAGCACGAACGAGCCGCCGATGCAGCTCACCAGGCGGACCTGCTTGATGCGGCCGTCCCTGGGTGCCTTGAAGTTGGGCCCATTGTGGTACCCCTCGACCGACACCCAGGTGCAGCTGGCACCCGGCGGGATGCCACCGTTGTCATCGCAGCGCTGGCCCTGCTCCGCGTTGGACGGCTGGCTGAACCTGTCCAGCTTGGCACCGAAATAGGTCGCCGCGCCGCTGGCTGGCAGCGCACCGGTGAACAGCAGCACCGCCGCGCTCAGGATGGCGAGCAGGCCGAGGGATCGGGGTCGTCGCATGCCGGTGGAACCTCCTGGGGGTGGAGTCGCCGCGACTCTCGGCGGCAGGCCGACACGGTACGCCGTCCGCGTCGTCACGACAACCCATCAGCACATCATCAGAGGCCCAGCAGGCGAGCCGCGCTGCCGCCCAGGATCGCGGTGCGCTCGCCGTCCGTGAGCGGCGCGCTTCGGCCGATCAGGTCGCGTGACTGGCGGTACGCGCAGAACCGGTCCTGGAACGGCGGGTCCGTGCCCCACAGCGGCTGGTCGGCGCCCACGCGGTCCACCAGCTCACGGAGGTACGGCCATGTCTCCCGCCAGGCGTGGTCGAACACGTCGCCCACGCGGATGGGCAGGCTGACCTCCAGGCGCACGCGGTCGCTGTCGAAGACCGACCAGATGGCGTCGGGCATGACGATCCGGTCGCCCACCGGGAACTCGCGGTAGGGGAAGCCGTGGGTCAGGCCCGCCCGGAGCGTCTGGTGGCGGTCCAGCCAGGTCCGCACCCGGGTCAGCTCCTCGATGTATCGCGACACCGGGTCAGTCTCGCCAGGATGCCCGCCGATGCCCCTGACGACCCTGCCAGATGTCGCGCCGGCGCGACCTTCCGCGTGGACCTGACACGCGCCGTCGCCTGTCGCGGGGCGTGCGCCGCACGGCGGACGACCCGGACCCTGCCAGATGTCCCGACGGTCCGACACAAGCCAGGTCGGACCCGGCCAAGGTCGCACCATGGCGACATGTGGCACCGAACCGCGCCCGGATGGGTGCGGAGGGTCGCGCAGCGCGACATCTGGCAGCACGTGGCCCGCTCACGTCCCGCAGCGCGACATCTGACCAAGTGGCCGGGCGCCCGGTGGTCGTCGCGGACGTCCGCGGTCAAGCCGTTCCGGGCCAGGCCACTTGACATCCGGCCGCGGCGCGCTAGGATGAGCAAGACTTTATATAAGCGGTCGTTTGATAAACGGCTGTTGAACCAACCGCCGTTCCGCGGCCACGCTCCGGAGACCCGCTCGAACCCGTGCCCAGCCCCGCCCGCATCCGCTCCACGATCGCCACGATCGCCTCACCGCCGGAGGAACTGCTCCAGGCGGCGATCGTGCACAAGGCGCTCGCGGACACCACACGCCTGCGGATGCTGGAGCGCCTGGCGGAGGCGCCCGCCACGGTCTCGGACCTCATCGACCTGGTGGATCTGTCGCAGCCGCTCGTCTCCTGGCACCTGCGCCGCCTCAAGGTGGCCGGCCTCGTGGAGACGCGCCGCTCCGGGCGCGAGGTCATCTGCACGCTCTCGCGCGGGACGCTGGAGCGATTCCATCAGAAGGAGCACGAGATGCTGGGGATGGACGCCTGATGGCCACCGAACCTGGTTCCGCGCCGGTCGCACCCGCGCCGGTCGCACCCGCGCCGGCGCCCCCGAGCAGCCCGACGCCCAAGCGGGACGCCATGCGCAGGATGGTCGAGCCGCTCGCGCGCCGGCTCGCGGCCGCGGGCCTGACTGCGAATCACCTCACGCTCATCGGCTTCGGCATCGCCATCGTCGCGGCACTCATGGGCGCCGCGCAGTGGTGGCTCCTGGCCGGGCTCGTGGGCTCGTTCGGAGCTGCATTCGACATGTTCGACGGCGCCGTGGCGCGCGTGACAGGCACCGCCGGCCCATTCGGCGGCTTCATGGACGCGGTGTTCGACCGCTGGGGTGAGGCGGTCCTCTACCTGGGCATCGTGGTCGGCGCCACGAGCGCCGGCTTCGACCTGGGGGCATGGCTGGCCACCGCGGCCATGGGCAGCGCGTTCATGGTCAGCTACACCCGCGCCCGAGCGGAGTCGTTCGGGTTCTCCCCCGGCCGGGGGATGGCGGCCGTGGGCCTCGCACCTCGGGAGGTCCGCTCCGTGGTCCTGGGTCTCGGCCTGATCATCGCGGGCATCCTGGGCGTGACCGGCGAGCCCCGGTCCGACGGCGCCACGGTGCTCGCCCTGGCGCTCGGCCTCATCGCCGTGCTCGCGACGATCACCACCATCCAGCGGATCATGCACACCGCGGGCCAGGCAAAGGCCAAGGCGGACGCGTAGCGGCCGAGCCCCGCCGATACGGTCGGCAGACCCTTCCAGCCCCACCCGATTCCGTCCACACGCACCCGCACGCAAGGAGCGCCCCAGTGGCCAAGAAGTCCGACATCGATCCGTCCAACGGCGTCCACGCGAACGGCCTCGGTGACAGTCATGCCCCCGCGGGCGACCGCAAGATCCGCGTCGCGCTCGTGGGCGTGGGCAACTGCGCCAGCAGCCTCGTGCAGGGTCGCTACTACTACCAGGATGCCAAGGCTGGCGACCAGATCCCGGGCCTGATGCATGTGGACCTGGGCGGCTACCACGTCAGCGACATCGAGTTCGTGGCGGCCTTCGACGTGGATAAGGAGAAGGTGGGCAAGGACCTCTCCGAGGCCATCTACGCGGGCCAGAACAACACCTACGTGTTCCAGCAGGTGCCCAGGCTGGACGTGAAGGTGGACCGGGGCATGACCCACGACGGCCTGGGCAAGTACCTGTCCACGGTCATCGAGAAGGCGCCGGGCGCCACCGCGGACGTCGTCGGCATCCTGAAGGAGCGCAAGGTCGACGTCATGGTCTCCTACCTGCCGGTGGGCAGCGAGGAGGCCACGAAGTGGTACGTGGAGCAGGCGCTCCGCGCGGGGGTGGGCTTCATCAACGCCATCCCGGTGTTCATCGGCCGGGAGCCCTACTGGCAGCGCCGGTTCGTGACCGAGGGCCTGCCCATCATCGGCGACGACATCAAGAGCCAGGTGGGCGCCACGATCACCCACCGCGTGCTGACCCGCCTGTTCATGGACCGCGGCGTGCGCATCGACCGCACGTACCAGCTGAACTTCGGCGGCAACACCGACTTCCTGAACATGCTCGAGCGCGAGCGGCTGGAGTCCAAGAAGATCTCCAAGACGAACGCGGTCACCTCCATGCTCGACTACCCCATCGCGGACGAGGACATCCACGTGGGCCCGTCGGACTACGTGCCGTGGCTCAAGGACCGCAAGTGGTGCCACATCCGGATGGAGGGCACGACCTACGGCGACGTGCCGCTCAACATGGAGCTGAAGCTGGAGGTGTGGGACAGCCCCAACAGCGCGGGCGTCATCACCGATGCCATCCGCTGCGCCAAGCTGGGCCTGGACCGCGGCCTGTCGGGGACGCTCGTGGCACCCTCGTCGTACTTCATGAAGAGCCCGCCCGTCCAGATCCACGACGACGTCGCGCGCGAGCGCGTCGAGGCGTTCATCCGTGGCGAGGACGACGAGACGCTCAGCGGCACGGACGACGCCGAGGCGCGCATCTACCGCAAGATGGCCGCCGCCGACACGCGCGTGGTCGCGGAGGGCGCGGCGCCGGCGAAGGCCTGAGCTCCTTCGGTCGCGACACCATCGACGGCCGGCCCTCGGGCCGGTCGTCGCGATTCCCCGGTGACGGACCGTCAGCCAAGCACCAGGTGCTGCCAGTGGAGCCCGGATCGTCGGAAGCGCGCGAAGTCGCCGTCACGCGTCACCCAGGTGGCACCCTCGGCGATCGCGACCGCGGCATGCTGGGCATCCGCCACCCGCATTCCGACGGCGTCCGTCGCATGGCAACGTGATCATCGAGAACGCGGGGTGGGCGCCCGATGCCGGGCGCAACGCGTCATGAAGCGCCGAGTTCACGATGTCGCTGAGCGTCAGGTCCTGCTCCGCGGCGCGGATCCGCGCCTCCCGAAGGAGCACATCATCCAGGACGAGGGAGGTTCGCATCGAGATGAGCGTACAGATGCGGGCGGTCGTCGGTCAATGATCGGCCGGCCCGCGGGCGATGGATGGGGCGTCCGGGTCCGGTATAGCATCGGGCGCGATGACCACCCATCCATCGCGCCCGGACGGCGACGCGAGCCACTCCGGCGTCGCCTATTCGCCGCTCCGTCGACCCGGCGCCAGCCGCTTCGGGCGACGCATCGACCGCACCCGCGAGCGGCTCGTGGTCGGGCTGTTCCGCGGCGCGTCGCGGGCCATCGCGAGCGTGCCGGAGCAGGTCTCCGTGCCCATCGCGCGCGGGCTGTTCCGGATCGGCTACCACGGCTGGCCGGCGAAGCGGAGGATCATCCTCGCCAACGCCACGCACGTCTTGGGGCGACCGGAGGGCGATCCCGCGGTGGGTCGCCTCGCGAGGGGCATCTACGCATCCTATTCCCGGTTCAGCCTTGATCTGATGCGCCTGCCCCACGCCCCGGTCGACGAGCCGTCGCGCCTGATGCACCGCGATGGCCCCGGCCACGACCGGTTCATGGCCGTCTGGGAGCGCGTCCGCGCGGAGGGCCACGGGATCATCGCGGTGTCGGGGCACATCGGCAGCATCGACGTCTTCGCGGGCGCCTACGCCCAGCTGGACATCCCCACCTACGGCCTGGCGGACGACACGGCGTACCCCGAGCTGTTCGAGCTGCTCAACCGGCAGCGCACGCGCTGGGGCGTGACGATCATCCCGTGGCGCAACCTGCGCCAGATCTTCAAGGTCATGCGCACGCCCGCCGTGCTGGGCATGGTGGTCGACTGGGGCTATCGACCCGACGATCTGCCGGTGCGCCTGTTCGGGGCGTGGACCACGCTCCCGGCCGGGCCCGCCACGCTCGCCGCCAAGACGAAGGCGACGATCCTGCCGGTCGCCGCGCGCCGCCAGCCTGACGGCTCATACCGGCCGATCGCGCTGGAGCCGATCGTGGTCGCGGATGCGAGGCCGAGCACCATCCTGGATGCGACCCAGCGAATCGCGGACGCGCTGGAGGTGCTGGTGGCGCCAGCTCCGGACCAGTGGTTCACGTTCAAGCCGATGTGGCCCGCGACAGAGGCGGAGGCGGCAGCACTGGAGGCACGCGCGACCGCGATCGGGAGCCGGGCGGCGGCCGGCGGATGACGGGTGCATCGGCCGGCGTCACCGTCACCCAGCGGATCGCGGGCCGGGCGCTCATCTCGGGGGTGTGGCTCCTGGGCAGGCTCCCGGAGGGACTGCTGCTGCGCGCCGCATACGGCGGAGGCGTGCTGCTCTCCTGCGTGATGCGGGAGCGGCGGCGGCGGGTGCGCCGCAACCTGGCGCGCGTCGTGGGCTGGCTGGACGCGAACGACCTCGCGACGGGGCGGGTGCGGGCCGCCGCGCGCGGTGACGGACGGGCGCTGGGTGGGCTGGTCCGGGCGACGTTCGGGCACTGGGTGCTGACGTATGCCGAGAGTGCCCGCGCCCCCCGCTACGACCGCGCCGCGCTGCTTGAGCGGGTCACCATCGAGACGCCCGCGACGGTCGCCGCCGCGCTCGCGCCTGCGCATCCCGGAGAGCCGGGACGCATCTTCCTGGGAATGCATTTTGGGGCCGTGGAGGTGGCTGGCCTGTATGCGGCGCGATCGGGACAGGTGCCCATCGCGGGGCCCATGGAGACCGTGGCCAACCCGGTGATGCGCGACTACTTCGAGCGCACCCGGCGGAGTCTCGGCATCGACGTGTTCCCGCTCCAGGGGGCCGCCGCCCGGATGCGCGAGCGTCTCGCGGCGGGCCTGGGCGTGGGGATCGTGGCCGACCGGGTGATCACCGGATCGGGCGGGCGCGTGGAACTGTTCGGGGTCCCTGCGCGGCTGCCGGCCGGGCCCGCGATGCTCGCGGTCGAGTCTGGCGCCCGCCTGCTGGGCATCTCGCTGCGGCGGGCGGATCGGCCCGGGCACTGGATCGGTCGGATCGAGGAGCTGCCGGTGCCGGTCGACGGGGGGCGGCGCGAGCGGACGGAGGCGGTTCTGGGCGACCATGCACGGTGGGTGGAGCGGACCGTGGCCGCCGCCCCGGAGCAGTGGTGGACGCTGCTGTTCCCGGTGTGGGAGGACATCACATGACTGTCGATACGCGTGACCGGCTGGGGCGGGCGGACCTGCACATCCACACGCTGGCGTCAGATGGCGTCTCGGGCGTGGAGGAGATCCTCGCGGTCGCGGAGGCGAGCGACCTGGACGTGGTGGCCATCACCGACCACGAGCGGATCGACGCTGGCGTCGCGGCGCAGCGCATCGCGCAGGCTCGCGGGATGCGCGTGGAGGTGATCGTCGGGGAGGAGATCACCACCCGCAACGGCCACCTCGTCGCGCTGTTCCTGCGCGAGCGGATCAAGCCCTGGGGGTCTCTGCGGGACACCGTGGCGCGCGTCCACGACCAGGGCGGCATCGCGATCGTGGCGCATCCGCTGGTGCCCTATCCGCTGTGCGCCTCGGAGGGCTCGATCCGGAAGCTGCTGGAATCGGCCGACGCGCGCCACCATCCCGACGCGATCGAGGCGTTCAACCCGACCACCGCGCGGATGCGCTGGTCGCGCCGCGTGCCCGCGTTCGTGGACGAGGTGGGCCGAGCCGCGGTGGCGGCGTCGGACGCCCACCGTGCGGACCTCATCGGCACGGCCCGGACGCTGTACCCCGGCCGGACCGCAGCGGACCTGCGGGCGGCGATCGCGGCGCGCGCCACCACCTGGGAGGGCGAGGCGTACGCCTGGACCCACCAGCTGGGGATGTTCCGTCAGCAGACCGCCAAGAACCTGCGGGCGGTGGGCGACGAGGTGCGCGGCAAGGTCCGCCGGGACGGCACCGGGCGGGACCTGGGGTATCCGGGCGGCCGCCGCCGCCCGGTCCGCTTCGACGCCCGCGCCGCGGGGATCGAGGTCGAGGAGGGGGCGCCATGAAGATCGGGCTGGTCACGCCCTACATCTATCCACTGCCGGGCGGCGTCAACGCGCACGTCCAGGAGCTGTACGAGAACCTCGTGGGTCGCGGCCACGATGTGCGCATCATCTCCTCGACGCACGGTCCCCAGCGCTCCAGCGAGGGCGACATCATCCGCCTCGGCTACGGCTGGAGCGTGCCCACCAACGGGTCGGTCGGGACGCTCACGGTCTCCCACCGCTACGGCCAGCTGGTCCAGGAGATGCTGGACCGGGAGCGGTTCGACCTCATCCACTACCACGAGCCGTTCGTGCCGTTCCTGTCGCTCCAGGTGCTTCGCCATTCCAACGCCGTGAACGTGGCCACGTTCCACGCCTACAGCGGCTGGAGCCCGTCGTACGAGTTCGGGGGGCGGATGATGGCCCGCTTCGCGAGGCGCCTCCACGGCCGGATCGCGGTGAGCGCCGCTGCTCGCCACTTCATCAACCGGTACTTCCCGGGCGAATACAAGGTCATCCCCAACGGCGTGGACCTGCGCGACTTCCAGGGCGTGCAGCCGTTCGCACGATGGCGCGACGGGACGCCCAACATCCTGTTCATCGGGCGATTCGAGAGTCGCAAGGGGCTGATGTACCTGCTCAAGGCGTATCGGACCCTGCGCCGCGACGGTCACGAGGCGCGGCTGCTGCTGGTCGGCATCGGCCCGCAGGAACGGGACGCGCGACGCTACATCGCGACGCGCAGGCTTCAGGGTGTCGAGTTCCTGGGGCGCGTGTCGAACGCGGACAAGGCACGCGCCTTCGCCACCGCGGACGTGTTCGTGTCGCCCGCGACGGGCCAGGAGTCGTTCGGCATCGTGCTGCTGGAGGCCATGGCCGCCGGACGAGCCATCGTCTGCTCCGACATCCACGGCTACAAGGGCGTCGTCCGTCGCGGCGAGCAGGCGCTGCTGGTGCCGCCCAAGGATTCGGACGCCCTGGCGGGCGCGATCGGCCAGCTGCTGCGCGACCCGGCGCTGCGGACGCGGATGGGCGATTCTGGGCGCGAGCGGGCGGTCCAGTTCTCCTGGCCCAGCGTGACCGCGAAGGTGGACGACTACTACGGCTTCGTGATCCGGCGCCTGGCGTCGCAGGGCGCGCTGCCGGCGGGTTTCCGAGCCGCCGTGCCGGCCGCGCCGGCGCGCACGCCCGTCGCCCCCGGCCTGTGGACGGGAGGACACGGGGAGTAGCCCAAGCGGGTCGGCGGTTCGCTGCACGGTTATCGTCGTCTGCGCCGTCTCCACGGTCATGGAGGGGCGATCACGATCCGCGCGTCTGCCCGTCGGCTTACGCAGCCAGGTCGGACAGGAGCACGATCTCGAGGCCGGCGCGTCCGCGGATCCGGGTGTCGTTGGTGACGAAGGCGGTGGCGCCGGCCGCACGCGCGGTCGCCACGTGGACGGCATCACCCAGGTCACGGTCCCCGGCGCGGCCCCACGCGGCGTCGATCGCGGTCTCCTGGTCCAGGGCCACGATGCGCAGGTTCGGGATGGTCGTGAGCTCCCGCGCGTAGCGCTCGAACAGCGCCCCGTCCCCCAGCGAGGCCGGCCGCGTGAGGATCTCCGTGAGGCCGACCGTCGCCATCACCCCTGACCCTGCCCCGCGGTCGAGTCCGTCGATGACCGCCTGGGCCGCATCCGCGAGCGGACCCGTACCCACGAACAGGTAGATGGGCAGGTTGCTGTCGATGCCCACGACCCTATGGCGGGTGAACAGCTCGCTCACGGTCATCGCGAGCCGCGGCCGTCCCAGTCCTGCCGCAGCCTGCGGACGTACTCCACCGGATCGATCCCCTGCCACGCCTCCCGACCAAGGCCGCGGAGGCGCTCCCCGGCGGTACCCCGGCGTGGCCGCAGCAGGATCGTGCCATCGGCCACCTCCACGTCCAGGCGGTCCCCTGCCTGGATTCCCAGCGCGGCACGGGCCCGGCTGGGAACGACGATCTGGTGCTTGGTGCTGACCTTCACGCTAAGCGACATGAGCACATGCTAAGTGAACCGATGTCGCCGCACAACCCCGCCAGGGCGTCGGCTACCTGCTGAAGGAGCGCGTCGCGGACACGGCCGCCCTGGTGGACGAGCTTCGGCGGGTCGTCGACGGCGAGACGATGGTGAATCCCACGATCGTCGCGCGGCTCCTGGGCAGGCGTCGGCGCAGCGACCCGCTGACGACGCTCACCGACCGGGAGCGGGAGGTGCTGGGCCTGGTCTCGGGAGGGCCTCTCCAGCCGCGCCATCGGGGCACGCCTCGTGGTGGGTGGCCGGCCCGTGGAGACGCACATGACCGCGATCTTCGCGAAGCTGGGGCTCGATGGGTCGCCGGACCAGCACCGACGCGCGCTGGCGGTCCTCACGCTGCTGCGGGCGTAGCCTGCGGGGGCGTGTCGGGGTCGGGTGTGACCAGCAGACACGAGATCGGTCGCGTGTGACCACCAGACACGAGATCGCGCGTCCCAGGGCGGTGGCACGGGTGAATCGCGTCGATCGGCGTCCGCGCCGGAGGCTCGATTCCCTGCGGCGCTCGGATCCGTGCGTCCGGAACACATCTGCGACTGCCGCGCACGATCGCGGCGTCCCCGACCCGGTGACGCCCCGGCCCGGCGCCGGATCGCGGGCGATTTCGTGCGTGGGGCGCACACGGCAAGCATCTCGTGCGTGGTGGTCACAGGCACACGCCGAGGACCGGGCGCCACCCGGGCAACCACCAGGGGCCCGCGCCATGCCGTGTGCTAGCGTGTGGCCATGCGTTTGCACATCACCTTGGATGAGTCGGACGTCAGGCGCCTGGACGCGCGGGTGGGCGCGCGCCGGCGGAGCAGCTTCATCGCGGAGGCCGTCCGGCGCGCCCTCGATGACGAACAGCGGTGGGAGCTGATCGAGTCGGCCATCGGATCGGTGGCCGGCACGGCCCACGACTGGGACACGGATACGGCCGGCTGGGTGCGGGCGCAGCGCCACGCGGACGTCCGCCGCGTCGGCTGATGGCCGTCGTCCTCCTGGACACCACGGTCCTCATCGACCTGTTGCGCGGAAGGCCCGGGGCGACGGTCCGCCTCCGTGACCTACGCGCGTCCGGAGACGTGCCCGCGACGTGCGCGGTCAACGTCGCCGGGGTCTGGCGCCGCGATCACGCCGCGCGCGGCGTGACACTCGCCCAGGCCGACTGCCTGATCGCGGCCGCAGCCGTCACCGCACGAGCGCGTCTCGCCACGGGGAATCCCAGGGACTTCCCGATGGCCGGTGTCGTCGTGGAGCATTGGCCCGTCGGCGAGTGACTCACGATGCGTCGCATGTCTTCCTCAGGCCTCGAACAGTTCCGTGCGAGCACGGTGACCGGCCGAGCGGGCGAGATGCCGATCGCACGTCACCAGGGGGGCGTCGAGTGCCTCGGCGAGGGCGAGGAATGACGCGTCATACGGTGTGACGTCGTGGCGCAGGCCCCACATCCGGTCCAGCAGGGGATGGTGGGGATAGCGGATGATCGTCAGGTCGGCGGCATCCCGTCGAGCGGCGTCGGCTCGCGGGGCCGAGATCTCGCCCGTGAGCACGAGGCGACGGAGGGCATGCAGGAACTCGACGTCCAGGAGGTGCGGCGCATGCAGCTCCCCGGCCGTCGAGAGCCGCACGATCAGACCGCCGGGCGCGGGCCGGCCGACCAGGGCGGCCACGACGGCGGACGTGTCGACGACGATCACTCCCGGTCTCGGCCGGCCCGGACGGCGTCCACGATGGCATGGAGCGGTGCGCCATCGTGTCGCTCGGCCGCGAGACGCAGGACGTCGGCCATCGGCGGGCGTTCGGCGATCCGGGTGATCTCCACCAGCAGGTACTCCGACAGCGACTGACCCGTGCCCGCGGCACGTGCTCGCAGGGTGCGATGAACGGCATCGGGGACGCCACGGATCTGGATGGAGGTGGTCATGCGAGCATCATACATGCAGAATGCATGCATGACATGCAGATTGCATCCCGCGTCGCGCCCGATCGAGGGAGCGCGGGGATCACGATGCGGCGGTGGCGTGGCCACGGCACCCTGGGCGACCATCCCGGCCCGGCCTTCGTCCCGGCAAGGGCCCGCACCCCCGGCGCCCCGGCGATGTCGGACGGCCATCGTCCCACCCGGCGGCAGCGGACGCCCCGGCCCGGTCATGACGGTCCGGCATGACCGACCCGTCCTCCGGTCGGTCGATGCCGCTCTGACATCAGCCGACAACCCGCCCAGGGTGTCGCTGGTCCGAGCATGATGGTCGGACATCACGCCCGGCCCGTCTGGAGCATGGCCGCGGTGAGCTCAGGCCGCAGGCACATCCGCGGCAGACCCGTCCGTCCAGGGCGTGCAGCGCGCGCCATCGGTCGTGCAGTCGAAGCGCCGGTCGGGCTGGTCCTCCCAGGGCCGCCCGGTGTAGGCGTGGAGCAGCCGGCCCAGGACGTTCACGAGGGTCGTGTCGTCCTCGATGACGCCCACCCGGCCGGGTGTGCTGGCGGCAAGCAGCACCCGGGAGCGCTGGGTCATGTCGCCGTACTCGGTGTAGGGCTCGTCATCGGGGGTGCCGTAGGGGAACCGGATCCACTGGTGGCCGTGGTCGGAGAACAGCACGATCACCGCGTCAGGGTCGGCTGATCGGATCGTCCGGACCGTGTCCAGCGCCAGGCCGTCCACGTACCGCACCTCGCCGCCGTACCCCTGCGCCCAGGCCTCCCGGCCCACGCGGACCATGAAGGGCGCCTCGTTCTCGTACCCCAGCATCCCCTCCCCGTCGCGCGGGCTGCCGTCGGCGTGGAACACCAGCGGCGTGTGAGGGGCGGGCAGGTGGGTCAGGACCAGCCGCGGCCGGGCGTGCGGCTCCGCGGCCAGGTCGGCCGTCGCACGCAGCTCATCGCGGATGCGGCTCCGCATCTGGTCGTACGGGAGGGCCAGCCCCAGGCCGTCGACCAGCGCCCCGGCGAGGCCGCGGTCCAGCAGCTTGTACTCGAAGAAGCTCATCTCGCCGGTGTCGATGAACCGGTCCGCGGACCGCAGGTCCACGTGGTTGAAGCCCGAGGACACGGTCACGATCTCGTAACCCGCCTGGCGGAACCGTTCCACCATCCGCGCGTTCTGGATGGCGTGCCAGGTGTCCAGGCCACCGCTCGCGGTGCGGTCCACCAGCCCATCCGCCTCCAGGTCATCCAGGTGGTCGCCGTTGAGCATGCTGCTGAGCACCAGGGAGGTGAAGCCATAGCTCGTGTGCGCGTCCTCGGCGACGGTGAGGCCGGCGTCCGCGAAGTCGGCGCGCAACCCGCTCGCGTCCAGCCCCAGCTCCTCGAGCGTGTCCAGGCGGGCATGGCCGTCGAGGAGCACGAGGTACATGTCCGGCAGGGTCGCCGGGTCCAGCGACGGGTCCTCCAGCGTGCCTGGGCCCCCCGCGGTGAGGCCCGTCTGGACGGGCGACTGGGACTGCCACGGCGCGGTGGTCTGGGCGATCGAGATGAGGTTGGCGCCCAGGGCGATGGTCACGCCAACCGTCATCAGCGTGGTCACGAGGTGCCACGGCAGGGCCGGGCGGCCGCGGCGGCGATTGAGCCTGTCCAGGCCCAGGAAGGCCAGCACGATGAGCGGCAGCACGAGCAGGCCCGGCAGACGGCCCCAGCCGATGACCATGATCACGGTCGCGGCGAGCACCCCACCGCGGTCCTTGTCGCGCAGCAGCGCGGTGAACAGGACGGCGATCGCGAGCCCGACCACGGCGGCCACGAGCAGCGGGCGGACGATGCTGGCGAGCCCGATCTGGGCGGCCAGGCCATTGAACATGCTGACCGGCAGGAGGAGTGCGAGCAGCACCGGGTACGCGGCCGGTCGGGGGAGCGCAGCGAGGCGGTCGACCAGCCCGCGGGTGACGGGCCTGGGGCGGGTCGCGGCGGCTGGGGTGGACACGGTGGTCGCCGCGGGGGGCGTGGCGGTCACGGTCGTGCCTCGTCGAGGTGGTGGCTCACGGTCGGAGGCACCGTACCCGCGCCGGCGGTGCGTCCGCGCCCCACCAGTGGTCCTGGGACCGGACGGTGGGGGTGGGTGCGGTGAGGGCAGGCAAGGACTGGGACGAGACGGCCTGCGGTTCCAGGATGATGCGCAATCGATGTAGCATGATGCGCATGCGACGCACCACGATCATGGCCGACCCGGAGACCATCGAGCGACTGCGAGCGATCGCTCGCGACGAAGGCCGGTCATTGGCGGACGTCATCCGAGAGGCACTGGAGGACCGCGTCCGGCGGCCCCGGCCCCGGCTTCGGTTCCTGGCGGTCGGGTCGAGCGTCCCCGGCAGCGGACCGACTGCGCGAGAGAGCGCGGATGCCACGCCGGAGCCGCGCCCGTGGCGCTGATCGTGGACACCGGTCCGCTGTACGCGGCGATGGACCGGTCGGACCCCGACCATGACGCCTGCCGGGACCTGCTGGAATCGGTCACGGAGCCGCTCGTGGTCACCGTGCCGGTCCTTGTGGAGCTCGAATGGTTGGCCACCCGTCGCCTGGGGCCCACGGCGTTCGATGAGGTGTTGGCCTCGGTCGATGAGGGCGCCCTCCTGGTGACGGACCTCGACCCCGGCGACTGGGCTCGCGTCCGGTCGCTGTGCAGGACCTACTCGGACCTGCCCCTGGGCCTCGTGGACGCCAGCGTCATCGCGCTTGCGGAACGGCTGGGCGAGCGGGTGGTGGCCACACTCGATCGTCGCCACTTCGGGGTCGTGCGGCCGCGGCACGTGCCGTCCCTGGCGCTCGTGCCCGACTGACCGGCGACGGTGCCGAGGTCGGGGCCACGGTGGGCTGCCGACGGGCGAGCCGGCCCGGGGACCGGACCGGCTCGCGATGCGCGTCACCGTGCGGGTGATGCGGGTCAGCCTGCGGGGGCATCACCCACGCGGACCATGGCCCACGCGTTGAATGCGTGGTAATCCTGCAGCTGCTCGCGGGACTCCATGCCCGTCGCGACGAACCGGGCACGGATCCCGTCAGCCTCTGGTCGCCAGCGCCAGTCGCCGGCCATCACGCACCACGCGAGCGGGTCCGGGTCGTCCGCCCATCGGATCACACCGTCCACCACCTGGCTCGTGCCCTGGCAGCGGCCGCCGTTGCGCGCGTTGTGCGCGGTCCATCGACCAGGGGTGAGCACGTAGGTCCACACGCCGGCCATCGTCTCCGCGTACGCCTGCGACGCTCCGCGGGAGAGCAGTCCCTCGACCGTCGCGTCCACCCGGTAGATGCCCGGCGGCGGCTCCCGGTCACCGATGAACCCCGGGGTGTCCCCCACGCGCTGCCACTCCCCGGCAAGCACCCGGTAGCCGGCGTCCCGCAGTCCGGGCAGCGCGACATTCGCCCGGTCCGGCGCCATGGCCGTCCACGTGAGCGCGATCGGCGCCGTCCCGCAGTCAGCGGGGTTCATCGTCTGCTGGAGGTGGACCGCGCCGTCTCGGTACTCGTAGCGGCCTCCGCACGTCGCCACGGCGCCGTCGGGGCCGTACACGTGCTCCAGGCCGTAGCTCTCGCCGTCAAGGGTCAGCGTGATGACGCCCACGACGGCCGCTGCCTCGGCCGGGCTCAGGCCCAAGGCCTCCAGCGACGCCTGGGTCAGCTCGATGCGCCAGATACCGGGCACCGGCATCTCGGAGAGGGCCGAGGGTGACGGGCCAACCTTCGGCGAGTCGGCCACCAGGGCCCACGTCCGCTCCAGGAAGGCCCGCTCGTTGGCCCGCTGGATGTCGGTCAGCTCCAGCCCGGTGACGCCCACCAGCTGGACCTCGATGCCGCCGTCCGCCGCGCGCCATCGGAAGATGTACTCCATGCCGCAGCCGCCGTCGTAGCGCTCGTCGGCGTGGACCGCACCGTCCTCGATCCAGAGCGTCCCGTTGCACCGCTCGCGCCCGTGCTCCGCCGACCAGGTGCCATCGGTGAAGGACCAGGTCCAGATGCCGACGTTCGCCCCAGCGAACTGACGGTCGGCGCCGCGCTCGAGGAGGCCCTCGAGCGTCATCTCCGCGCGGTACGAGCCGTCCGGCGGCAGGCGGTCGCCGATGAACGCCGAGGGCGACGCGGCGGGGCTCGCGTTGATGACCGGCGACGGCATCGGGCCGTCCAGGCGGATCCAGTCGCGGTCCTCGAGGTGAGCCTGAAGGTCGGTGAACTCACGCACGGTCCCGGCCCACCCAGGGGCGACGAGCACGAACCGGAGGCCCTCTTGAACCGGTCGCCAGACCATGCTGAAGTCCAGCCCACATGGGCCACCTGGAGGCGTGTCGAGGTAGACGTGCTGCCCACCCTCGGAGGTCGCCGAGCCCGTGCAGGGCTCGCCACCGAACGATCCGGTCTCGAGCGTGACCGTGCCGTCTCGGAAGGTCCATGTGTACACGCCGTTGTTGTCGTCCGCCCACGCGGGATCCACGCCCTTGGCGATCAGGTCATCTCGCGTGACGTCGGCTCGGTACGACCCGTTCGGAGGCAAGCCACCGGATGTATCGCGGAGGTCGGACACCAACGGCTCGACCGCCGAGATGGACTTCGGCGCGCAGGTCCCGGCACCTGGGCTGGGTGCCGTCTCCGCCGCCAGGTCCTCGATGTCACGCATCAGCTCGCCGGTCACCGGGTCCGCGGCCAGCCGTTCCGTGAGCGGCTGGGCGGCTGCGCGCCATGCCGCGCGCGCCTCGGTGCCCGCCTCGATGACGGTGTGGCCCGCCTCGCACAGCGCCAGCGCCAGCTCGCGCTCCGTGAAATGACGTTCCAACGCCGCCTGGTGCGCGGCGTCCACGATCGCGTCCAGGAGCTCCCGCTGGCGCTCGGAGAGGCCCGCGAGCAGCTCGCTGTTCGCGACGAGCATCTGGTACTTGCTGAACACCACCAGGTCGCCGGCGACGGTCGTGGGGGTGAGCGGCAGACCCGCTCCCCACAGCCCGGTGATCATGCCCTCGAGCGCGCCGGACTGGGCGTCTGCGTCCTTGGCGCCCACGAGGTCCCCCGACGCCTCGCCCGTCTCCCAGTACAGACGGCCGCCCAGGGTCGGGATGAGCTCCCGGCCGACCGGGCCGGCCACCGCGAACACGTCGGCGTCGACGACGTCCCCCGGCACGCGGAACGTCCGGCCCGATGCGTCCATCGCGAACAGGTGGCGCAGGTCCTCCGGCCACATGGAGAGCCCGGTCACGCCGATGCCCTCCAGCCCGGACATCGCACGGTCCGCGATGTCGCTGGTGGCCACCGCGAGCGCCAGGGCGTCGTTGTCGATGAGGAACGGGGCCTCCAGCACATCCAGGCTGGTGACCCCGTGGTCCCCCGCATCGCGCGAGGGGACCATGCCCAGCTCCGCCTCGCCGGCGCCGACCGGGCCCAGCACGTCGGCACCCTGGCCGAAGGTGGGCTCGATGCGGATCGCGTCGCCGGCGATCTCGGCGGCCAGCCGCTGGAGGTCCATCGCGGCGGGCTCGCTCTGGCGGCCCTGGGCGTCCTGCACGAACAGGCGCAGGGTGATGGGGGCCTCGGGATCGCCCGGGCCCTTGGCCAAGGTCGCTGGCAGCGCCGACGCCAGCAGCAGGGCCGCCCCCGCGAGGGCGACCGGGATGGTTGATCGGGTGCGCATCGTCGTCATCTCCCGTGCTGGGTGTGGACGATCCGACCGTATGGCGAGGGCCGATGGTGGCACATCGGGGCGGGCGCGAGAAGTGGTCCGGCCCGGCTTGGTGCTGGCACGGATGTTGGTGCTCACGGCGCGGGCGCATCATCCGCGGCACATGGAACGGACCGTCCTGATCGTCGATGACCACGCCGAGTTCCGGACCTCCGCGCGTGCCCTGCTGGAGGCGGACGGCTGGATCGTGGCGGGCGAGGCGGAGGACGGGGCCGGCGGGCTCGTGATGGCGGAGTCGCTGCATCCGGACGTGGTGCTGCTGGACATCGCACTCCCGGACCAGGACGGGTTCACGGTCGCCGAGACCCTGGCCCGGATGCCCGTCCCGCCCGCGGTGATCCTGGTGTCGAGCCGCGATCGCAGCGTGTACGCGCGTCGCCTCGACGGCGCCCCGGTGCTCGGGTTCCTGCCCAAACGTGAGCTGTCCGGGCCGTCCATCACGGCACTTCTGCGGTGAGCGGCCCGCCGGGCCGAGCGCGAACCGCGCTGGTCGTGGCGGGGTTCGTCGTGTTCGGGTTGGCCGCCGAGGTGCTCGCCGCGTCGCGCTGGATCGGCGTCCTGGGGCCCCACGCGTTCGACGCGCTGGTGGACCTCGTCGCAGGGTGGGCGCTCGCGGGGGCGGGCCTGATGGCGTGGCGTGCCGCGCCCCGCAGCCGGGAAGGCCCGCTGCTCCTCCTTGCGGCAGTCGGCTGGTTCGTGGGGACGCTCACGGCACCCACCACGCCCCTCGAACGGTCGGCGCTGGGCTGGCTGCTGGGGTTCCTGTGGCAGCTGCACGCGGGCTTCCTGGTCCACGCCATCGCGACCTGGCCGACGGGTCGCATCGAGAGGCCCACGCAGCTCGTGCTCGCCGTGGGCGGCTACATCGCCGCGCTGTATCCGCAGTTGTGGACGACGACCCCGGTCTACGTCCTGCTGGGCGCGCTGCTGGCCGGCGGGCTGCTGCTCGACCGGCGCACGGTGCCGCGGAGTCGGAGGCACGCCCTGCGACCGGGGCTCGACGCCGGGCTCCTGCTGGCGCTCGCCGTCGCGCTCCTGCCGGGTCTCACCAGGACGCTGGGCGGCCTCGGCTTGGAGCTGCTGGCGACGGCCACCAACCTGTACGCCCTCACGGTCGCCACGGTCGGGGTCATGCTCGCGCATGGGCTCGCCCGGCAGTCCCTTCGGGGGATGACGGCGGATGTCGCCGTGGAGCTGGACGCGGCGGGCGCGGGCTCCGTGGAGGAGGTGGAGCGCGGGCTGCTGGAGCTGCTCACGCTGCATCCCTCCACGTCCGACGAGGTCCGGAACGCTGCCGAGCAGGCGACCGCCCTGGCCGCGAGGAACCGCGGGCTCCGCGCATCGCTGCACGGTCAGGTGTCGGCGGTGGACGCCTCGCGTCGCAGGCTCGTCGAGGTGGCCGACGACGAGCGGCGCGAGCTGCTCGAGCGCCTCCGGGCGGGTGCCGGCGCACGGCTCGACCGACTGTCCCTCACGGTCCACACCCTGGCGGATCGCCCGGGCGAACCGGCGGTCGTGGACCGGCTCGTCCGGGCTGCCGCGCTGCTCGACCGCGCACGGGCGGAGCTCGATGCCATCGCCGGCGGCCTGGACCCGGGCGGCGTCGCGGAGCGCGGGCTCGCCTCGGCGCTGCGCGACCTGGTCGCCGCCAGCCCCGTACCCGCGGAGCTCCGACTTCAGGCCGGCGAGCCGCGGGCCTCGACATTGGCGAGCACCCTCTACTTCGTGGCGGCGGAGGCACTCGCCAATGTCGCCCGGCATGCCGGGGCTTCGAGGGCGTGGCTCCTGCTCGAGGACGACGGAGGGTCGTGGCAGCTCACGGTGGAGGACGACGGCGTCGGTGGGGCCGACCCCACCCGAGGCACCGGTCTCCGTGGGCTCGCCGAGCGCACGGAGGCGATCGGCGGGCGGCTGACCTGCGGACCGCGTCCCACCGGGGGCACGCGGCTTCGTGCAACGCTGCCGATGACGCAGGGGCCCGCATGAACGGCCGGGCGGCGGCGTGGCGGATGGTCGTCGCGGTCACTGGCCTGTTGGTGACGATGGGTGGCGTCGTGACGCTCCTCACCCCCGTCCCCGGGCTGGACATCGTGGCCGTCGGCGGTGCCGACCCGGCGATCGCGTGGACGATCCTCGCGGCGACGGTCGCGCTGGTGGCCGCGGCGGCCGTGGCCTGGGCGTCCCGCCCCGGCGCGGGCCTCGCGCTCATCGCGATCTGGGCGGCCGCGGCGTGGCTCGCGCCGGAGATCGTGGGCAGCGAATCGGTGCCCAGTGCGGTCCGGACGGCTGGGCGGCTGCTCGTCCCCATGCTCACGCCCCTCGTGGTCCATCTCGCGGCGCGGGCGCTGCGTCGGGACCGGGGCCTCGTCCGGGCGATGCTCGCGGCTCTCTACGTGGCGGCGGGTGTGGCGGCGATCGGCCACGCAGTGACCTGGGACCCGTTCCTGGTCATCGACTGTGCCCCGTTCTGCTCCAGCGGCGACAACCTGCTCGCGGTCCTCCCGGACAAGGACCTCGGCATCGTGAGCCGGGTGGCGGGGTCCGCGCTGGCGGTCATCGGCGGGCTGGGCCTCGCGGCCTGGGCTGCCACCAGGCTGCGCGGGACCGTCGACGCCGGCGACCGGGCCGTACTCGTCTCCGGCCTGCTCGCCGGCGGCGGCCTGGCGGCGACGGGCTGGGCGTGGGTTCGTGCGGATCCGGATGTGACGGCGCCCGGGCCCTGGGTCATCCGCTCGACGCTGCTGCTGGCCGTCGCGCTCGGCGTGCTGGGCACCGTCGTGGCCTGGACCCGCATCCGGGAAGCGCGACGCGCAGCCGCGCTGCGCCTGCTGGTGGACGTGCTGGATGCGGGTGGCGGGGACCGGTCCCTGCAGGACACCCTGGGGCGACTGCTCGATGATCCGGACCTCCGGGTCGCCTACCCGATCGACGAAGGCTGTGTCGACGACCAAGGCCGCCAGGTCACGCCACCGGTGCCCGGCCACGGACGCGGCGTGCTGGTGATCGAGCGTGACGGTCGGCCGATCGCGCTCGTGATGCACGACGGGAGTCTGGACGCGGACCTCCTGGCAACGCAGGTGGGCGCCGCGGCGCGCCTGGCCGTGGACAACGAGCGCCTCGCAGCGACGCTCCGGGCACGCGTGCGTGAGCTGCAGACGTCGCGGGAGCGGATCGTGGCGGCGGGAGACGCAGCGCGCGGCCGGATGGAGCGGGATCTCCACGATGGCGCGCAGCAACGCCTGCTCGCGGTGTCCTACGAGCTGCGCCTCGCAGGGGCCGCGGCGGGCGGCGATGTGGGTCTCGGCGGAGCGATCGAGGAGGCCGTGGGCGAGGTCGATCGGGCCCTCGAGGAACTGCGTGACCTTGCCCACGGCCTGTGGCCCGCGGTCCTCGCGGAGTCGGGGTTCGACGCGGCGATGGCGACGCTCGCGGACGGGGCGCCCATCCCCGTGAGCCTTGCGGGGGTGACGGACGCCCGGCTGCCGCGACCCGCGGAGTCGGCCGCCTATCTGGCGGTCATCGAGGCGCTCCGCCGCGCGGTCGAGGCTGGCGCCGGTGGCCTGGCCGTGTCGGCGGCCCGTGCCGCGGACCTGCTGCGGCTGGACGTCCGGATCGTCGACCGTGTCATCCCTGGTCCCTGGCTGCGGGTGGACGATCGGGTGGGTGCCTCGGGTGGTCGGTCGGAGGTGACCACCGATCCGGCGAGCGGTACGCTGCTCAGCGTGGAGCTGCCATGCGGGTGATCGTCGCGGAAGACGTGCTCCTGACCCGCGAGGGAATCGTCCATCTGCTCACCGACGCGGGCGTGAAGGTCTCCGCCGCGGTGGAGGACGGCGACGCGCTGCTCCGCGAGGTCGCACGGTGTCGCCCGGATGCGGCCGTGGTGGACATCCGGATGCCGCCCACCCACACGGACGAGGGCCTGGTCGCTGCCCGTCGCATCAGGGACGCCTTCCCCGGGACCGCGGTCGTGGTGCTCAGCCAGTACCTGGAGCCCGCCTACGCGCTACGGCTGCTGGAGGGCCGGGAGGAGGGCGCCGGATACCTGCTCAAGGAGCGGGTGTTCCATCCGGCCGTCCTGGTCGACGCCCTGCGCCGCGTCACGGAGGGCGAGACGGTGGTGGACCCCACAATCGTCGCCCGCCTCCTGGGCCGCAAGCGTACCCACGACCCCCTGGCGGACCTCTCCCCGCGTGAGCTGGAGGTCCTCGCGCTGGCGGCGGAGGGCCTGTCCAACAAGGCGATCGCCGCCCGCTTGTTCGTGACCGACCGGACGGTGGAGGCCCACATGGCCCAGGTGTTCAGCAAGCTGGGTCTCGAGGAATCGCCCGACGCCCACCGCCGCGTGCTGGCGGTCCTGACGCTCCTGCGCGCCTGATCGGCCGTCAGCCCCGCGATGCCGGGAACGCGGCGGGTGATCCCACGCGGGTCTCGAACGCCGGCGGTCACCACCTGGCGCCACCCACCGGGGACCCGCGAGCGTCCGTCGAGCGCGACCCGCAGATGCCGCGACGGACCGCCCCACGCGCTGGCCTCCAGCGCCACGCCGCCGGATCACCGATGGCGACCCGCGTCACGATGGCGAGCCTGACCACCGACAACGAGCGCAGCGACGCCCGCGTCGATCGCGGCGGCGACCTCGGGGAGCGCCGCCGCGACGGCCGGCGACAGCGGCTCGCCCAGCTCGAACACCGCGCCGCCGACCCCCACGAACACGCCGGCCAGGGGTGCGGCCCGAAGTGTCGCCGCGAGCGCCAGGACCGCCTCGACGGGCAGCTCGTGTGAGGACCGCGGCTCCGGACGGCAGCCGGCGCCGTCCAGCGCGCGTGCACGATCCACGAGCGCCTCCAGCGGGCAGGTCCAGATCTCGCCCGGCTCCAGCCCGCGGATCGCGTCCACGACCACGCACGGCTGATCCGCGGGCAGGTCCAGCAGGGACAGCACATCCAGCTGGCCGACCGGCACCACGCGCGCCAGGGCGAGCGTGGCTTGAGCAAGCAGATCGATCGCGGCCAGGCCCGCCGCGTCGTCGCCACGGGCGGCCTCGCCGCACACCAGGACGGGGATGGGAACAGACGGCCAGCCGGGCTCGGGCATGATGAGCCTCCGCGTGGGACGATCGCCGGGTTCGGAGACGGGTCAGCCCTCCTCGATGGTCAGGTCGAGGAAGTGCGTGGCGCAGCTGATGCACGGGTCATATGACCGGATCATCTGCTCCAGCCGACGGGTCGCCGCCGCATGGTCCATGGTCAGGACCTCGCGCGCCGCCACCCGCAGGTCCGCCTCGATGGCGGCCTGGTTCTGGCTCGTGGGTGGCACGATCCGGGCACGGGTGATGCGCCCCTCCTCGTCCACCTGATACTCGTGGAACAGCATCCCGCGTGGCGCCTCCGTGGCCCACGCAGCGATGCCGGGTCGGCTCGTCCAGTGGACGAGCGTCTCCGCGGGTGGCGCGTACGTCTCGACCAGGTCGATGGCCTCCGCGAACGCGTGGATGAGCTCCACGGCCCGGGCCACGATCGAGGCGTAGATGTTGGTCCGGATGAGCGGCGCCATGCCGGACGCCGCGAGCGCCGCCCCGGCGATCGGGTGGAGTGTCTCGGGCGTCAGTGTCACACGCGCGGCCGGACCCAGGAGATGCGCCCCGCCGCCGTCCTTGGCGCGCGCATGGAGCGCGTTGGAGCCCTCCACCTGGTGCTCCTCGAACATCGTGCCCCAGGCGCCCAGCGGGATGTCGATGCCGTCGTCGCTCACGATGCGCCCGTCGTTGTACGGGTACTCGTGGGGGTGCCGGATGGAGACCAGCCGCGGCTCGCGCTGGAAGGCCGGCATCGGGAGCCCGGCCACGAGCGCGAGCGTGTCCTGGGCGACCTTCAGGCCAGCCTGGAGCTGCGGCAGGAGCTCCGTCAGTTCCGACCTCCGGGGCGCTCGGCTCCAGCCTCCGACGCGCACGCTCACCGGGTGGATCGCACGGCCACCGAGGACCTTGATGAGCTCGTTGCCCGCCTTCTTGGCGCGCAGCGCGGCCTCCACCACGGGACGGTGGTCGGCGGCCATCGCGAGACCGCTCTCGTAGCCCAGGAAGTCCGGCAGGTGCAGCAGATAGATGTGGAGCGCGTGGCTCTCGATCCACTCGCCACAGTAGAACAGCCGGCGAAGCGCCCGCGAGGCAGGGTCGATGCGCACCCCGAACAGGTCCTCGAACCCGTGCACCGCGCTCATCTGGTACGCCACCGGACAGATGCCGCAGATGCGCGCCACGATGTCGATGACCTCGTCGGGCGTCCGGCCGCACACGAGCGCCTCGAAGTAGCGGGGCGTCTCGAAGATGCCCAGGCGAGCCTCCACGACCTCCCCGTCGCGGATCCGGAGCCGCAGCGAGCCCTCTCCCTCGACGCGGGTGAGCTCGCCGACCTCGTAGGTGCGCTCGTCGGCCGGCTTCCTGGACGCCCCGGCGGGACTCATCTCGTGCCTCCACTCGCGGCTGGCCCGTCGACCGGCACGGTCGGCGCATGGGTCGGGCCGGGTCTCGCATCGCCCGGCGCGGAGCGCGCTCCGCCCAACTCCGTGACCATCGATCGGAACGGCTCGGAGTACGCGGTGAACCCGGCGAACAGGCGTCCCACCTCCTCGCGCGGGCGGTCGCCCGCCATCTGGAGGTGGCGCGCCAGACCCGCGGCGTTCGCCTGTTCGCGTGGCCCGAAGCAGCCGTAGCAGCCGCGCCCGAAGCGCGGGCAGATGGCCCCGCAGCCGGTCTGGGTGACCTGGCCCAGGCAGGGGATGCCCCTGCTGACCATGACGCACACGATGCCCCGACGCTTGCACTCCATGCACACGGCCTCGTCGCGGAGTTGTGGACGACGGCCGGTGGTGAGCGCGGTGAGCAGCTCCAGGAGCTGATCCGGGTCGATGGGACAGCCCCGCAGCTCCGCATCGACGGCCACGTGCTCCGCGATGGGCGTGGAGCGGGCGAGCGACTGGACATACTCGGGCCGGGCGTAGACCGCGTCCCGGAACGCATCGTGGTCCCCCCAGTTGCGCAGCGCCTGGATGCCTCCCGCGGTGGCACACGCACCGATCGTCACGAGGTGGCGGGATCGGCGGCGCAGATCCGCGATGCGCTCCAGGTGTGCGGGCTCCGACACCGAACCCTCCACGAACAGCACGTCGTACGGACCGGCGGAGCGCGCGCTCGTGGCCTCCGGGAAGTCCACGATCTCGAAATGCTCCACGAGGTCCAGCAGCTGGTCCTCGAGATCGAGGATCGTGAGCTGGCAGCCATCGCAGGACGCGAACTTGACGACACCGACACGCGGACGTGCGGCGACCGCGGTCGCAGACATCAGATGCCCTCCCGGCCGAAGGTGTCACCGAGCTGCGCGACCGAGAACACCGGCCCGTCCCGGCACACGAAGTACCTGCCCATCTGGCAGTGACCGCACAGTCCGATGCCGCACTCCATGTGGCGCTCCAGCGTCACATGGATGCGGGATGCCGGGACGCCGCGGCCGGCCAGGGTGGTGGCCGTCGCCTGCATCATCCGCTCGGGGCCGCACACGAACGCGATCATGTTCGTGCCGTCCCAGGCGGCCTGGTCGAACAGGTGGGTGACCACCCCGACCCGACCGGTCCAGTCGGCGCCGGCGCGATCCACCGTCAGCGACACCTCGATGCCGTCGCGTCCGCCCCAGCGCTCCAGCTCGTCGCGGTAGAGCAGGTCCGCCGGGGTGCGGGCGCCGTAGAACAGCCTCACGTCACCGAAACGGCGACGGTCGGCGACGATGGCGTGCAGCACCGGGCGCAGCGGCGCGAGGCCGATGCCGCCGGTCACGATCACGAGGTCTCGGCCGACCGCCCGGTCCAGCGGCCAGTTGTTGCCCAGCGGGCCGCGCAGCCCCAGCTGGTCGTCCACGCGGAGGGCGCACATCGCCTTCGTGGCGGGTCCCGCACCCCGGATGGTCAGCTCGATGCCGTCCGGCAGGAAGCGGCTGATGCTGATGGGCAGGGGCGGGAAGCCGGGCAGCGCGACCATCGCGAACTGTCCCGTGGAACCCCTGCTGAACGCCGGGTCCACGCCCGTGAGCGTGAGCGTCGTGGTGTCTGCCGTCTCCTGTCTGGTGTGGACGACGCGCGCGACCACGAACTCGTTGGGCGCCGCGGCGACCGGCTCCACGAGCATGGTCTCGGGGTTGAGGGGCACCGCGGGCGCGATGGCGCCGAGCTCGTCACGCACGTCGATGCCCACGGGGCACCAGGTGATGCAGCGGCCGCAGCCGGTGCAGCCGTACGACCCGAACTGGTCCATCCAGGTGGCGAACTTGTGGGTCAGCCATTGCCGGTAGCGATCGCGCGGCCGGGCCCGGAAGCTGCCGCCCGCGACCTTCGCGAACCCGGGGCTGAAGCAGGAGTCCCAGGTCCGTGTCGTGACGGCCGAATCGCCGGACAGGTCGGTCTGCTGGATGAGCGTGGTGCAGAAGCACGTCGGGCAGGCGAGCGTGCAGTTGCCGCACGTGATGCAGCGCTCCGCGACCTGGGCCCAGCGCGGATGATCGAGCTGCGCCAGGAGTCGATCGTGGAGCCCGGCCGTCGGCACCGGGTCCCCGATGCGCGCCCGGACCTGGGCCACCGTCGCGGCCGCACCATACTGCTCCGAGGCCGTGGCCGGACGCGTGGGCAGCCGCTCGAGGATGAGCCGGCCCGCCGCCGAGCCGGCATCGACGAGGAAGCCATCGTCGATCTCGGTCAGCAGCAGGTCGTGACCATCGGTGACCTCGGGCCCCGTGCCCATCGAGGTGCAGAAGCAGGTGCCTGCGGACGTGGTGCACTGGACCGCCACGATGAGCACCCGCCCGCGGCGCAGGACGTAGTCCGGGTCGACGTAGGGTCCGGTGGCGAGCACGCGATCCTGGATGCCGATCGCGGCGAGATCGCAGGCGCGCACCCCCAGGAACGCGAGCCTCGGAGGGTCGGGCGTCTCGGGCGAGAAGCTGACCCGGCGGCCGTCCTTCAGGGCGGTGTTGAGGCGCACGAGGGGCGGGAACGTCCACTTCTTCCAGGCGGTCGGCCCGACCGTGAAGCCGAACAGGCGTCCGTCGCAGCGCCGGGTCAGACGGTAGTGGCCGGGCGCCTGCTCCTCCCCCCAGCCCATCGGCAGGTCCTCGACCGTCGCGATCTCGTCGTAGACGATGGCCTGGTCAGCCAGCGTCGGGCCGATGAGGCGACGGTCCCCCTCGCGCAGCAGGTCAAGCAGCGCCTGGAGGTCGACGCGGGCGAGGAAGACGGGGCCCTCCGGCAGGCTGGACCGGGGGCGAGGCGGTCCGGGGAACGCGGTCGTCACCATGTCCGCACCTGGTCCGCCGCGAAGAGGTCGAGGAGCTGGAGACGCGTGGCGTTCAGGCGACGGGAGACGGCGACGAGCAGCCGAGGGTAGAGGGCCGCCGCCAGGAGCGGGTCCTCGCGCAGCGCCGCGCGAAGGGGCGGTCCATCGAACGCGACGGCCTCCACCGGCTCGATCGCGATCGCGGTCGAGGTGGCGCGGTAGGGTGGCACGACGGCCGACCAGCCGAAGACGTCACCCGGCTCGACCGTGAGGATCGTGACGTCGCCCCGCTCCGGCACGAGCGTGCGCAGTGCGACGCGCCCCAGGACGACGATGCCGAGTGTGTCCGATGGGTCTCCCTCCCTGAACAGCTCGGTGCCTGCATTGACCGCATGGGGGCGGCTCAACTCGGCGAGCCGGGTCTGGATCGCGGGCGGGAATCCGCTCGCGAACCAAGTGGAGTTGAGGACGGCGACGAGCGAAGCCTGGTCCCTCATGCACCGAGTGTCCGGGTGCATCCCTCGCGGCGTCAGGGCCGAGGGGCACGAATGGCCCGGGCCGCAGGTCGCGCGCGTGGCTCCCCGGGACCGGGCCGATCAGACGTCGCGGCGACGCATCGCCCACGCGGCGAGGAGCAGCGGCACGAGGATCCAGGCCGTCGCGGCCAGGAGCAGCAGCGCCAGCGATCCCTCGCGGCCCAGTCGCTCGACGAGATAGATGCCGAGCGGGCCGAGAACGCCGCCGCTCGCGTCCAGGAGCAGCAGCGCGGCGACCCGGCACGCCTCGATGGGGTTGAGCAGGATGGCCGCCTGGAGCGCGGCCTCACCCAGCCGCAGGAACGCACCCATGCCGATGGCCACGAGATCCAGCCCGATGGAGAGGGCAAACCAGACCGCGACCGCGACGAGGGCCGCGTGGAGCCGGGTCGCGACTGCCGCGCCGATGAGCACGCCCAGCGCCCCCGCGACGCCGGAGGCGATGGCGGTCACCCCCAGGAGCGCCCCGAAGGTCACCATGTCCTCCATGGGCACGTTGCCCGCCAGGACCAGGGCGGCCACGCCGAAACCGGCCACGAGCGAGGCACAGGCCGCGGCGAACATCGCGAGCCACGCGGTCAGCACCAGGCGCAGGCTGGAGACACCCCGGGCGCGCATGACGGCGGCCATGCCGCTCTCCCGCTCACCGGACACGGCCAGCGCCCCCAGAAGGATCGCCTGCGCCGTCGGCAGCAGGAGGGCCAGGTTGACGAGCGCCACCGCGGCGGGGCCCACGGACCCGAGACCGATCTGGCGGAAGGAGTCGAGTCCCAGGACGGCCACGATCCCCGCGGCGGCCGAGAACGCCACGACCCACACGAGCACAGCCCGGCCTCGCAGCGCCGTCCTCAGCTGGAAGGTCCCGAGCGCCATCATGACCCAGCCTCCGCCACGGGAGCAGGAGAAGATGAGAGCCGGGCATCGCCCACCGACCCTCCGAGTCGGACACGGTCAGGCCCGATGCCGATGCCATCGAGCGCTCGCAGCAGGTCCACGGAGCGATCCTCGTGACACCGGAGCTCGGTCCAGTCGCCATCGACCCGGGCCGACAGCACGTGTGGCAGCCCGGCCACCGTCTCGGGTGGCACGTCGTCAGGGCGAACCCAGACGACGACCTCCAGGCGGCCCGCATAGGCACCGGGAGCGCCGTCGAACGCGATGCGTCCGTCCTCCACGAGCACCACGCGCCGGGCGGTCGACAGCAGGTCCAGCGCCGTCGGGCTGGCCACGATCACCGTGGTGCCCTCATCGCAGGCGGCGCGCAGGATCCGGCGTGCGGCGTCCCGGCCTGCGTCGTCGAGGTTGGCGAACGGCTCGTCGAGGAGCACCAGCTCCGGACCGCCCGCAAGGGCCCCGGCAAGGGCCACTCGCTGCGCCTGGCCGCCCGACAGCTGCCCGACCGGCTGGTCGAGCGGTGGCAGGAACCCCTCCGGCAGGGCGAGCCGGCTGTGCCGGTCGCGATCGCGCCGTCCCAGCGAGCCGAGCAGGTCGATCACCTCGCGCCCGGTCAGGACGGACGGGAGGCGCAGTCGCTGGGGAAGGTAGGAGACGCGCCCGCGGACGGCGCCCGTGGGCGCTCCGTCGAGCCTCACGGTGCCGGAGTGCCTCAGCGTGCCCGCCAGGCAGCCCAGCAGCGTCGACTTGCCGGCGCCGTTGCGACCCGCGAGCGCCACGAACGACCCGCGCTCCACGGCGAGGTCGACCCGGTCGAGCACCGTGCGCCTCCCGTAGCGCTTGGAGATGCCGGTGGCGCACAGCCAGGCACCGGACGTCGCATCGGTTGCCGCGACCGCCGGAGACAATGGCTGCGCCTGCGATCCGGAGGACGGGGTGATGGAGCGCGAAGGTGCCGAGGTCAACTCACGCCTCCCCTGTCACGCGTCGCCCGGTCCGGGAACGGGGGCCGACGGTGAGCGCCGTCGCGCTGCCCACAAGCAGCGCGCCGATGATGACCCATGGTCCGACCTGGGGCTCCGACCTGTCGTCGATCGCGGTCGGTGCGTGTTCCGCGAGTCGCGGCGCCGTGTCTCTGATTA
Source organism: Chloroflexota bacterium (assembly GCA_034436555.1). Classification (GTDB taxonomy): domain Bacteria; phylum Chloroflexota; class Limnocylindria; order Limnocylindrales; family CSP1-4; genus JAFMJV01. Next base: position 11,975 of record DAOTUU010000002.1, on the reverse strand, counting down.
CTGCCGGCCGATCCGCCTCCCACAGTTCCTGCGCCGCATCCAGGACCTGCATCGCGGGCGTCGTGAGAAAGGCCTCGAGGGCGGGCGCCGTGCTCAGCAGCACCTGCTGTGCGCCACCCGCCGTGTGAGGCACATCGCCCACGCCGTCCCCATCCAGGTCGTACCCGCGGTAGCTGCTCCAGGTGTTGCCGGTGCCCTGGTAGGTCCAGTCGTTGCGGCGCTCCACGCCGGGCTCCAGCGAGTGCAGGTCGATGAGGTTGTCGGTGAACACGTTGGCGCCGAAGCCCAGGTCGCTGCTCGCCGCCAGCGACAGCGCCGCCTGGTTCGATGCGAATCGGTTGCGCAGGATCTCCACCGGAGCATCCGGCGTGCCCACGGTCCCCTCCGCGCGCAGGCCCGTCCGATTGCGGACGATCACGTTCTCGACGAGATGCAGGCCGGCCACGTCCTTGAGCACGACGCCGAAGCCGGTGCCCGCCGACCGCTGGTCGGCGATCGCGTTGCGGCCCGCCTGGACGTCAGCCGTGTACATCAGCACCAGACCCGACAGGTTCTCCCGGATGTCGTTGCCGAAGATGACCTGGCCGGTGCCGAACATGGAGTGGACGGCGTAGCGGGAGTGGTGGATCTCGTTGCTGTCGACCAGCACCCGGTCGACGTAGTTCAGATAGAGCCCGTCTCGCACCGCGTGCAGGATGTTGTCGCGGACGAGGACGCCGCTGGTGGCCCACAGGCTGATGGCGTCGCCCTGCCTGTCGGGACCGCCACCGGTCCCGTGGCCGGCGTGGGGGTCGGTCGCGCCGGCGGCCGCGCCACCCTGGTCCGGCTCCCGAGCCGGGGTGGCAGAGCCGTTCGTGGCATGGCCTGCGTCGTGGGTGACCTGGCCCGAGCCCATGAGCGTGTTGCCCACGATGCGCAGCTCGACCGCCTCCGACGAGGCGATCCCGGTGTAGAAGTCCGTGATGGTGTTGTCCTCGAGGCTGGTGCGCGCCGCGCGGACGACCTTGATGCCGGCCGCCTCCTCGACCTGGCCGCCCGTGTGGGCGATCCGGAACCCCCTGAGGGCAACGTCGTCAGCGGTGATCGTGACCACCGTCCCGCGGCCCCCTCCGTCGAGCAGCACGTCGCCGCCTGCGACGAGCGTCATCGGTCGATCGATCACCAGATTCGTGCGATACCGACCCGGCGGCACCACGAGGGTGCCGCCGTCCGGTGTCGCGCCGACCAGTGCGGCGAGGTCCTCCCGGCCCGCCGGCATGGCCGCGACATCGCCCCGGGCGCCCGTGGAGGAGGTGGCGGTCGCACCGCTCATCGCGCTCGGGACGACCAGCAGCACCGTGCCCACGACGGCGAGCGCCACCGCGACCGTGAGCACCGCCAGCCGCGGGATGGCGGGCGGTCCGGCGCAGCGCCGGATGACGGTCGCCAGGAGCGCGACCAGCCAGACGAGGATGAGCGCCAGTCCCGGATAGGTCCAGACCGTGAAGTTCCAGACCTGGGACGGGCCCACCACGAAGGGCACGAAGGGGTCCAGCCTGAGCGCCGACGCCGGATCGAGCTCGGTCCCGAAGATCATCAGCCAGCGCTGGATGTCCACGAGCACGACCACCGGGACCAGCCACAGCGCCAGGAGCGCCAGGCGCCCCAGCCAGCCCTTCCAGAGCACGCCCACGGCGAGCACCGCGGCGGAGGCCACGATGGCCAGTGGCCACAGCTGCAGCTCCGGCACGCGCGCGAGATCGATGGGCTGCATGCCGATGTAGTGGTTGAGCCCGTTCACCTCCGTGACCGGCCCTGAGACGCGACCTCCATAGAACCAGAGGTCCAGTCCCTTGGGGTACTGCGGGGCGATGAGCCGGGTCCCCCACACCGGCAGCGTCCCGGCGACGATGAGCAGCAGCGTGCCCACGATCACCGCGATCGGGCCGACCCAGGTGCCACTGAGCGCGGTCCGCACGCGGGCCGACCAGCGGTGTGGTGTGGCGGATTCAGCGACGGTTTCGATGGCAGGCGGCACGGCGGTCTGCGGCGCCGTGCCTGACGCGGAAGGCAGGTCCATGGGTCGTCACTCGACGGTGAGCTTCCCGACCATGCCGTTCTCCTTGTGCCCCGGCAGCGAGCAGTAGAAGTCGTACGTGCCGGCCGTGGGCGCCACGAGGGTCCCCTCGGTGGTCCCACCGATGGGAACGGCGATCTTGACCTCCAGGGCGTCGATCGTGAGATCGTGCTCGACGATCCCCTTGTTGACGAGCCGGATGACGGAATCCGCGCCTGCCTTCACGGTCAGCGCGTCGGGGGCGAACGCGAACTCGGTCGTCTCGACGACGATGGCAGGCGCCGGGGTCGGGGTGGGCACGGGGGTGGGGGTCGCGCTCGAGCCGCCGCAGCCCACCACGATGAGGGCGGTGGCGACGGGGACGAACAGGCGCGCGGCACCAGGAAAGCGCATCGGGATGGATCCTCCGAGAGTCACCCCGGCCAGGCGACGCCAGGTCGCCGGGCCGGGGCGTGGATGCGGGTCAGGCGGGCTCGACGATGAGCCAGCCCTGCATCTCCAGGTGGAGCGCCGAGCAGAACTCGGTGCAGTAGAACGCGAAGTCCCCCGGTTTGGTGGCGACGAACTCCGCCGAGACGACCTCGCCCGGGTCCAGGCTCATCTGGACGTTGTAGGCGGGGATCGCGAAGCCATGCGTGGCGTCCGGGGTCGTCTCGATGTTGGTCACATGGAAGATGACCTTCTCGCCCTGCTTCACGCGGATGACGTCGGGCGCGAAGTTGCTGCGCATCGCCGTCATGTACACGTGCACGCCCTCGGCGTCGCGCTCCACCCGACCCTGGCCGGCCTCGGTGGCGACAGCGGACTTCGCCATGGTGAGCGGCTCGGTGCCGGGTTCGTAGGTCGCGATCGCGCTCGTCAGCCGGTCGGTTCGGATGATCTGCGCGTAGTGGGGCTCTCCGAAGCCGACCGGCATGTCCGCGATGACCTTCATCGGCGATGACGCGAGGTCGATCAGCTGGAAGTTCTGGGGCTTGAGCGTGCCCATGACCGGGAACCGGTCGATGGACCACTTGTTGAGGCCGATGAGGTATCGGCCGTCGGCGCCGACGGTGTCACCCTCGCTGGTGGCGATGTGGCCGACGTTGTACTGGACCGGCACCTTCTCCAGCAGCTTGAACGTCTCGCCGGCCTTGACCCCGGCCTTCTCGCCCAGCGAGAACTTGGCGATCGCGGAGTCCAGGAACAGGCTGATGTAGCCGTTGCCCTTGCCGTCGTACTGGGTGTGCAGCGGGCCCAGGCCCACCTCCACCTGGCCCGCCACGACGGAGTCGAACTTCAGGATGGGCACGCCGAACTCGTCGGTCCCCTCGAAGTCCTTGGCGGCGATGGCCTGCTTGATGAGATCGACGTCATAGACCGTGACGTGCGGGTCCAGCTTGCCGCCCACGGAGATGTAGTTGCCATCCGGGCTGACGTCCACGCCGTGCGGGCTGCGCGGCTCGGGCGCGAACACGAGGATGCCCTCCGCGACCGCGGTGTCGAGCGGGATGACCCGGATGCCGTTTCGGTCGACGGTCTTGCCGGCCGCGACGACCTGCTCCGCCTTCTTCCAGTCGATGATGTGGAGGTAGTCGAAGTCCCGTGCCGAGGCGCCCCGCTCGAGCGGCTCGCCGGTCTGGTCCTCGCCACGTCCGGTGGCCATCTCGGTGTTGTAGCTGTTGATGAACGCGAGCCCGTCAGACGCCAGCTTGCCCGCGTCCGCGAGGTCCTGGGTGTATGGCGGCAGCTCGATCTGGAAACTCTTCGTGAGGTCGATCTTGCCGGTGGCCTGGTCGACCGACAGGAAGCTGGACATGCCCCGGAACTTCTCCTTGTACTCGGAGAGCTCCGCGAAGCCGTTCTCGGTCTGCGGGACCGGGGTCATGCTCGAGACGTGGACGTAGGTGGTGTCCGGCGTGACGAAGGCGCCGCCATGGGACGTGCCGAGGTTCGGGATGTCGACGATCTGCTTGGTCTTGAAGTCCCGCAGGTCGACGTAACCCAGGCGGCCGTTCGCGCGGTCCTGGATGTACAGGAACCGTCCGTCGTAGGCGCCACCGGTCTCAGAGAGCGCCGGATGGTGGCTGTCCCCCCACGCAAGGCGCGTCGCCTGCTTGTCCGATGACCCCTCGCTGAGGACCGTCTCGCTCAGGTCCGACCCCTGCCCGTAGCCGCTCCAGGACTCCGGCGTGAACACCGGGATCGACTTGAGCAGGCGCATGGATGGGACGCCCACGAGGTGGACGTTGCCCGAGTGACCGCCCGAGGCGACCAGGATGTACGGGTCGTGCTTGCCGGGGGGCGTGAACGCCTTGATGGCACCCTCCGCCTCCTCCACCGTCATGCCTCGCTGCTCGGCCGTCGTCGCCAGCGTGGCCCCGCCGCCACCCGAGGTGAAGCGACCCACGAGCAACCCGACGACCGCCGCGATGACGACGGCCACGGTCACGATGACCCCAGTACGTTTCATATGGGCGGCTCCTTCCACCGACGCACGTTTGGGCTCCCCGACGGGGGGCGGCGAGCCGAACCAACACGAAGAAGATGATTCGCGTCTCGACCGTGGCACTGGCGCCTGCCGAAGGGCCCGGTCCGCCCTGCCGAGGGTCCCGCGAGACACCCTGCCGAGGGTCCCCGGGTGCCCTGCCGAGGGACCCGTGGCAGACGACCGGACGCGTGGTCCCGGGGTGCGGGAGGCGGTCGCACGGCGGGCGCGCGTCCCGGCCGCGCGGGGTCCGTGGGCGCGCGCGGTCCGGTCGACCGGCGCGGCGGCGGCTCGGGCCGCGTCCACGCCGTGCGATCGGTCGCTCAGGCGCGCTCGCCCACCAAGGGGGGACGGGCGGGTCGGGGCGGACCCCAGTACCGAGCGAGGATCATGACCACGGCCACCAGCAGCAGCGAGATGCCCAGGATCGCCGCCGTGTCCGCGCCGACCATCGCGCCGTCCGCGGGAGGATCGGTGTTGACCGCGAACTGGAAGGAGTAGTTCCAGGTGGGCAGCAGCCCCTGATAGACGTTCACGAACGCGTTGGGCAGCGGCAGGCCCGACAGGTTCGGGTACCACGCGACGAGGAACAGGATCGCCGCCAGGACGACGCCTCCGGCGAATCGTCTCGGGTCACGGGCGCGCAGCGCCATCAGCGCCGGGATGCCCAGCAGCACCAGGGCCGCCAGCGCGAGCGGCTCGGCGCCGACCCTCAGCGACGACGTCGCCTCCGGGCTGAGGAACCGGCCGACGACCACGAGCGCGAGCCCGGTCAGGCCGATGACGGCCACCAGCCAGAACTCCGGGCGATGGAACCGGCGGCGCTCGGCGGGGCCGTCGCGACGCGCGCCCGTCATCCGCCACACCCACAGGAACACCCCCGTGCCCACCGCCAGCACCAGGATCGCCGCGAACCCCAGCTCGCTGATGGGCAGGTCGCGCGAGACGGCGCCACCGCAGACCTCCGCACCCGCGTTCATGCGCTCCACGCCGCCCACCGCGCACAGCGGCTGTCGCAGCAGCCACAACAGGGGCGCGCCCACGATGGCGATCGCCGCCGCGAGCCGTGCCAGCGCCCAGCCCACGCGCGACGGGCCGTGCCACAGCTCGGCCATCCAGTAGCCCAGCGCCAGCACCACGAACGGCAGGCTGGTGTAGACGTGGTACTGGAACGTGGCCCGGTCGATGCGCGCCCAGGGCAGCCACATCGCGCAGAACATCAGCACGACCGCGGTGAGCGCCAGCGACCGGCGCGTCCAGGCCGCCCAGGCCGCGAACACGAGCGCCGGGATGCCCATCCAGAACACGACCAGGTTGCCCGTGTCGTAGATCGACCCGGCCGTCCGGTTGGCGAAGCCCTCCTGGTAGAACCAGACCGGCTTGAGGTCCAGCGGCCAGGCCCACCACGGCGATGAGGCGGCGTGAGTCGCCCGCAGGTCATTGTGGTAGTCGTACATCGACTTGGTCAGCTGCCACAGGTCCTGGCCCTTGTTGCCCGCGGGGAAGCCCGGCCACAGCTGGTTGCCCAGGTTCGCCCATGGCAGGTAGAGCGCCACGTAGACCGCGAGCGGGATCGCGGTGAGACAGAACAGCACGAACAGCCAGCCGACGAGGTCACGACCACCCGGGCGGAGCCAGCCATCGGGCGGCGGGGCGGGAGAGGGCGCATCCGGGGGGACCATCGCCCTCCGCCGCGCGAGCGGCCCGATGCCGGCCCGCCCGCCGACCCACGCGCCGACGTACGTCGCCGCGGCGAGCAGGAGCAGCGCCCCGCCCGCCATCGCCACGCGCGGACCGGTCAGGCTGCCCTCGGCCGGCAGCATCCCGCCGAACAGCAGGCCGCCCACGAGCAGGAAGCCGCCCAGCATCGCGGGCACCGCGATCATCACGCCCAGCTCGCCGGTCGTGAACCGGACGGGGCGGCGGACCATCGCCGCGGCGAGGGCCAGCGTCAGCCCCAGCATGATGAGCAGGAACAGCCAGTTGCGCTGTGGGTCCTCCACGTCGGCGGGCCGGATCGCGACGCCGCCCAGCACCGCGGTGAGGCACAGCATCCCGGTCAGCGCGAGCAGCCGGCCCAGCGCCGATCGCAGCAGGATGAGCAGCGCCATGCCGCCGATGGCGTAGGCGGCGACCCACTTGGAGGCGAGCGCCAGGCCGAGCAGCAGGCCGATCCCGACGAATCCGGCCACGACCTGCCACGCGCGCTGCCAGCGCCCGACCCACAGGCCCGTGAACAGCAGCAGCGCGCACAGCACGAAGAACGTGACGTAGACGTCGTTCATCGCGATGCGCGAGTTCGCGAACAGCATGCCCTCGGCGAGCGCGAACAGTCCCGCGAACAGCGCGACCGAGCGGCGCCGGAACAGCAGCCGGCCGAGGAGGTAGAGGACGCCCACGGTGAGCGCGCCCAGCGCCATCCCCGGCAGCCTCCAGGCGAACGCGTTGCTGCCCACCTCGATGCTCGCGATCCGGCCGTCCGCGGCCACCGCGATGAGCTGCGTCCGGTCGTCGCCGGGCCGGTCCGGCTGGGTGTCCATGGCGAGCGCCACGGGCTCGAACGGCAGCACCGCGTCCGCGAACAGCGAGTCGCCGTGGGGCTCGATGACGTACACCGTGGGCCGGCCGTCGGTCGTGTGCCCCAGGACATGCATCAGGTTGGCGGGCTCGTTCCACACGACCGTCGAGGTGTCCGCCGGGACGGGGATGGTGCCTCGCGGCGTGGCGCCCCCGACCTGGAGCTTGAAGCCGCGGACCGCGTCGGGGGCGGAGACATACAGCACCGGCTGATCCAGGCCGCTCGCGTCCAGGCCGAGGCCCGTGGCCGGACCGCCCACGTCGATCGTGTCGAGGCGCGCCAGCGAGCGCGCGTCCAGGAGCGCCACCCCGTCACTGGCCGCGGCCCCCACTGCCCGTCCGTCCGCCAGCTCCACGCCCTCGAGGCTGCCGTCATCGATGCCGTCCTGGATGTCGCGCCGGGTGGCATCGTCCAGGTATCCCGCGAGCACGACCTCATCGGCATCCCCACCCGTCGCGAGCAGCGCCCCGATCCGGTCGGCGTCGTCGAACAGGAGGTCCGCGAGCAGGATGGCCGTGGCGCTCGCATCCGTCATCTCCGAGGGATGCGCCACAAGGCGCGTGGTGGACGGGAGCGCCACGAGCGCGACGGCGCCGGGGACGGACGCGGTCCCCGCCACGTCGCCCGTGAGCAGGTCCACCGCAGCCAGCGTCTCGTCGTCCATGAGGGCCACGATCGTGTCGTCCGCGATCGCGATGGCGATGACCTCGCCCTGGCCGGGAAGCGTGGCGATCGGGGTGGGGACCGGCTCCGGGGCCGCCTTGTCGGCGCGCCGGAGGTCCAGCGCGGTGGTGTCCAGGCGCGAAACCACCCGGTCCGGGCCGGCGAGGTACAGCGCGTGGTCGTCGATGGCGTCGTTGACCGCGAGCGCGGTCGCGTCGGCGGGAATCGTCGCCTCGCGAGCCATGCCGCGCAGGTCGAAGACCGCGACCCCCGTGGCGGTCGACACGAACAGGCGGTCACCGTGGCGGGTGGCCGGCTCGTCCTCGGGACTCCAGCGCCGCTCCACGACCGCGGCCGTGGCGCCGGTCGCCCCCACATCGCCGCTCGCCGTGACCCGGTTCTCGCCGAACGCGTCCACGCTCAGGGCCATCGCGTACTTGGCCAGGTGCGGGTGGGTGTACTCGTAGATCGAATGGACCTCACCGTAGCGCCAGTGCTGGAGGAACTCCATGCCGGTCCGGGCGTGGTAGACCTCGTCGAAGTACATGTCGAACGGCTGGGCCAGGTTGAAGCCGCGCAGCACGAACGCGGCGCCCACCAGGAGCACCGTCGCGAGCGCGTCCCGACGCGAGAACCGCCCGCCGCGCTCCATCGCGAGCGACGCGCTCCGGTCGCGGCGGATGCGAGGCGCGGACAGGCGAGCCACCAGGCGGTCGCGGGCGGTGGGGCCGGACGCCGTCACCGGTCGCAGCGCCGTCAGCGGCACCGGTCCGTCGGTCCAGCCCGCGGTCCCGTCGCCCCCGGTCGCGGCGGCGGCCCCCGCGACCCCGACGCCGCCGGCATCGCCGACCGTCCGCGCGCTCCCGGGCACCGGCGACCGGAAGCCCGCGATGCCGGCGACCTCGCCCGCGGCCAGCTCGAATGGATCGGGCACCCGACGCCGTCGGACATCCCATGCCCCGAACGCGAAGACCCCCGTCTGGAGCACGACCGCGAGCAGCACGAGCGTCGCGTTGCCGGGCGCGAACAGGTCGCCGCCCAGGAGGTGCTCGATGTTCGGTGTGGCGTACACCTCCATGGTGAGGATGCCGTGGAGGTTGATGAACGAGCCCACGGCCAGCACCGCCAGCGACACCAGCCAGCGCCGGTCCGCCACCGCGAGCAGCGGCAGGAACACGAACGCCGGGAACAGGTATCGCTCGTGCACCCGCGTGGGCAGCACGAAGAAGGCCATGCACAGGTACGCCGCGGCCAGGATGATCGTCCAGCGGTCGCCGGCCCGCCCGGCGCGCCACAGGCCCCACAGGAAGCCGAGGACGAGCAGACCGCCGCCGATGACCACGCCCGGGATGGGCCCCAGGAGCGGCACCGTGTCGGGCGACCACGCCCAGGCGCTCGCCAGCGGCGGATTGCCGTCGGCGCCCACCAGCGCCCACACGTTGTAGGCGTTGACGCTGAGCCAGGAGTAGTTGGCCGCCGTGCCGCCCATCAGCTGGAGGTACTCGAGGGGACCCAGGCGGAACGGCAGCGCGAACAGCAGGAACGTGCCCGCGCCGACCAGCAGGGAGCTGAGCAGGCGCAGCGGTCCCTGGGTGCGCGTCAGCCAGCGTCGCAGGAGCGCCGGCCCCCAGGGCGCGCCTCGAGGCCCGGAGCCCACCAGGAACAGGTGTCGACGAAGCAGGACCACGCCGACCAGCGGCACCGCCACGAAGCCGAACTGCGGTTTGACCAGCGCGGCCAGCACCGCCAGCGCGGTGGCCCCCTCCGCGTTGCCGCGGATGAGCGCCGCGACGCACAGCAGCAGCACGAGCGCGCCCGCGGCGTCGGTCTGGCCCCACAGCGCCGAGTCGTAGATGGTGATGGGGTTGAACACCCAGAGCGCGGCCGCGCCCAGTGCCAGCGTCTCCGCGCGCCGGCCCGGCCGCACCCAGCCCAGGACCAGGCGGTACAGCAGCCAGCCCACGGCGATGTCCAGGAGCATCGGCGGCAGCTTGATGAGGCTCGTCGCCATGCCGCCCGCGTCGCCACCGCCCAGCGCGTTCGCCAGCACGCCCACGGGCCACAGCACCAGCAGGTACGCCGGGGGATAGTCCGCGAATCCCGCGGACGCGTAGAACCCGCCCGGACCGTGAGCCGCCAGCGTCAGCGACCACGACGCATACGTTCCGAGGTCCGACTCGAACCCGGATCCGGGGAACACCACGTACGCGATCGCCAGCCGCAGGGCCAGGCCGATGAGCAGCAGCAGCACCAGACCGGGCGTCACCGACAGGTCCCGCACTGGGCGGCCGGCCGCACCGTCGGCCATACTGGCCGCAGTCGGAGTCACGATCTCGGACGGCCTCCAGGAGCGAGCGGGGTGGAATGACCGGGAGTATAGCGACGGGGTCGGACCCGACCCCGTGGGCCGCCCGGACGCCGGAGCCGCCTCCCGACCTCCCTCTCGTGCCGTCGGTGGGCTCGGACGCAGGTCCGCCCGCAGGGCGTGACACGTGGCTGGACCACCAGCTGTCCCGCCTCGATCCCCGGCTCGTGATGCTCGCGTTCGTGGGCGTCGCGTTCGCCGTCTACTGGCTCAGCAACACCCATCGCCTGGATTTCTACAACCACTTCGTGTGGCAGGCGCAGGCGTGGCTGGACGGCAGCGCAGCGATCCCCTACCCCAGCGACCTGGGGCGCTGGGGGAATGCGTACTTCCAGGACGTGCAGCCGGTGCTGGGCGCGGACGGCGCCCCCAGCGGCACGGCGCTCATCCCCTTCCCGCCGCTGCCGGGCGTGGTGCTGCTGCCGTTCGTGGCGCTGTTCGGGCTGGACACGAGCGCCTCCGCGGTGGCGGTCGGCCTGGGCGCCCTGAACGTGGGGCTCTGCTGGCGGACGCTGCTGCGGGTGACGGACCGCCGCGACGCGCCGTTCCTGGGCACGGTCTTCTACGGCTTCGGGACGGTCGCGTGGTACGCGGCGCAGCTGGGCAGCACCTGGTTCCTGGCGCACGTGGTCGCCTCCACGTTCCTGTTCCTGGGCATCACCGCGGCGCTCGACGGCGACCGGCGGGAGCGCCTGGGCGAGGCGGCCCGGTCGATCGGCGGATGGGTCGTGCTGCGGCAGCTGTGGGCCGGCCTGCTGTACGGCATGGCGGCGCTGGCGCGGCTGCCCACGATCTTCGCCGCGCCGTTCTTCGTGTTCGTGGGCGCCGGGGGCAGCGTCTGGCGGCGCGCCGTCTCGGCGGGCATCGGCGCGGTCATCCCGGTGATGGTGCTGCTGGGCTACAACGTCGCCACCACCGGCCACGTGTTCCACCCGGCGTACGAGTACCTGTACCGCAACGAGTACAGCCCGGTGCCGGCACTCTGGAACCACGACTGGAACATCGAGGATCCGCGCTACATCCCGCAGAACCTGCTGATCATGCTGCTGTGGCCGCCCCAGACCCCGCTGGCCACGGACCCCGCATGCGCCACCGGTCCGAGCCAGCAGGGCATGGACATCCTGTTCGACGAGGACTGCCCGCTGCTGCGGCCCGACAAGCTGGGCATGAGCATCCTGCTCACGAGCCCGGCCTACCTGCTGGCGATCCCGGCGCTCGTGGCGTTCTGGCGCCGGCGCGTGGTCATCGGGGCGTCGCTGGCGATCGGGCTCATCACGATCGTGAACCTGAGCCATTTCTCGCAGGGCTGGGTCCAGTTCGGCTACCGATTCTCCAACGACTTCGCGCCGCTCGCCGTGATCCTGGTCACGCTGGGCCTCACCCGCGCGCTGCGCCACCCGCCGTGGGCGGCGTTCGCGGTCGTGCTCATCGCGGCGTCGGTGCTCATCAACGCCTGGGGGGTGCACTGGGGCGTGAGGCTGGGCTGGTGAGCGGCGAGCGAGGCGCCTGGGGCGGTCCCGCGTTTCCGGGCCCAGGGTGGGTCGACGGACCACCGGTCGTCGACGAGCGGGTGTCCCTGGGCGTCGCGGGCGCTGCCGCTGGCACCGGTGGCCCGGGCGCGTCGGTCGATGAGGAGCCGGCCTCGAGCCCACCTCCTCCGGCCGAGGCGGAGACGGGGCCCGCGGCGGAGACGGAGCCCGCGGCGGAGGCTTCCCCCGAGGCGGAGACGGGGCCCGCGGCGGATCGCTCGCCCGGGTCGGCGCCCGAGACGGCGGCGCCCCAGCATCCGGTCCGATCGGCGCGCCGACTGGCGCAGGCCCTGCCCTGGGCCGGGCCTGCGACGCTC
>DAOTUU010000001.1:0-55403 GCA_034436555.1 Chloroflexota bacterium | reverse complement strand
GTCACACCTGCTCCCGGGGCGACCCGGAGCGTCCCGTCCGCTGGACCCACCACGAGCCAGCGCACGCTCGCCGACGAGCTGCGGCGGCAGGGGCACGCGGTCAGCCACCGGCTCGTGGGCGAGCTGATCCGCGACATGGGCCACAGCCGCCAGTCGAACCGCAGGACGCTGGAGGACCCGACCCACCCCGACCGCGACGCCCGGTTCCGGCACATCGACGCCGCGGTCCAGCTCCGGCTCTCCCTCGGCGAGCCGGTCATCAGCGTCGGCACCAGGAAGAAGGAGCTGGTGGGCCGTTCAGGAACGACGGACGGGAGTGGCGCCCGGGCGTCGACCCGAGCGCGTGTTGATGCACGACTTCGCGATCGACGATCCCGACCACGGTCGCGTGAGGCCGTACGGGTCCACGACATCGGCCAGGACGAGGCCTGGGTGAGCGTGGGAACCGACCACGACACCGCCGCCTTCGCCGTCGAGAGCATCCGCCGCTGGTGGCGGAGCATGGGGGGCCGCTGTACCGCGATGCCGCGCGGCTCCTGGTCACGGCCGACTGCGGCGGCAGCAACGGCTATCGCACGAGGCTCTGGAAGCTGGAGCTGCAGCGCCTGGCCGATGAGACGGCCTGGCCATCGCCGTCCATCACCTCCCGCCCGGCACCAGCAAGTGGAACAAGGTCGAGCATCGCCTGTTCAGCGCCATCAGCCAGAACTGGCGTGGCAGGCCGCTCGCCTCCCACGAGACGGTCGTCAACCCGATCGCAACTGCGCGCAGCTGGATGCTCCATGACGTCCTGCCCTGCCACATCGTGCGCGGGGAGCTGGGCGCGGTGTGATCGCCCGGGTCGGGTCGGCCCACCCGCTGCCTGAAACCGTCCGCCCATGGGCCCCCGCCGGTCCGGGGGTGGTGACCCACCACACGCCACCGCGACCACCGGTCGACCGGCCGGGTCATTGATGTGCCGCGCTGTCAGTCCTCGCTCCCGGCCCAGGCGAACCGAATCCGGGCGGGATCGAACCAGCCGGTCCGGAGCTGGAGCACCAGCCAGTGGCCGGTCGCCGCGGCGTCGCAGCCGGGGGAGTGGTCGGTCCGGGTGATCGTGCGCAGGTCCTTCGCGACGTCCAGCGTCACGATCGGCCCGCAGACACCGCCCTCCCAGAACAGCAGCAGCTCCCGCAGCCCGGGTCGGACCTGGGCCAGCGGCCCCACACCCGACTTGACCGGCGACCAGAATCGCAGCTCGCGCTCTGTCGGCACACGCGCCCCGACCACCTTCCCGGAGCGATCCTTCACGGTGAACCGGCCGCGCGTGCCACCCAGCCGCGGCCCGAACGTCACGAACCGCTTGACGACCGGGGCCTGGAGCGCCGCCGGGTCGGGGTCCGCGCGGCGCATCTCCGGCGCGTCCAGCAGCCGGCTGGTCAGGATCACCGCCGGGACCGAGTCCACTTTGAACCACGTCATCGTCGCGTCCACGTCGCTCACGATGGACTGGCCTGCCAGGACCACGCCGCTGGCGCCCGCGTCCAGCTCGCTGACCACGTCGGGCGCGCGCAGGATCGTCACCCGCCCATCGGTGGTGGTCACGGCCACCGAACCGGACTCGACCCGGCTGAGCCCGGTCCCGGGCTGTCCGACCCCTTGCAGCTCCGCTCCCGGCTGGAGCGTGGTCCGGACCAGCTCCAGGCGCGTGTCACGGTACTCCGGCAGGAAGATGGGGGCGAGCGTCACGACCAGGGCGCCCGACGACGCCGGCTCCAGCGCGACCGACGGCGACTGCGCATTCGCACCCCCGCCTCCAGCCGACGCGATGAGGATCGCCCCGAACCATGAAGCCAGCCCGACTCGAACCCGCATCTTCACCTCCCTGGGCAGTCCGTGGCGCGCTCCCTCGCGCGCTGGGTACCCGGCTGTAACCTGACACGCCTTGGTGGCTTCCACGGGCTAGGCTGTCGCGGACGCAGCACCAGGAGAAGGACCGGAGATGGGTACGTTCGAGACGATCCAGGCCGCCGAGACGGAGGTCCGGGCGTACGCCACGGGTCCGGAGGCGGCCGACACGCCGGGTGTCGTGCTGCTCCATGCGTGGTGGGGCCTGGACCCCGACCTGATCGCGTTCGCGGACCGCCTGGGGGACGCCGGCTTCACGGTGCTGGCGCCGGACTTCTTCGAGGGCCGGACGGCGTCGACCCCCGAGCAGGCGGAAGCGCTGGTGACCGGCACCGACGAGGACCGTTACGACGCGGTCGCGCTCGGTGCTGTGGATGCGCTCGCCGCACGGTCGGGCGCGGGCGCCAGGCTCGCGGTCGTCGGCTTCTCGTTCGGGGCCGCCTGGGCGCTCTGGCTGCCGGCGAAGCGTCCGGCCGTGCGGGGGACGGTCGTGTACTACGGCTCGATGACCGGGCCGGCCCTCGCGGCTGGGCGGGTGCCGGTGCTGGGGCACTTCGCGGCCGACGATCCCTACGAGCCCCAGGAGAACGTGGCCGCGATGGAGACCCAGCTGCGGGAGGCCGGCCGCGAGGTGACGGTCCACCGCTACCCGGGAACCGGACACTGGTTCGCCGAGCCTTCGAAGACCGCGTACGTCGCGGAGGCCGCGGAGCTGGCCTGGGAGCGCACCCTCGCGTTCCTCCGGGTGATTGCGGGAGCGCCCCACCGCTGACGGGGCCGTTCCCCGGAGCGCGTTACTCGTGGCCCAATCGGGGACCCTTGGCGGGTGGGCCGCCCCGCGAACCCCGGACACAGGAAGGGCCCCCGGCCACCTGACGGTGACCGAGGGCCCTGATGGGCCGAGCCCTACTTGGCGGCGGCCTCGACGTTGTCCTTGTCATAGACCGTGAAGGGGCCCATCAGGACGCGCAGCGCGTTCACGTCCGGTCGGGTCGGGTCCTTCGTGATGGTGTAGTCGCCCATGCGGCCGGCGGTGAAGCTCTCACCCTCCGCGCCGGTGATGGCACCCGTGGCCAGCATGTACGACACGTAGTACGTCAGGTAGCCCAGGTCGACGAAGCTCCAGAGCGCGAACTCGGGGGCGCAGCCGTTGAGGGTGTACTCGACCATCTCGGCGGGCACGCCCAGGCCGGAGACCTTGACCTCCTCGCACAGGCCCTCGTCCTGGAGCGCCTTGGCGGCCGCCACGATGCCCACCGAGGTGGGCGCCATGATCAGCTCCAGGTCGGGGTACTTGGTCAGGAGCGCCTGCGCCTGCTCGTAGCTCTTCTCCGACTGGTCGTCGCCGTAGACGGTCTCGAGGTTGACGATGTTGGCGTACTCGGGCGTCGCGAGCACCTTCTCCAGCGCCGCGATCCAGGCGTTCTGGTTCGCCGCATCCGGCGACGCCGACAGGATGGCCATGTTGCCGCCGTCATCGCCCAGGATCGACCGCGCCATGTCCGCCATGACCTGGCCGGTCTCGTCGAAGTCCACCTGCGCGACGAACAGGCTCTCGCCCGCGGCGCTGGGGATGGGCGAGTCCCAGGTGACCACCTTGGTGCCCGCGGCCTGCGCGGCCTCCGCGGCCGGCGCGATCTGGTCGCCCGCGTTGTTGGACAGCATCACGACCTTGTAGCCGCCCGTGGGCGCGTTGGTCATGAACTCGATCTGGCCCGCCACGCTGTTGTCCGCGGTGGGGCCCACGAAGTCGAACGCGGTGGGGTTCTGAAGCTCTGTCGCCGCCTCCTGGGCGCCCTGGTTCGCCTGGTCGAACGGCAGGATGCCCAGGAACTTGGGCAGCAGCATCATCTTGACGTCCTGGCCGGGCGTCGCCTGGACGGGCGCCGCCGGGGACTGCGCGAGCACGCCGCCGCCGAGCATCGCCACGAGCAGCGCGGTGCTCACACCCGTCGCCGCAAACCGATGGTTCCTCACGCGGAACTCCTCCTCAGTGCCGTCTCCGCCTCGCGGACATCAGCGTCCGTGGGCCACGGCAGGGCCAGATGGTAATCCTCGGAGGGTCCTGCGGACAGCCCTCCAGCGGCCCGGCTCGGCGGCGCGACCCCAGCTCGTCCATGGGCTCCCGTCATCCGTGTCGCCCGGCGAATCGGGCACGGGTCGCCCGCCCGCTGCGTCCGCCCGGGTCGCCAGGATCAGGACGCGTCCGCGCCCGCCACAGGCGCGACCGGCGGTCCGGTCGCGGCGCCACCGGTCGCGCGGCGCCGCAGCCTGCCGCGGGCGTTCTCCACGACGTTCGGCAGCAGCACCGACAGGATGAGCAGCAGCCCGACGACGCCCGTCTGGGTGTTCCCGGTGATGCCCGCGATGACCATGCCGTTGCGGATGTTGAGCACCAGCAGCGTGGACAGCAGCACCCCGACCATCGTGCCGCTGCCACCGAAGATGCTCACGCCGCCGAGCAGCACCACCGTGATGATGTCCAGCTCGAAGCCCTCCGCGGTGCTCGCGCGCACCGCCCCCAGGCGCGCCGCGATGAGCACGCCCGCCAGCGCCGCCACGAGACCGCTCATCGCGAAGATGACGAGCTTCACGCGTGCCACCCGGACGCCCGAGAAGCGCGCGACGGCGGCGCTGTTGCCGATGACGTACGTGTAGCGCCCGAACCCCGTGAGATGGAGCACGACCACGGCCGCGACCGCCAGCGCGGCATACACGATGATCGACAGCGTCAGCGGCCCCACGAGGCCCTGCTGGCCCAGCTGGTTCAGCCATCCGGGGAAGGCCCCGATCGACCGATCCTCCACCAGCAGGCGCGCGATGCCGCGATATCCGATGTACGTGGCGAGCGTCACCGCCAGTGACGGCAGGCCCAGGAACGCCACGAAGAACCCGTTGAAGGCACCGCCGAGCAGGCCCGCCGCGAGCGCCGCCGCGATGGCCAGCTCCATGGGCACGCCGCCTGCATACAGGGCGGCCATGAGCGCGGCTGCCATGCCCATCATCGAGGCGACCGACAGGTCGATCTCGCCGTTGATGATCACGAACGCCATCACGAGCACCACGATCGCCTTCTCGATGCCCAGCTGGAACAGGTTGATCTGGTTGGACACGGTCAGGTAGTTGGGGACGCTCGTGACGTTCCAGGCGAGGACCACCACGAGACAGACCAGCAGCAGGCCCTCCCAGCCGCGCAGTCGGGCCAGCGCGCTACGCACCATGGTCGTTCCCCGCAGGCGCCGCGCGCTGCCGCGTGCGCCGCTCCTGGTCGCGTCGGCGGATGCGCACCCACCGGTCCTGGAGGCGGCGGATGATGATCGCGTCGGCGGTCACCGCCACGAGGATGAGCAGCCCCAGGATCGCGTCCTTGACGAACTCGGAGATCTCCGCCCAGCGCAGCAGGCTCTGCTGGAGGACCTCGATCATCAGGACGCCCATGAACGCGCCGACCATGGACCCCGTGCCCCCGAACGTGGACACGCCGCCGACCACGACCGCAGCGACCACCTGGAGCTCCAGGCCCTGGCCCGCGGTGACCGTGATGTTGCCGAACCGGACCAGGAACATGAAGCCTGCGATGCCCGCCAGCGCGCCGCACATCGTGAATGCGGTGAACACGTCGCGCTGCGCCGGAAGGCCCGCCACGCGGGCGGCGTCGGGGTTGGAGCCGATCGCGTACAGCCGGCGCCCGAACGGCAGGTAGCGCAGCAGCAGCTGGCCCGCCACGACCATCACGAGCGCCACGCCCACCATCAGCCGCAGGTCGTAGCCGTCGAGCTCCAGCAGGTTGGCGCTCGGGATGTCGTTCAGCCAGTCGGGCAGGTCGGCGGTCGTGACGGTCTTGGCCCCGGAGATCTCCACGAGCACCACCCGGTACAGCGCGAGCGTGCCCAGCGTGGCGATGATCGAGGGCACCCGGCCGTAGGCCACCAGGAGCCCATTGATGGCGCCCAGCAGCATCCCCAGCGCGATGGAGATGATGACCGCGACGGGTGGTGGCATGTCCGTCCAGCGGGTGAGGAGCGTGCCCACCACGAACGCGACCAGGCCGACCGCCGAGCCCACGGACAGGTCGATGTTGCGGGTGAGCACGACCAGCACCATGCCCACCGCGACGACCGCGGTCAGCGCGAGGCCGGTCGTGATGCGGTTGACGGAGCGCGGATTGAGGTAGTCCGGGATCTGCCAGTTGAAGAACAGGACCAGGCCCAGGACGACCAGCAGCAGCGTGATCTCCCGGAACTGCTCGGGGCGCACCCGCCGCAGGACCCAGTCCATCAGCGCGACCCTGCCGGGGGTGGTGGGACCTCGTGGATCAGCGCGTCCAGGGCGGCCGACGCCGCGGCCCCGGCGGCCACATCCACGCCCGCACCCGCGCCCGCCGCCACCTCCGCGGCGGACTGGCCCATCGCCGCCGCAAGCACCGACTCCTGGGTCGCGTCGGCGTGGTCGATGATCGTCATCTGGCGGCCCTCGCGCATCACCAGGATGCGGTCGCTCATCGCCAGCACCTCGGGCAGGTCGCTGGAGATGAGGATGATGGCCATCCCCTCCGCGGCCAGCTCATCGATGAGCTGGTGCACCTCCACCTTGGCGCCCACGTCGATGCCGCGCGTCGGCTCGTCCAGGATGAGCACCCGGGGGCGGGTCTCCAGCCACTTGCTGAGCACGACCTTCTGCTGGTTGCCTCCCGACAGCGCCGCGGCGGCGGTGTCCACGCCGGGCGCCCGGATGCGCAGGCGCTCCCGGAAACGCTCCGCCGCCACCCGCTCATCGGCGCGCCTCACGAGGCCCATGCCGTTGAGATACCGGGGCAGCGACGGCAGCGAGATGTTCGCGGCGATGCTCATCGGGAACACGAGGCCGAGCTGCCGGCGGTCCTCGGTCGTGTAGGCGATGCCCAGCTTCGTCGCCTGCTGGGGGCTGCGGACGCTGATCGATTCCCCGTCGAGGGTGACCGTGCCGCCGTCCGCGGGTGCCACGCCGAACAGCGCCAGGCCCACATCCGTGCGGCGCGCCCCCACCAGCCCCGCGAAGCCGAGCACCTCGCCCGCGCGAACCTCGAACGTGATGCCCCGGAACACCCCCTCGCGATGCAGTTCGGAGACCGCGAGCCGGACCTCGCCGGGCGGGCGGCGCGTCCGGTGGAATAGCTCCACGACCTCCCGGCCGACCATGCCCCGGATGGCAGCCGCGGGCGTCAGCTGGCCGCGCGGCGTGGTGGAGATCCAGCGGCCGTCGCGCAGGATCGTGACCCGGTCGGAGATCTCGAAGACCTCCTCCATGCGATGGGAGATGAACAGCACGGCGACCCCGGCGGCGCGCAGCGTGCCCACGATCCGGAACAGCTGGCGCACCTCGTGCGCGGACAGCGACGCGGTGGGCTCATCCATGATCAGGACGCGCACGTCCAGCGAGATGGCCTTCGCGATCTCCACGGTCTGCTGCTCGGCGAGGGTGAGGCCGCGGGCGGGTGCCGCCACGTCCAGCTGCACACCCAGCCGGGCGAGCACCGTCTCGGCCTCCACGCGCATCCGGCGCCGGTTCACGATGCGGCCGCGCTTCCGGTGGCCGATGAAGATGTTCTCCGCCACGGACAGGTCCGGGAAGATCATCGGCTCCTGGTAGATCGCCGCGACCCCCAGCCGCTGCCCGTCCTGGGAGGAGGTGACCTGCACCGCCTGCCCGTCGATGAGCATCTCGCCCGTGTCCGGCTGGGTGACGCCCGTCATGATCTTGATGAGGGTGCTCTTGCCCGCGCCGTTCTCGCCCAGGAGCGCGTGGATCTCGCCGGGGTACAGCGCCATCGAGACGCCGTCGAGCGCCTGGGTGCTGCCGAAGCGCTTGCGCACGTCGCGCATCTCCAGCACGGGCCGGACAGGCGCCGATCGGGAGGGCGCCACCGCCCGGGCGCCGGTTCGAGCCGCCGCGTCGGCGGGGTCGGTCACGCGCTCCTCCGTCCAGCGCCGCGGTGGGACCGCCGCGCACCACCGGTCACGTCCTCCGCGACCGACCGCCGCAGGATAGACGTTCCGAGGGCGCTCGCGAGCACCGCAGGACGCCGCGGCGTCCCACAGCCCCGCGCCGCGGTCAGGGTCCGGCCAGCTCCGGCGACGCGATGTGGACCACGGCCTTGATGGCGCCGTCACCTTCCCGCAGGTGGGCCCCGATGGCGTCCGGGTCGAGCCCATCGATGCGCGTGGTCAGCAGCCGCCCGACCCAGCCGGGCAGGATCGTCTCCGCCTGGGCGAGCGTGGCCACGGCGGCGCGCCAGTCGGCGGGCGCGCTGTTCACGGTGCCCACCATCGCCCGGTTCCAGAGCACGAACGCCTGGTTCCAGGCGGCCACGTCCACGGGCAGCACCCTCGGGGAGGAGGTCACGGACGCGAGCACCAGGACGCCGTTGGGGGCGAGCGCCAGGGCCGCCGCGGGCAGGTGCTCCGCGGCGCCGCTCGATTCGACGATCAGGTCGAACGGGCCGTGGCGCGCGGCGACCGCGGCGAGATCCAGGTCGCGGAGGCTCAGGTAGCGTGCGCCCGCATCCGCCACGAGGGCGCTGTTGAGGATCGGGCCGCGGCGTCGTCCGACGCAGACCACCTCGATGCCCCGGAGACGCAGCGCCAGCACCGCCAGGAGCCCGATCGTCCCGGTGCCGACCACGAGCGCACGCCGCGCCTGCCACACGTGGAGCCGGCGCTGGATCGCCCACGCCTGGGCGAGGCCCTTCTCCACGACCGACATCGGCTCGGTGAGCACCCCCACCTCGAGCAGCGCGTCGGGCACCGCGGTGAGGTGGCGCGCATCCTCCACATACTCCTCCACCAGGAACCCGCGGACACCCCGGATGCCGCACTCGAGCGTGTCCAGGTCCGCGGTGAAGTCCTGGAGTCCGATCGCGTCCCACGGACTCCCGCCGGGCCTGCGGTTGGAGGCCACAACCAGGCGACCCGGCTGGAGCTCCGGCTCCGACACCCCGGGACCGACCGCGATCACCTGCCCCAGGTGCTCATGGCCCAGAACCAGTGCCGACTCACCGGGCGCCGGGTATCCGAAATGCCCCGCCGCGATCTCCGTGTCGGTGCCGCAGAGGCCGGCGCGCAGCACGCGCACCCGGACCCCGCGCCCGCCGGGGATCGAGTCGATCGGCGGCAGGCTCACCTCGGTCAGGTGGACGGACCACGGCTCGCCCGGCCGGACCGCGATCGCCCTCATCGCGCCACCCTCATCGCGCGACGCTCATCGCGCGGCGACCATCCCTGCGCGGCGTCCCGGTCGCCAGGCCGCCCGTGGTGCGAGCCGTCCCATGGTCAGTACTGGAACAGCAGCTCCCGGTACTTGGGCATGGGCCACAGGTCATCCGCCACGAGCGTCTCCAGCTCGTCCACGACCGAGCGGAGGGCGTCCTGCGCCGGGATCACCCGATCCTTGAAGGCCGCCGCCTCCGCCTGGACGGAACCGGCCGCATGCGCCTCGTGCTGGGCATGCTCCAGCACCTCGATCGCCTCCACGAGCCCATCGGTCAGACCGGCGACCGCGGCCGCGATGGTCGCGACGCCCCGCGACGCGCCGGCGCCCGCCAGCTGGGCAAGGTACCGGGCCGCCGCCGGCACGATGAGCGTGCGGGCGATGTCCAGCGCCGTGTTCGCCTCGAGGTTCTGGACCTTGACGTAGCGCTCCCAGTTGATCTCCGCGCGCGCCAGGAGCTCGCGCTCGGACAGCACGCCGTGGTCGGTGAACAGCTTCAGCGCCTTGGGCGTGGACAGCGCGGGCAGGGCGTCCACGGTGGTCCGGTTGTTGGGCAGCCCGCGGCGGGCAGCCTCCGCGTGCCACTCCTCGGAGTAGCCGTTGCCCTCGAACAGGACCTGCCTGTTGGCGTTGACGATGCCCGACAGGATGCGCGTGAGACCCGCCATGTCGCCCGGCTTCAGCGGCTCGAGCGCGTCCGCCAGCTGCTTCAGCGAGTCCGCCACCGCGGTGTTGAGCACCGTCTGGGGCCAGTAGATGGGTGCGGACGAGCCCACCGCGCGGAACTCGAACTTGTTGCCCGTGAACGCGAACGGCGAGGTGCGATTCCGGTCGGTGGCGTCCTGTGCCAGCTCCGGCAGCGACGTCACGCCCAGGCGGACCGAGCCGCCCTTCTTGGAGCCGGTGGGGCCGCCGTTGCCCAGCTGTGCCACGACGTCCGTGAGCTGCGAGCCCAGGAAGATGGACATGATCGCGGGCGGCGCCTCGTTGGCGCCCAGGCGATGATCGTTGCCCGCGTCCGCGATCGAGGCGCGCATCAGGTCGCCGTGCACGTTGACGGCGTGGATGATCGCGGCGAGGAACGCCAGGAACTGGGCGTTGGCGTGCGGGTCTCGCCCCGGGTCGAGCAGGTTCTCACCGTCGTCCGTGCTCATCGACCAGTTGTTGTGCTTGCCGGAGCCGTTGATGCCCGTGAACGGCTTCTCGTGGATGAGCAGCATCAGCCCGTGCTGCGGCGCCAGCCGGCGCATCGTGCTCATCACCAGCATGTTGTGGTCGGAGCCGACCGAGGTGGGCTCGAACACCGGCGCCATCTCGAACTGGGCCGGGGCGACCTCGTTGTGGCGGGTCTTGGACGGGATGCCCAGGCGCCACAGCTCGCGGTCCAGGTCCATCATGAACGCCAGGATCCGCTCCCGGATCGACCCGAAGTACTGGTCCTCCAGCTCCTGGCCCTTGGGCGAGGGCGCGCCGAACAGCGTGCGCCCGGCCAGCAGCAGGTCCGGTCGCTGTGCCGCCAGCCGCCGGTCCACGAGGAAGTACTCCTGCTCCGGCCCGATGGTCGTGAACACGCGCTGGGCGTTCGTGTTGCCGAACCAGCGGAGCAGCCGCAGCGCCTGGGTGCCCAGGGCCTCCTGGGAGCGCAGGAGCGGGATCTTGTGGTCGAGCGCCTCGCCGGTGTACGAGACGTATGCCGTGGGGATGGTCAGCGTGACGCCGTTGGGCTCCACCTGGAGGAAGATCGGCGAGGTGACGTCCCAGCCGGTGTAGCCGCGCGCCTCGAACGTGGCGCGGATGCCGCCGGACGGGAACGAGGAGGCGTCCGGCTCGCCCTGGAGCAGGTTCTTGCCGCCGAACTCCGCGATGGTGCGACCCTGGCCGGTCGGCATCAGGAAGGAGTCGTGCTTCTCCGCGGTGGAGCCGGTCATGGGCACGAACCAGTGCGTGTAGTGGGTGGCGCCCTTCGCCATCGCCCACTCCTTCACGCCGTGGGCGACCGCATCCACGATGGCCGGGTCGAACGGCTCGAGCCCATCGATGGTCCGGCGCAGCTTCCGGTAGATGGGCTTGGCCAGGTACTCCCGCTGGGCATCCTCATGGAACACGTACTGGCCGTAGATCGCCTGGCCGGCATGCTCCAGGTAGTTCTGGGTGGAACCGACCCGGTGGCTGGCGATGGCGCTGATCGCGGTCGAACGTGCGGTCATGGGACTCCTGCGGTGGGTCGTCGCGTCTGTTCCACGCCCGCATTCCAGGGGCGCGGAAGGGAGCGCGCGGGCGTCTGACGAAGTGTGCGCCAGGGTGCGGTTGCGGTTCGGTACCGGGAACGGCAAGTCCGGGGCGCGGAACGCGGACGTTTCGGGGGGCTCGCCGGGCCCGTCCGGGCCGCGCGGGACGTGCGGCGGGCCGCGGGCCGCGCGGGACGTGCGGGAGGCGGGCCGCGCGGGACGCGGTCAGCCGCCCCTGGTCAGCCGCTCGCCGGACGCGTCCGGGCCGCGGCACGCCCACCCGCCTCGGCCGCGACCTCATCCAGGAGCGAGCGGAACTCCGTGGGCACATCCACGTACCGGTCGCCCAGCATCGCGAACCCCACCCGGTCGTGCTCGAAGCGCGCCCAGAGGCGCCGGCGCGGCAGGTAGAAGGTCAGCGCGAGACCCACGATGAGGCACCCGAAGGCGACCCAGATCATGCCCTCGCCCGGGTCCTTCTTGATGACCAGCCCGGTCCATGCGCTCGACCGCAGCCAGGTGATGGCGTAGCCGCCGGAGGCGGTCGCGTCGCTCGTGCCGCCGACGCCCAGTGCCAGCGGCGGGAAGGCGGTCGTGGTCTGGCCGGTCGCATCGGGCGGCCCGACTCCCTGAAGCACGAGCATGCCGGTGCCATCGGTGAACCGTGACTGCACCACCAGCAGGCCGATGTCCGAGCCGGGGATGGTCATGAAGCCCTGCGGGAACGTGTCCGCGAAGAACCCGCCGAGGATGACGGGGCCCGTCCAGACCAGGTCCCCGCGTGGGTCGCGGATCTCGAGGTCCGCCGCCGGTCCGAAGGTGTTCTGGTGGATCCGGAAGCCGTCCACGATGAGCGGGTCGTTGACGCGGATGACCTTGCGCGCCACCTGCTCCCCGTTCTGGTACACGGCGAGGTCCGTGAAGAAATCCGCGAACCCGCCGCGCGCGTTCCGCGGCGCCTCGAAGTCCACGTTCTTCACCAGCAGGTTGTCCGGCGTGCCCACCGCGCGGACGGGCGCCGTCTGGCCCTCGGCCACGAACACGATGGTCTCGAACCCGATCGCCGCAGTCAGCGCGCCGCCCGCCAGGAACAGGATGAGCCCCAGGTGCGTGAGCAGCGTCGCCATCTTGAAGTACTGGTTGCGGTCGCCGTAGACCCAGGTGACGGCGCCATCCTCCGCCCGCTCCATGCGGACTCGATAGCGGCGGCGCCGGAGGATCACGGCCATCGCGTCGGGCGTCAGCGACGCGTGCTCCATCACGGCGCGGTCCGGCAGGCGCACGTCGAAGAACGTCGCCGGCTGGCGGACGTGGACCACGCGCACGCCCCGCCACAGCCGGGGCGTGCGATCGAGCGTGCAGCAGACGATGGCGACGACGAGCACGGCCACCAGCAGCAGGAACCAGGCGGAGGAGAAGACCCGGAAGAATCCCAGCGACTCGAACAGGTCCACCATGGCCGGTCCGATGGGCATGCCCAGCGGCGCGATCGCGTCCCAGCGCCGATGCATCTCCGCCACCTGCTCCGCGTACAGGGCGGGGTCGTGGAGCGCGGCCGCCGGGAACTGGCGCACGAGCGTGCCCACGAGCCCGGCGATGGCGAGGAGGATGATGAGCAGCACCGCGAACCGGACGCTGACCAGGGTCCGCCAGACGACCCGGCCCGTGCGCGCGAACGACGACGCGGGGGCGGACGTGCGGCGCGGCGGCGTGGCGGCGGTCGCGGTGGCGATGGCGGCGAGACCTCGGGCGGGCGGACGGGATGGGTCGCGGACCCCTGGGCGGCGGGCTCGTGCACGGATCCGCCAGCCGGGCGGGTGCCTGTCCGGGCGGGTGCCCGGCCGGGACGCACCGACCGAACGATACATCGGAGCGTCGGCCGGCCCGCGATGGCGGTCCGGCCGCGGCCGCCAGGCATCAGCCTCGGCAGTCGGGTTCCGGTGCTCCGGTCAGCCCGCCGATCCCGGCCCGCGCGGGATCTGGCCGCCGCGCGTCGGTGCGTCGGCCGCCCAGGGCAGGGGCGCGGCAGGCACCGGCGGCAGGCCACCCGCGACCGGGTCGCGGGGCTGGATGGGGACCGCGGTGCGGACGCCTGGAGGCATGGCGGACGAGGGTGACGACCCGGCGTGAGCCGGCCTGGCCTGGGCCGGCCTGGCCTGGACCGGCCTGGCGGGCAGCGAGGGGATCGACGGCCCGACGGGAAGGGCGGTCGGTTCGGCGCCCGCCGTGACCGGCGCGGCCGATGCGACGGACGCGGGGATGTCGTCGGTGGCTGGCACCGCCCGGCCGGCGGGCTGCGGGCCGGCGGGCTGCGGGCCGGCGGGCGCGCCGCGCTCCACTTGGCGCGGCGCGGGATAGGCCGGCGCCGCCGCATCGAGGGGATCGTCGTCCGACGCGGGGCGGGCGGGCGGGGCCGTGGTTCGGGCGGGCGCCGCCGCGGGCGCGACCGGATCGCCGGGCGTGCCCGACTCGCCGACCGCCTCCTCCCGCCCGGACGGCGGCGCCCAGATGGATTCGGATGTGGACCCTGTCGGGGCGTCTGGCGCGGGCCCCGGATCGGAACCAGGCATGGTCGCGAGGGGAGGCACGCTCTCGTGCGCGGGTCCGACGCCAGCGCCGGCTCCGGGCCGTCCACCCGGCCCGCCGCCACGACCCGGCGCTGGCGCCAGCCCGATCTCCTCGGCGCGTGACTCCTCGACGCGCAGGCGCGACCTCGGCATCAGGCCCGTGACGCGCTCCCCGCCGATCGCGGTGGCGACCCGCTCCGTCCGCGTCGTGTAGCCCACGATCTGGTTCTTGCCTCGCCGCTTCGCCTCGTACATCGCGGCGTCCGCGGCGGACAGCAGCGCCTCGATGGTCTGTCCGTCGTCGGGATAGGCGACCAGCCCAAGCGACACGGATGTGCGCAGCGTGCGGTCGTGGACCCGCACCGACAGCGCGGCGATGTCCCGACGCAGCTTCTCGGCCACCACGAACGCACCCTCCGCGTCCGTCTCCGGCAGCAGCACCACGAACTCGTCGCCGCCGTACCGCCCGGCCAGGTCGGTCGCCCTGACGGTACGCAGCACCACGTCCGTGATGGCTCGCAGGATCTGGTCGCCGGCGGGGTGTCCGAAGGTGTCGTTGACCGGCTTCAGGTCATCCAGGTCCAGCATCACGAGGCAGAACCCCCGGCCCATCCGCTCCACGCGCTTGATCTCGCGCTCCACCGCGGCGAAGAACGCTCCGCGGTTGTACAGGCCGGTCAGGGCGTCCGAGCGCGAGAGGCGCAGGGCCGCGTCGCGCGCCCGACGCTGCGCCCGCCCGGCGACCGTGCCCACGTACGCCAGCAGCAGCAGCGATGTCAGCACGAACAGGATCCAGGTGACCTGGGCGGCCTCGATGGAGCCCGTCGCCCCCACCCCGGCCGCCGCCCCCGCGCCATCCGTCGTCACCCCGCCGTCCGCCGACCGGCCGATCGCGACCAGCAGTCCGATGGCCGCGTACGAGAGCCCCGACCCGAGCGCGACCGCCACCGGGCCGATCCCCTCCCACGCCAGGGCGGCCCCGCCGACCAACAGGAAGTAGCCGATGACGAAGGGGCTCGACAGGCCGCCGCTGGACGCGGTCAGCAGTCCCAGGAACACGATGGCGCCGGCGGCCTGGAGGACATACCGATGGCCGGGTGCCATCCGCTCCCTGAGCAGGTCCCCCGCGAACGCCACGAACAGCGTGGCGACCGCGAGCAGCAGCACCACCGCGACGCTGTTCCAGCCCGGCCGTGGGCTGATCGCGCCGAGCGCCCCGGACGCGGCGATGAACAGCAGTGACACCACCCGGATGACCCGGTCGATGGTCGCCTCGTCGGCGGCGAACACGCCGTCTGAGATGGCGATCGCGGACGTGGCCTGCCCGGGCGGATCCCCGGGACCCTCACCGCTCGCCCGGGATGGCGCTCCCAGCGCGACCAGGCTCGCCTCCGCGTGACGGCGGCCGACGAGCCATGCGGTGGCCAGGGCCGTGCCCATGGTGATGGTCGCGAGGACGGCGAGGCCGACCATCACGACGAGCGGGTCGTTCAAGACTGGACCGGGTAGGCGCCGAGGTCCTGGGGCTCGGCGCGGGACGCAGGTACCCCCCAGAGCAGGGCGATGGTACTGCCCGGGGCCCCCCGAACGGACACCTCGACCCCTGATAGTGTGGACGCCATGCACCAGCCAGCCCGGGTCCTGGGAGCCCGGTCGTCCGACGATCTGTCCCCGCTCGACCACGCCATCATCGACTCGCTCCAGCAGGACGGACGGCGGCCCTTCACCCAGATCGCGGCGGAGCTGGGCGTGTCGGAGGCGGCCATCCGGGCGCGCACCAACCGGCTCATCGATCGGGGCGTGCTCCAGATCGTGGGCGTCGCCGATCCGCTCAAGCTGGGCTACGACCAGATGGCCATGATCGGCGTCCGCTGCGAGGCCGACCGGATGCTGGAGGCCGCCGACGCGATCGCGGCCTTCGACGAGGTGATCTACGTCGTGGCCACGGCCGGCGCCTGGGACCTCATGGTGGAGGTCGTGTGCCTCGACAACGAGGACCTGCTGCGCTTCCTCACGGAACGGCTGCGGCGCATCCCGGGTGTCCTGAGCACGGAGAGCTTCGTGTACCTGCGCATCGTCAAGCAGTCCTTCCACTGGACGCGCTGATGTCCCTCCTGGACGATCCGCGCAACCGCCGGCCGCTCATCGGCTCGATCGTGCTCGGCGTGGCCCTGTTCCTGCTGTTGTGGCTGGTGCTGCGCTGGCCGCCCCTGGTCGCCTGGCTGGTGGGCTGGACGCCCGTCGCGTTCGCGGCCTACGGCATCGACAAGTGGCAGGCGACCCACGCCGGCTGGAGGATCCCGGAGCTGGTGCTCCACGCGCTGGCGCTCGTGGGCGGGGTCATCGGGGCGTGGGCGGGACGGCTGGCCTTTCGCCACAAGACGCACAAGCCGGTGTTCCTGGCGGTGCTCGTGGTGGCGAGCATCCTGTGGGCGGCGATCGCGGTCTGGTCGGTGGTCGGCCGGTAGCCCGGCGGACGACCGGCGCCGACGATCTCCCGCCGGTCAGCGGAGGGGCATCAGCGCGGACGCCGCGCCCGGCTGCCGGCGGAGCGTCATCGCGGGTTCGCGATCCTCCACCAGGGCGGCGACCAGCTCCGCCTCCGGCATCGGCGGTGCCAGGTGGTTGCCCTGGCCCAGTTCGCACGCCAGGCGGCGCAGGACGTCCAGCTGGTCCTGGCGCTCGATGCCCTCGGCGACGACCTGGAGGCCCAGGTTCCGGCCCAGCGCGATCACGCCGGCGGCCAGCGCCTCCGACCGATCGTCGGCGGGCAGGCTCAGGATGAACGCCCGGTCGAGCTTCACGATGTCCACGGGCATCCTGCCGAGGTGGCCCAGCGAGCTGTACCCAGAGCCGAAGTCGTCGATGGCCAGCCGGACACCCAGGTCGTGCAGGGACTCCAGCACCCGGTTGGCGCCCGCGGGGTCGGGCACGGCGGTCTCGGTCAGCTCCAGCACCAGTGAATCCGGCTGGATCCGGTGCTCCTCGAGCGCCGTCCGGACCGTGGACACCAGGAGCGGGTCGCTGAGCTGGATGGGCGCGACGTTGACGCTCATGCACAGGTCGGGGATGCCGAGGGTGGCGACGAGCCGGGCGAGCGTGCGGCAGGCCTCGTCGATGACCCACCGTCCCATGGGCAGGATGAGCCCCGTCGCCTCGGCGAGCGGCACGAAGTCGAGGGGCGGCAGCAGGCCCCGCGCGGGGTGCTCCCAGCGCAGCAGGGCCTCCACGCCCACCGGCTGACCGCTCGCCAGGGAGACGATCGGCTGGTAGTGGAGCCGGAGCTGGCCACGCTCCGCGGCGCGCTCCAGGTCGCCGCGCAGCTCGTAGCCGCGCACCACCGTGAGGTGCATCGTCGGCTCGAACACCGCGTAGCGACTCTTGCCCTGGCCCTTGGCGAGGTACATCGCGATGTCGGCCTCGCGCATCATCGCCGCCGCGTCGGTGGTCCCCGAGACACCCTGGCTGATGCCGATGCTGGCCCGGATGACCACGGCGTGACCATGGGTCTCCAGCGGCTGCGACAGCGCGGCCAGCAGGCGCTCCGCGATGGTGCCGGCGACGCGCAGGTCCGGGGACTCCTCCAGCAGCACCGCGAACTCGTCACCGCCCAGTCGGGCGGCGGTGTCGTGCGCCCGCACCGTGTCCTCGATCCGCGCGGCCACGCGCACCAGGATCTCGTCGCCCGCCTCGTGTCCCAGGGTGTCGTTGACCGTCTTGAAGTCGTCCAGATCCAGGTACAGCACCGACACGAGCTCGCGCCGACGCGCCAGGGCATGCTCGAGCCGGTCGGCGAACAGGACGCGGTTGGCCAGGCCCGTCAGGGGGTCGTGGAGCGCCTGTCGCTTCAGCTCCGCCTCCAGCGCCTGTCGCTCGCCCAGCGTGCGCCGCAGCTCGGCGACCGCCAGGAACAGTCGGCCCAGCACCAGGCTGAACAGCAGCAGCGTGCCGATGGCGATGACCGGCATGTCGACCCGCTGGTCCAGCGAGGCCTGGAGGAGCAGCACCGCCGGAGACAGCAGGGTGGCCCCGGCGAGGATCAGCATCCGGCGCGTGCTGAGGCCCTCGGGCACGGCCGCGACACGCTCCACCGCGCTGCACATCGAGGGATGGAGGGCCGCCGCGGCGAATGCCAGGAGCGACAGGAGGCGCATCGCGTCCACCGCGTCGCTGATGGGCGTGCCCGGGGCGTACTGGCCCTGGTTCTCCAGCCACGCCCACCCCAGATCGCCCACCAGGAACGTCGCCATGCCCAGGAGCAGCAGCCGGTCGGAGGCGACACGCCGTCCCGGCGACATGGCGAGTCGCCCGAGGACGCCCAGCAGCACCACATCGACGATGGGGTAGGCGAGGGTGACGCCCAGCGCGACGGCCGACGCGGACCCCGAGGCGCCCGATGCCGTGACGCCCGATGCCATCGGACCCATGAACCACACCCAGCACACCACGCCGAAGCCGACCGCGAGGATGAGCGCGTCGAGCAGGCCCGCCCGGTCGGAGGCGGGCACCCGTTCGCGCAGGACCCCCAGGACCCCGGCGATCATGAACAGCTCGCCCATGAGGTGGAGCGCGTCCGCGATCGATGGGAAGGGCACCTCGCCCGACACCTGGCGCAGGAGCAGCCACGCCCAGCCTGCGGCGGCCATCAGCCCGAGACCGGTCGCGAGCAGCAGCCAGGGTGTCCGCCGGAACGGTCGGTTGAGGATGGCGGCGGCGGCCACGAGCAGGGCCGCCAGGGTGCCCCAGGTCGCCGCCAGCAGGCTGCGCAGGTGCGGATCAGGGATGACCAGGTAGCCGACGACCACCCCCACGCCGAGCACGACCGCGAGCACCCACGGCGGGGTGCGGGAGAGACGGCGGGGATGGGTCATCGACATGGCTCGCTCAGGCACGCTACGGGCGGCCCACATGCGGTCCCATCCCCCGTTGGTAACGGGGGTGGTGACCCCTGGAGGGTGGTCCGGTGGGGTGCGGGACGGTCGTCCGGGCCCCGATGCCCGGTTCGTGGCATCCTGCGCGACGGGAGTCGGAGATGGGATCGGGGGTCGTGCGTGATCCGCCCGAGCCACGTCAGCGCGGAGGACCGCATGCGCCATCGCCGCTCGCCGTTCGCGCCGCTGGCGCTGATCGTGCTCGTCGCCGGCGGGTGCGTGGGCATCACCCCGGCACCGGGCACCCAGCCGCCCGCCGCGTCAGAGATCTCGCCCGGGGGCGTCGCGTCGCCGTCGGCCGCGCCGCGTGCGGGTGCCGCGGGCACGCCGGGGGCCGCGCGCACGCCGGATTCGGCGCCGACACCCGACGTGGTGAGCACGCCGGGGGCCGCGGGTTCCGTGCTGCCCGACCCCGAACCGGGTACCACGGCGCTGGCGCTGGCTGCCGACGGGTCCTCGGTGACGCCCGAGCTGGCGGCCAAACTGGACGGGATCCTGGCCCAGTGGAAGAAGGACGCCCAGGTGCCAGGCGTCGTCGCGGCGCTGCGGATGCCAGACGGGACCGTGTGGTACGGGGCCGCGGGCAAGGCGATGCTCCCGCCGGGCGGCGCCAAGGCCACGCCGGACACGCCCTGGGTCATCGGCAGCATCACCAAGACATTCGTGGCGGCGCTCGCCTTCCAGCTCCAGGAGGAGGGCCGGCTGTCTCTCGACGACCCCATCGCCACGTGGCTGCCGGAGTACCCCAACGGCGATGCCATCACGCTGCGGATGCTGCTGAACCACACCAGCGGCATCGCGGACTACTTCTGGCACCCCGACTATGCGGACCTGGTCTACAAGGATCCCACCCGACACTGGACGGTGGACGAGATCCTGGCCCTGGCCGCGGAGCGGGCTCCCGTGTTCCGGCCGGGCACCAGGCAGGAGTACTCCAACACCAACTACATCCTCGTCGGGCGGATCCTGGAGATCGTGGGAGAGGCGCCGCTGGCACAGCAGCTGCGGGCGCGGTTCTTCGATCCGCTTGGTCTCACCAGCGTGGTGTTCCAGGGCGAGGAGCCCGTCCCGGAGGGAGCCGCCAAGGGGTACTGGAAGGATGGCTCCTGGGTGGACTGGTCGGACGGCACGCCGCTGCGGCCCATGACCTCCGCGGCGACCGTGGTCTGGGCCGCGGGCGCGATCCTGTCCTCGGCGCGCGACCTGCTGCGCTGGGAGGACGCGCTGTACGGCGGCGAGGTGCTGTCCGAGGAGTCGCTGCGGCAGCTGCTGACGTTCGGCCCGGAGGGTTACGGTCCGGGCACCCGCTACCAGCGGATGGCGGGCTGGGACGGGTATGGCCACGGCGGATCGCTGCGCGGGTTCCAGGCGGGCATGTACCGGCTGCCGGAACCTGGCGTGGACGTGGTCGTGATGACCAACCGGGGCGACCTGACGATGGACCCGACGCTGCTCGCCTCCGACCTCGTGAAGGCCGCCGTGGGGCGCAAGCCGGGCACCGGCCGACGACCCGCCACCCCCGGTCCGTCGATCGCGCCGTAGGCACCAGGCGGGGGCTGGGTGTCGGGGGTCGGGGCTGGAGGTCTGGGGTCGGGGGCTGGGGACCCGGCGCCGCCGAGCCCACGCGGCACACGTCGCCCGCGCCTGCCGCGATACTCCCCGCATGTCCTCCACCCCGACGGTCGCCTGGATCTCCATCGCTCCGGTCAAGTCCATGGCGCTCCAGGCGCTCAGCGCCGCGGACGTCACGATGCAGGGCATCCCGGGCGATCGACGCTTCGCGGTGCTCGACGCATCCACGCATCAGCTGCTGAACGCCAAGCGCCTTCCCAGGCTGCTGCTGGTGACCCCCGAGATCGCCCCGGACGGCGGCCACCTGGCCCTGCGCTTCCCCGACGGCACGCGGGTCGCCGCCGCCGTCGACCGCCTGGAGCCTGCCACAGGCATCTTCTTCGGCAGGGAGCGCGCCGTGCGCCACCTGGCAGGTCCGTTCGACGCGGCGCTCTCTGTCTTCGCGGGCGGTGCGGTCCGGCTCGTGGAGCTCGCACATCCCGGCGCCGGCGTGGACCGGGCGGAGCTCGGTGCGGGCGTGTCGATCGCGGATGTCGCCGCGCTCGGCGAGCTCGCCGCGGCCGCGGGTCGCGCGGAGCCGCTGGACCCCCGTCGATTCCGGATGACCATCGGCGTGGAGGGCGTGGCGGCGTACGCGGAGGACGCCTGGCTGGACCGCGAGGTGCGCATCGGCGAGGCGGTCGTCCGGCCCACCGGCAACGTGGGCCGCTGCGCGGTGACCACCCGCCATCCGGACACCGGCGAGACGGACGTGGACACCCTCGGCTGCCTCGCGCAGACGCGGGGCCACATCCGGGGCACGGAGGCCCTCCCCTTCGGAGTCTGGGCCACGGTCGTCGCCGCGGGGCGCGTTCGCCTGGGCGATCCCATCACGATCGGCGAGGAGTCCCATCGATGAACGAGACACGCGTGGATGCGGTGGTCATCGGCGCAGGCATCGCGGGGATGTCCGCCGGGGCGGAGCTCGCGCGAGACCGTCGCGTGGCGGTCCTGGAGCGGGAGGCGGCACCGGCGACCCAGACCACCGGCCGCTCCGCCGCCGTGCGCGTCGAGCGTTACGGGGGTCCGGCCACCGTTCCGTTCACCATCGCGTCCCACCCCTGGTTCCTGTCCGCCGCGGACGGGGCCGCTGACCATCCACTCCTGACGCCACGCGGTCTGCTCCTGCTGGCCCAGCCGGGATCGACACTGGACCTGGAGCACTACGCTGAGCCGGGCACGCGAACGCTGGCCGCGACGGAGGTGCTGGAGCTGTTCCCGGCCATCCGACCCGAGGCGATCGGCTCGGCGGTCCACGTCCCGGGCGCCGACCTGGACGCCGCGGGGGCCGTGGCCGCGTACCGGCGCATGCTCCGCGAGCGGGGTGGAGCCCTCGTGACGAACGCGGCGGTCACGGCCCTGCTGCGTCGAGACGGCCACTGGATGGTCACCACCCCCGGCGCCACGTTCCATGCGGACCTCATCGTGAACGCGGCGGGTGCCTGGGCGGACCGCGTGGCGGCGCTCGCGGGGCTGCCGCCGGTGGGCCTCCGCCCGCTGCGTCGGACGATCGCCACGTTCACGGTGCCCGCGTCGCTGGGGCACACGGGCTGGCCCATGCTGTTCGACGCCGACGAGCGGTTCTACCTGAAGCCGGAGCCCGGCCATTTCCTCGCCTCCCCGGCAGACGAGACCCTGTCGGAGCCGTGCGACCCGCGCCCGGACATGCTGGACATCGCCACGGCCCTGGAGCGGGTGCGTGAGGCCACCACGCTCGACGCCCGCTCGGTGGCGGCATCCTGGGCGGGTCTGCGCACGTACGCACCCGATCGAGGGCTGGTGCTGGGGCCCGATCCGCTGGCACCGACGTTCGTGTGGTGCGCCGGCCAGGGCGGCTTCGGCATCCAGTCGGCACCGGCTGTGGCGCGCGCCATCGTGTCGCTCGCCGAGCGCGGGGAGCTGCCGCCAGACGTGACCACCCTGGGCGGCGACGCAGCCTCGGTCTCGATCGGGCGGTTCCGCGGGTGAGCGGCCGGGTTGGCGCGGGGGCGTCCGGCGCGGGGTCGTCCGGCGCGGCGACCCGAGCGCGCCCAACCGGCATGCGCGCGGCACCGTGCTCGCCCTCCGCGGACCCGTGGGCGCCACGAGGGCGCCGGACGGTCATCGCTCCGTGATGGTCGACGATCTCGCCGCGATCGCGTACCTCATGCTCACGGTGGCCGCCGTGGGATTCCACATCGCACTCGCGCTGGGCGCACCCTGGGGTGAGCTCACGATGGGCGGGCGTCACCCGGGTGTCCTGCCTCCCGTGCTGCGCCTGGTCGCCGCGGGGCAGGCGATCATCCTGTCCCTGCTCGCGTTCATCGTGCTGTCGCGGGCCGGATTGGTGCTGCCCGAGGCGACCGCCGACTCGCCCATGATCGTCTGGTTCCCGGTCGTCGTGTCCGGGTTCAGCGCGTGGCTGAACCTCACCACACCCAGCCGTCGGGAGCGCCGGATCTGGGCGCCCGTGACGATCGCGATGTTCGTCGCCAGCCTGGTCGTGGCGATCTCCACATCAGGCTTCTGAACGACCGGGGAGACGCGCAGGGAGGCGGCTGGTGTCACAATCAGCGCTGACCACTCCGCGAGCGAGGCAGGCATGCGCAGCGCATCCACCACCCGTCGCACCCGGCTGGGCACCGTGCTCCTGGCCGCCACCCTCCTGGGTGGCAGCGTGGCCGCACCTGCGGCGCTGTCCCAGGATGAGACGGGCGTCGTGGAGGTGGAGTCGATCGGCGGGCTGTTCCCCGCCGTGACCGCGCTGTGCGCGGACTCGGTCGTCCGGTTCGATGGCCCCTCGGCGACCCTGCCGGCAGGTGACTGCCGCCTCGCCTGGACCGAGCCGAGCGGCGAGCGCAACGGCCTCGACATCCGGGTCTCGGCCGACCGGACCGCATGGGTGCGTGGCGCGCTCATCGTGGCCCCCTGGTCGGACGGCGACCGACTGGTGGTGACCGATCTCGCGGGCATCACGATCTGGGATGCACCGGCTGGCCCGACCGACCGGATCTGGGTGCTGCCGGGCCTCCTGTCGGTGGGCGACGGACGGTCCTGGAGCCTGGAGGTCCAGGCGATCCCCGGTCGGATGACGCTGGTGGGCGTGTCCGTCGATCGGCCGGAGCCGTCGGCGGTCCCCCGCCCGACGCCGACGCCGACGCCCCGTCCCACGGTGCGACCCACGGCCACCCCGCGACCCGTCACCACCCGGGTGCCCGACCTGGTGGGCCTGGACCTCGCCGACGCGGGAGCGATCGCGCGACGCTTCGGCCTGCGCCTGGCGGTCATCCTTCGCGAGACCACGGACGTGCCCCCCGGCGTGGTCCTTCAGCAGTCGCCGCGCGCGGGTGCCGCGGCCGTGCAGGGGGACATCGTGCGCGTGGTGGCGGCGCGCGCGGCGCAGCAGGTGGCCGTGCCGGATGTGACGCTGCTGACCGAGGACGACGCGATCACCGTCCTCCTGGACGCGGGCCTCACGCCCGGCCGGCGGAGCACGCGGTCGAGCGTGGATGTGCCGCCGGGGCGGATCATCGCCACCGACCCGGAGCCGGGTGCCCGGGTGGCGCCCGGCAGCTCGGTCGCCTGGACCGTCTCCGCCGGGCCCCCCGCAGGCGTCACGCCGCGACCCAGTCCCACCTTCACGACCCCGCCGCTGGAAACCGAGCCTCCCCTGCCGACCGCCACGCCCGCCCCGACCCGCCGCCCGACGCCCCGGCCGACACCCGAGGTCACGCCCCGGCCGACACCCGAGGTCACGCCCAGCCCCAGCCCGACGCCCCGGCCGACGCCCGAGGTCACGCCCAGCCCGACACCCCGGCCCACGCCCGAGGTCACGCCCAGCCCGACGCCGACCGCGACGCCCTCGCCGAGCCCGGTGCTCGTGGTCGTGCCCGACCTCTCGGGCGTGGAGCTGTCGGCGGCGATCGACCTGCTGACCGAGCGCGGCCTCGTCGTGAGCCGCATCCAGGAGCGTCCCCACCGACGGGTCCCGGCGGGTGCGGTGATCCGGAGCGTGCCGCCGGCAGGGACGTCGGTGGAGGTGGGCGGCCTGGTGCGCCTCCTCGTCTCGTCCGGACCACCCGCACCTTCTCCGTCGCCGATGCCGTCGGCCGTGCCCACGTCCATCCCGATCGAGACGCCGTCGCCCGGCCCGGTCGTGACCGCGGCGCCGACGGCCGTCCCCTCGGCCGAACCCTCCACGATCCCGGGGTCGCACCTGGAGGCGGTGCAGGCGGCGGGCGTCCTGCGCGTCAACCTGGTGCCGGAGGGGTCCGCCTGGTCCCGCCTCAACGATGCCGGTCAGCCCGCCGGGTTCGAGGCGCAGCTGGCGCGGCGGATCGCCCGGGAGCTGGGCGTGAACGTGGTCTTCACGAGCGTGCCGCCCGAGGCGGTCCTGGATGGCAGCTCCTTCGCGGACTGGGATCTCGCGATGGGCCGGCTGCCCGCGATCGCCGCGATCGAGGGTGTCTTCCTGACCACCGACCCATACGCCTGGGACCCGCTGGGCGTGGCCGTCACCGTCGATCGCGCGCCCGCGCCCGATGATCTGTCGGGCCTGACGATGTGCGTCGTGGACGGTTCGGCGGCGGAGGCATGGCTGGAGGGATCCGCGTCACTGGTCGACCCGGCCGGCCTCCCGGTCGCGGTGCCGATGGTGGTGACACTGCCGGTGGGCACATCGGAGGAGTGCGTCACGGCCCTGGAGGCCGGGGTCGTGGATGGCTGGGTCGACGGCCGGCCCACCCTGGACGCCGTCCTGGGCATCTCCGCGGCGGTCATGGTGGAGGATCGGACGCTGGCGCTGGTGCCGGTCGCCGCCATCGTCGAGCCTGCGGGCAGCCTGGATACCAGCCTCGCGGAAGCCGTGGACGCGGTCCTCGCGGACCTGCGTGACGGTGGCCAGCTCGCTCGATTCAGCGACCGGTGGTTCGGCGCCGACCTGACCACGGGTCCGCCACCCCTGTTCCCGGAGGGCTCGCCGGGCGCATCGGCGGCGCCGGCAGCCAGCCCATTCGCCGTCACCGACTCCGGGAGGAGCTGAGATGCGCATCCATGCCCTGCTCCGGGCGTCGGTCGTCGGCATCGTCCTGGCCTGTGGCGGCCTGCTCCCGTCGAGCCTCCCGTCGACCGCCCGGGGCCCGGAGCCCACCACGGTCAACGTGGAGCTGATCCTTGACGCATCGGGCTCGATGTCCCAGCTCATCGGCTCCGAGAGCCGGATGCGCATCGCGAAGCGCGTGCTGAAGGCGGTGGTGGCCGCGATCCCCGACCGCGAGGGCATCAACGTGGGCTTCCGGATCTACGGCCACCGCGGCGACAACACGGCCCGCGGCCGCGACGAGAGCTGTCGGTCGTCGGACCTGGTGGTGCCCATCGAGGGCGTGGACCGGCTCGCGCTGCGGGATGCCATCGACCAGGCGCGGCCGACGGGCTGGACGCCGCTCGCGTATTCGCTCGGTCGCGCGGGTCGCGACCTGTCGCCCGCCGGGGACGGCGTCGTCAACGCGGTCGTGCTGCTGACCGACGGGCTGGAGACCTGCGGCGGCGACCCATGTGCGGTGGCCGGCGCGCTGCGCGCGTCGGATCGCGCGATCGCCACGCACGTGGTGGGGTTCGCGCTCACGGAGCGCGAGCAGGCCACCCTCCAGTGCATCGCGGACGAGGGCGGCGGACTGCTGCTGGGCGCCCAGGACGCCGACGAGCTGGCCGGTGCGCTGTTCACGATCCTGGACGACGTGGGCGTGGTCAGCCTCACCGGCTTCTTGGAGCTGGAGTCGGTGGACGGTGTCTGGCCCGACGCGACCGCGGTCTGCCGGGGCCTGGTGACGGATGCGACCCCCGAGGGTGACCCCGTGACGGTGCGGTTCGACGCGAGCAACGTGGCGGAGGTGCCGGTCGGGCGATGCGACATCACCTGGCGCGAGATGACCGGGGATGTGTCACGGGTGCGCGCCACCATCGAGTCGGATCGTCTGACCCGGATCCGCGGCGGACTGCTGGCGCTTCCCCAGGGAGCGGGAGAGCGATACGTGGCGCGCGGCATGGGTGCCCGAGTCCGGATCTGGGATGCTCCCATCGAGAGCGGCGATCGCGTCTGGGTGCGTCCCGGTCGCTACGTGCTGGAGCTGTCGCCGCGGACCGGCGACCCGGTCCTGGCCAGGGCCGATGTGACGGTCGCGGCCGGCACGGTGGTGACGCTCCACGCCGGCACGGAGCCGTAGCCAGGGTCTCCCAGGGGCACGTCCCGGACGGTGGGGCTGGGTCGACGCACGTCACCTCCGCGGTCGCCCATGCGGGAGGCTCGACGCCTATCATCGACCGATGCCCTACGACGTCGCGGGCCTGCGCGCCCGGTTCCCGTCCCTCCGCTCCGGCATCGCCCACTTCGACGGTCCGGGTGGCACCCAGACACCGCTCGCGGTGGGCGAGGCGATCGCCGCGACGATCACCGGGCCGCTGTCCAACCGGGGCACGCTCGTCGCATCGGAACAGCGCGCCGAGGACGCCGTCCACGCCTTCCGTGCGGCGTACGCGGACTTCCTGGGCGTGCCGGCGGGCGGCGTGGTGTACGGCCGGAGCGCCACCCAGCTGACGTTCGACGTGTCACGCGCGATCGCGCGGTCGTGGAGTCCGGGCGACGAGGTGGTCGTCAGCCGCCTGGACCACGACTGCAACGTGCGCCCGTGGGTGATCGCCGCGGAGGCGCGCGGCGCGACCGTGCGCTGGATCGACATCGACCCGGTCACGGCCGAGGTCGACGCGGCATCCGTGGAGGCCGCCGTCACGGCCCGGACGCGACTCGTGGCGATCACCGGCGCCTCCAACCTGCTGGGGACCCGACCGCCGGTGCGCGCGATCGCGGACCGGGCGCACGCGGTGGGGGCGCTCGTGTGGGTGGACGGGGTGCACCTGGCGGCCCATGTCCTGCCCGACCCCGCGGCGCTGGGCGCGGACCTGTTCGTGTCCTCGCCCTACAAGTACCTGGGCCCGCACTGCGGCGTGCTGGGAGCGGATCCGGCGCGGCTGGAGACGCTCCAGCCGGACAAGCTGGCACCATCCACGAACGCCGTGCCGGAGCGGTTCGAGCTGGGCACGCTGCCCTACGAGCTGATGGCGGGCGCCACCGCGGCGATCGACTTCCTGGCCGAGATCGCGCCGGGCGAGGCGGGCGAGGCGGCCGGGCGGCGCGAGGCGGCCGGGCGGCGCGAGCGACTGGCGGCGTCCTATCACGCGATCGACGAGCACGAGGCGCGGCTGCGCGGGCGGATCGAGGCGGGCCTGGCGGCGCTGGGCCCGGACGTGTTGCTCCACTCGCGGGCGGCCGAGCGGACGCCCACGCTGCTCATCACGCTGCCCGGACGGTCCGTGGCCGCTGCCGCCGCGTTCCTCGCGGCGCGCGGCGTCCTGGCGCCATCGGGGTCGTTCTATGCGTATGAACCGGCACGCCGGCTGGGGCTGGACGCGTCGGGCGGGCTGCGCATCGGCGTGGCGCCCTACACGGACGACGCGGACGTGGACCGGCTGCTCGATGGGCTGGCAGCGTTCCTGGGTCGGTAGCGGACGGGGCGAGCGGCGTGTGGTCGACATGTCGACCGCCGGCCGCGATGGCGGGGACGAACCCGGGGCGCGGGCCCCCGTGGGGCCGCTGGCTGGTCGACATGTCGCCCACGGAGGGCCACCAGCGCGTCCTCGCCATGCGCCGCGGCCAGATCCGGCCGACATGTCGACCGCGCCCGTCTCCAGCTGACGCTGGGGGGTGGTCGGGGCGGCGGGAGTCGAACCCACAACCTCGTGCTCCCAAAGCACGTGCGCTGCCGATTGCGCCACGCCCCGACGTCAACCACGATGATACGGCGCATGACCGTGGACCCTCCAGCCACGGCTCGCATCCCAGACAGCGGCGCAGGAAACCCAACCTCGGTGGACAGCCTGCACGACCCGAGACTCGATGGTCTCGAGGACGTCAGGCACTGGCTTCGGGCGATCGTTGGGCAGCCTACGGCTTCGGCGGCCAGGGCATCCTGCGGACCGATGGGACCGTGCTGCCGGGCGCCGAGCGAGCCGTCCCTGATCGTGTCCGGCCCGGCCGGCGCCGCCACCTGACGTGTCGAAATCACACGACAGGTGGAGGAATCACACCTGGCGTGGAGAAATCACACCTGGCGTGGACAGGGGCCCCGGGCGGGCGGCCTTGGGCGATCGGCCCCGGGCGGGCGGCCCCGGGCGGTCGCCAGCCGGGTCCACCATGCCCCGAGCGGCATGGCATCGGGCGCCAACACCCAGTTCCAGAAGGCCACCGAATCCGAACCCCTGGCCCGCGCTCGCCTGGCTGCCGCGGCTCCCGCGGCTCCCGCGGCTACCCGCGGCCCCCGCGGCTACCCGCGGCCCATACCGGTCCCGGACCGGATCCGATGGCTACGGCAGCAGCGCCTGGTAGTCGTCCAGCGACACGGTGATCGGCCCGTTGGTCACGGAGCTGCCGAGGTAGGTCAGCAGACCCACACCGCCACCCTCCGTCAGCCCGCTCGTGCTGTCGGTTCCGGTGACGCCCCAGGCGCTGGGCTCCGACCCGCTCGCGGCCCACACCCGCAGCTTCTGCTGGTCGCCCTCGATGCGGTACCGGAACGCGATGGGCACTCCGCCGGCGGCCGACAGCCCGCTGACTGGGACCTCGGACCCGATGTTCGACTCCTTGCCGCTGACGGCGCGCTTGAGCTGGAGGAACACGGCCCCGCTCGTGCTCACCCGGATGCTGGCGCGGTAGGCGGTCCTGCCGTTGATGCGCGTGAGCAGGTAGGCGAAGGCGTTGCCGCCGACCGGCACCCGATCGAACCGCAGCGTGCCCGTGACGACGAGGTCCCTGGCGTTGACGTGCAGGCGCGCCTGGCGCGACTGGCCCTTGGTGGTCCTGATGCTGCCCACGCCGCCACCCACGGAGTAGTCCGATGCGGTGTCGGAGAGATCCCAGGTGCCACCGTAAGCGGCATCGCCCCACTCGCCGCTGGCCTCGCGCCCGAAGTCATCCTGGGCGACGGGATCGGGCGCGGGGGGCGGCACGATCACACCGCCCACCGCGGCGTTGCCGGACAGCGCCGAGGTGTTGTCGTCACCCCGGATCTGGAGGGCGGTGACCCGTTCCCCGTCCTGGAGGGCGGGCACCGGGAGACTCCAGGAGCCATCGCCGCCGACCACGGCATCCCCCAGGAACTCCAACGGCAGGCCCGACTCCCCCGCGGGACGCGAGGCGCGATAGACCTCCACCGTGGCGCCCGCGATGCCCGTCCCGGAGACCTGGCTCGTGGTGGCGTCGGTGATGCGCGGCGCGGCGACGAGCGCGTTCGCGCCGGTCGAGGGATCGCCGCGGTCCGTGGCCAGGTAGATGGCCGGCCCGTCCGTCTTGCTCACGATGTTGCGCGAGAGGCGGATGTTGTACGCGAGGCTCATCGGCTGGCCCTGGTTGTTGAGACCCACCAGGCCGATGCCGCCGGACGCCGCGTTGCGGATGGTGTTGTTGGAGATGACGTCGTGGCGGGTGCCCCAGCGGACGATCACGCCCCAGCCCTGGAGCGGCGCGGCCTGGCCCGTGCGAGACACGCCGATGGTGTTGCCGCGGACGATGGTGCCCTGCGTGGTGGGCGCCATGACCTGGATGCCGTCGTACACGGATGCCACGAAGTTGCGCTGCACGATGTTGTCGTACGTGCCGTCGTAGACGTTGATGGCGTTGCCGTTGTCGGCGTTCGAGAAGTGCTGACCGGAGCGATACGCCGCGCTGTAGCTGCCATCCATCCGGAAGCCGACCCAGTTGCCGGTCACACGGTGGCCGTTGACCTGCCACCTGCCGGAGGTGTCCGACCTGGCCGGATCCCAGCCGTGGGAGATCTCGATGCCCTGGTTGTAGGTGGGCCCGATCACGTTCCCCTCGAACGCGTCGTCACCACCCACCATCCCGTTCTTGGGGCCGAAGTTGTGGTCCACGCCCATGTTGCAGATCGCGGTGCCGCCATCCGGACGGATGCACAAGAGGTTGTTGCGCACCACGTTGGCGTCCGTTCCGGGTCCATAGGAGTCCACCGCCGCCGTCCAGTTGCCG
Organism: Chloroflexota bacterium; assembly: GCA_034436555.1. Taxonomy (GTDB): domain Bacteria; phylum Chloroflexota; class Limnocylindria; order Limnocylindrales; family CSP1-4; genus JAFMJV01. The sequence continues at coordinate 24,862 of DAOTUU010000001.1, read as the reverse complement.
ATGACGTTTCGGTCGGCCAGGTTCGGGGTGCCCACCTGGTTGTCGTGGGCGCCCGTGTTGAGCAGGATCCCATAGCCCGCGAAGGGCCAGCTGGTCCCGTCGCCGCGGAAGCCGATCCAGTTGCCGATGATCCGGTTGCCGTGGGCATTCACGCCGTCGAGGAAGAAGCCCCGGTAGAGATTGCCCATGGCCAGGCCGCGCACGGTGTTGCCGGCGCTGGTGATGTAGATGCCGACCTCCCGGGCCGCCTGACCGTTGCCCCTCAGGTCGATGCCCGGGATCGCGTTGGAACCGAAGTCGGCGCTGTTGACCCGGCTGCCCGGCTGGCTGTAGCCATCGATCGTCAGGGTGCCCGCTCGGGAGGTGATGGGGGGCAGCCGGCCACCGAGCTGGATGACCGCCGGGGCTCCCCCCGGGATGTCGAACTCGATGCGGTCGTCTCCCGGGTCCGTGTCCGCCTCGGCGATCGCGGCGCGGAGCGTGCAGCGGCCCTGGCTGTCGGCGCAGATGCCGTCGCCGCGGAGCGCGTCGGCGGTGTCCGCGACGCTCCTGACGGTGAACGTGAAGGAGCCCGTGACGGCGGCACGCGGCGCGAGCCGGGCGGCGCGGCGCGCCTCGGGCGCCAGGTCGAGGCGCCGGCCCTTGGCCGCGAGCGTCGCCTGGAGGTCGACGATGTCCGTGCAGCCATCGGCGTTGACATCGCCGCGCGGCTCCGGCCCGCAGACCGGGCCGCGCAGGCGCGCGCGCTCCCATTCGGCGCGCGCCACGTCCAGGTCACGCCCGTTGATCCGCCCGTCGACGAGGGCCTCGCCCGTGGGTCCCGGATCCCTCAGCGGGGACGGAGCCTGGGCGGCCGGAGGCGCCGCGAACGCGCGAGAGCCGCCACCCACCTGGATGCGGGCGACGGGCAACGCCCGGTCGAACGCCAGACGCCCTCCATCCGCTCCGGCCACCGCGTCCACGAGCACGCGCGCCGTGAAGCGACCTGACCTGCGGGGCAGCAGCACCAGGTCCAGCACGGTCGCCCGACCGCGAGCCTGAAGGCCGTAGGCACCGAACGCGGCACCGCCGCGGATCGCGACGGGCCGCAGCGCGGTCCCCCGGCCATGGATGGCGACCCCCATGAGCGTCGCCGCGCGCCGATCGACCAGGACCCGGCCGTCCAGCGCGGCGACCTGCCGCGGAACCGTGAGCCTGATCGCGGTGAGAAGCCCTGCCGTCGCACGCCGCGGAACGGACACCTCGATCGGCCGGTTGACCCTGGCGATCGGGACCACCGGGTCCGCCGCGGGGGCGACGGCCGGACTGACGGGGACGGCGTCGGTGCCGGGTTCAGCAGAGAGGGCCGCCCCATCGAGTCCCCCGAGGACCGCGACGACGAGACCGATCACGACAAGGAGCCTGCGCATGTGGCGACACCTGGGGCGAGCCGAGACAGGACCCGTCGTCACGTCGATCGCGGCGCCGGCTCGGCAGGCGCTCGGAGCCTGCCGGGATGGATGGCACGTGAGGGCGCCAATCCTTCGCCCGCGCGATGGTCGTGGTCAACGAGCACCGGTGCCTGCGGGCCACATTCCGGTGCGCGCGTGCACCGGTCCGGTGACGGGGCGGCGGGAGGCACCACGCGCCGAAGCAGCCGCGTATCCCCTCGAACGCATGATGCGAGGGGGCTTCCCGGACCCCACGCTAGCCGCTAGCATCGTGCACAGCCGGGTGCGACCTGCCTCATGCTGGCCCCGGCGTAGGGAGGGTGGAACCGAGATGATTCTGTTGGGCTGCCTCCTGGCAGTCGGTATCGCGGTCGCGCCGCGCTTCTTCCTGATCCTGGCCTGGATCTTCAGCGAGCGCTGGCAGGTCGTCTGGAAGGGTGACTTCCTGATGCCGCTGCTGGGCATCATCTTCCTCCCGTTCACGACGGTCATGTACATGCTCGTGTGGAGCATCAACGGCATCCAGGGCTGGGACTGGCTGTGGATCGTCCTGGGCCTGTTCCTGGACCTGACCCACTGGGCGCAGGTCTACCAGAACAAGAACAACGTGCCGGGGACGCCCATGTACACGGGCGGTCCGACCGCCTGATCATCGCGGGCCCGCCGGGCTCGGCTGTTCCATCATCGCGCCGGGTCTCACCCGGCGCGACGGATTCAGGCGCGGTCGCGCGCGGTCCGCAGCAGCAGCCAGCCGCCGCCTGCGAGCAGCAGCACCGGCAGCACCAGGTCGAGCAGGCCCGGACTGCCCGGCAGCAGGCCCAGGACGAGCTGGAGCAGACCCCATGCGAGCGCCGCCGCGCCCGCGACGCCCTGCCATCCCCAGCCGCCGGCCTGCGTGTGGCGCAGCCAGGCGACCGTGAGCAGCGCCAGGCCGAGGCCGAGCGAGGTCTCGCCGTGGACGTCGAAGGGCAGCAGGTCCGCCAGCACGCGCAGCCCGCCGATGTACGCGAGGACCATCCCCGCGTAGAGCGCCCACGGACCGGCGCGATGGCCGAAGTGCTGCCACAGGAGGACGAGCCCGGTCGCCGCCATGGCGACCGATCCCGGGAACCCGATGCCCGGCACGAACCAGGACGCGACGAGGTATCCGCCGACCACGAGCAGGCCGACGCCCACCCACTGGCCGAGGGATGCCCCACCGAGCGCATCGGCGATGCTCCATCCGTCGTCCGCCCGCGTCGTGGCGTCGGACGGGTGCGAGGCCGGACCACGCGGGGAGGGCGAGGCAGCCACCGGTGGCCGCGGTGGGCGGGCCGAGGGCGGGGGCGGCTCCGGCGAGTGGCCGGGCGGTGGCGTGGCGGCGAGGACAGGGACGGGCGGCGGCCCGGGGTCCGCGGCCCGCGGCGGCGGCCCGGGGTCCGCGGCCCGCGACGGCGGCGGCCCGGTGTCGAGCGCCTCGCGCGGCGGCGTCCCGACGGCCTCGACCTCGCGCCGCAGCCGCGCCAGGCGCTCCTCGGGTGTCTCGGACATGGCGCGCAGTGTATGGCGTCCGACAGTGTCCGACACCGTCCGGATCCCACCCGGGTCCGCTCCCGAACGCGGCCACGAGCGGGCGGGGGCGTCCCTGCGGCCTGATCCGAGACTGCGACAGGCGGTCGGCGCCTACCAGCCCTGGGTCCTGAGATGGCGCGCCATGGCCATCGCCGCCCGGGCCCGGTGCGACACCCGGCTCTTCTCGTCCGCGGTCATCTCGCCCACCGTGCGCCCACCAGGCGGCTCCCACCGCGGCTCGAACAGCGGGTCGTAGCCGAACCCGGCGTCGCCGCGCAGGCTGTGCGCCACGCGCCCCCGGAACGTCCCCGAGCGCGTGACCACCCACGGCCGCTCGCCGTCCCGGACCGCACCCGGGTCCAGGTACGCCAGGACGCACACGTAGCGCGCGCCGCGTCGAGCGGGCGGCAGGTCGCCCAGCTCGCGCAGCAGCCGGGCGTTGTTGTCGGCGTCCGTCGCGCCGGGACCCGCGAAGCGGCGCGTGAGGACCCCCGGTCCACCGCCCAGTGCGTCCACCTCGATGCCGGAGTCGTCCGCCAGCGTGGGGATGCCCGCCAGGCCGGAATAGAAGCGTGCCTTCAGGATCGCGTTGCCGCGGAACGTCCGCGCATCCTCCACGGCCTCGCCCGCGATCCCCAGGTCATCGAGCGACACGAGCGTCACGTCCGGCAGACGAAGCAGCACCCGCAGCTCATCGAGCTTGTGGCGCGACCGCGTCGCGACCAGGAGTCGCCGGTCGGCCCGGGCCGGAAGATGACGCACGGACGAGGGCGCCCGCTACCGCCTGCCGCTCGGCGCGGGCGGCGCGGCCGGTCCGCCGCGCTCGATCGCCTCCGCCTGGAGCTCGAACAGTCGTGCGATGCCACCGTCGGCGAGTTCCAGCAGCCGATCCATCTCCGATCGATGGAAGGGTTTGCCCTCCGCGGTCCCCTGGACCTCCACGTACGTGCCCGCGTCGGTGGCCACCACGTTGAAGTCGGTCTCCGCCGTGGAGTCCTCGCCGTAGTCCAGGTCCAGGAGGGCCGTCTCACCCACGATGCCCACGCTGACCGCGGCGACGTGGCCCCGCAGGGCGCGGGCGTATCCGGCGCGTCGGAGCGCGATCGCGAGCGCCACGTAGCCGCCCGTGATCGACGCGCAGCGCGTCCCACCGTCCGCCTGGAGCACGTCACAGTCGACGGTCACGGTGCGCTCGCCCAGCAGCGCGGTGTCCACCACGCCGCGCAGCGACCGACCGATGAGCCGCTGGATCTCGTGGGTCCGTCCACCCAGCCTGCCCTTGACCGACTCGCGCTGGCTGCGCTCCGAGGTGGCGCCGGGCAGCATCGCGTACTCCGCGGTCGCCCAGCCGATGCCCTTGCCGCGCAGGTGAGGCGGGATGCGGTCCTCGACGGTGGCCGCGCACAGCACATGCGTGCCACCGACGCGGATGATGCAGGACCCCGACGTCCACTTCTGCACGTCCAGCTCGATCGACACCGGCCGCATCTGCCCCGGCGTCCGTCCATCGGCCCGAACGCGCAGGCCACCCCCGATGCTCATCCGAACCTCCGCTCCGACGTGGACGCACCCGATGCGCGCTCCTCCGCCTCCTCGATCTTGGCGTCCTGCCACAGCTCGTCCAGGGCATCCAGGCCGAGCGCCCGCAGCTCCAGTCCCCGGTCCTGGGCGAAGCGCTCGACCCGCGCGAAGCGCGACGCGAACTTGCGGCTGGCCGAGCGCAGCGCGCCCTCCGGGTCGATGCCCAGCTTGCGGCCCAGGTTGACCATCACGAACAGCAGGTCGCCGAACTCCTCGGTGCGATGATCGGGCGTCTCCGCCGCAAGCAGCTCCGACGCCTCCTCCGCGATCTTGTCGATGACCCCTTCCAGGTCCGGCCAGTCGTAGCCCAGCGCCGCCGCCCGCGACTGCATCTCGTCCGCGTACGCGAGCGCGGGGAGCGAGCGCGAGAGCCCGGCGAATGCGGCGGGCATGGATGCGTCGCGGACCTTCCTGGGGACGGAGGCCCCGGCGGCTGTGGCCGCGGCGGGGGTCCCGGCGGTCGTGTCCCCGGCTGGGGTCCCGGCGGCCGTGTCGCCGGCGGCTGCCGCTCGCTCCGCCGCCTTGATCTGCTCCCAGTTGCGCAGCACCTCATCGGCGCTGTGCGCCTCCGCGTCCGCGAACACGTGGGGGTGGCGGCGGATGATCTTCGTGGTCACCGCGGCGTACACGTCCGCGAGGTCGAACACGCCCGCCTCCGCGGCGTACTGCGCATGGAGCACGATCTGGAGCAGCAGGTCGCCCAGCTCCTCGGCGAGATCAGGCGTGGATCCGCCTTCAAGGGCGTCGTACACCTCGTACGACTCCTCCAGCAGGAACGGCCGCAGCGTCCGGTGGTCCTGCTCCCGGTCCCAGGGGCAGCCGCCCGGCGCCCGGAGGCGGGCCACCAGCCACGGCAGGCCGTATGGGCTGGCGACGTTCCGGCGCGCGGCGAGGCGCGGCAGCACGTGTGGGTGCGCCGCGGCGATCTCCGGGGTGAGCCGCTCCAGGGTCATCGCCGGCCCCGGCGCGCCGTCCGGTCCGGACAGCGGCACCACGGGGTGGTCGGCCGGGTAGAGGCGCGCCAGCAGCGCCAGCGGGTCCGTGCCGTGGCCGTGGCGGCCGGGCAGCTCGGTCGGCAGGAAGGGCGGGGCGTCGGGTGAGGCGGACGCGGGCGGCTCGGCCTCGTCCTCATCGGGCGGGGCACCCGAGGGCGGGAGCAGCAGCAGCGCCGTCCCTGGGTCCACCGGACGCCGGACCAGCGCATCGAGCGGCAGGATGGTGATGCCGTCGTGGAGGTCCACGCCGGGGACCCGGAGTGCGGCGGTGAGCGCGTCCACGGCGCGGTCAGGCAGGGGCGATGTCGCCCCGGCGCTCCAGCTCGGTGAGGACCAGTCGCGCGTTCGCCTCCGGGGTGGTGTCCACGGTGAGCAGGTGCAGCTCCGGGTGCAGCGGCGGCTCGTATGGGTCATCCACGCCCGTGAACGCGGCCACCTCGCCGGCGCGCGCCCTGGCGTACCAGCCCTTCACGTCGCGCGCCTCGCACACCTCCAGCGGCGTGTCCACGAACACCTCCACGAACCGGTCACCGCCCACCATGGCGCGGACCTCGTCACGCGTGGCGCGGTAGGGGCTGACCGCCGCGGTGATGGCGATGCCGCCGTGTCGCACGACCTCCGACGCCACGTACCCGATGCGCCGGACGTTCGTGTCGCGGTCCTCGCGCGAGAAGCCGAGACCCTTGGACAGGTGTGTCCGGACCACGTCGCCGTCCAGCACCGTCAGCTCGCGCCCGCGGGCCCGGAGCAGCGGCACGAGCGCGTCAGCGGTGGTCGACTTGCCCGACCCAGAGAGCCCCGTGAACCAGACGCACACGCCCCGTCCGCTGGGACCCGGCATCAACCACCCACCTGCGGGGTGCTGTCGACGATGTCCGGGTCGCGCGTGATCACCCGGTCCGCGAGCGCCTGGTCCTTCTGCGGCGCATACCAGTCGTCGAACGCGGTGGCGGCGACGATGGCGCGCTGCTGGACGTCCAGCGGCCGGTTCGCGAGCTCCAGGAGCTGGTAGAAGTGATAGCCGTCGTCGAGCGGGATCGCCTCCGCGGTCCAGGCACCCGGCGTGAGCGCCGTGATGGCGGTCCAGGCGGCCTCGTCCAGCTGGGGCTTGGCGAGGAAGCCCAGGTCCCCGCCCGCCGGGGCCTCCGCGCCGTCCGAGAGCTCCTTGGCGACGGCCCCGAAGTCGGCACCCTCGACGCCCAGCCGAGAGGTCACCGCATCCAGGCGCGCCTGGACGCCCGGCGTCCGGTCCACGAACTCGATGACATGCCAGCCGAACGCGCTCTTGACAGGACCCACGATGTCTCCCGCGACCAGGTCGGTGTCGTCGAACAGGGGGTCGGCGAACTCCGGGACCATCATGTCGCGCGTGAAGTAGCCCAGGTCGCCGCCCTCGGCGCCCGAGGCGGTGTCGTCGCTCTGGCTCCTGGCGCGCGTGGCGAACGCCTTGGCGCGCAGCTCGGGATCGGTGACCTTGCGCAGCTGGTCGGCCGCCAGCTGGGCCTCCGCCTCTGCCTCCGCCCAGGCCGGGTCGTCCGGGTCGAGCGTCTGCGCCGCGGACGGATCGTCGTTGGGCGAATAGAGGATGTGGCTGGCGCGGATGCGGCCCTCGTCCTCGGCGGGGTCCGCGACGGTGTCCGCCTCCAGCGCGATCTCCGCGACGTGCGCCTGCTCCACATCACCGTCGGTGGCGTCCGCGACGACCTTGTCCTCCAGCTTCTGGGCCAGCACCTCGCGGCGGACCTCCGTGCGGAACCGGTCCCAGCCCACGGTGTCGCGCATCGCCTGCTCGAAGCCAGTGTCCATGGTGCCCGCTCGGATCTCGTCGACGCGGCCGATGCGCCAGGAGCCGTCCTCGCCCTTGACCACCGGGGTCACCCCGCCCGCGTCCGTCGCGAACAGCGTGGCCACGAACGCCGGGTCCATGGTCGAATCCGCCGTGATGAAGCCGAGCTTGCCGCCCTCGTCCGCGGACGCATCCGTGCTGTAGAGCTTGGCGACCTCCTCGAACGCGGTCCCGGCGTCGAGTGCCGCCTTCGCGTCCCCGATGGCCCGGAAGGCCGCCTGGCGGTCCGCCGGCGTGGGCGAGGAGCCGGTGCTCTCCGGGGTCACCACGATGACCGAGACGTCGCGCGCCTCAGGCGTGGTCGCCTCCTTGACGATCGCCGCATCCACGTCCCCATCGGTGCTGCGCAGACCCGCCTGCTGCGCGAGCTGGCCCTTGAACGTCAGGTCGATGAGGTTCTCGATGGACGTGCCCGCGACGTTCGTCTTGGCGCTGGCGATCTCCTGGAGGCGGGTGTTGCCCTCGTCGGCGGACAGGGTGCCCGCGGAGATCTGCTCGCGGATGCTCTGTTCCTGCTCCACCAGGCGCTGGTACTCCACCTGGGCCCGGTCGGTCCACTGGTCGCGGGTGATGGATGCGCCACCCACCGTGGCCACCGGCTTGAGGTGACCCACGTAGTAGTCGTAGACGAAGGCGAGCGCGACGATCACGATGACCGCGACGATGAGGCCCACGAACAGCAGCGTCACGCGCCGCGCGAAGCGTGCCTCGGGGTCCTCGTGACGCACGCGCTGAGGAGCGTTGGCGGGGGTCTGCCCGGGAAGCCGACTCTTGATGCTGGAGGTCATGTCCTGCTCAGGTGGGGCGGGTGATGGCGCGCGTCGGGGGTCTGGCGGCACGCGCGATGGCCCCCGGAAGGCCCGGGAGCGGCGCCGTAGTCTACCGCGTCACTCGTCCGAGGTGCCGGTGACGGCACCGGGCACGCCCAGTCGCGCTCCCACGTCCCGTCGCTCGGCGGTGCGGCCGAACAGCCTCAGGAGGTGCGCGGTCGCCCGCTCGACGGGATGCGCGGGCCGCTCCGGCCACGAGGTGTGGCGCCGGATCCAGGTGGCCGGTCGCCCGGCGAGGCGGCGGCGGGCGAGCAGGAGGGCCAGCCTGGCGATCCCGACGGTCCGCTCCCCCGCGCTGCGACCCACGTCCAGGCCCAGCTGGCCGCGCGTCCCCCAGAACACGATGTCGTCCGCCCGTGCGAGGGCGGCGGGCGTCCGCGGAAAGGGGTCCGCGACGGCGGTCCCGCGCGCCGCGAGCGCCAGCAGCAGCGCCTCGTGGTTGCCGGGGAATCGATCGGTGAGCGGCACGACCGCGACGCTTCGGTCCGGGTCGCGTGCGTCGGGGTATCCGTGGGTGCGCAGGGGTTCCCGCAACTGGAGCGCGGCGAAGGCCTGCTCATCTGCGGACATCGCGGTGCGCCAGCCTCCCGCGCGTGACGGATCGATCGGTTCGCGGGCCCTGTGCTTCCACCACTCATGCGGTGCGGCGATCGCGGCGGCGCTGTCGCGGCGATCGATCATGGCGGGGTCGAACGGCACGTCGACGATCGCGCAGACGCGTCGTAGGACGCCGGCCGGGACCGCCAGGAGGTCCTCGAAGCGGACGGTGATGGTCCGCGCATCGCGCTCCACGAGCGCCTCTGCGTGGCGCATCTGGGCGGCGACCTGCATCACGCTCGCCACGACCGAGGGCCGCCCGAACGGGACGCGCGACAGCGACAGCGCCACATCCCGCGGATCGCGCACCACGCGGATGACCAGCGCATCGGGCCACTCCCGCCGGATGAGCGGCAGCGAGAACACGTGGCGCGGCGTCTTCTCCGCCCAGCGCGGCTTGCCGTCCTTGGCGGCGCGGGTGACCGTGAGGGACTCGAGCAGCGCCGCCACTGACGGGTCGCGCCCGGCGAGGTGGGCGCGCACCTCGTCCGGGCTGACGCCGAACGCCTCATGGACGGGCGTCTGCTGGAGGCGCAGTCCGAGCACGAACTCCACGGCCGGTCCGGGCCACGCGGCCGGGTCCAGGATGGCCCGGCGGTCGGCCTCCTCCAGCTGGGACAGGAGGCGCGTCTCGGGACCGCAGTCGATGCGCGGGTGCGCGCCCAGCATCGCGGCGACCAGGGTGGTGCCCGAGCGGGGGACGCCCACCACGAAGATCGGCGCGCCCCCCGGCGTGCTGGGCCGGGCGGACCGATCGGCCGGGTCGGAGGCGGCGTCCATGGGTGGCCATGTTACCGGTCGCGCGGGCGACTCCGAGACGGGACGCGGGGCGGCGCCGGACGGTCGCGAGCCACCGCGGCGTGCGCGGCAGGGCGGCGATGACGGGCCAGCGTGGTACCGTCACCCTTCGCATGCAGATGACCAACGAGGCGCCCGCCTCCTACCGGAGCAGCGCACACCGTCCCGGTGCGCTCAGCCTGGTGACCACCGCCTTCCGAGAGACGATGTCCCGGCGCCGGCTCATCCGGTACCTGGTCTCCGCGGACATCAAGAAGAAGGGCACGGACACGCTGCTGGGCAACCTGTGGTGGCTGCTCGACCCGCTCATCGCGATGGCCGTCTACGTGTTCGTGATGGAGGTCATCTTCCAGCGAAGCCTGCCCGATTTCGCGCTGTTCCTGCTCGCCGCGGTCATCCCGTTCAAGTGGTTCACCCAGTCGGTCGGCGATGGCGTGGGCTCGGTCGTGCGCAACGAGAAGCTCATCAAGCAGATCCAGTTCCCCAAGATCGTGCTGCCCATCGCGGGGTCGGCCAGCGAGGTCATCAGCTGGGCGTTCGGCATGGTGCTCGTGCTGGGCCTGTCGGTGCTCCTCGCGAGCGGCGCCCACCTCACGGTGCAGGTGCTGTGGATCCCGGTCATCGCGGTCGTCCAGTACCTGTTCACCCTCGGCATCGTGTTCATCGTGTCGGCGTTCACGGTGTTCTATCGAGATGTCGGGATCGTCATCGGCCACCTGATGCGGCTGCTGTTCTTCATGACGCCGATCCTGTGGACGTTCGACGCCGCGGCCGGACGCGGCGACCAGATCCGGAAGGCCGTGGGCGAGACCGGCTACCTGCTGCTCCAGTACAACCCGGTCGCCACCCTCATCCAGTCCTACCGCCACGTGATCTACGGCGTGGTCGTGGAGACCCCGGAGGGGAAGCTGGGCTGGAGCGGTGCGGTGCCGCCGGATCTGGGCGCGCTCGGGGTCCTGTTCGTGGTCTCGCTGGTGCTGTTGTTCCTGGGCACGTGGTTCTTCAAGCGCCTCGAGCCCGCCTTCGCGAAGGTGCTCTGAGCGATGCCCGAGCCGGATCTCGTCGGCGACCGCGTCGCGCTCGACGTGGCCTCCCTGGGGGTGAAGTACAGCCTCCAGTTCACGCGCAAGACCACGATGCGCCAGACCTTCTCGAGGCTGACCCAGCGCGGACGCGGCGAGCGCTCCTTCTGGGCGCTCAAGGATGTGACGTTCCAGGTGCGCCAGGGAGAGTCGGTCGGCGTCATCGGGCCCAACGGCGCGGGCAAGTCGACCCTGCTGCTGGTGCTCGCGGGGATCATCCAGCCATCGGAGGGGGTGGTCGCCTCGAACGGCCACATCTCCACGCTGCTGAGCCTCCAGGCCGGGTTCGACCAGGATCTCACGGGCCGGGAGAACATCGCGCTGGCGGGGGCGCTGCTGGGCGTGCCGCACAGGGAGATGGAGGCGCGAGCCGCGGACATCGTGGAGTTCGCGGACATCGGGGCGTTCATCGATGCGCCGCTCAAGACGTACTCGTCGGGCATGCGCGCGAAGCTGGGGTTCTCCATCGCGACCGCCGTGGATCCAGACATCCTGCTCCTGGACGAGGTGCTCCAGACCGGCGACGAGGTGTTCCGGGAGAAGAGCCGGCAGCGCATCATCGACATCCTGCGGGCCGCCAAGGCGGTGGTCCTGGTGACCCACGACATGAGCTGGGTCACGGGGTTCTGCACCCGCGCCATCCTGCTGGAGCAGGGCCGGGTGATGATGGACGGCGACCCTGAGGCGGTCGTCGCGCTCCACCTGGAGCGCTCCGCGGAGCGCAAGCGGCAACGCCAGGAGGAGATCCGCAAGATGCACGCGGGGGAGATCGCGGCGGGGTCGATGCGCGGCCACAAGGAGCGGACGCGGTCGGGAGGCTGAGCTGGGGCCTGGGGCCGGGGGCCGGGGGCCGGGGGCCGTGGGCCGGGGGCCGGGGGCCGTGGTGCGGCGGGGCGGCAGCCAAGGGCGGTTCGACCATGCCGGTCGGGGCATGGCCGGGCGGGGCCCGGGGCCGGGATCCGCGGCGGGGCGGCAGCCAAGGGCGGTCCGACCATGCCGGTCGGGGCATGGCCGGGCGGGGGCCGTGGTGTGGCGGGGCCCGGGGTGGCCCGTTCCTGGCCCGTCCCTGGCCCGTCCCTGGCCCGACTCTACCCCCGGTACAGCGTCGCGGTCGCCTCGGCGATCGGACTCCAGTCGAGCGCCTCGGCGCGGGCGCGGGCCGCGACACCCATCGCCCGCAGGTCGCCCGCCAGGGTCCGGCGGATGGCGCCCGCAAGCGCATCCGGAGCGTCGGGGTCATACAGCACGCCCGCGTCATGCGGCACGGTCTCCGGCAGGCAGCCCAGCGCCGGCGCCACGACCGGCCGCCCGAAGCTGAGCGCCAGGATCGCGCTGCCGGACGTCAGGATGTCCCGGAACGGCAGCACCACGGCGTCCGCGGCGCGCAGCCAGACCTGGAGCTCGTCATCGGGGATGAAGCGCAGCGCCAGCACGATCCGCGGGTCTGCGGAGGCCGCGGCAGTCAGGCGCGCCTCGATGCCCTCGCCGCGCGTCCGGCCCGCGATGAGCAGCCGCGCGGAGGGCGCGTCGATGGCGCGGAACGCGGCCACCAGCGCGTCGGTGCCCTTGTAGCCGCGCACTGCGCCCAGGAACAGCAGCACCGGACCTGCATCCGACAGCCCGAGTCGGTCCCGCGCCTGGGCCGTCGTGACCAGGTCCGGATAGGCCCCGATGTAGCTGCCATGCGCGATCACGGCGAGCTTCGCGGCCCGCGAGACATCCAGGTGGTACGCCGCGATCGCGGCATCGCGGGCCGCCGAGCAGTGGCAGATCACCGCGTCCGCCAGCTCGATGACCGCTCGATGGACCGCCGCCTCCGCCGTGCTCGCACCGCCATCGTGACCGCCCAGGTTGTGCATCGTCCAGACCAGGCGCACGCCCAGACGCCGCAGCAGCCGCAGCTGGCCCAGGAGCCGCAGACGGTTCAGGCGCGTCGGGCCATCGCGGCCCTTCAGGTATTCGTGCGTCCAATGGAGATGGAGCACGCCCGGCCTACCCGCCCGCAGCCAGGCCAGGAGGATGGGGAACGGCTGGCGACGGCCCGGCCTGCCACCGACCGACTCGACCCCCTGCCCCGCCAGCGCGTCGGCCAGCAGGCGCTGGTAGGGATTGTCCCGGCGATAGTCGGGCATCGACAGCACCCGCAGCGGGCGCCGGCCGCCGACCTCGCTCACGCGCGCGCCGCCAGCCAGTCGGCCACCAGCGCCGCGATCCGCTCGCCGGTACGACCGTCCCACAGCGGCGGCCCGTCCCCCGGGCGTGCCAGCCCGCCTGCGAGCGCGGCGTCCACCGCCGACCCCAGGCGGTCCGGCTCCACCAGCCGGTTCGTGCCATGGGTGACCGTGATGGGCCGTTCCGTGTTGGGACGGAGGGTCAGGCAGGGGATTCCCAGGATCGTGGTCTCCTCCTGGATGCCGCCGCTGTCGGTGACGACCACGGCGGCGCCGCGCACGAGCGACAGGAACTCCAGGTAGCCCATCGGCTCCACCACGCGCAGCCCGGGCACCTGCGCGAGGCCGGCCGCCGTGAGGGTCGCGCGACCGCGCGGGTGGAGCGGCAGCACGATGGGCAGCCGCGCCGCGAGCTCGTGGAGTGCGGCGACCAGGCGCGACGCGGCCTCCACCGTGTCCACGTTGGCGGGCCGGTGGAGCGTCGCGACCGCGTACGGCGCGGCCAGGTCCAGGCGGGCGCGCACAGGTTCGGGGCGAAGGCGGTCGAGGTGCGCCAGCAGCGTGTCGATCATGGGGTTGCCCACGAAGTGGCAGCGCTCCAGGTCCACGCCCTCGCGGGCGAGGTTGTCCAGGGCCTCGGGGCTGGTCACGAACAGCAGCGTGGACAGGATGTCCGTGACGCGGCGGTTGACCTCCTCGGGCATGGTCATGTCGAAGGAGCGCAGGCCGGCCTCGACGTGCGCCATGGGGATGCCCGCCTTGCTGCACACGAGCGCCGCGGCGAGCGTGGAGTTCACGTCACCGTAGACCATCACGAGCGCGGGTCGATCCGCCGGATCGGGCGTCACGAGCGCCCCCTCGAGGGCGGTCAGGAGCGACGCGGTCTGGCCCGCGTGCGAGCCGCTGCCCACCCCCAGCGAGACGTCCGGCGCCGGCAGGTCCAGGTCGGAGAAGAACACGTCCGACATGCGCGCGTCGTAGTGCTGGCCGGTGTGGACGAGGCGCTGCGGGATGCCGGCAGTGACCATCGCGCGCATGACGGGGGCGCACTTGATGAAGTTGGGGCGCGCTCCGACGATGTGGACGACGGGCGCCGGGGCGGGCTCGGGGGCCGGGGGCGCGGCGGGGGCCGGGGGCGCGGCGGGGGTCGGTGCGGACTGATCGGACATCTCCGCGAGGATGCCACGGCGCCACAGACAGTGCCGCACGCTGCGGATGACGCGATCGACGCCACCCCGGAGTCCTCCCCGAGGGCGCGCCCCGGACAGGTCCGACGCCGACGCTCAGGGCACCTCCGCGACCACCGCGCGCGCGCCGGTCGGACCATCCAGGACGTAGTCACCCGCGGCCGCAGGCAGCACGACCGTCTCCCATGCCCCGATGGGCATGGCCCCGTGGGTCGTGCGCATCTCGGCGATGCCGTCGAGGACAGTCACCACATGGGGCGATCGACCGTCGGTCGCGCATCCCACCACGCCGTCCCCCAGCACCACCTGGCGCGCCGTGAAGTGCGGCGAGGCGGCGACCACCGCCAGCTGCGCCTCGGCCGCCACGTGCTTGACCGCGCCTCGCGCGTCTGGCCGGGCGACCCGGCGCGTCTGCTCCACATGGATCGTGCGGTCCGTGCGACCCCAGTCCCACACGCGATAGGTGATGTCGCTGGGCTGCTGGATCTCGTACACGAACGCACCCGGTCCGATCGCATGGATCGTGCCCGCGGGGACGTCCAGGCAGTCGCCCGGCCGGACGGGGATTCGCTGGAGCAGGTCGGGCAGGTCGGCGGAGCCCAGTGCCGCGATGAGGTCGGCGCCCCGGACATCCGGCCGCGCCCCCAGCAGCAGCTCGGTGCCCGGCGCGGCATCCAGGACCAGCCAGGCCTCCGCCTTGCCGATTCCCGGCATCCCCTCCAGCTCCGCCGCCTGCGCGTCGTCGGGGTGGACCTGGACGCTCAGCCATTCCGCCGCGTCGATGAGCTTCACGAGCACCGGGAAGCCGCCCCGCCCATGGACCAGGCCGCGCGATCCGACCAGGTCGCCGCCCAGCTCCCGCGCCAGGTCGTCCAGCGAGCACCCCGCGAATGGCCCGGTCGCCACCGTGGACCACGGTCCGGCAAGCCAGGCCTCCCCGATGTGTCGATCCGCCGGCGCCAGCCGCTGGCCGGCCCAGGGTCGGACGCGCAGGTCCGCCGCGATGGTCAGGGGCGCGAGGCGCACGTCGGGTGGGTGGTTCATGCAGCTGAGTCTCCGTGTCGGATCGGTCCCACAAGGGTGCGTCATCCACGATGCCCGGGACCGGCCGGCCGCGCATCGGTGCTAGAGTCGGCGGTCGATGACACGCGTTGGGATCATCGGCCTGGGCTATGTCGGCCTGCCCCTGGCCGTCGAGTTCGCCCGGGCCGGCGCCCACGTGGTGGGCGTGGACACCGACCCCCGAAAGAGCGAGGCGATCGCCGCCGGGCGGAGCTACATCGAGGACATCTCGGACGCGGAGCTGGCGGAGGCCACCGCGACCGGACGGTTCCGGGCGACCGCGGACGCCGCCGCGCTCGATGACCGGGACGCGACCATCATCTGCCTCCCGACGCCCCTCGACGAGCATCGCAACCCCGATCTCTCGTACGTGCTCGCCGGGACGGAGACCGCGGCGGCCCACCTGGCGCCGGGCGCGCTGCTGGTGCTGGAGAGCACCACCTACCCGGGCACCACCCGCGAGGTCGTCGCGCCCATCCTGGAGCGCAGGGGCCGGCGGGTGGGCGAGGACGTGTACCTGGCGTTCTCGCCGGAGCGGGTGGACCCCGGCAACCCCAGGTACGGCATCCGGAACACGCCCAAGGTCGTGGGTGGCATGACGCCCGCCTGCACCGAGCGCGCCCGGGCGCTCTACGCGCAGGTCTGCGACACGGTCCACGTGGTCTCCAGCCCCGAGAGCGCGGAGCTGTCCAAGATCGTGGAGAACACGTTCCGGGCGGTGAACATCGCGCTCGTCAACGAGCTGGCGATGCTCGCCGACCGCATGGACATCGACATCTGGGAGACGCTCGACGCGGCCTCCACCAAGCCCTTCGGCTTCATGCCCTTCTGGCCGGGTCCCGGCCTGGGCGGCCACTGCATCCCGGTCGACCCGTTCTATCTCACGTGGCGCGCCAAGGCGTTCGACATGAACACCGAGTTCGTGGAGCTGGCGGGCCGCATCAACACGAACATGCCGTACTACGCGGTGGCCCGCATCGCGCGGGCGCTCAACGAGCAGGGACGCGCCGTGAGGGGCGCCCGGATCCTGCTCCTGGGCATGGCCTACAAGGCGAACGTGGGCGACCTGCGGGAGAGCCCCAGCCTCAGGCTGGCGGAGCTGCTGCGGAGGGATGGCGCGGACGTGGCGTACCACGACCCGCACGTGGCCCGCGTCGACGGGCTGGAGATGGAGTCCGTGCCGCTGACGCCGGAGCGGATCGCGGCGACCGACTGCGTGGTCATCGCCACGGCGCACCGGGCGGTGGACCTGGGGCCCGTGGTGGCCGGGGCGAAGCTCGTCGTGGATCTCCGGAATGCGGTCCGCGCCTCGCTCGGTGGCGGACCGGCGGGCAGCGTGCCCGCGAACGTGGACGTCCTCTGACGCCGCTCGCAGACCGCACCCCATGAAGCGTCCCCTGGTGTGGATCGACCTCACCAACTCGCCCCACGTCCTGTTCTTCCGGCCCATCCTGCGCCGCCTGGACGACGCGGGGGTCCCGGTGATCGTCACCGCGCGGGACTTCGCCCAGACGCTGGGGCTGCTGGAGCTGTACGGCATCCCGCACACGGTCATCGGGCGGCATGGCGGGGCGGGACTCGCCGGGAAGATGCTGGGCCTGGCGCGGCGATCCGCGGCGCTCGCCCGGTTCGGCGTGGGCAAGGGCGCCACGATCGCGGTGTCGCACGGCTCCAACGACCTCGCGGTCGCAGCGACGCTGCTGCGCATCCACTCCACGGTGATCCACGACTTCGAGGGCGCGACCGGGATGCACCGGATCAACTTCCGCCTCGCGGACAAGGTGATGGTGCCCGCGGTCATCCCCTTCGAGAAGCTCGCCGACCTGGGCTTGAAGCGGAACCGCTACCGGCCCTACCCGGGCATCAAGGAGCAGGTGACCCTGGCCGACTTCGCGCCCGACCTGACGGTGATCGACCAGCTGGGCCTGGACCCCGCCCGACCCATCGCGGTGCTCCGACCCCCGGCAACGATGTCGCTCTACCACCGACATCTCGAGAACACGCTGTTCGCGGACGCGCTGGAGCACCTCCAGGGCACCGATGCCCAGATCGTGCTGCTTCCCCGGACCCCGGAGCAGGCGACGGAGTTCACGGGTGCGCGCGGCGTGCTCATCCCCGCGAAGCCCGTGGACGGCCCGTCGCTGGTGTTCGCCGCGGACCTCGTGGTCAGCGCGGGCGGCACGATGAACCGGGAGGCGGCGCTGCTGGGCGTGCCCACGTGGACCACGTTCGCGGGTGAGCTGGGGGGCGTGGACCGGATGCTCGTCGAGGAGGGGCGGATGAGGATCCTCACCGCGCCCACCGAGGTGGTGGTCGCGAAGCGCCCGCCCGGGATGACCGCCTACGCCGGCCTCGCCGACCAGGTGACCGCGGAGATCCTCCGCCGGTAGAGTCCGCTGGAGGTGCTCGCAGCCTCGCTGGCAGCATGGCAGTATGGCGCCGTAATGGCATCCGTGAAGATGACCTTCAGCCTGGATGCGATCACGGCATCTCGACTGGAAGAGACGGCGTCCGCGCTGCGCAGACCCAAGAGCGCCGTGGTGCGGGAGGCGATCCTCGACTACGCGGAGCGGGTCGGGCGGCTCCCCGAGGCCGAGCGACGGCGGTTGCTCGCGGTCTTCGACGAGTTGGTCGCGGCCGTCCCGGTGCGTCCGGTCGGCGAGGTGGACGCGGAGATCGCGGAGGTGCGGCGGTCCAGACGCGCCGGCGGTCGCGGCACCCGGGCGTGATCATCATCGACAGTCCGCGCTGCTCGACAGCCTCACCGGACCTCGCCGCTCCGCGCCGCGCCTCTGGTCGATCATCCACGCTGGCGAACGGCTGGCGCTGCCCACGCTCGTGCTCTACGAGTGGTGGCGCGGGCCGAGACCGCCCGCGGAGCGGGCCGCGCAGGAGGCGCTGCTGCCGAGCGAGACGGCGCATCCGTTCGAAGCCGAGCAGGCGACCGTGGCCGCGCGGCTCTATGGGCTCGTGGCGCGCCCGAGAGGCCGCGAGGTGGACCTGGCGATCGCCGCCCATGCGATCACCCGAGAGGCGCGGCTGTGGACGCTGAGCACCGCCGACTTCGGGGACATCCCCGGCCTTCGGCTGGCACTGTTCGACTGAAACGGAAGCGGGCGCGACCGCTCGGCACGGTCGGGGGAATTGCGGCGGGCTGCTCTGGGAACCCGCGGTCGCGGGGCGTCGAGTGGGGCTATGCCTCCCAGGCGTCGCCGCACAGGTGGACCGCGAGGCCCATCGCGTGGAACATGGCCGCCTTCGTGCGCAGCGCCGCATCCGCGGACGCGGCGTCCCGCCCGTAGGCCACCTGGATGTGGTTCGCCTTGTGGCGCGCCATCATCTGGTCCCGGCTGACACCGTGCAGCACCGCGTGCATCATCGGCCACTGCGGGGTGGTCGACTCCCAGCGCCGCTCGGTCTCGGCCTGGGGCAGCGTCACCGCGGTTCCCCGGCCCAGATCGGCGTGGAGCGTCCCGTCCATCAGGAACACGCGGCTCCACACGATCTCGCCGGGCCGGCTCACCCCCTTGATGGTGCCACCGCCCAGCCCGAAGTAGACCGGCGGCTGGCGCTCGCTCACGGCGCCCGCGTAGCCGCCCTCCAGGTGCGCCGGCGGCACCGCTCCGGAGATCTCGAACACCCACACGTAGTCGTCGCCGTACGGGTCGCCCCAGCGCACGTCGTGGAGCGTGGTCGCGGGGTCCAGCCCCAGCGCCGTCCAGACGCGGTTGGTCACCAGCGCGTCCACCGCGCTGCCCTCGTCCACCTCGTTGAAGTGCGGCAGCGGCCGGCCGGCATAGAGCTCGGCGCCGGTCTCCGCATGCCGCACCGGGGGCCGGTCGGCGTCGTTCAGCAGCCCCTCCGCCAGATCCGACGCGGGCGCCAGGTCCTTGAGTCCCTGCTGGTACTGGATGCCGATCGCGTCGCAGCCGAACCGGTCCGCGATGCGCACCGCGGCGATGTACAGCCGCATCTGGTCCAGCACCTGGTCCTCGGTCAGGTCCGTGGCGCCATCGGGCCCGAACCGGAAGGTCATGCCCCGGTCGCGCAGCCAGCGGTACGCCGTGGTCGCCTCCTGGGTGGACACGAGGCGCATCTCGGCATACAGCCCCGACTGGCTGAGCCGCTCCTTGAACATCCCCGAGGGATTGAGGTGCTCGTCGTCGATGATCGCGTTGTACATGCCCATGCAGCCTTCGTCGAACACGCCCAGGATCGCCATGCTGTCCGCCAGCTCACCGGCCAGCCGCCGCCCGGTCGCCGCGGCGTCATCCGCCAGGGCCGCCGGGTCCAGGTCCCGCACGTGGGACGTGTCGTGCTCGATGTGGCCGCTCTCCAGCCATGACGCGATCGCGCGATCCGCGAAGGCATCGGTCATGTCCTCGCTCCAGATGGAGCTGTAGGGCTTGCCCATCTTCGTCAGCGAGGCGTTGAGGTTGAGCATCCCCACGAGACCGGGCCAGGCGCCCATCCAGTTGGCGGCCGTCAGGATGGGTCCCGCGTGGCGGCGCAGGCCCGGCAGCACGTGGTGGCTGTACTGCCAGACCGCCTCGGCCACGACCAGCGGCACGTCCCGAGGGATGGACCGAAACACCTCCATGCCCATGCGCTGGCTGGAGATGAACCCGTGGCCCGTCCGCGAGTCCACCGGATGCGCGCGCGTCACGCGCACCCCGTGGCGCGCGAATGCCTCGGTGAGCCGAGACTCCAGCTCCGCCTGCACCGGCCAGCAGATCCGATTCGCGGTCTCCCGCAGATCGCCGCTCGCCACGAGCATCACCTCGCGGCCGATCCCCACGCCCATCGCCGTACCTCCTCAGATCCCGTCCACGCCGACCACCAGGTGGCGGCCGGCACCAAGCTGCTGTCGTTCGCGGAGCACCACCCGCACGTGCCCGTCCCCGGGTGTCAGGGTCGCGTCGAGGGGTCGCCCGTCCAGGGAGACGGTCGCCCGGGCCGGCGTCGCCGGTCGCCCTCCCACCGCCGTCCGATCGAGGTGGACCTCCTGGACCGCGAGCGTCCCGCCCTCCACGGCCAGGCCCACGGTCGTGCGGTCACCATCCCGGTCCACGGACACCGTGCCCCATGCCGTGCCGGCGCTGAACAGCGAGCGGAAGCGCTCCGCGGACCAGCGCGGGCCCACCCGCACCACGCCCGTGGCGGCATCCGAGCGCCAGCCGCTCAGCGCGAGCAGGAGCGCCCAGCTGGCCATGCTCCGGACGTAGTGGTGGCCGCACTCCACCTCGTCCCACGGGTTCCGGCGGTGCCCGTCGTGGCGCGCATGGACCGCCTGGACCACCTCCAGCCCCTCGTCCACGAACCCCTCGAAGATGAGATGCGCGGCCACCTGGTACTCGATGCCGGTCCACACCTCGTCCGAGTAGACGAAGGGCAGCCGCGGCCGACCGCCCTTGGGCCAGCTGCACAGGACCAGGCCGGACTCGTCGTTGAGGACGTACGTCCGCTGGGCGTTGACGTGATCGCGGAAGTCGCGCCGCAGGTTGTGCCGGAAGACCGCCGCGATCGCGGACCGGACGTGGTCGGGCGGCAGCAGGTCACCCAGGCCCAGCAGCCGCGCGTGGAGCTGGCCCAGGAGCTGGTCCGAGAGGCAGCCCAGGCCGTGCTGGTACGTGTGCGCGTCCACGTCGTCCAGCCGCTGGACGTAGTACTCCCCGTCCCACAGCAGCGCGTCGGTGCGCGCGCTGGCCCGCTGGAACCGCGCGTGCGCGTCGGCGGCGACCGCGTCGTCGCCCATCACCCGCGCCAGCTCCTCGAGCGCCCGCAGGCCCGCGAGGTAGAAGATCGCCGAGAGCGGGTTGGGCCCGTGGAACTCGATGTCGTAGGTGTTGTGCTGACGGCCGTCCGGGACCCCGTCGCCGTCGGTGTCCCAGTGCTCGGCGGCGTAGCGCATGGCACGCACGATGCCCGGCCACAGCGGCTCCAACCAGGCGCGGTCGCCCGACCCGCGCCATTCCCGCCAGGCCCGGAGCACCGTGCCCATCTGCCCGTCGATGGCCGCCTCCGGTCGCTGGTCGCCCCACGGCCAGCGGAACTCGGAGCCGAAGGTGCGGTGGGTCCGGAAGCTCATGTAGCCGGTCTCGTCGGTCTCGAGCGTCAGCTCGATCCGGCGCGCCTCCCGCTCCAGCGACGGGAACAGGGCGGAGACGGTGTAGGCGTAGCTCCACACGTGGGTGCAGGTGCCCTCGCAGCTGCCGGCGCCGTCGAAGCAGCCCTCGAAGCCGTGGAACCGTCCGTCCTCCAGGCGGAAGCAGGTCTGGGAGCGGACCGGCACGATGTTGGCGGAGATCGCGTCCCGGACCTCCTCGGGCAGCGTGCTTCCGAACAGGGCGTCCCGGAATCGGCGTGTCGCGCCCTCCAGCCGGGGCATCTCCGCGACGAGGTGGCGTGCCGCGTCCCAGGACGTCGCGAAGCGCGTCGCGTAGTGGTTGCGGATGCGCCCTTTCGCGGGATCGGGCCACCACGCGTTCGTGCGGTTGGGGAAGGACCACGCGAGCAGGAACCGGATGTCCCGCGACTCCCCCGGCGCGAGCGTCACGAGGGCGCCCACGGACGCCGTGTCCGTGGTACCGGGCTCGCTGGGCATGGGATAGCCCCGGTCCTCCAGCAGCCCATCGGTCACCAGGTCGTCCCAGAACGCCTGGAGGAAGTCGTACCACGCACCGCGCAGCCAGGCGGGCGCGATGGTCACGTCCGGGTGGGTCGTGGCGAGCGTCAGGTCGCCGGCTCGCAGGTCGCCCGATTCCACCGTGTCGCTGGACAGGAACACGCCCCGGAGCCCGTCGGCATCCCGCACGGTCGTCCGGTTGCCGCCCAGGCCGCCCGCCGCGAGATTACCGAACCCGTCGTAGGCGAGCCCGCCGATGGGATTGATGAGGGAGCCGACGAGGGTGATCGCGGCGGGCTCCGGGGCGCGGTTGCGGAGCGTCCAGGTCAGCACCGCACCCGGGATGCCCGAATCGTCCGGGTCGAGCGGCACGAGCGGCGTGAAGGCCTCCAGACGCACATCGAGCGGCACGTCCGGGTGCTCCAGGTCCACCGTGGCGATGGGGTACTCCCCCGTGAACGTGGCACGGGCGAAGCGCGGCAGGCCCGCCGCGGTGTTGGGGTGGTAGCCGTGCGACAGGTCGTGGGGCGGCGAGATGGGCCCCTCCAGGACCTTCGCGATCGGGGCCCCGTCGCCCACCCGGATCCGGATCGCGAAGAACGTGTTGGGCGAGCGATTCCCCTTGGCGGGCCGGTCGCCCAGCTCCCAGTCGCGCAGGTCGCCGCGCGCACCCAGCGACACGTTGCCGGTCCCGATGCCCCCCAGCGGGAACGCGACGACGCGGTGCCGATCGGTGAAGGTACGCGTCACGGCTCGCCGGGACCCGCGGGGGGCTCGATGTCCGCCTCGGCCATCCAGGCGTGCCGCGCGAACGGCCCCGGGACGCCCTCGGATCCCTCGCCGTCCGGCCGCGGCAGGCGCTGCTCCACGGGCAGCAGCCCGAACGGCGCGTGGGGCTCCGCCTGGTACCAGTAGGCCGTGCTGGAGACGTCGTCCATGCGCTTGTTGGCATGGCCGTGCTCGATGGTCACCCGGATCGACCTCCGGAAGCGGACCGGGTCCTCCACGTGATAGCGGTACAGCGAGACCTTGCCCGACCAGTTGGGGCCGCCCGGCATCGTGATGCCGTGGTACGGCGCGCTGTACTCCTGGGTGGGGCACCACGAGGTGTTGAAGTAGTCCTCGGTGCCGGTCCCGTGGAGGCTGGGCGGGAAGGCCTCGCCGTCCACGAAGATCATGTCGTCGCCCTCGCCGTACCAGTTCCAGCGACGGGTCCGGCGCAGGTTGTGGATGTCCAGGTGGCAGCCCACGTAGTGGCCCCGGCCGCTCGCGTCCAGGATGGTGTAGTTGCCGTCGCCCGAGGTGTTCTCGCCCTTGAACTCGTACTCCTCGTTGTCCACGCCCTCGTCGGAGATGCCGTCGGTGGGGTTCTCGCGCCGCCACTGGGCGTGGAAGTAGCCCAGTCCTTCAGGGAGCGCGTCCAGCTCCTCGTAGTCCACGTAGTAGTAGAACAGCACCTCGGCGTCCGAGCACTCGCTCGTCGCGGTGAGGCGGGCGCCCGCCGCGAACGGCATCGGGAACCAGCAGTTGAACCCCTTGCCGTCCTCCGGGGACATCTGGAGCGGCAGCGCGACGAAGTTGCGGGTCTGGGCATGGCCCACGCCGAAGAAGTCACCCACGGGCACGTTGATCGACGGCTCCGCCTCGCCGTCCCACCAGGCCCGGAGCACGACCTTGCGCAGGACGTCCGGCTCGTCGCAGGCGATCGTGACCCAGATGTGACGGATGACCCCGGCGCCCGCGATGTCCGCGAGGACCGCCTCCTGGCCGGGCAGGATGTGCAGCCGGTCGTCGTTGCCGCCCGTGCGGTCCCAGCTCGACGCCCGCCGCGAGGTGCTGTCGCGGAGCATGGGCAGGCCGGACAGCGGGCTGCCGACGAGGGTCTCGAGACGGTCCATGGACAGGTGCTCCTTCAGGGTGCCGGCGATCAGGGGTGGATGAGGCGGATGTGGCGCGGCGGCAGGCGCACCTCGACCCCGTCGATGCGCGCAGCGGTCTCCTCGGGTGCGATGTTGGCGACGAGCCAGGCGGTGCGCCCGTCCAGGGTCCAGGCGCGGGCCAGGACGCTGGGCGAGCGGAGCGTGCCACGCGTGTCGTACACGCTGTGGTCCCTGCCCGCGTTGTAGGCCCACCAGTCGAGCTCCACCTCGGGGGCATCCACCGCCGGCGGCGGCAGCATCCGGCCGCGGGCCAGCCACGGATTGGCGGGGCCCACCCGCGTCCGAGCGACCTGGCCCAGGAACGCGAGCTTGGCCGGGTCCATGCCCAGGCCTCGGGGCACGATGTCCGCGTACGACTCGGACACGTCCTCCGTCCAGCCGGCCACGTCCTCCAGCGGGCTGAACTCGCCGTTGATCTCCAGCAGGCCGCCCTCCAGCAGCACCGTCGCGGCCACCCGGTACCAGGCGTCGCCCGCCTCGCGCGACAGCTTCGCCCAGCCGTCCATGCGCAGCGGCGCGCGCTCCCCGAAGACGTAGGTCAGCAGCGGGATGCGCTCCGCGCGTCCGTCCAGCAGCCAGTCGCGGAAGGGCACCGGCTCGAACGAGGCATACGGCCCGCCGTCCGCGCGGTGCTGGCTGAAGTCGAACAGGCCGATGGACGTCTCGGTCATGACCTCGGTGCCCATGGGCACGTACCGGCCGGCCGCCTCGCCCATGGCCCTGCTCGTGTCGCGGTACATCGTCTCGAACAGCGCCGCCAGCGGCTCCCCCGAGCCGGCGGGGTGGTCGTGCCCCGCCGCGAGACACTGCATCAGGAGGTTGTGGAGCGAGATGTCGTAATAGACGGCGTCCGCGCCGTACTCCGCGGCCAGACGGGCATCCCGGGCGGCGTGCCAGTCGCGCCAGAACGCGGTGCCGGGGCACATGAACGGGAAGCGCATGATGCCCGGGTCCGTGGGGTCCGACTGTCCCGCGTGGTGGACCATCCGGGACGCCAGCACCGGCTCCGGCGATGCCGCGTCATGGCCGGAGAACAGGTCGAACTCGAACGGCGCCCAGCGCCCGCCGTGCTCCCGGATGACCGCCAGGTTGGCGGGGTGGAAGGACGCGGGGAACC
This sequence comes from Chloroflexota bacterium, assembly GCA_034436555.1. Lineage (GTDB taxonomy): Bacteria > Chloroflexota > Limnocylindria > Limnocylindrales > CSP1-4 > JAFMJV01. The sequence goes on along the minus strand of DAOTUU010000001.1, from coordinate 50 downwards.
AGTCCGCATGCCGGCGCGGGATCGTGCCCCGGTAGTCCTGCCCCCGAGCC